>NZ_MULI01000099.1 GCF_002939385.1 Streptomyces sp. MH60 | reverse complement strand
ACCCGGAAGCTAAGCCTTACAGCGCCGATGGTACTGCAGGGGGGACCCTGTGGGAGAGTAGGACGCCGCCGAACAATCATTGCGAGGAAACCCCGCACCGGAAACGGTGCGGGGTTTTCTGCGTTCAGCCCCCGTTTCCTAGCCGACCAGTTTTGTCTCGTAGGCCAGGATGACGGCCTGGACGCGGTCTCTCGAACCCGTCTTGGCCAGGATGCGGCCTACGTGGGTCTTCACCGTCGACTCGGCGAGGTGAAGGCGCTCGGCTATCTCCGTGTTGGTCCAGCCCTGGCCCATGACCCGCAGGATCTCGGTCTCCCGGTCCGTGAGGGTGGTCAGGCGTGGGTCGGGGGAGCCGCTCGGGTTCGGCGGTGTGGCGGCCGGGAGATGGTGGACGTAGGCGTCGAGCAGGCGGCGGGTCAGGCTCGGGGCGACCACCGCGTCGCCGGTGGCCACCGCGCGGATGCCGGAGAGGAGTTCCTCCGGCTGGGCGTCCTTGACGAGGAAGCCGGAGGCGCCGGCGCGCAGGCCGGAGTAGGCGTACTCGTCCAGGTCGAAGGTGGTGAGGATGAGGACGCGGGTGCGGCCGCCGCCGGCGACGATGCGACGGGTCGCCTCGATGCCGTCCAGGCCGGGCATGCGGACGTCCATGAGAACGACGTCGGGGTGGAGTTCGGCCGTCATCCGGGTCGCTTCGGCGCCGTTGGCCGCCTCGCCCACGACCGTCATGTCGTCCTGGCTCTCCAGGAGCATGCGGAAGCCGAAGCGCTGGAGGGGCTGGTCGTCGGCGATGAGGACGGTGGTCACTGCGGGGGTTCCTCCGGTAGGTGCAGATGGACACGCCAGCCCTGCTCGGGCGCCGGGCGTGGGCCGGCCTCAAGTGTGCCCCCGTACAGGGAGGTTCGCTCGCGCATCCCGGGCAGGCCGCGGCCGTCGGAGAGGGCGGAGGACGGGAGCGGGGCCGCTCGTCCCGTGTCGGTGACGGTGAGGGTGACGGCGCCGCCCGCCTCGTAGGAGAGGTCGATGTGGGCGGTGGCGTCGGGGCCGGCGTGCTTGAGGGTGTTGGTGAGGGCTTCCTGGATGACGCGGTAGAGCGTGAGCTGGCGGCCCTCGGGGAGTGCGGGTTCCCCCTTGACGGTGGTGCGGACGGGGAGGCCGGCCCGGCGGACGCCGTCGAGGAGGCGGTCGAGGTCGGTGAGGGCGGGCTGCGGGGCCAGTTCGGGCGACGGGCCGGTGCCGTCGTGGTCGTCGTCGCGCAGGACGTCCAGGAGGCGGCGGAGTTCGCCGAGGGCCTGGCGGCTGGTGGTGCCGATGGCGTCGAGGGCCTGGGCGGCCCGGTCGGGGGACTTGGCGGCGGCGTACCGGCCGCCGTCGGCGAGGCCGGTGATGACGGAGAGGTTGTGGCCGATGATGTCGTGCATCTCCCGGGCTATGCGTGCGCGCTCGGCCGCGGCGGCGAGCCTGATCTGCTGGTCGCGTTCGGTCTCCAGGCGGCGGGCGCGGTCTTCAAGGACCGCGGTGTGGTCGCGTCGGGCACGGACGGTGACGCCGATGAGGGCGGCCACGCCGATGGAGAGGAGCTGCGAGCCGAGCTGCTGGTTCCAGGAGCCCGCGCTGTCCCCGTAACGGGCGGCCGTGACGCAGGTCGGGGCAATGACCAGGGTCACCACCCACCAGAGGTTGCGCAGCGGCAGACGCAGCGCGATGTGGTGGACGAGGAGGAGCTGGAGCAGGGCGGCCTGGAGCGCGGCGCCCGACCAGGCGCTCACCAGTGCCGCGGGCAGGGTGACGAGCAGGGCTGCCCCGGGGTGACTGCGGCGCCAGAGGAGGGGGACGGAGAGGGCGAGGCTGAGCACGAGGACGAGGCCGACGGGAACGCCGGGGTCGTGGGCGACGTTGCGCCAGCCGCCGCCGGTGGCGTCGATCAGGGCGGCCAGTACCCAGAAGCCGGTGAGGAGGAGGTCCCACACGAGCGGATGGCGGTGGTCGAAGGCACGGAGCCGCCGGTTGACGCGCTGGACGTACTCGGTGAGTGGTTCGGCGGCTCGGTGTTCCGGCACCGGCTTCACGGGCTCCATCCGACCATGGTCGGGGGTCGGAGCGCGGCGGGCGTCCGCCCGGGGGGCCGTATATGAGGTGAGGGGCCTAGTACCCGGGTATTACGGTGGCCGGCATGAGTGCCTCGGTCCCCGGTGACTACGTGATCCGCTCCATACGCGCCGACGAATGGCCCGCGGTGAGGGAACTGCGGCTGCGGGCGCTGCGGGATCCGGTCGCGGACCTCGCGTACCTGGAGACGTACGACGACGCGGCCGCGCGGCCGGACTCCTTCTGGCAGGAGCGGGCGGCCGGGGGCGCCGAAGGGGCTGCCGGGGCGCAGCAGCTCGTGGCCGTGGGGCCCGGTGGACTGTGGCTCGGCACGCTGACCGTGATCGTGGAGGAGGCCGGGAGTACGGACTGGGCCGGGTTTCCGGTGGAGCGGCGGCAGGGGCACGTCGTCGGGGTGTTCGTCCGGCCCGAGTGGCGGGGGAGCGGGCTGACCAAGGCGCTGTTCGACGCCGGTCTGGAGTGGGCGTGGGCGCACGGCGCGGAGCGATTGCGGCTCATCGTGCATCCGGACAACGAGCGGGCGCAGGGGGCCTACCGCAAGGCCGGGTTCGTGCCGAGCGGGCGGACGGTGCCGCTGGTGGGCGGGCCCGGCGACCACGAGTTGGAGTACGTGCTGGAGCGCTGACCCGCCCCGCGCTCCGGTCAGACGGGGAGCTCGTCGTGGGGCCAGCGGGCCCGGCCCTGTTCGCGGGAGCGGAGCAGGGCCAGGGTCGGCATGCCGATGTCCGTGCCGGCGGCCAGCAGTTCCGGGAGCTGGGGCAGCGGGGCCACGGCCGCGACGTCGTCCAGGACGAGTGTCATTGGTGGGTCGAGGCGACCGGAGGATGACCGTTCGGCCATGCGCCGGCCGCGCTCGACCACGCTGGAGACGAGCGCCGTCAGCAGCGGCATCGCGCCCGGGCTCGTGCGGGGGTCCTCAATGGATTCACCCACCACGTAAAGGGTGCCCTGTTCATGGATGAAGGAATCCAAGGCGAGGGCATCATTTCGGTTGGGAGTGCACGCCTCGCGGATGTTGACCGTGGACAGCGCGGCCAGGGCCCGGGCGGTCAGCTGCTGGGCCATGTCACGGCGCTCGGGGTGGGCGGTGAGGGCCCCTTCGAGTTCTCCCGCGGAACCGGGGGCGGCCTTGGGGTGGGTGCGCAGGATGCGGACGGCGTCCTGCACCTGGAGGCCCTGCGACCAGCGGTGGACGTGGCGGACGGTGCGGCCGTCGATGGCGGCGGCGTGGAGGTAGCTGCGCAGCAGCAGTTCGGCCGTGTCGCCGAGCGCCTGGTCGAGGCGGGCGGTGGGGCGGACCGGGGTGAGCAGGGCGGCGGCCCTGGCGGTGGCCGTCGCTCTGTCCTCGCAGCCCGCGGTGGGGGACCAGTGGAAGCGGGCGGGGGTGTCGCAGAGGTGGTTCGGGTCGTAGAGGTGGGTGGGGCCGAGTTTGGCGCGGGCGTCCTTGGTCTCCGACCAGAGGGCGGGGTTCGAGGTGATGACGAGGGCGGCGCCTTCCGCGTCCCGCAGGGCCTCGGTTGCGGTGGAGTGGCGGCTTTCCCTGGGGGCGTAGTGCACCGCGCCTTCGACGCGGGTGGTTTCCCACCCGCTCACCCGTTTGCCGTTGGTCGCGGCGGCCACGGGCTCGATCTCCGGAGCCGGGGCCTGTTGCGGCGCCCTGGGGGTGGGAACCTCGTGCTGCGGGGCTGCCCCTACCGGTGTCACGGGCGTCTCGTGTACCGGCGTCTCCTGGACCGGTGCCGGTGCCGGTGCCGGTGCCGGTGCCGATGCCGGTGCCGGTGACGGCTCCTCGCGCCGTCGCTGCCGTACCGCACGCCATCGCGCCACGGTGCCCATCACGAACACCGCCAGCACCACCAGCACCATCAGCTGGCCGATGAACAGGCCCCAGAACAGCCCGTATCCGGAGAGTGCCGTCCGAGGGGCGTCCGGCCAGGCGCCCGGGAGGTCGTGGGGCTGGGCGATCAGCTGGCGCATGGCCTGCGGGGTGCCGGTGAAGCTGACGCCGGCCGGCCAGGAGCCGTGGGCGAACAGGGCGGCCAGGCCGGTCGCCGTCCACACCAGCAGGGTCATGCCGAGGAGGAAGGCCAGTATGCCGATCAGCAGGCCGTCGGGGATGCCGCCCTGGGCCGGCCGCTGATCGCGGCGGTCGTCCGGTCTCATGCGTCCGGTGCCTCTCCGTTTCGCGTCCTACGCCACCGTCGATTCCGACGAGTCGCCGATGTGCTGCTCCATGAACGCCGCCGCCCGCTCCTCCGCCTCCAGCTCCGCGGCGCGCAGCGCGTCGTCGGTCACGTCGGTGGAGGACTCGGTCATCGCGCGGTCGGTGAAGACCAGCGGGCGTTCGGTCTCGGTGATCAGGTGTTTGACCACCTGGACATTGCCGTTGACGTCCCACACCGCGATGCCGGGGGTGAGGGAGGGGATGATCTCCACCGCCCAGCGGGGCAGGCCGAGGACGCGTCCGGTGGCCCGTGCCTCGTCGGCCTTCTGGGCGTAGATGGTGCGGGTGGAGGCCATCTTGAGGATGGCCGCGGCCTCTCTGGCGGCCGCCCCGTCGACGACGTCCGACAGGTGGTGCACCACCGCCACGAACGACAGACCGAGCCGGCGCCCGAACTTCAGCAGCCGCTGGAACAGCTGCGCCACGAACGGGCTGTTGATGATGTGCCAGGCCTCCTCGACCAGGAAGATGCGCTTCTTCCGGTCGGGCCGGATCCAGGTGTGCTCCAGCCACACGCCCACGATGGCCATGAGGATGGGCATGGCGATGGAGTTGCGGTCGATGTGGGAGAGGTCGAAGACGATGAGCGGGGCGTCGAGGTCGATGCCGACCGTCGTCGGACCGTCGAACATGCCGCGCAGGTCACCGTCGACGAGGCGGTCCAGGACCAGCGCCACGTCGAGACCCCAGGCCCGCACGTCGTCTATGGCGACGTTCATCGCCTCGGCGGACTCCGGCTCGGGGTGGCGCAGCCGTTCGACGATGTCGGTGAGGACCGGCTGGCGCTCGACGATGGTCTCGTTGACGTAGGCGTGCGCGACCTTGAGGGCAAAGCCGGAGCGCTCGTCCAGGCCGTGGCCCATGGCGACCTCGATGATCGTCCTCAGCAGCGCCAGCTGGCCCGTCGTCGTGATCGCCGGGTCCAGCGGGTTGAGCCGGATGCCGTGGTCCAGGGCGGCCATCGGGTCGAGGCGGATGGGAGTTATGCCCAGCTCCTCGGCGATGAGGTTCCACTCGCCGACGCCGTCCTCGCCCTGGGCGTCCAGGACGACGACCTGGCGGTCCCGGAAGCGGAGCTGGCGCAGGACGTACGTCTTCTCCAGGGCCGACTTGCCGTTGCCGGACTCGCCCAGCACCAGCCAGTGCGGGGCGGGGAGCTGCTGGCCGTACAGCTGGAAGGGGTCGTAGATGTAGCCCTTGCCGGAGTAGACCTCGCGCCCGATGATCACGCCGGAGTCGCCGAGGCCGGGGGCGGCCGTGGGCAGGTAGACGGCCTGGGCCTGGCCGGTGGACGTGCGGACGGGGAGGCGGGTCGTCTCCACCTTCCCGAAGAGGAAGGACGTGAAGGCGTCGGTGAGGACGGTCAGCGGGTCCCGCATCAGGCTCAGCCCCTACCTTCGGATGCCGGTGGCGAACGGAAGAGTGTTCACGAAGGCGCGATGGTGCTCACGGTCGCACCACTCCAGTTTCAGGTACGACTTGCCGGCCGAGGCCCTTATCGTCCGCTTGTCGCGGGCCAGCGCCTCGGGGTTGCGGGAGGAGACGGTGATGTAGCCGACCAGGTTGACGCCGGCCGCGCCGCTGGCGAGGTCCTCGCCGCGCTGGTCGAGGCGGCCGTGGGCGGCGATGTCGCGGGGGTCCACGGTGCGGTTCATCTTGGCGGCGCGGGAGGCCTCGGCGTCGTCGTTCGTCTTCTCGGTCAGCATCCGCTCGATGGCGACCTCGGTGGGTTCGAGGTCCATGGTGACCGCGACCGTGCGGATCACGTCCGGGGTGTGGACCAGGAGCGGGGCCAGGAAGTTGACGCCCACCGGGGTCATCGGCCACTCCTTGATCCAGGCGGTGGCGTGGCACCAGGGGGCGCGGGTGGCGGACTCGCGGGTCTTGGCCTGGAGGTAGGTGGGCTCCATCGCGTCCAGCTCGGCCGGCCAGGCGTTGCGCTTGGTCATCGCCTGGATGTGGTCGATCGGGTGGTCCGGGTCGTACATGGCGTGGATCAGGGAGGCGAGGCGGCCCTGGCCCAGCGGCTGGCGGACGCGGATGTCGGCTTCCTGGAGACGGGAGCAGATGTCGGTCAGCTCGCGCGCCATCACGATCGCGAGACCGGCGTCCCGGTCCAGCTTGCGCCCGCTGTGCGGCCGGGCGGCGCGGGCCATGGTGTGCGCCTCGGCGGCCAGCTCGCGGTTGTAGTGCATGCAGGCGATCAGGTAGGCGCGGTGCTGCTCGCTGCTGGTGGACACCATCGACTGGAGCTGGTCGTACGACTGCTGCAGCCAGGCCGGTGACCTGCCGTCGCCGCGCTGGGCGACGTCCTTGGCGTGCGCGTCGGGGTCGGCCGGGAGGGTGCGGGCGAGCATCTGGATGCGGGTGACGAAGCCGTCGCCGTTGGCCACGTGCTTGAGCAGGGTGCCGAAGCGGTCGACGAGGGCTTCCTGGTCCTCGGAGTCGCGCAGGCCGACGCCGGGGCCCTCGATCTCGATGGCGGCCGTGACGGTCTTGCGGTCGGCGTGCAGCAGGACGGCGATCTCGTCGGGCCCGAAGGGCGCCGCCAGCCAGGAGATGCGGCCGATGCCGGGCGGCGGGCCGACCTCGATCTCCTGGCCGTCGATCCTGGTACCGGCCTCGATGGCGCCGGAGCGGTAGGTGGTGCCCTTGCGGAGCGTGCGCTTGTAGCTGCGGTTGATCTCGAACCACCGGTAGAACGTCCGGTGGTTGTACGGCACGTAGACGGCCGCCAGCGCGAGCATCGGGAAGCCGGCGAGCAGCACGATGCGCAGGCTCAGGACGGGGACGAGGAGCCCGCACATCATGCCGAGGAACGCGCCCACGACGATCAGCGCGATCTCTCCGGTCTCGCGGTTGCGGCCGACGATCGCGTTCGGCCGGGCGCGGCCGATCAGATACGTACGGCGGGGCGTGACCGTGTGGGACACGTGGGACTCGGTCGTCAACGCCCGTCACCTCCTGTGCTCTTGCTGTTGCGGGTGTTGCTTGCGTGCGGTGTGTTCACCGGGCTGCCGGAGCGCGGTGCGGGTGCGGCGGAGGGGACATTTCCGCCGCCGCCGTTCGAGGGGCGCGAGCTGTGCGCGGCGACTCCGCCGGAGGCGGGGTTCGAGGGGCGGGCCGCGGCGGAGGACGAGGACGCTCCGCCGCCGCTGTCGCCGTTGTTGCGGCTGCTGTGGGTTCTGATGCCCTGGGCGACGAGGTTCGCCGGGGAGCTGATCACGGCGGCGGCCTTGCCCTCGGCGCCCTGCATGATCCGGTTGTTGCGGCCGTTGGCGATCTCGTCGCCGAAGCCGGGGACGAAGCGGTAGATCATCGCGGAGGCGAAGATCGCGAGCAGGATGATGGCGAGGCCGGACACGATGGCGGCCACGGAGTCGGGCCCGTCCGCCGTGGTCAGCGCGCCCGCGAGACCCAGCACGATGACGATCACGGGCTTGACCATGATCACGGCGATCATGATGCCGGCCCAGCGGCGGACGTGGCCCCACAGGTTCTTGTCGACCAGGCCCGCGTAGACGACGACGCCGAGCAGGGCGCCGACGTAGAGCAGGACGGCGCGCAGGTACAGCTCCAGGTAGAGCACGCCCGCGGCGACGATCGACACGAACGACACCAGGATCAGCATGATCGGGCCGCCGCCGATGTCGTTGCCCTGCTTCAGCGCCTCGGAGAACGTGCCGAAGAAGGTGTCCGTCTGGTCGCCGGTGCCCTTGGCCAGGACCTCGGTCACGGCGTCGGTGGCCGACACGACCGTGTACAGGATCAACGGCGTGAAGGCCGACGCCAGGACGGTGAGCCAGAGGAACCCGACGGCCTCGGAGAGCGCGGTGGTGAGCGGGACGCCGCGGACGGCGCGCTTGGCCACGGCGAGCAGCCAGAGGATCAGGGTCAGGAACGCGGAGGCCGCGAAGACGACGGCGTACTGCTTGAGGAACGTGTCGTTCGTGAAGTCGACGTCGGCGGTGTTCTTCACGGCGTCGCTGAGCGTGTCGACGGTCCAGGCGGCGGCGTCGGCACAGCCCTTGGCGAGGGAGGAGAGGGGGTCGAGGGTGCTGGGGAGGGTGTCCGGCGTGGTCCCCCCACCCCCACCGGAGCCACCGCCTTCGCCTCGTTCGCAGTAGTCCTTGGCGGGGCCCACGATGAGGTCGCAGTTGTCGTCCGACGGGGTCGGCGACGGCGTGGGCGCCGCGGCGGCACGCGTGGCGAACAGCACGAGCGCTGTCTGTACGGCCGTCAAGGCACCGGCGGCCTTGAGTACGCGACGCTGGTTAGCGGGCATACGTGAACCCTCCGTACTCCTGGACGGCCTTGGACATCTCGTCGGCGCTGGAGGCCTTGTTGTCGCCCGGGACTGGCGCCGGGCCGTCCTTCTGGGAGAAGGACTCGACCTTCCAGTCACTGTCCACCCAGCGCAGCTGCAGAGTCATGGTGAACCAGTCGCTGCTGACGGGGGTGGTGGTCTTCTCACCCGCTGTGCCGAACACACCCGTGCACCAGACGTCCACGGTCGCGTTCGTGTCGGAGTACTGCGTGGCCTTGGTCCCGATCGGCATGGTGCGCGAGACATAGGTGTTGCCACCTGTGGCGTTGCCGTTCTTGTCCAGGCCGATGCTGCTGAGGAATTCTTCGCTGTAGACCTTGTCGAACTTGGCGGCGAGAGCGGCCTGCTTGTCGGCCACGAAGACCTGCCGCACGATCTCGTTCCGCTGGGCAGGCTTGAAGATGTCGGCCGACACGAGAGTCACCGCGTAGTTCGCCGCCGCGCTCTGCGCCCCCTGCTCGTCATGGGCGAAGCCCGACTGGACGGGGCGCGTCCCCGAGGGTGCCGTCGCCGACGTCTTCGGCTTGTCCCCGTCGCCGCCCTCCGCGGATCCGGAATCGTCTCCTCCACGGTTCGCGAAGGCGATCGCGGCGATGAGCAGGACGACGACGCCGACCACGGTGACCAGGCTCCGCGAGGAGGAGCGGCCGCCGCGTCGGGGGCCGCCCTCTTCCTCCGGCAGCCGGAGCCGGGTCTGACCGGCACCGCCGTAATCGCCGGACGAGTGGTGATCGTCTCCGAGACTCATGCCGCGTACGCCCCCTCGACGTCGGGTCGACCGTGTACGTACGACGGTAGCCGTGCTGGTTCCCGCTCGGGCGCGGTGTTATGACTCGACATCAGGGAAACGCAACCTCAGCCGGTTGGCACGACGGGCGGGTGGGATGGAGGGGGAGGAACCGTTGCGTGCCGGGCTACACGGCCATCCCGTACACGATGGTGAAGAGCGTGCCGAGCGAGCCGATGATGAACACGCCCGTCAGCCCCGCGACGATCAGGCCCTTGCCCTGCTCCGCGCTGAAGGTGTCCCGGAGCGCGGTGGCGCCGATGCGCTGCTTGGCGGCGCCCCAGATGGCGATGCCGAGGCAGAGCAGGATGGCGACGGCCATGACGACCTGGACCATCGTCTTGGCCTCGGTCCCCAGCGCACCGAAGGGGCCCCAGTCCGGAGCGATCCCCCCGATGATGGTGTTGATGTCTCCCTCGTCGGCCGCAAAGAGCACGTAAGTCACCGCCCCTGTTGGGTAGTTCCGCATCCTCTGCGGACATGCAGAGGTCAAGCCTCATTGTCACCGACAATGGCACCGTCGCATGTCGACTTGGCGTCATTGATTGGCGGGTTTCGTACGAATAGCTTGCCACCGTTCCGCGCCGGGCCCTGGCCGGGTGGTGCGGAACGGTGCGTGGAGAGTCGTATGGTCACTCTGTGTATCACGCTAGGTTACGCCGGGCAATGACGCGGGGCGCAACCTGTTACGTGGTTGCGTCGTTAAGCCCTTCTGTGGCGTGATCGAATCGGCCCGGTATCACGGTGTGTGACTGACTTTCAGGTAGTCCGACATGGCCGGGAAACGTCACTGAACCGTGCGCCCATGGGGGATGGTTGGACCATGCGCAAGATGTGGGTCGGTGCCGGCGTCGCGGTTGCCCTGGGGATGGGCTTCGTGATGCTGCTCGTCGTCGGTGTCTACCTCGTCGCCGGGAACCTGGCCGGCGGTGCGGGCGGCGGGGCCAAGAAGCTCGCCAAGGGGAGCGTGCCCGCGGCGTACCAGCCGATCGTGCAGAAGTGGGGCAATCTCTGCCCCGCCATCAACCCCGCGCTGCTCGCCGCCCAGTTGTACCAGGAGAGCGGGTTCAACCCGCAGGCCCGGAGCGCGGCGGCCGCGCAGGGGATAGCGCAGTTCATTCCCGGAACGTGGGCCACCCACGGCATCGACGGCGACGGGGACGGGGACCGGGACGTGTGGGACCCGGCGGACGCGATTCCGTCGGCGGCGTCGTACGACTGCTCCCTCGCCTCGTACGTGAAGGACGTGCCCGGCGATCCCACCAGGAACATGCTGGCCTCCTACAACGCGGGGGCCTACGCGGTGATCAAGTATCAGGGCGTGCCGCCGTACAAGGAGACGCAGAACTACGTCAAGGTGATCACGACCCTGGAGAAGAGCTTCGCCGCGCCCACCACCCGGGTCGATCCGTCGGAGCAGGCCGCCGGGGCCATCGCCTACGCGCAGAAGAAGCTCGGGACGCCGTATCTGTGGGGCGGGAACGGGACGGCCGATCAGGGCGGGCGGTTCGACTGTTCGGGGCTGACCAAGGCGGCGTACGAGAGTGTGGGGATCAAGCTGCCGCGGGTCGCCAACGACCAGTACAACGCGGGGGCGCATCCCGCGCGGGACGAACTGCTGCCGGGGGACCTGGTGTTCTTCTCGGACGACCTCACCAACTCGCGCGCCATCCGGCACGTGGGGATCTACGTGGGCGGCGGGTACATGATCGACGCGCCACGGACGGGTGCCGTGATCCGGTTCGACCCGATCGACACCCCCGACTATTTCGGGGCCACCCGGGTGACCGAGGATGGCGCGAAAGCGCTGCCCACCACGGTGTGAATGGGAGGGTGTGAACTTAGCGTGAAACCCTGCCCTGAGCTGCGGCGACGTGTTTCTCTTCGATAACGTCTGCGTGATCATTCAGTGGAGTGTGGAACGTATCAACTGGGGACGTGCGTTCCTGTTGACGTACAGCTGACCACGGGGGTGGCAGAAGAGGCGCGCGTTCGGTGCGCCGGAGGACATGACGAAGGGGCCGCAGCACCATGGCTGGACTCGCCGAATCCGGGTCGAACCCCGACGTCGAGCTGCTCTACGACATCAACGGCCTGGCCAAGGACGCGCCGCACTGGTTCGACCGGGTCATGGAGTTCGTCGGTGAGTACGGACTGCTGTTCGCGATCGTGCTGCTGGTGCTGTGGTGCTGGTGGGGCGTGCGGCGGCGGGGCGGCGAGGACGCCGCCTCGAACGTGGCCGCGCTGATGTGGGCGCCGCTCGCGGCCGGAGTCGCGGTCCTGGTCAACGTGCCGATACGGGGATTCGTGGAGCGGCCCCGGCCCTTCACATCGCATGACGGGCTCGAAGTGCTCGTGGCGGGGAAGAACGACTACTCCTTCGTGAGCGACCACGCCACGCTCTGCATGGCCCTGGCGGTCGGACTGTTCGTCACCAACCGGAAGTTCGGCATCGCCGCGATCGTGCTGGCCCTGTTCGGCGGCTTCGCCCGGGTCTACATGGGCGTGCACTACCCGACGGACGTCGTGGGCGGGTTCGCGCTCGGCACGGCGGTCGCGCTGCTGCTGTCGCCGGTCGCGATGGCCCTGCTGACGCCGCTGACCCGGGCCGTCGAGCGCTCGCCCCGGGTGGGGTGGCTGGTCAGCGCGCGCGGGCGGACGGGTGCCGCCGGGCGCGGTGCCGTGATTCCGGGCGCGCGGAAGGAGAGCGCCTCCGAGGCGTCGGGCGAGCGGGATCTCGCCGCCTGACGCTTACAGCGCCTGTGGGCAGGTGAAGACGCGGTCCGGGTCGTACTGGTGCTTGAGACGTGCCAGGCGCGGGGCCGCGTCTCCGTAGTAGGCCTTCCGCCAGTCCTTCAGGGTCGGGTCCGTGTAGTTCTGGTAGGCGGCGCCCGAGGCGTACGGGCGCATCGCGCCGTGGGTGGATTTCAGCCAGGACTGGGCCGCCGTGCCGCTCGTGCCCGGCCGCCACGAGGCGATGTACTGGGCCAGCGTCCGGGAGCGCCGGTGCACGAACGCGGTGGCCGTCGGGGAGACGCGGTTCACCGCACCGCCGAGCGCCGTGAACGCGATGCTGCCGGCGCCGCCGCGCACGGGGTCGGTCAGGTGGGAGAGCAGGGCCTTGATGCCGGCCGACGGGATGGGGCGGTCGAAGAAGTCCGAGCGGGCGGCGTACGTCTCGCGGCCGAGCGCCCCCTCCGGCGAGTGGCCGGGGACGGAGCCCGGGAGGTGGCAGCGGGCGTCGCTCGAGAACGACGAGCAGCCCGCGTACATCTCCATCGACTGCTCGTACGTGCGGCGTTTGAGGGAGACGTGGCTCGCGGACGATCCGACGCGGTCGGCCAGGCGGTCCACGGCGTTCTGGAGTTCGCCGTAGGTGCCGAGGGAGAAGGCGGCGACCGAGACGGTGGGGGTGCGGCCGGGGGCGGTGGCCAGGTGGAGGGAGGACCAGATCTCGTCGGGCTGGTCCGGGCCCCACTCCTGCCAGGCGCGGACGACCGCGGCGGCCTTCCGCCAGGGCCAGGTGAGGTACGCCGACACCGCCCGGGGCGCGGGGTGGGTGCGGAAGTGGAACTCCGTGACGATGCCGAAGTTGCCGTTGCCCGCGCCGCGCAGGGCCCAGAAGAGGTCCTTGTGGCCGCCCGTCGCGTCGGCGGTGATCTCCTTGCCGTCCGCCGTGATCAGGGTGGCCCGGGTGAGGCTGTCGCAGGTCAGGCCGTAGGCGCGGGAGACGACGCCGTGGCCGCCGCCGAGGGTGAGGCCAGAGACGCCCACGGTGGGGCAGGAGCCGGCCGGGACGGTCACGCCCTTCGCGGCGAGGGCGCGGTAGACGTCGATCAGCTTGGCGCCGGCGCCGACGACCGCCTCGCCGGCGGAGGCGCGGACGCGGTTCAGCTTCGAGACGTCGATGATCAGGCGGCCGTCGCCGGAGGACCAGCCGGCGTAGGAGTGGCCGCCGTTGCGGATCGCCACGGGGATGTGGTGGGCGCGGGCGTAGGAGAGGGCCGTGCGGATGTCGTCGGGGTGGGCGGCGTAGGCGACGGCGCTGGGTTTCAGGGTGTCGAAGCGGGTGTTGTAGAGCTGGTGGGCCGTTTTCCAGGTGCGGTCGCCGGGGCGGATCAGTGGGCCGTCCAGGGACTTGGCGAGGGCGGTCCAGGTGGCGGGGGCCTTGGGCGTGGGGGTGCGGGGGGCGCTGTTGCCGGCCTTGGCTGTGCGGGTGGTGGAGGTTGTGTTGGTGGCTCCGGTGGCTCCGGTGGCTCCGGTGGCTCCGGTGGCTCCGGTGGGTTTGGAGTCGGTGCCTGTGGAGTGGTCCTTGCCTGTGCAGGCGGTCGTGGTGGCCGCCAGGGCGGCGGCTGTGGTGGTGCTGAGGAATGTGCGCCGGTGCATGTCGCCTCCGCGTCCCGTGGGGGGTCGTGGAAGGAGACGGGGGTGCGGGGGGTTGGGTTCCCTGGGGTGCGGTGGTGTGCGGGAGTGGACAGGTGTACGGCGTCGGTGTGGTCGGGGGTGGGGACGCGGCCCGGCGCTGGCCGGGTGCCGCTGCGCCCACCCGTGCCGCCCCAGCGGCACGATTGCCCGCAGCTACGGGGTGGGGCGGCACCGCTGCCCGCAGCTATGGGGGGTGCGGCTGCCCGCAGCTATGGGGCGCGGTGGCGCGATTGCTCGCAGCTACGGGGGCGGTGGCACCGCACCCCGCAGCTATGGGGGCGGCGGCTGCCCGCGGCTAGGTGGCGGGGGTGTGGGTCTGGGCGTCGGTGCGGGCCTGGCTTCTGGCTCTGCGGGCCGGGCCTCGCCAGCCGCAGGTGCAGCGGGCCAGGCAGAAGGGGCCTTGTTCGACCGTTGTCGTGAGGTGTTCCGGGGCGTCCCCGGGGGCTTCGAGACCGTCCTGCTGCGCCACGCCCACAACGTTACCGGGGTCGCCTGCCCCTCGTTAAGCGGGACGGCAGGGGGTTCGGAACGGGCGTGACGGCTTGGGATAGCAGGTGGCGATGGTCGGGCGGGAGCGGGAGCTGCGGAGTGGGAGGCCGGGCGGCGGTCTCGCCCTCGCCGGCGGTGTGGTCTGCGTCTGTCTGGCCGTTGCCGGGTGTTCCGGGCAGGGGGCCGCGGTCCAGGGGGCGGACGGCGGCGATCCGGTCGCCGTGCTGCACCGGGCCGCCGACCGGCTGGTGGCCGCCGGGAGCGCCAAGGCGCGTACCGCGATGCAGATGGCCAGCGGCGGGACGCGGGTGACCATCCGGGGCGAGGGCGTGTACGACTTCGAGGCCCGGCTCGGGCAGCTGAAGGTGCGGCTGCCGCAGGACCCGGCGGGGTCGAGCGAGCACCGGCCGATCACCGAACTGCTGGCCCCGGGGGCCCTGTTCATGAAGAACCGGGGCGCCGGTGTGCCCGACGACAAGTGGGTGCGGGTGGAGACCGCCTCGCTGTCCGACGGGAACCTGGTGACCGGCGGGGCGACGGATCCGTTCGCCGCCGCCGAGGTGCTGCGGGGGGCGCGGACGGCGACGTTCGTGGGGCGCACGGAGCTGGCCGGGACCGAGGTGCGGCACTACCGGGGGACCGCCGATCTCGCGCGGGCGGCGCGCGGTGCCTCGGCGGGCAACAGGAAGGCGCTGGCCGCGGCGGCCGAGGGGTTCGCCACCGCCGAGGTGCCGTTCGACGCCTACCTCGACGACGAGGGCCGTATCCGCAAGGTCCGGCACCGCTTCAGCTTCTCCAACGGGCGGGAGAGCGGGGGCATCGTGGACGTCGCCTCGACGACGCTGCTCTACGATTTCGGCGCAGCCGTCCGCGTACGGCTGCCCGAGGAGCAGGACATCTACGCCGGGAAGATCGCCGCGGGGCCGGGCGACGCGGGCGGGCCGGGCGAGGGCTCCGGTGCGGCGGCCGACGGCAAGAACTAGCCCTTCCGTGCCATGCGCGGTGCGTAGGCCGCTCCCTACTCTAGGAAGTCGGTGACGGCAGAGACGAGGTGACGCGTGTGGCTCCGGTCGGCGGTACGGCGGTTCAGGACCACGTGGCCCTCGCCGAGATCGAGCTGTGCGGCGAGCTGATCATCGCGGCGTCGGCCGCCCGGGAGCGGCTCAGCCTGGAGAGCATCGACGAGGTGCTGCGCGTGGCCGAGGAGCGTTCACGTGCGCAGTAGGCGGCCGATGGCCTTCGTCGCCTCTTCCACCTTCGCGTCGATCTCCGTGCCGCCCTTGAGGGCCGCGTCGGCGACGCAGTGGCGCAGGTGCTCCTCCAGCAGTTGCAGTGCGAAGGACTGCAGGGCCTTCGTGGAGGCGGAGACCTGGGTCAGTATGTCGATGCAGTAGACGTCCTCGTCGACCATCCGCTGCAGGCCGCGGATCTGGCCCTCGATCCGGCGCAGGCGTTTGAGGTGCTCGTCCTTCTGCTTGTGGTACCCGTGCACGCCGCGGTCGTGGTCGGTCACGATGTCCGTGCCGTCCGTCTCCGCCTGGTCCACCGCCGGGTCCACGGCGGAGGAGGGCGCACCCGCGCCGGCCTCGGTGGTCGTCATCGCGTCCTCCTGATACGGACATATACCCCTGGTGGGTATATGGTAACGAACTTTCCCGGGTAGGGGGCCCTTGCCGGAGCGCCGACGTCGCCCCCCTGCTCATCACTCTGCCTGATGGGCGACACTGGGGGACGGCCCGTTAGCAGTGGCCGGATGATGCGCCTAGCATCAGCCTGACCGAAACCGATGCACCCCGAGGACCCCACGTGCGCTTTCGTCTGACCCCCAGGGAGACGAGCTTCTACGACATGTTCGCCGCCTCCGCGGACAACATCGTCACGGGCTCCAAGCTCCTGATGGAACTGCTCGGGGCGGACGCATCCGCCCGGGCCGAGATCGCAGAGCGTATGCGGGCCGCCGAACACGCGGGTGACGACGCCACGCACGCGATCTTCCACCAGCTGAACTCCTCGTTCATCACGCCCTTCGACCGCGAGGACATCTACAACCTCGCCTCCTCCCTCGACGACATCATGGACTTCATGGAGGAGGCCGTCGACCTGGTCGTCCTCTACAACGTCGAGGAACTGCCCAAGGGCGTCGACCAGCAGATCGAGGTGCTGGCGCGGGCCGCCGAGCTGACCGCCGAGGCCATGCCGAACCTGCGCACCATGGACAACCTCACCGAGTACTGGATCGAGGTCAACCGGCTGGAGAACCAGGCCGACCAGGTTCACCGCAAGCTGCTCGCCCACCTCTTCAACGGCTCGTACGAAGCCATCGAGGTGCTGAAGCTCAAGCAGATCGTGGACGTGCTGGAGGAAGCGGCCGACGCGTTCGAGCACGTGGCGAACACGGTGGAGACCATCGCCGTCAAGGAGTCCTGAGCCGTTCATGGACACCTTTGCACTGATCGTGACCATCGGGGTCGCGCTCTTCTTCACGTACACCAACGGTTTCCACGATTCGGCCAACGCGATCGCCACCTCCGTGTCGACGCGTGCGCTGACGCCCCGGGCGGCGCTCGCCATGGCGGCGGTCATGAACCTGGCAGGCGCGTTCATGGGTTCCGGGGTCGCCAAGACCGTGAGTGAGGGGGTGATCGAGACCCCCGAGGGTTCGAAGGGGATGGGGATCCTCTTCGCGGCGCTCGTGGGCGCCATCGTCTGGAACCTCATCACCTGGTACTTCGGCCTGCCGTCCTCCTCCTCGCACGCGCTGTTCGGCGGCATGGTCGGCGCGGCGCTGGCCGGGAGCACGACCGTGTACTGGCACGGAGTCGTCGACAAGATCGTCATCCCCATGTTCGTGTCGCCGGTGATCGGTCTGGTCGCCGGTTACCTGGTGATGACCGCGATCATGTGGATCTTCCGGCGGGCCAATCCGCACAAGGCGAAGCGCGGCTTCCGCATCGCGCAGACGGTGTCGGCGGCGGGTATGGCGCTGGGGCACGGTCTGCAGGACGCGCAGAAGACGATGGGCATCGTGGTGATGGCGCTGGTCATCGCCGATGTCGAGGACTACGGCGACCCGATCCCGGTGTGGGTGAAGCTTGCCTGCGCGCTGATGCTGTCGCTCGGGACGTACGCGGGCGGCTGGCGGATCATGCGGACGCTGGGCCGGAAGATCATCGAGCTGGACCCGCCGCAGGGGTTCGCCGCGGAGACGACGGGGGCCTCGATCATGTTCGGGTCCGCGTTCATCTTCCACGCGCCGATCTCCACGACGCACGTGATCACCTCGGCGATCATGGGTGTGGGCGCCACGAAGCGGGTCAACGCCGTGCGGTGGGGGGTCGCGAAGAACATCATCATGGGGTGGTTCATCACGATGCCGGCCGCCGCGGTGGTGGCCGCGGTGTCGTTCTGGATCGTGAACCTGGCGTTCCTGTAGCGGCGCCCCCCGTACGGCGATGGGCCCGCCCCCGGATTCCGGGGGCGGGCCCTTGTGCTCCTCGCGGTGGCACCGCCATGCAGCACCGCGAGGGGTTGGGAGGGGCGGTCTAGCCGAAGCGGCCGGAGATGTAGTCCTCCGTGGCCTGGACCGACGGGTTGGAGAAGATGCGCTCCGTCTCGTCGATCTCGATCAGCTTGCCGGGCTGCCCGACCGCCGCCAGGTTGAAGAACGCCGTACGGTCCGAGACGCGCGCCGCCTGCTGCATGTTGTGCGTCACGATGACGATCGTGAAGCGCTCCTTCAGCTCGCCGATCAGGTCCTCGATCGCCAGGGTGGAGATCGGGTCGAGGGCGGAGCAGGGCTCATCCATGAGCAGGACGTTCGGCTCGACAGCGATCGCCCGCGCGATGCACAGGCGCTGCTGCTGGCCGCCGGAGAGGCCGGAGCCCGGCTTGTTCAGGCGGTCCTTGACCTCGTTCCAGAGGTTGGCGCCGCGCAGCGACTTCTCGACGACGTCGTCCAGCTGGGACTTCTTGTACTTGCCGTTCAGGCGCAGGCCCGCCGCCACGTTGTCGTAGACCGACATCGTCGGGAACGGGTTCGGGCGCTGGAAGACCATGCCGACCTCGCGGCGCACGGCCACCGGGTCGATGCCCGCGCCGTAGAGGTTCTCGTCGTCCAGCATCACCTTGCCGTCGACGCGGCCGCCCGGGGTGACCTCGTGCATGCGGTTGAGCGTGCGCAGGAAGGTGGACTTGCCGCAGCCGGAGGGGCCGATGAAGGCCGTCACGGAGCGGGGCTCGACGGTCATCGAGATGTCCTCGATGGCCAGGAAGGAGCCGTAGTAGGCGTTGAGGCCGCTGACATCTATGCGCTTGGCCATGGGTATCACTGCTTCTTTCGGGTCCGGTCGCGGACGGTGCTTCTGCGGGTCGCGTCAGCGACCGGTCTTCGGGGCCTTCCAGCGGGCGATGCCGCGGGCCGCGAGGTTGAGGATCATGATGAACGCGATCAGCGTCAGGGCCGCCGCCCAGGCACGGTCGTAGGCCGCGTCGGAGCCCGCGCCGTACTGCAGGTAGATGTACATCGGCAGCGACTCCTGCGGGTCCTGGAAGGGATTCGCGTTGATGAAGTCGGTGCCCCAGACCAGCAGCAGCACGGGGGCCGTCTCGCCGGTGATGCGGGCGACGGCCAGCATGACGCCGGTGACGATGCCGCCGATCGAGGTCGGCAGGACCACCTTGATGATCGTGCGCCACTTCGGCACGCCCAGGGCGAGGGACGCCTCGCGCAGCTCGTTCGGGACGAGCTTGAGCATCTCCTCGGTGGAGCGGACGACCACGGGGATCATCAGGATGCACAGGGCGAACGAGCCGGCCACGCCGGACGGGCCCATGTCCAGGATCAGGACCCACAGGCTGAGCACGAACAGGCCCGCGACGATGGACGGGATGCCCGTCATGACGTCCACGAAGAAGGTGACGGCCTTGGCGAGCCGGCCGCGGCCGTACTCGACCAGGTAGATCGCGGTGAGCACACCGATCGGCACGGAGATCAGCGTGGCGAGGCCGACCTGCTCCAGGGTGCCGAGGATGGCGTGGTAGATGCCGCCGCCGGGCTCCGCGTCGCCGACCACGCCCATGGAGTGGGTCAGGAAGTAGCCGTCGAGGACCTTCACGCCCTGCTTCACGGTCTCCCAGATCAGGGAGACCAGCGGGATCAGGGCCAGCAGGAAGGCGACCCAGACCATGCTGGTCGCGACCCGGTCCTTGGCCTGCCGGCCGCCCTCGACGCCCGCCGAGATGCCGTACGAACCGCCGACGAAGAGGACCGCGGCGATCAGGGCCCACTGGATGCTGCTGTTCAGCCCGGCGGCGGCGCTGATGCCGAGGCCGAGGAGGACCGAGCCGGCCGCGACCGCCCAGGGGAACCACTTGGGCAGCGTGGCGGCGCGCAGGGAGCTGCGGTTCTTGGGGGTCAGGGTTGCGTTGCTCATGCGTTGGCCCCCGAGTACTCCTTGCGGCGGGCGATGATCATGCGGGCACCGCCGTTGACCAGCAGGGTGATGACGAACAGGACGAGACCGGAGGCGATCAGCGCGTCACGGCCCATCTGGGTGGCCTCGTTGAACTTGCTGGCGATGTTCTGGGCGAAGGTGCCGCCGCCCGGGTCGAGCAGGCTCGGGCTGATGTCGAAGGTCGGGGAGAGCACCATGGCCACGGCCATCGTCTCGCCGAGCGCGCGCCCGAGGCCGAGCATCGAGGCGGAGATGACGCCGGAGCGGCCGAACGGGAGCACCGACATCCGGATGACCTCCCAGCGCGTGGCGCCGAGGGCCAGGGCGGCCTCCTCGTGCATGCGCGGGACCTGCCGGAAGACCTCGCGGCTGACGTTGGTGATGATCGGCAGGATCATGATCGCGAGCAGGATGCCCACGGTGAACAGCGAGCGGCCCGCGCCGCCGTTCCACTCGAAGATCCCGGTCCAGCCGAGGTACTCGTCGAGCCAGCCGTAGAGTCCGTCCAGGTGCGGCACGAGGACGAGCGCGCCCCACAGGCCGTAGACGATCGAGGGCACGGCGGCGAGCAGGTCGATCACGTAGCCGATCAGGCCGCCCAGCTTGCGCGGCGCGTAGTGCGTGATGAACAGCGCGATGCCGACCGAGACCGGGACGGCGATGGCCATGGCGATGATCGACGACACGACGGTGCCGTAGGCCAGGACCGCGATGCCGAACTCCGGCGGGCTGCCGGTCGGGTTCCATTCGAAGCTGGTGAAGAAGTTCGCCTCGTCCTCGCCGATGGCGAGGACGGCGCGGTAGGTCAGGAAGGCCGCGATGGCGGCCATGATGACCAGCACGAGGATGCCGGACCCGCGGGAGAGCCCGACGAAGATCCGGTCGCCGGGGCGGGTGACGCCGCGGGTGGCGCGCGTGTCGCCGGGGGCGGGCGGCTGGGGTGTGCGGGAGGGGGCTGGCTTCTGGGTGTCCGTTGTTATGTCCATCGGGTTCTCCGGTCTGCGGAGCCGTCGTGGTCGGCGGCTCGGGCGGAGCCCCGGTCGGGGGCTCCTGGCGGCGGTGCACCGGACGGTGCGGTCCGGCCCCCGCGGGGACCGGACCGCACTCGGGTCAGCTCAGGCCCGAGATGGTCTCGCGGACCTTGGTGATGATCTCGGTGGGCATCGGGGCGTAGCCGGCGTCCGCCAGCAGGCCCTGGCCGTCCTCCGAGGCCATGTAGTTCAGGAAGGACTTGGTGGCGGGCAGGGTGTCGGCCTTGTTGCCCTTGTCGCAGGCGATCTCGTACGTCACCAGGACCAGCGGGTAGGCGCCGGCGGCGTCCGGGGTGTAGTCCAGCTCCAGGGCGAGGTCCTTGCCGGTGCCGACGACCTTGGCCGCGCCGATGGCGGCGGTGGCGTTCTCGACGGTGGCCTTGACCGGCTCGGCGGCCGCGGTCTTGACGTCGACGGTGTTGATGCCGTCCTTGGCGTAGGACAGCTCGAAGTACGAGATGGCGCCGGGCGTCTGCTTCACCTGGCCGGCCAGGCCGGAGGAGCCCTGTGCGGACTGGCCGCCCTTGGCCTCCCAGGACTTGCCGCCCTCGTACTTCCAGTCCTCCGGCGCGGCGGCCTTCAGGTACTTGGTGAAGTTGTCCGTGGTGCCGGACTCGTCCGAGCGGTGGAAGGCCTGGATCTTCAGGTCGGGAAGCTTGGCGTCGGGGTTGAGCTTCTTGATCGCCTCGTCGTTCCAGTTGGTGATCTTGCTGTCGAAGATCTTGGCCATCGTCGGGGCGTCCAGGACGAGCGAGTCGACGCCGGTGACGTTGAAGCCGACCGCGATCGGGCCGCCGACCATCGGCAGGTCGATGGCCTGGCCGTCCTTGCAGACCTTCTTCGAGGCCTCGATCTCCTCCGGCTTCAGCGCGGAGTCCGAACCGGCGAACGCGGTCTGACCCTGCGTGAAGGCGGTGATGCCCGCGCCCGAGCCGGTCGGGTTGTAGTTGATCTGCACGCCGTTGCAGGCGGCGACGTACTGCTTGACCCAGGCGTCGATGGCGTTCTTCTGGGCGGAGGAGCCGGAGGCCTGGAGCTGGCCCTTGGCGTCGTCGCACTTGATGTTGCTGTTGGCGGCGGCGCTGGCGTCTCCGCCGTTGCTGCTGCCGCCGGTGTCGTCGGAGCCGCACGCCGTGAGGGCCAGGGCGCCGGAGACGGCGAGAGCACCGAGAGCGAGGGCCCGCCGGTTCATGCGCTGAAGCTTCACTTGAGGGAGTTCCTTCCAGGAGCCGCCGTCCTGAATTCGGCGGCGTGCGAGGAGTGGTAAGGCCGAAATTAGGCAGATGAGATGAAGGCGCCGAAGGGCATAAATGAACGCCGGGTGAACCCCTGTGGACGGTGCGGTGAGGTCACGGAACGCTTACGTCGAGGACACGGGCGGGTTCCGAGGCAGGGTCGGGGTCGGTCCCGGGGTCGGTTCAGTGGCCGGTTCCGTGGGGGCGCGTCGCCAGCAGCGCGTCGACGAGGTCGCGGTCCCGGGGTTCGGTGAGACGGGTACGGGCCGCGTCGGGGGTCAGCCACAGGATGCGGTCGACCTCGTCGGAGGGGGCGAACGCACCGGCGCCCGCCGCCGCGGCCCAGTAGCGGACCTCCTTGGGGCGGCCGTTCGCCCGGTAGCGCACGGTGGGCAGCTCGGTGCCCGGTTCGGCGGCGTACCCGGTCTCCTCCGCGACCTCGCGCAGGGCGCCCGCGAGCGGGTCCTCACCGGGCTTGAGCTTGCCCTTCGGGTGCGACCAGTCGTCGTACTTCGGACGGTGCACGAGGCACAGCTCCAGGCCGGGGGAGGCGGTCGAGGGCGCGGGGCGCCACAGGACGCAGCCGGCCGCGCGGACCGTGGTGTCGTCGTCTGCCGGGCTCACGGCGCGCACGCCTCCCGTCGTCCCGCGGCCGCTCCTACGGCAGCCTGATCGGTTCCTTGCGCCAGCTGTGCTGGAACGCGTACCGCGCCGCCTCCACCTCATGCCGCTGGTCGGCGTGGAGCACGCCGAGCGCGTAGGCCGTGGCCGGGGCGATGCGCGGGGTACGGGCGGCCTGGGCGGCGGCCGCGGCGGCCTCCGCGGCGTCGCGGTGACGGTTCAGGGCCTCGCCCGCGGCCAGGAGGCGCACGTCCACAGCGTCCTGGGGGGCACCGCCCGCAACGCCGGCCCCGGCCTCCGTGCCGGCCAGCGCCTCCAGGGCGTAGCGGTGCAGGCGCAGCAGCAGGCGGACCTGGTGCCACGGGGCGTCCTGGGGGTGCGGGGCGGGGTCCGGGGAGAGCCCGTGGACCAGCGCCTCGGCGTTGTACGGACTGCCCGCGGTGACCAGCGGGAGGGCGGCCACGGCGTCGGTGAGGCGCTCCTGCGCGGCGGTGGCCAGCGGGCGCAGGTCGACGGGAGCGGCGTCGGGTCCCGCGGCGGCGGCCCCGCGTCCGGCGCCGCTCAGCGGGACCTCGCTGGCCAGTAAGGCCACCTTGTCGGCGACGGCGTGGAAGCGGCTGCTGCCCAGGCACTGGAGGGCGGCGGAGTGCGCCCGGGTGCGGGCCAGGGTGAGCTGCCGGTCGAGCAGCGCGCCCGCCTTGGCCGCGCCGACCGTGAGGTTGCCGCGGTTCGCGGACGCCGGGTGGGCGGCGGCGGGCGGTGGCCTGGTCGAGTCCCAGTCAATGCGGGTGTCGGCGTACCAGCCGTCCACGATGCTCACGGTCATGTTGACCAGTTCGGTGGTGACGTC
>NZ_MULI01000098.1 GCF_002939385.1 Streptomyces sp. MH60 | reverse complement strand
CGCCGGCGCGGCGGGTCGGCGTCGGGCGCGGGCACGCCCCGGACCCGGCGGCGGGCGCGGCTGGCCAGCTGGCGGGTGGCGGCGGGGGTCTTGTCGAGCATGGCGGCGATGTCGTCGAAGGGCACGTCGAACATGTCGTGCAGGACGAACGCGAGCCGCTCGGCGGGGCCGAGGGTGTCCATGACGATCAGCAGCGCGATCCCGACCTCGTCGGCGAGCTGCGCCTCCTCGGCCGGGTCCGCGCCGCCGCCGATGACGGCCGGTTGCCTGCGCGTCCCGTCGTCCAGCGGCTCCTCGCGGCGGGTGTCCCGGGTACGGAGCAGGTTGAGGCAGACCCGCGCCACGACCGTGGTGAGCCAGCCCGAGGGATTGCCCACCTCGGAGGTGTCCGCCCGGTCGGCCCGCAGCCAGGCCTCCTGAAGGGCGTCGTCCGCCTCGCCGAGGGAACCGAGGATCCGGTACGCGACCGCCCGCAGCCGGGGCCGGTCCAGCTCGAACTGCCGGGCCATGTCATCGGGTCGTCCGGGCACCGTACGGTTCCTTCCGCGTCCACCGGCCTTCAGGGGCGGGCCCAAGTCAACCATCCGGCGTACGCGGCCCCCGCAAGGGCCCTCTCAGCGCACCAGTGTGATCCCCGGCGGCCACAGCACCCCGTCGGCCAGCAGCAGGGACGGCCCCAGGTGGACGGGGCACACCAGCAGCGGCGCCCGCAGGTGGCGGGCGACCTCGAAGCGCGCCGGGTCCCCGCAGTCGCCGGGCCCGGTCCCGCCGCCGTACGGGCCCTGGCAGGAAGCGGCGCTGTAGCGGTCGGTCATGCCCCGATCCGACACCACGGAGCACGCCGACGCCCGGCCAAGGGGGCCGAACGAAGGGCTACAGGGCGGTGGCGGCGTCGTCGAGGCCGATGCACTTGCGCTGCTGCGGGAGCCACTTCACGGCCGGGTCCAGCGTGGCGAGGATGCCGCCCACCTCCTCGCGCGGACCGGAGTACGTGAACTCCACGGCCGGTGAGCGGCCGTAGGTCCGCAGGACGCTCACACCGTCGCGCTTGAGCCGGGCCTCGTCCAGGACCCAGTCGACGCCGTCGGCGGTGACGCAGAGGTTGACGTTGGGCTGCAACTCCTCGGCGCCGCAGCGGAACACCGCCTTCTGGCCGCCCCAGGAGGCGACCGCGTTCCCCAGGGCCCAGTCGCGCGAGGCGCCGGGTATGTCGTCCGGGAGGCGGGAGATCACCCGGTCGCACTTGGGGTCGTCGGCGTGCGGGGCCGCGGAGACGCGGTGGCCGTCGACGTAGAAGGCACCGCCGGTCACGGCGACGACCGCCACGGCCAGCCAGATCCACGTCCGGGTGGTGGGCTTCCGCATGTTCCGCTCGCTCCGTGCTGTCCGTGCTGTCCGTGCTGTGCCTGCTGTCCGTCCCCCGCAAGGCTGTGAGGCTCCGGCCAGCGTATCCGCCGTGTCGACGGCGACGGCCGGGGCCCCGTGCGGGGTCCCGGCCGTCGGCGCGCGCGGTGCCTACAGGAACGAGTTGATCTCGATCGTCTCGTCCCGGCCCGGGCCGACGCCGATCGCGGAGATCGGGGCGCCGGACATCTCCTCCAGGGCCTTGACGTACGCCTGGGCGTTCTTCGGCAGGTCGGAGAAGGACTTCGCCTTGGTGATGTCCTCGCTCCAGCCGGGCAGCGTCTCGTAGACCGGCTTGGCGTGGTGGAAGTCGGACTGCGAGTACGGCAGCTCCTCGACGCGCTTGCCGTCGATCTCGTAGGCCACGCAGACCGGGATCTGCTCCCAGCCGGTGAGGACGTCGAGCTTGGTGAGGAAGAAGTCGGTGAGGCCGTTGACGCGGGTGGCGTAGCGGGCGATCACCGCGTCGAACCAGCCGCAGCGCCGGTCGCGGCCGGTGGTGACGCCGCGCTCGCCGCCGATGCGGCGCAGGGCCTCGCCGTCCTCGTCGAACAGCTCGGTCGGGAAGGGGCCGGCGCCGACGCGGGTCGTGTACGCCTTGAGGATGCCGATGACCCGGCTGATCTTCGTCGGGCCCACGCCGGCGCCGGTGCAGGCGCCGCCCGCGGTCGGGTTCGACGAGGTGACGAAGGGGTACGTGCCGTGGTCGATGTCCAGGAGCGTGCCCTGGCCGCCCTCGAAGAGGACCACCTTGTCGTCGTCGAGGGCCTGGTTGAGGACCAGGACGGTGTCGGCGACGTACGGCGCGAGCTTGTCGGCGTAGCCCAGCAGCTCCTCGACGACCTGGCCGGTGGCGATGGCGCGGCGGTTGTAGAGCTTGGTGAGCATCTGGTTCTTGACGTCGAGCGCCGCCTCGACCTTCTGGGTGAGGATCGACTCGTCGTAGAGGTCCTGGACCCGGATGCCCACGCGGTTGATCTTGTCGGCGTAGGTCGGGCCGATGCCGCGCCCGGTGGTGCCGATCTTGCGCTTGCCGAGGAAGCGTTCCGTCACCTTGTCGACGGTGACGTTGTACGGCGTGATGATGTGAGCGTTGCCGCTGATCAGGAGCTTGGACGTGTCGACGCCGCGCTCGTTCAGCCCGCTCAGCTCGGAGAACAGGACCGACGGGTCGACGACGACGCCGTTGCCGATGACCGGCGTGCAGCCGGGGGAGAGAATCCCGGAAGGGAGCAGGTGCAGGGCGTACTTCTGGTCGCCCACGACTACCGTGTGGCCGGCGTTGTTGCCGCCCTGGTAGCGCACCACATAGTCGACGGAACCACCGAGCAGGTCCGTCGCCTTTCCCTTGCCTTCGTCACCCCACTGAGCACCGAGCAGCACAAGTGCGGGCACGCGCGTACACCCCTTCCGGGCGGGGCATGTCCATGGTCGAGGGCGTATGCGACGGGTTTCCGCCACGTACACCGCGACCGTCGTTGGCCGCCAACCGTCGGACCGGGTGCCCCGGAATAGACGAAGCCCCTGGCGCAACAGCGCAAGGGGCTCTTGCACAAAGATGCTACCCGAGGAAGCGAGGCATGGCCGAGGTGGCGACTTCCATGAGCTCTTCCGCGAACTCTTCCGCGAGGTCCGATCAGCTTCTGGTGGTCGTCGATCCGGTCGCCCGACGGCTGGACGGGGAGTCGGTCAGAATCGCGAAAGACGTGCTCAGCGCGGGTGCGGCGCATACGAAGGTGTGTCTGCCGGACGGCCCGGAGGAGTTCGCGCGGGCGCTCGGGCGGCGCGGCTCGCGGCGCCCGGTGGTGGTCGGTGACGACAGCGCGCTGCTGCGGGCGGTGGCCCTGCTGCACCGGCAGCGGGAGCTGGCGGGCTGCGGGCTGTCCGTGGTGCCGGTGGGCTCGGCGCTCGGCCTCGCCCGGTCCCTGGGGCTGCCGACGGGGGCGGTGGCGGCGGCGCGGGCGGTGCTCGACGGCGCGGAACGGCGTCTGGACCTGCTCGTCGACGACAGCGACGGGGTGGTGCTGGGGGCGGTGGTGATCCCGCCCGCTCCCGTGCCGGCGCCGGTGCGGCAGCGGGCGGAGACGCACGCGGGGACCGGCCCCGGAGCGGGGTCGGGCGAGCCGGGGCCGGTGCGTCCCTGGCTGCGGACCTGCCAGTCGCTCGTACGGACGCTGGCGGCCTCGCGTCCGGCCCGGACCGCCGTCGCGCCGGGAGTGGCCGGTCCGGCCCGGCTGCGGGTGGAGGTCGACGGGGTGACGCTGGTGGACCTGGACCAGCCCGTGGCGGCGGTGACGGTGATGCCGGGCGCCGGAGGGGTGGCCGTGGTGGAGGTGCGGCCCCTGTCGGTGGACGCGCAGGCGTCGCCGCTGACGGCCAGCGGACGGACGGTGACCGTGTCGGGGGCGCACTTCCGCTACCGGGCCGACGCGGTGGTGTGCGGACCGGTGGGCACCCGGACCTGGGTGGCGCGGGAGGGGGCGTGGGGGCTGACGCTGCCGGCGGGGTAGGGGTGCCGTCAGGCGTTCACCCCCGGCCGAACCGCTCCTCCCGGTGCACGCGCCAGCGTTCCATCATCGCCGCGATCTCCTCGTCGACGAACTCGAAGAAGGCGAGCGTCTCGGCCATGCGCCGGCCCGCGGGGGTGTCGGCGCCGAGGCTGGTGACGCCCTCGCGCAGCGCGCTCTCCCAGCGCTTGATGATGGTCTCGCGGTTGGTGAGCGCCTCGTACCACTGGTTGCTGTGCACCCGGTAGCGCTCCCGGCGCGAGCCGGGTTCGCGCTCGCGCGAGACCATGTGCTGCTGCGAGAGGTAGCGCACGGCGCCGGAGACGCCGGCCGGGCTGACCCGGAGGCACTCGCCGAGTTCCGCGGAGGTCAGCGAACCCGAGTCGGAGGCCAGCAGCGCGGCGAAGACCCTGGCCGGCATGCGCTGCATCCCGGCCTCGACCAGCTGGGCCGCGAAGCCCTCCACGAACTTGGACACCGCCTCGGGGTCGCGCCCCGGCCCCGCCGCCTCCGTCGCCGTCTCGGCCGCTTCCGCCGGTTCCTTCGTCATCCGTCGATCATCTCTCACGCCGCGTCGCTCATCATCCTGACGGTTTCTTAACTTCACAAGTTTCTGAAAGAAGCGTAACTTCCAAACCATGACGAAGGCAATCAGCGTCTCCGGACTCCACAAGTCGTTCGGACGCACGCACGCTCTGGACGGGCTCGACCTGGAGGTCGAGACCGGCGAGGTCCACGGCTTCCTCGGCCCCAACGGAGCCGGCAAGTCCACCACCATCCGCGTCCTGCTCGGCCTGCTGCGCGCCGACTCCGGCGCCGCCCAGGTACTGGGCCGCGACCCGTGGGCGGACGCGGTGGAGGCCCACCGGCGGATCGCGTACGTCCCCGGTGACGTGACGCTGTGGCGCAACCTCTCCGGTGGCGAGGTCATCGACCTCTACGGCCGGCTGCGCGGCGGACTGGACACCCGTCGGCGCGCGGAGCTGGTGGAGCGGTTCGAGCTCGACCCGACCAAGAAGGGCCGCACCTACTCCAAGGGCAACCGGCAGAAGGTGGCCCTGGTGGCCGCCTTCGCCTCGGACGTCGACCTGCTGATCCTCGACGAACCCACCTCCGGTCTCGACCCGCTGATGGAGGAGGTCTTCCAGAAGTGCGTCGAGGAGGAGCGCGAGCGCGGCCGGACGGTGCTGCTCTCCTCCCACATCCTCAGCGAGGTCGAGGAGCTGTGCGACCGGGTCAGCATCATCCGCAAGGGGCGGACCGTCGAGAGCGGCTCGCTCGCCGACCTGCGCCACCTGACCCGCACCAGCGTCACCGCCGAACTCGCGGGCACCCCGAACGGCCTCTCCCACCTGCCGGGCGTCCACGACCTCGACGTCCAGGGCCACCGGGTCCGGCTCCAGGTCGACACCGACAAGCTGGACGCCGTACTCAGGTCGCTGGGCGAGACCGGCGTGCGGTCGCTGACGTCGACGCCGCCGACGCTGGAGGAACTGTTCCTGCGGCACTACCAGGCCGAGGACGCCGACGACACCGAGGAAGCGGAGTCCGGCGCGGAGGTGGCGGCCCGATGACCACCACCGCCGACGCCCCCACCACCGCCTTCGCGGCCCGGTCCGCAGGCTCGCGCCAACTGGCCGGCACCGGCACGCTGCTGCGCTTCGCGCTGCGCCGCGACCGCGTGCTGATCCCCGTCTGGGTCGCGGTGAACGCGCTCATGGTGCTGTCCATGCCGGGCACCATCAAGGGCCTGTACGGCACCGCGGCCGAACGCGCCGACCTGATGCGGCAGATGGAGACCAACTCCTCGCTGCGCGCACTGGTCGGCCCGGTCTTCGACGACGGTCTCGGCGCACTCACCGCCTGGCGCGTCGGCCTGTACGCCGGTGCGCTCGCCGCCGTGATGAGCCTGCTGATCGTCGTACGGCACACCCGGGACGAGGAGGAGAGCGGACGGCAGGAGGTCGTCGCCTCCGGAATGGTCGGCCGCCGGGCCCCGCTGACGGCGGCACTGCTCGCGGCGGCGGTCGCCAACGCCGTCCTCGCCTCGCTGATCGCCGCCGGACTCGCCGGGCAGGGGGCGACCGGCGCGCTGGCCCTCGGACTCGGGGTCGCGTGCATCGGGATGCTCTTCGCGACCATGGCGGCGATCGTCGCCCAGCTCACCGAGAGCGCGCGGCTGGCCCGGGGCCTGACCGCGGCGGTGCTGGGCGGGGCCTTCGTGCTGCGGGCGGCGGGCGACTCGGCGACGGACGACGGCTCGTCGGTGCTGACGTGGGTGTCGCCGCTCGGCTGGCTGGAGAACCTGCGGGCGTTCGCCGGTGAGCGCTGGTGGGCGCTGCTGCTGATCGCGGCCGCGACGGTGGCGCAGGGGGCGCTGGCCTACGCGCTGGCCGGACGCCGGGACCTCGGCATGAGCTTCCTGCCGACCCGGCCGGGACCGGCCGCCGGGCGCCTGCGTACGGCCGGTGCGCTGGCCTGGCGCCTGCAGCGCGGCAGCGTCCTCGGCTGGAGCATCGGCTTCTTCCTCGCCGGTCTCGTCTACGGCGGGATGACGGAGGGCGCGGCCGATCTGGTCGGGGACAACGAGCAGGCCCGCCAGATCATCGAGCGGATGGGCGGACAGGCCGGGCTCACCGACGCGTTCGTGTCGGCGATGGTCGGGATGCTCGGGCTGATCGCCGCGCTGTACGTCGTGGCGTCGGTGCTGCGGCTCAGCGGCGAGGAGACGTCCGGGCGGGCGGAGCCGGTGCTCGCGGGCGCGGTGGGCCGGCTGCGATGGGCCGCGGGCCACCTGGTGATCGCCTTCGGCGGCGCGGCGCTCATCATGCTGCTCGCCGGGCTCGGTTTCGCGGCCGGTTACGGACGGGACTTCGGGGCGATCCTGGGCGCGTGTCTGGTGCAGTTGCCCGCGGTGTGGGTGATCGGCGGGGCGGCGGTGCTGCTGCACGGGCTGCTGCCCCGGGCCGCCGTGGCCGCGTGGGCCGTCGCGGGCGCGGTGCTGCTGCTGGGGTGGGTCGGACCGGCGCTGGACGTGCCGCAGACCGTCCTGGACGTGTCCCCTTACGGGCACCTGCCGAAGCTGCCCGGCGGGGAGATGGGCTGGTCGCCGGTGCTGGTGCTGCTCCTGATCGCGGCCGTGCTGGTCGGGGCGGGGCTGGCGGGGCTGCGACGGCGGGACCTGACGACGTGAGGTGAAACCGGCCCGGCGGGTGGGAGCGTCGGGACAGGTATGAGTCGGGATGCGGTGGCGGGTGGTGGCTGTGCGGTCTCGTTGGTGGGGGCCGTGGGTGCGGTGGTCGTGTGGTGGCAGACCGCCCGGACCCAGCGGCACCTGGGCAACGAGTTCGAGAACAACGGGCAGGACTTCGGTGCCGTCCTCACCGAGCTGCCGTTGGTCTTCCTCGCCGGGGCCGTCGTACCCGCCGTGCTGTGGGGGGTCGGGGCCTGGCTGCTGGGGCGGCGACGGCGCCCGGAGTCGTTGGAGTCGTCGGGCTTCTCAGAGTTCCACGCGTAGCTCCGTCAGCCCGCGCATCACGAAGTTCGGTCGGCGTTCCGGTTCCGCCGCCAGGCGCAGCCCGGGGGCCCGTGCCAGCAGGGACGTCATGGACGCCGCCAGTTCGATGCGGGCCAGCGGGGCGCCGATGCAGTAGTGGATGCCGGCGCTGAAGGAGATGTGGGGGTTGTCCCGGCGGGTGAGGTCGAGGCGCTCCGGGTCGGTGAAGACCGCCGGGTCGTGGTTGGCCGAGCCGAACAGCAGCGCCACCTCGGCGCCGCGCGGCAGGATCGTCCCGTCGATCTCGATCTCGTCGAGGACCCAGCGTTCGAAGAGCTGGAGCGGGGTGTCGTAGCGCATCAGCTCCTCCACGGCGGACGGGACCAGGCAGTGGTCGGCGCGCAGGGCCGCCAGCTGGTCCGGGTGGCGGAAGAGGGCCAGCCAGCCGTTGGCCGTGGCGTTCACCGTGGCCTCGTGACCGGCGTTCAGGAGCAGGACGCAGGTCGAGATCATCTCCTGCTCGGTGAGGCGGTCGTCGTCCTCGTCGTGCGCCGCGATCAGCCCCGAGATCAGGTCGTCGCCGGGCTCCTTGCGACGGGCCGCGATGAGGGTGCGCAGGTACTCCGAGAAGTCGAGGGACGCCCGGACCGCCTTCGCCGCCGTCTCCTCGGACGGGTTCAGCTCGTACATCCCGCAGATCTCCGCCGACCAGGGGCGCAGCGGGGCCCGGTCGGACTCCGGGATGCCCAGCATCTCGGCGATCACGGCGACCGGCAGCGGCTCGGCCACGTCCGTCAGCAGATCGCCGCCGCCCGCCGCGACCAGCCGGGACACCAGGTCGTCCGCCAGCCCGTGCACGTACGGCTTCAGCCGCTCCACCGTGCGCGGCGTGAACGCCTTCGACACCAGACGCCGGATCCGGGTGTGGTCCGGCGGCTCCAGGTCGAGCATGCCGTGGTCGTTGAGCGTGTGGAAGGGCTCCTGCTCCGGCGGCGGCGGGGTGCAGCCGAAGTCCTCGTGGCTGAAACGGTGCTGGTAGGTCCGGCCGAGGCGGCGGTCGCGCAGCAGCGCCGAGACGTCCGCGTGGTGCGGGACCAGCCACTGGTCGCTCGGCTCGTAGTACAGCACGCGCCCCCGGTCCCGCAGCTCGGCGAAGGCGGGGTAGGGGTCGGCGACGAACGCCGGGTTCCAGGGGTCGAACGCGAGGTCGGACGCGTCGGTTTCAGCCGTCATGGACGGACGATAGGACGTCGACCGGAGCCGTGCCCAGACCGCAGCAGCTCCGTGAGTGACACAGTGTCCGTCGACCTCCCTATGATCCGTACGTGCGTGCTAAATGGGTGGGGGCCGCCTTGGCGGCGGGACTGGCGTTGTGGTTCGGCTGGGGGCTGGCCGGAACGGTGACTCTGGGGTGCGAGCCCCATCCGAAGGGGGGCTGCGGTGTCCCGGACGGTGGCGGGAAGTACTTCGCAGCGGTCATGATCGCGCCTTGGCCGCTCGCGATCTCGGTCAAAACCCGTTTCTACCGCAGGGATTGGCGGCCGGCGCTGGGCTACTCGGCCGGCGCGAGTGCGGGTGCGGCAGTCACCTTGGCCATGGGCACCTCTGTCGGTCACTGGATCGTGGCGCTCGTCCTCGTGGCGTCCGGTGCCCTGGTTCCGTGGTGCGCGCGCCGGAACACCGACACGGCGCGCGAAGCAAGGCACCACGAGCGCAGGCGTCGGCTGCGCGAAGAGCGGTTGGCACGGTCCCGGGCACGCAGGACACAGCGTCGACGCGACGCACGCCGACGACGGCAGGACGGCGGTCGCTGAGAGCTCACGCCCCGGATCCCGAACCGCCCGACGCTCCCGCCCGGTTGGCGGATGTGACCGACGACGCGAGCGGCCGGGGGCTCGCCCTCGTCAGGGCCTGTTCCGACCTGTGGGGCTGGCAGCCGCTCTCCCGGTTCGGCAACAGGGAAAACTGCGTGTGGTGCGAGGTCGGTGCCGGTCAGCCCGGGGTCACCAGGCGGGCCTCGTAGGCGAAGACCGCCGCCTGGGTGCGGTCGCGCAGGCCCAGCTTCACCAGGATGCGGCTGACGTGCGTCTTGATCGTCGACTCGGCGACCACCAGGCGTTCGGCGATCTCCGAGTTGGACAGGCCCTGCGCGATCAGGACCAGGACCTCCGTCTCGCGTTCGGTCAGGTCGCCGTACGCCCCCTGTGCCGAGGGCATCAGGCGCGGGGTGTCGGAGAGCTTGGAGAACTCGGTGATCAGGCGCTTGGTGATCGAGGGGGCGAGGAGGGCCTCGCCGGCCGCCACCACCCGGACGCCGTCCGCGAGCTGGCGGGCCGAGGCGTCCTTGAGGAGGAAGCCGGACGCGCCCGCGCGCAGCGCCTGGTACACGTACTCGTCCAGGTCGAAGGTGGTGAGGACCAGCACCTTCGAGGTGCCGTCCGCCGCCACGATCTCCCGCGTCGCCTCGATGCCGTTCAGCTCGGGCATGCGGATGTCCATCAGGACGACGTCCGGGGCGAGCTCGCGGACCTTCGCCACCGCCTCCCGGCCGTTGACCGCCTCGCCGGCGACCTCGATGTCCGGCATGGCGTTCAGCAGGACCGAGAAGCCCTCGCGGACCATCATCTGGTCGTCGGCGATCAGTACGCGGATCGTCATGCTTCCCCTTCGGTCTGCACGGTGACCGGCAGGAAGACCGCCACCTCGTACCCGCCGTCGTCCGTCGGTCCCGCCGTCATCTCGCCGTTCAGCATCGAGACGCGCTCGCGCATGCCGGTGATGCCGTGTCCGGCGCCGGGCGACGGTTTGACCAGGGTGTTCTGCGGGATGGCGGTGTTGACCACGCGTAGGCCCAGGCCCCCCAGGACGTAGGAGACCTCGACGCGGGCCGTCGCGCCGGGCGCGTGGCGCAGGCTGTTGCTCAACGCCTCCTGCACGATCCGGTACGCCGACAGCTCCACACCGGGCGGCAGCTCGCGCACCGCGCCGGTCACCGCCTTGTCCACGGCCAGGCCCGCCTCGCGCACATTGGCGAGCAGGGCGTCCAGGTCGGCGAGCGTCGGCTGCGGGGCGTCCGGAGCCTCGTAGTCCTCGGCGCGGACGACTCCCAGGACGCGGCGCAGCTCGGTGAGGGCCGCCACCGCGTTCTCCCGGATGGTGGCGAAGGCCCGCTCCAGCTCCTCCGGCGGATTCTCCACCCGGTAGGGCGCGGCCTCCGCCTGGATGGCCACCACCGACATGTGGTGCGCGACCACGTCGTGCAGCTCGCGGGCGATGGTGGTGCGCTCCTCCAGCAGGGTCCGCCGCGACCGCTCGTGCGCGGTGACCGTCTGCTGGGCGGTCACCTGCTGCCGGGCGTCGCGCCGGATGTGCCAGACCGATATCAGGAGCAGCGCGAAGGCGGTGAGGACCAGCAGCGGGGTGGAATTGCTCCCGTAGTGACCGGCACCCCAGAAGGACTCGTTGAGGAATCCGTACGCCGCGGTCAGGGCCCACATCCACGCGGCCGTCCGGGGCCGGGTGCGTATCGCCACGATCACCAGGACCGTCGAGTGGCACAGGAACGCGCCGGGCAGCCACGGCCAGTCCCCCCAGCTGCTGCCGAGCAGCGCGACCACCGGGGTCGCCGCCATGGACATCCAGAAGGCACCGACGGGCCGGACCAGTGTGGCCAGCACCGGGACCGCGCACACCAGCCCGCTCAGCAGGGCCAGCGGGCCGTCGGTCACACCGCCCACCGTCCCGCCGTAGAAGCACAGGAGCGCCAGGACGGCCACCACCGCGTGCGGGAGGCGAGCCGCGTGGGCCTTCAGCCTGGCCGGCAGGTGGCGGACCAACGGGCCGTCCGCGTCGGTGCGGGGCAGCGGTCGGTAGGCGAAGGCGTCGTGGAACAGGTCCTCGCGCAGCCCGCTCAGGGCGTTCATCGCCAGCCGGTACTCGGGGCTGCGCGATCCGTTTCCGTCTCCGGGAGGCGCGGTCCGCATCTGGGTCGTCTCGGTCACGTGGCAACCGTAGGCGGAGCGGAGGGACGACGTCGTCACCTGTGAGAGGGGTCCTGCGGCATCCGTCTCAGGTACTACGCAGATGACGACGGCCACGGGCTGGTCAGTATCCCGCGGGGCGCACCAGCCCCGACTCGTACGCGAACACCGCCGCCTGTGTGCGGTCCCTCAGGCCCAGCTTGACCAGGATCCTGCCCACATGGGTCTTCACCGTCTGCTCGGCGACCACCAGACGCTGGGCGATCTCCGCGTTCGACAGGCCCTGCGCGATGAGGGCGAGCACCTCCGTCTCCCGCTCGGTCAGCTCGCCGACACGGGCCTTGAGCGGGGCGCGCGGGCGGTCGTCCAGCCGGGAGAACTCCGCGATCAGCCGCCGCGTGATCCCCGGCGCGAGCAGGGCGTCACCGGCGGCCACCACCCGGACCGCCTCGGCGAGCTGGTCGGCGGACGCGTCCTTCAGCAGGAACCCGGAGGCACCGGCCCGCAGTGCCTCGTACACGTACTCGTCGAGGTCGAAGGTGGTCAGCACCAGCACTTTGATCTCCGGGGTCGCCCCGGTGATGCGCCGGGTGGCCTCGATACCGCCCAGCTCGGGCATCCGGATGTCCATCAGGACGACCTCCGGGTTCAGCTCGGCGACCTTGGCCACCGCGTCCAGGCCGTCCACCGCCTGCCCGATCACCTCGATGTCGGGCTGGGTGTTGAGCAGCACGGTGAAACCCTGCCGGACCATCTGCTGGTCGTCGGCGATCAGCACGCGGATCACGCGGCCGTTGCTGCTGGTCGTCATGGGGTGTCGTCCTCGATGGATGGGTCGGTGGATGGGCCGGGGAAGGGGTCGGAGAAGGGATCGGGAGAGAGGTCGGGAGAGGGGTCGAGGGGCTGGTCGGGGCCGTCGGCCGGCAGGAACGCCGCCACCTGGTAGCCGCCGTCCGGCATCGCGTGCGCCGTCAGCGTGCCGTCGAGCATCGCCACCCGCTCCCGCATGCCGAGCAGCCCGTGCCCGGCCCCCTGCGACGGCGCCGGCGCGCGCGTCGGCCGGGTGTTGGAGACCACCACCCGCAGCCCGATCGGAAGGTGGGTGAGGTGGACCTGGGCACTCGCGCCCGGCGCGTGCCGCAGCACGTTGCTGAGCGCCTCCTGCACGATCCGGTAGGCCGACAGCTCCACGCCGGGCGGCAGCGGTCTGCGCGTCCCGCTCGTGTCGGTGGTGACGGTCAGCCCGGCGGCCCGGGTGTTCTCCACCAGCGCGCCGAGCCGGTCGAGGGTGGGCTGCGGGGCGTGCGGGGCGGCGCCGTCGCCTCCCTCGGGCGCCTCGAGCGCGTCCGGGTGCTCGGAGCGCAGCACGCCCAGCACCCGGCGCAGCTCGGTGAGTGCCTCCAGCGCGTTCTGCCGGATGCCGGCGAGGTTCTCCTTCAGCTCGTCCGGCGGGTCCTTGACGAGGAGGGGCGCGACCTGGGCCTGGATGGAGATCACCGACATGTGGTGGGCGACGACGTCGTGCAGCTCGCGCGCGATGCGGCCGCGCTCCTCCAGCAGCGTGCGCCGGGCCCGCTCCTCGGCGGTGAGCGAGGTCTGCTGGGCGAGTTCCGTGCGCGCCTCGCGGCGGCCCCGCAGGGCGATGCCGAGGACGACGACGACCGCGAACAGGATGACCGCGAGCTGGCCGGTCGGCAGGTAGTTCGGGGCGCCCACCATGCCCTGTACGACGTAGGTGGGGAGCGCGGTGAGGAGCAGCGCTTCCAGGGACACCCGGGTCCGCACCCGCAGGGCGAGCAGCAGCATCACGAACAGGTGCCCGATGAGCCCGGCGGCCGTCCAGGGCCACGTGAACTCGTAACCGCCCGGGACCATCTGGGCCCGCACGGCGAAGGCCCCGACCAGCATGCCCGCCATCGACAGCCACCACGCCGCGACCGGCCGCCACAGCGCGAACACCATCGCCCCGGCCTGCGCGACACCGATGAGGAAGGCGAAGCCCGGCTCGACCCCGCCGTTGTCCCCGAGTTGGGCGGCGTCCCCGATCAGCACGCCGAACGCGGCCAGACACACCATCCCGTGCGGGAACCAGCGCAGCCACACCGACGGCGGCAGCGGATCGGCCCGCCAGGTCCACAGGTCCTCGTGGAGCACGCCCAGCATGCGCCCGGCCCCGGCCCTCGACCGGGCCCGCTGCCGTTTCCCCCATCGCCTCACGGGCTCCACCCTAGACATGGCGTGCACCCGCCGTGGTCGCCCGGCGCTGCGGGCGGTGCGCCCGCACGACCCGGGAGCGTCGCCGCCCTCGGCCGCGCTGCTCGCAGGAGCGGAACGTGGCCCAGCAGCCGGCCAGGACCAGCGCGAACACCGGAAGCCAGACGAGCCGGGCCGCGACCCAGTCCAGGCCGTCGGGGGCCGTGTGCAGGCCGGGCAGACGGCCCGCGAGGAGACCGGTGGCCGTGGTCGCCATCAGCGCCGTCTGATGCCAGAGGAAGATCGTCATCGCGGAGAGGTTGACCAGCGCGACCCCTGCCCAGGCCATCGGACGCCGCATCGCGCCGCGCAGCCGCTCGCGCAGCAGCAGGGCGAGCCCGCACTGGGCCAGGCCGAAGGTGACGGCGGCCAGGGTGGGCGGGTTGAGGTTCGACACCGACGCGCCGGGGACACCGACCATCGCCGCCGGGTAACCCGCCCAGGCGACGAGCGCCGCGGTCGCCGCCGTGCCGCCGGTCAGCAGGAGCCAGCCGGAGCGGCGCCGGTCCAGTTCACCGCGGGTCCAGGCGGCGCCCAGGGTGTAGGGGACCAGCCAGCCGGCGGCGAGGTTGACCCAGCCGAGCCAGGACGGGGCGCCGAATCCGAAGCGCAGCAGGTCTATGTGGAGGACGACGACCAGCGGCCACAGCGGATGCAGCCGGGTCAGCAACGGCGTCGCCGCGGTCAGCGCGGCGAAGACCAGCAGGAACCACATCGGGGACAGCGCCAGCTTCACCAGCGTGTGGACGGTCGCGAAGTCCGCGCCCGTCAGGAGCAGCAGCGCCGCCGTCACCGCCCACAGACCGAGGACGGCCAGGACCGGCCGGAAGAGCCGGGACAGCCGGGCGGTCAGCCAGCGGCCGTAGGACTCGCCCCGGGCCCGGGCCGACGCGTAGCCACGCGTGGCGACATGGCCGCCGACCAGGAAGAACACGGCGAGGGTCTGGAAGGCCCAGGAGACCGGGGCGAACCAGGGCATGTCCTGGAGCGGGCTGGCCGCGTGCAGGCTGCTGCCGTCGGCGACCAGCGCCGTCACCAGCCAGTGCCCGAGGACCACCCCGAGGATGGCGAAGGCGCGCAGGGCGTCCACGGCCCGGTCCCGGTTCTCCGGCGTGGCGGCGTCGACGCGGGCGGCGGCCGCGCGCAGGGTGCCGCGCGGGTGTGCCGGAGTCAGGTCAGTCATGGGTCACCTCCGTGGTCTCGCCCAAGGCGATCCGGGCCAGGTTCGTCAGGGAGCGGGAGCCGGTGTCGAAGTAGTCGCTGTGGCCGCCGTCGCCGGCGTCGAAGACCCGGGCGCCGAAGCCCGGGGAGACCGGGTCCGTGCCGAAGCCGACGGTGGTGCCGAAGAGGTCGGCGCTGACGTGCGGAACGTGCTCCACCCAGTCGTCGGCGCCCCGCCCCGCCCAGATCCGGGCGTCGGAGTGCAGACCTGCGGCGGTGTCGGCTCCGGTGCCGGGACTGCCGACCAGGGCGATGTCGGACACGTCCAGGCCGTCGGCGGCGCGGGCGCAGACCACCGAGCCGTAGGAGTGGCAGAGGAGGGCGAGGCGGGTACCGGGGCCGCTGATCCGGTGCAGGTCGTCGACCAGGTCGCGCAGCTCGGGGGCGGCCCGGTCGGCGCGGTCGGTCGTGGCGACGGTGGTGCTGACGGTGCCCGGCGTCTCGTAGCCCAGCCAGGCCACGACGGCGGTGCGGGCCCCCGCGGGCGCCTCGGCGACCAGCTGCCGGTGCAGGGCCAGGGCGGCGGTGCGGAACCGGCCGTAGGTGTCGAGGCCGGTGTCGGAGCCGGGGACCAGGACGGCGACCCGGTCGGCGCGCGCCAGGTCGCCGAAGACCTCGGTGGCCAGTCCGGTGCCCCGGCCGTCGAAGGCGAGGAGGTGACGGGACCGGTCGGCCATCGCACGGTCCGCCGCCGCGCGGTGGTCGTCGCCGTGCCCGGCGGCCATCCGGGACGCCTCCGCCGCGTTGGCCCGGTTGGCGGCGTACGCGTCGTCCAGCGTGGCGGCCGTCGGGGCCGCGAGCGCGGCGGGGGCCGGGGCCGGGATCCCGGGCTGCGCTGCTGCGGAGAGGGGGAGCGCCACGGCACCGGCGATGAGGGCGGCGCAACCGGCGCGGCGCCATCTGCCCACGCGCCGCCGCCAACGTACCGTCACCCTGGGCCTCATGGCCGCTCCCCTCCAGCACGCCCGCCCACCGGGCGTGTCTGCAAGGGAAGTTATGGATCGGGCCGGGTAACCCGCGTCCCGCCAGGGAACTCACCTGCGGGGTAGCTCTCAGGTACTACGGGTACGACGACACCCGCGCTCCGCTCACCAGGCCAGCTGCGCGATCTCCTCCGCCACCACCGCGCACGCGTCCGCCGCCGGGTCGATCAACGGGTAGTGGCCGACGTCCTCCAGCAGCGTCACCCCCACCACCTCCCCGGCCTGCGCCGCCGCGTCGGCGTACGCCTCGGCGACCGCCTGCGGGACGTCCACGTCGGCGCGGCCCTGCACGAGGGTCGTCGCGATCCCGGTGGGCAGCAGCAGGGCAGGGTCGGCATACGGGCGGCGCTCGGCGAACAGCTCGCCGCCGCCCAGGAGTTGCCGGGCCGCGCCACCGCACACGCCGAGCTTGTCGGCGACGGCGAAGTCGGCGATCGGCGCGAGCGCGACGACCCCGCGCAGGGGCGCCGGACGGTCGGTCCGCCACGGGGCGTCCATGGGCAGCAGGTGGCGGGCGGCCGCCCACAGGGCGAGGTGGCCGCCGGCGGAGTGGCCGGTGAGCACCACGCGCCGCGCGTCCGCGCGCGGCAGATGCCGCCGGACCAGCTCCGGCAGCGCGTCCAGGGCGGCGGCCACGTCGTCGAACGTGTCGGGCCAGCGCCCCGCGACGGGGTCACCGGAACCCTCACCGGCGGAACCCCGCGCCCCGCGCCGGTACTCCGCACTGGCCACCGCGAAGCCCCGGCGGGCCAGGAAACCGGCGAACGGGCTGATGTGGCGCCGGTCGTACGGGGCGCGCCACGAGCCTCCGTGCAGCACCACCACGACGGGAGCGGCCTCGCCCGGGCCCACCCCGCCGCGCGGCACGTAGAAGTCGATCACCTGGTCGGGGTGGTCGCCGTACCCGGCGGTGGAATCGGGTTCGACCGCCGGGTGGGAGAAGGCCGATTCCTCCTCCGCGGCGTCCCTCGCGGCAGCGGTGCCCGGTTCTGCGGCGGAGTCCGGCATGGTCAACCTCTCAGCGACGGAACGGTGTTGGCGGACCGGAGGAAGGAGAATCGGCCGTTGGCGGGACGTTATCAGGCCGATGACGTGCGCGGACACGGGGATGTGACGCTGGGTGAGGACCGGACGAGGTGCGTACGGTCCCCACCCGGCGGCCCGGCCGCGACTCAGCCGGCCAGCGTCCGGGCCAGCACCCGCGCCGCCCGCTCGACGTCCGCGAAGCCGACGTACAGCGGGGTGAAGCCGAAGCGCAGTACGTCGGGGGCGCGGTAGTCGCCGACCACCCCGCGCTCGATCAGGCGTTTCATCACCTCGGCCGCGTCGTCGCAGCGCAGCGCCACCTGGCTGCCCCGCTCGGCGTGCGCCGCCGGGGTCACGGACTCCACCCGGCCGTCCGGGACGTACGCCCCGACGCAGCGCAGGAAGAAGTCCGTCAGCGCCAGCGACTTGGCCCGCACCGCCGAGACCGAGACCCCCTCCTCGTCCCACACGTCCAGCGCCGCCTCCAGGGCGAGCAGGGAGAGGATGTCCGGCGTACCGACCCGCCCGCGCACCGCGCCGGAGGCCGGGGCGTAGGCAGACCGCATGCCGAACGGCTCGGCGTGCGAGTTCCAGCCCGGCAGCGGGGAGTCGAACCGGGGCTGGAGGGCGCGGCGCACATAGAGGTACGCGGGCGAGCCGGGGCCGCCGTTGAGGTACTTGTAGGTGCAGCCGACCGCCAGGTCGACACCGTGTTCGTCGAGTCCGACCGGCAGGGCGCCCGCGCTGTGGCACAGGTCCCAGACCGCGTACGCCCCCGCCGCGTGCACCGCGGCCGTGAGCGCGGGCAGGTCGTGCAGCCGGCCGGTGCGGTAGTCGACGTGGTTGAGCAGCACGGCGGCGGTGCGGTCGCCCAGGGCGCCGGTGACCTCGGCCGGGGTGACCGGCCGCAGGGCGCACCCCGTCATCCGGGCCGCCGACTCGGCGATGTACCCGTCCGTGGGGAAGGTGGTGGCGTCGACCAGGATCTCGTCCCGGACCGGGCCGTCCCCGGCGGCGCGACCGTCCTCCCGCGCCATGCGCACCGCGGCGACCAGCGCCTTGAAGACGTTGACGCTCGTCGAGTCGCCGACCACGACCTGCCCGGCGGCCGCGCCGACCAGCGGGGCGATCCGGTCGCCGATCCGCTCGGGCGCGGTCCACCAGCCGCTCTCCTCCCAGGACCGGATGCGCAGCTCGCCCCACTGGCGCCGTACGACGTCCGCCACGCGCGCGGGGACGTGCGCGGGGAGGGCGCCCAGCGAGTTGCCGTCGAGGTACGTGACGTCGTCGAGGACGAACCGCTCGCGCACCGCCGCCAGTCCGTCGGCGGCGTCCAGCTGCTCCGCCTCGCCCGCGAGGCTCGTCGGCTCAGACATACGACCGCGCCGTCCACAGCTCGGGGAACACGTTGTTGCGGGCCCGCTTCTCCAGCCAGGCCACCCCGGCGGAGCCGCCGGTGCCGGTCTTGGAGCCCATCGCGCGCCGGGTGGCCACCAGGTGGTCGTTGCGCCAGCGCCAGACCAGCTCCGCGACGTCGGTGAGGGCCTCGCCGAGGCGGGCCAGCTCGCCGTTCTGGTCGCCGGAGTAGACGGCCGTCCAGGCGGCCTCCACCTCGGGCGCGGCCTCGTACTTCCGGGTGAGGTCGCGCTGGAGCACGGCGTCGGGGATGTCGTACCCGCGCCGGGCGAGCAGCCGGACCACCTCGTCGTACAGGCTCGGCTCGTGCAGCGCCTTCTCCAGTTCCGCGTGGACGCGCGGGGCGCCGCGGTGCGGGACGAGCATGGACGCGGACTTGTCGCCGAGCAGGAACTCCAGGCGGCGGTACATCGCCGACTGGAAGCCGGAGCCCTCGCCGAGGGCGGAGCGGTAGGAGTTGAACTGGGCCGGGGTGAGCTGCCCCAGGGGGGTCCAGGAGGCGTTCAGCGCCTCCAGCTCCCGCACCGAGCGCTTGAGCGCGTCGGTCGCCACCGGGATCCGGTCCTCGCGCAGGGCGCGGGCGGCGGTCTCCCATTCGTGGACGATGACGGTGAACCACAGCTCCATGACCTGGGTCGTGACCAGGAAGACCATCTCTCCGGGATCGTCGGAGAGGGTGTGCTGGAGATGGGTGAGCACGTCCGCCTTGACGTAGTCCTCGTACGGCGTGCTGCCCTCGAAGTCGAGATTCGGGGCGTCGTGGGACATCGCTGTCTCCTGATGTGCACGGGTAGCGGTCCGCCCTGCCGTTACCGGCACGGGGCCCCGGTCCCCAACGGCATCCTCCGCAATCGTCGCAGGAAACCGCAAGGCCCGCCCGCGCACGGCGGACGGGCCCGGGGTGTACCTGGTTCAGCCCAGCACCTCGGCGGCCTCCGGCGAGGAGTCCTTCAGGAACTGGCTGCAGCGCTCGTACTCCTCCTTCTCGCCGATCGCCTGGGCGGCGCGGGCGAGGGCGTGCAGGGCGCGCAGGAAGCCGCGGTTCGGCTCGTGCTCCCAGGGCACCGGGCCGTGTCCCTTCCAGCCGCTGCGGCGCAGGGAGTCGAGGCCGCGGTGGTAGCCCGTACGGGCGTACGCGTACGACTCCACGACGCTGCCCCGCTCGAACGCCTCGTCGGCCAGCCGGGCCCAGGCGAGCGAGGAGGTCGGGTACTGCGCGGCGACGTCGGCGGGGGAGGTGCCGCCCGCCAGCAGCTCGCGCGGGCCGGGGTCGTCGGGGAGGTGGGTCGGGGGCGGTCCCCCGAGGAGGTTCTCGTGAATGGCCATGGGACAAGTCTGCGGCATGCGCCGGGGTCGGCCGGTGCGGTGGGGTGCGCTATCGGTTGCGGGTGCCTTGTCGTCCGCGGGTGCGCTGGGACTGGGCGCGCGGTTCTCCGCGCCCCTGGGGGCGGGGGCGGTCAGGGGGTGCGGTCTCGCTCCAGGGGTGGTGCGAGGACCGAACCGTGCGTGCGGCACTCGGGGCGGGGGCAGTCCGGGGTCGGGCGGCGCACCGTGGCGAAGGCGATCACGGAGCCCGCGACCAGGACGCCCGCGCAGATCAGCATCGCCGGCCGGAACGCGTCGTCGAACGCCGGCGCCGACCGGTACGCCTCCTCCCCCATGCCGGTGAGCAGCGGCAGCGCGGCGACCGCGACAAGCCCCGCCGCACGGGCCGCCGCGTTGTTGATGCCGCTGGCCAGACCGGCGCGCGCGGTGTCCACGGCGGCCAGCACACTCGCCGTCAGCGGCGCGACCAGCGTGACCATGCCGAGGCCGAGGACCAGCAGGGCGGGCAGCACGTCGGCGAGGTAGGAGGCGCCGGGACCCACCCGCAGCATCAGCAGCATCCCGGCGGCGCAGAGCAGCGGCCCGGCGGTGAGCTGGAGCCGCGGGCCGAGCCGCTCGGCGAGTTCGCCGGAGCGGGCGGACAGCAGCAGCATCAGGACGGTGGTCGGCAGCAGGGCCGTACCGGCGGCCAGCGCGGACCAGCCGACGACGACCTGGAGCTGGAGCGCGGCGAGGAAGAAGAAGCCGCCGAAGGCCGCGTACACGCACAGGGTGACCAGGTTGATCGCCGTGAACTGGCGGGAGGAGAAGACGTCCGGCGGCATCATCGGGTCCTTGCCGCGCCGCTCGACGACGACGAAGGCCACGGCGGCCACCACCCCGGCCACCGCGCTGAGCGCCACCGCCCAGGACGCCGTACGGGCCTCGATCAGCGCGTAGGTGAGCAGCGCCAGGGCCGCCGCGCACAGGACCGCGCCGAGCACGTCGAAGCGCGTGTGGGCACGCTGGTCGGAGGACTCCGGTACGTGCCGCAGCGCGACCGGCGCGCACAGCAGTGCCAGCGGCACGTTGAGCAGGAACACCCAGCGCCAGCCCGCGCCGTCCACCAGCCAGCCCCCGAGGAACGGCCCCACCGCCGCGCCGACGCCCCCGAAGCCGGACCACAGGCCCACTGCCCGGCCCCGGTCGTCGGCGTGGAAGGAGGCCTGGATGAGGGCGAGGGAGCCCGGCGTGAGCAGCGCCCCGCCGACGCCTTGCAGGGCGCGGGCGGCGATCAGCACGCCGGCGTTCGGCGCGAGGCCGCACAGCAGGGACGCGGCGGCGAACCACAGCACGCCGAGGACGAAGATCCGGCGGCGGCCGAACCGGTCGCCGAGGGCGCCGCCGAGGAGGATCAGACCGGCCAGCGTGACCATGTAGGCGTTGACGGTCCACTGCAGGGCGGCGAGGTCCGCGCCGAGGTCCCGGCCGATGTGGGGCAGCGCCACGTTGACGACGGTCGAGTCCAGCAGGGCCATGCTGGAGCCGAGGACGGTGGTCAGCAGGATCCACTTGCCCTGCGGTGAGGCGATCCGGACGTCGGGCATGCCCCCAGGTATACAGCGAGCCCGGCGCGCGGGGCGCCGGGCTCGTGCGTACGGTCGCGTCGACCGGGTGTTACTTGATCTTCTGGCCCGCCGAACGCAGGTGGCCGCAGGCCTCCACGACGCGCGCGGCCATGCCGGCCTCGGCCAGCTTGCCCCAGGTGCGGGGGTCGTAGGTCTTCTTGTTGCCGACCTCGCCGTCGACCTTCAGGACGCCGTCGTAGTTGCGGAACACGTGGTCGACGACCGGGCGCGTGAAGGCGTACTGGGTGTCCGTGTCGATGTTCATCTTGACCACGCCGTTCTCCAGGGCGGTCGCGATCTCCTCGGCGGTGGAGCCGGAGCCGCCGTGGAAGACGAAGTTGAACGGCTTGCTGCCGGCCGGCTGGCCGTACTTCGACGCGATGCCCTCGTTCAGCTCCTTGAGCAGCTCGGGGCGGAGCACGACGTTGCCCGGCTTGTAGACGCCGTGCACGTTGCCGAAGGACGCGGCGAGCAGGTAGCGGCCCTTCTCGCCCAGGCCCAGGGCCTCGACGGTGCGGACCGCGTCGTCGACCGTGGTGTAGAGGGAGTCGTTGATCTCGTGGGAGACGCCGTCCTCCTCGCCGCCGGTCGGGGTGATCTCGACCTCGAGGATGATCTTGGCGGCGCGGGCGCGCTCCAGCAGCTCGGTGGCGATGGCGAGGTTGTCGGCCAGGGTCTCGGCCGAGCCGTCCCACATGTGCGACTGGAAGAGCGGGTTGCGGCCGGCCTTCACGCGCTCCTCGGAGACCGCCAGCAGCGGGCGGACGTACCCGTCGAGCTTGTCCTTCGGGCAGTGGTCCGTGTGCAGGGCGACGGTGACGTCGTACTTCTCGGCGACGATGTGCGCGAACTCGGCGAGGGCGACGGCGCCGGTCACCATGTCCTTGTTGTGCTGGCCGCCCAGGAACTCGGCGCCGCCGGTGGAGATCTGGACGATGCCGTCGCTCTCCGCCTCCGCGAAACCGCGCAGGGCGGCGTGCAGCGTCTGGGAAGAGGTCACGTTGATGGCGGGGTAGGCGAACTTTCCTGCCTTCGCCCGGTCCAGCATCTCGTTGTAGACCTCGGGAGTTGCGATGGGCATCTGTCCGCTCCTTGTATGTGCGGGTGGGCGTGTTGGTGCTTATGGCCCTGACCTAGGACTGGGGGGCGACGTCATCGTCGGCCCCATCCTTCCAGACCAGGGGGGAATACCCGAGTGGACCCCGGCCCCGTCTCGGCCCCTGGTCTCAGTCCAGGTCCAGCTCGTCCTTGTCGTACGCGTACAGGTACGGCACTCCCGCGCCGTCCTGGATCTTCTCGGCGGCGCCGGTCGCGCGGTCCACGATCGTGGCGACGGCGACCACCTCGGCGCCGGCCTCGCGCACGGCCTCGACGGCGGTGAGCGGGGAACCGCCGGTCGTGGAGGTGTCCTCGACGACCAGGACGCGGCGGCCCCTGATGTCCGGGCCCTCGACGCGGCGCTGCAGCCCGTGCGCCTTGGCGGCCTTGCGGACGACGAACGCGTCCAGCCTGCGGCCGCGCGCGGCGGCGGCGTGCAGCATGCTCGCGGCGACCGGGTCGGCGCCCATCGTCAGCCCGCCCACCGCGTCGAACTCCAGGTCGGCGGTCAGGTCGAGGAGCACCTGCCCGACCAGCGGCGCGGCCTCGCCGTCCAGGGTGATGCGGCGCAGGTCGACGTAGTAGTCGGCCTCCAGGCCCGAGGAGAGGGTCACCTTGCCGTGCACCACGGCCTTGTCCTTGATCTGCTGCAGCAGCTCGCCGCGTACGTCCGTCATGTACGCCAGCTTAAAGGCGGCGCCAGGCCCAGGTCGTCGTGGCCTCCAGCGGCTCCAGGGGCGTGACCAGGCGCGGGAGGGTGTTCAGGCCGTTGGGCGGGCCGGTCTGCGGCTCCACGCAGACGGCGGTCTCCTGCTCGTCGTACACCACGACCCACTGCTCCCGGCTGGTCACCTTCAGCTCCAGCCGTCCCGGCCAGGTCAGGGTGACGTCGACGCCGTCGGGCATGCCGAAGCAGTCGTCCCAGGGGCCCGGCTTCGCCTCGACGCGGTTGCCGGTGGGGAGGTGGTCGTCGCCGCGCTCCTCCTGCCAGGCGGGGTCGAAGGCGATCTCCGCACCGGCGCCGTCGAGGGTCCGGTTGAACCAGGGGTGCCAGCCGATCTGCGCCGGGAAGGACGACTCGTACGTCTCCACGGACATCGACAGCGTGAGTCCGTCCTCGGCCAGCGCGATCACCTGGGTGACGCGTCCGGAGTACGGCCAGGGGTCGACGAGGTCGTACGTGATGACGGCCTCGTCGGCGGTGACGCGGGCGGTGCGCCAGGCGGCGTCGCGGGCGGTGCCGTGGATGGCGTGCGGCGGGGAGTTGAGGGGCATCTGGTGGACCACGGCGCCGTCGCTGAAGCGGCCGTCGCGGATGCGTCCGCACCAGGGGACCATCGGGAAGCAGCCGTAGCGCTCGCCCTGGCGGAGCAGCTCCGTGCCGCCGACGCGCAGTCCGCCGATCCGGCCGCCGTTGCCCGGCAGCACGGTCGCCTCCGCGTCGCCCGCGGTCAGCGTGATGGGTTCGTTACTCACGCCACGACCCTACTGGTGCGATCAAGGGCGCCCCACCGGGAGGCGGGCCCGCGGTGGGTCCGGCGCAGGTCCCGCGGCGGATCCCGCGGTGCTCAGCGGCGGCGGCGCAGTGCGCGGCCCACCACGATCGCCGACGCCACGACCAGCGCCGCCGCGGGGGCGGCCCAGCGCAGGGGGGCGCCGACGGCGC
>NZ_MULI01000097.1 GCF_002939385.1 Streptomyces sp. MH60 | reverse complement strand
CCCGCGGTGCTGTGGGTGGCGGGCGGAACGGCCGCCGGGGTGCTGGGGCTGCTGCGGGTACGGGTGTACGGGCCGCCGCGGCTCCCGCGCGGCTCGGCGGCGAGGGCGCCGGTCCGGCGGGGAGCGGTGGCGAGGACGTCGGCCCGGTCGGCCCGGCGGTCGGGCGCCGGGGTGTCCCAGTTGCCTCCCGGGGCAACCGGAGTCCCGGGCGGTGAGTCCTTCCCGGGGGTGATTTTTCCGGTTCGTCAGGCCACGAGCGCTGAGAACGTGCAGGTCAGGGCGCCGTTGCGTGTAAGGAACGGATAAGAGTTGAGCCTGCCCGACTCACCTCTGTTGACCCATCGCCGGGCGTCGTGCACACTTGAGCCTGTTCCACTCAAGTCAGCTGGAGGTTATTCACCATGGCACGTGCGGTCGGCATCGACCTGGGCACGACTAACTCCGTCGTCAGCGTTCTGGAGGGCGGCGAGCCCACCGTCATCACCAACGCCGAGGGCGCCAGGACCACGCCGTCCGTCGTCGCCTTCGCCAAGAACGGTGAGGTGCTCGTCGGCGAGGTGGCCAAGCGCCAGGCGGTCACGAACGTCGACAGGACCATCCGCTCGGTCAAGCGCCACATGGGCACCGACTGGAAGGTCAACCTGGACGGCAAGGACTTCAACCCGCAGCAGATCAGCGCCTTCGTGCTGCAGAAGCTGAAGCGGGACGCCGAGTCCTACCTGGGCGAGAAGGTGACCGACGCGGTCATCACCGTCCCGGCGTACTTCAACGACGCCGAGCGCCAGGCCACCAAGGAGGCCGGTGAGATCGCGGGCCTCAACGTCCTGCGCATCGTCAACGAGCCCACCGCCGCCGCGCTGGCGTACGGCCTGGACAAGGACGAGCAGGTCATCCTGGTCTTCGACCTCGGTGGCGGCACGTTCGACGTCTCGCTGCTGGAGATCGGCGACGGTGTCGTCGAGGTGAAGGCCACCAACGGTGACAACAACCTCGGTGGTGACGACTGGGACCAGCGCGTCGTCGACTACCTGGTCAAGCAGTTCCAGTCCGGCCACGGCGTGGACCTGGCCAAGGACAAGATGGCGCTGCAGCGTCTGCGCGAGGCGGCCGAGAAGGCCAAGATCGAGCTGTCCTCGTCCACCGAGACCACGATCAACCTCCCCTACATCACGGCGTCCGCCGAGGGCCCGCTGCACCTGGACGAGAAGCTCACCCGCGCCCAGTTCCAGCAGCTGACCTCCGACCTGCTGGAGCGCTGCAAGACGCCGTTCCACAACGTCATCAAGGACGCCGGCATCCAGCTGTCCGAGATCGACCACGTCGTTCTCGTCGGTGGCTCCACCCGTATGCCCGCCGTCGCCGAGCTGGTCAAGGAGCTGACCGGCGGCAAGGACGCCAACAAGGGCGTCAACCCGGACGAGGTCGTCGCCATCGGCGCCGCCCTGCAGGCCGGTGTCCTCAAGGGCGAGGTCAAGGACGTCCTGCTGCTCGACGTCACCCCGCTGTCCCTCGGCATCGAGACCAAGGGCGGCATCATGACCAAGCTGATCGAGCGGAACACGACGATCCCGACCAAGCGCTCGGAGATCTTCACCACCGCCGAGGACAACCAGCCCTCCGTGCAGATCCAGGTCTACCAGGGCGAGCGCGAGATCGCGGCGTACAACAAGAAGCTCGGGATGTTCGAGCTGACCGGTCTGCCGCCGGCGCCCCGCGGCGTCCCGCAGATCGAGGTCGCCTTCGACATCGACGCCAACGGCATCATGCACGTGACCGCGAAGGACCTGGGCACGGGCAAGGAGCAGAAGATGACCGTCACCGGCGGCTCCTCGCTGCCGAAGGACGAGGTCGACCGGATGCGCCAGGAGGCCGAGAAGTACGCGGAGGAGGACCACGCCCGCCGCGAGGCCGCCGAGTCCCGCAACCAGGGCGAGCAGCTCGTCTACCAGACGGAGAAGTTCCTCAAGGACAACGAGGACAAGGTCCCCGGCGAGGTGAAGACCGAGGTCGAGGCCGCCGTCGCCGAGCTGAAGGAGAAGCTCAAGGGCGAGGACACCGCCGAGATCCGCACCGCCACCGAGAAGGTCGCCGCCGTCTCGCAGAAGCTGGGCCAGGCCATGTACGCCGACGCCCAGGCCGCGCAGGCCGCCGGCGGTGAGGCCCCGGGTGCCGACGCCGGTGCCGAGGGCAAGGGTGCCGACGACGACGTCGTCGACGCCGAGATCGTGGACGACGAGCGCAAGGACGGTGCCGCGTGACGGAGGAGACCCCGGGTTTCGACGAGAAGCCCGACGTCCCCTCCGGCGCCACCCCTGACGACGCCGAGCCGCAGGCCGCCTCCGAAGAGGGGGCGGCCCCGGCCGGGGACGCGAGCGAGAACGCGGGCCTGGTGGCCCAGCTGGACCAGGTGCGCACCGCGCTGAACGAGCGCACGGCGGACCTCCAGCGCCTCCAGGCCGAGTACCAGAACTACCGCCGCCGGGTGGAGCGGGACCGCGTCGCGGTCAAGGAGGTCGCCATCGCGAACCTCCTGTCCGAGCTGCTTCCCGTGCTCGACGACGTCGGGCGCGCCCGGGAGCACGGCGAACTGGTCGGCGGCTTCAAGTCCGTCGCGGAGTCGCTGGAGACCACGGTCGCCAAGCTGGGCCTCCAGCAGTTCGGCAAGGAGGGCGAGCCCTTCGACCCGACGATCCACGAGGCCCTGATGCACTCCTACGCGCCGGACGTCACCGAGACGACGTGCGTGGCGATCCTGCAGCCCGGGTACCGGATCGGCGAACGCACCATCCGCCCCGCGCGGGTGGCGGTCGCCGAGCCGCAGCCGGGCGCCCAGACGGTCAAGCCGGCCGAGGCCGGCTCCGAGGGGCAGGACGCCTCCGACGCGGAGGACAACGCCGGGACCAAGGAGAGCGGTGGCCCGGACGAGGGCTGAGCTTGAAGTGACGAGGAAGCCGAGGAAGGAGGGACGTCGGGGATGAGCACGAAGGACTTCATCGAGAAGGACTACTACAAGGTTCTCGGCGTCCCCAAGGACGCCACCGAGGCCGAGATCAAGAAGGCGTACCGGAAGCTCGCCCGCGAGAACCACCCGGACGCCAACAAGGGGAACGTCAGGGCGGAGGAGCGCTTCAAGGAGATCTCCGAGGCCAACGACATCCTCGGCGACCCCAAGAAGCGCAAGGAGTACGACGAGGCCCGCGCCCTCTTCGGCAACGGAGGCTTCCGTCCGGGGCCGGGCGCGGGCGGCGGCGGCACCTTCAACTTCGACCTGGGCGACCTCTTCGGAGGCGGCGCCCAGGGCGGGGGCCAGGGTGCCGGCGGCTTCGGCGGCGGTCTCGGCGACGTCTTCGGGGGCCTGTTCAACCGCACGGGCGGCGGACCCGGCACCGGCACGCGCACGCAGCCGCGGCGCGGGCAGGACATCGAGTCCGAGGTCACCCTGAGCTTCACCGAGGCCATCGAGGGCGCGACCGTGCCGCTCAGGATGTCCTCGCAGGCGCCCTGCAAGGCCTGTTCCGGCACCGGCGACAAGAACGGCACGCCGCGCGTGTGCCCGACCTGCGTCGGCACCGGCCAGGTCGCCCGGGGCTCGGGCGGCGGCTTCTCGCTCACCGACCCGTGCCCGGACTGCAAGGGCCGCGGTCTGATCGCCGAGGACCCCTGCGACGTCTGCAAGGGCTCCGGACGCGCCAAGTCCTCGCGGACGATGCAGGTCCGTATCCCCGCCGGGGTGTCGGACGGGCAGCGCATCCGGCTGCGCGGCAAGGGCACGCCGGGCGAGCGGGGCGGTCCGGCGGGCGACCTGTACGTGGTCGTGCACGTCAAGGAACACCCCGTCTTCGGCCGCCGGGGCGACAACCTCACCGTCACCGTCCCGGTCACCTACGCCGAGGCGGCCCTCGGCGGCGAGGTCCGGGTCCCGACCCTGGGCGGTCCGCCCGTCACGCTGAAGCTGCCGGCGGGCACGCCCAACGGCCGCACCATGCGGGCCCGGGGCAAGGGCGCGGTCCGCAAGGACGGCACCCGCGGCGACCTTCTGGTCACCGTGGAGGTGAGTGTTCCGAAGGATCTGACGGGGAAGGCTCGTGACGCGCTTCAGGCGTATCGCGAGGCGACCGCGGACGAGGATCCGCGGGCGGAGTTGTTCCAGGCCGCGAAGGGAGCTTGACGGGAATGGACGGTCGGCGACGCAACCCGTACGAACTGACCGAGGACACCCCGGTGTACGTCATCTCGGTGGCGGCCCAGCTCTCCGGCCTGCACCCGCAGACCCTGCGTCAGTACGACCGCCTCGGCCTGGTCTCCCCGGACCGCACGCCCGGCCGGGGCCGGCGCTACTCGGCCCGCGACATCGAACTGCTCCGACAGGTCCAGCAGTTGTCGCAGGACGAGGGCATCAACCTGGCCGGAATCAAGCGCATCATCGAACTGGAGAACCAGGTCGCCGAGCTCCAGGCCCGCGCGGCCGAGCTGGCCGCCGCCCTCGACGGCGCGGCCACGGCGATGCGCCAGCGCGAGGCCGCGGTGCACGCGTCGTACCGCCGTGACCTGGTTCCCTACCAAGAGGTACAGCAGACCAGCGCCCTGGTGGTCTGGCGGCCCAAGCGCCACGGCCAGGCCTCGGACTGACAGGCGGCACAAGGGAAACGGCACCGGCAGCCCCGGAGGACGCACTCGTCCTCCGGGGCTTGTTCACAACGGTGCTGTCTCATTGGTCTAGTACTTCTTGACGATTTGGTGAAGACAGCGTTGGCTTCCTTCACCTGGGTCACCTGGGTCCCTCGGTACCAACTACACCCGTGTGTCGGAAGGTCTAGCGCAGTGAGCAGCCGTGCCCGTCGAACCGCCATATCCGTGGCCGCGTCCCTGATGACCTTCTCGCTGGCCTCCTGCGGCGTGCTGGGCGCGTCGGAGAGCGGTGGCGACGCGAGCCCGACCAAGGGCAACGACCTCCTGGTCGGGTTGCTGCTCCCGGAGAAGGAGAACACGCGCTACGAGCAGTTCGACTACCCCTTCTTCAAGAAGAAGATCGGCGAACTCACCCGGGACGAGGGCATCGTCAAGTACGCCAACGCCGAGGCCAGCGCCACCAAGCAGGCCGATCAGATGCGGCAGATGATCGAGGACAAGGTCGACGTGATCGTGCTGGACGCGGTCGACTCGCACGGCATCGGCGACGCCGTGCAGAAGGCCAAGGACGCCGGCATCCCCGTCATCGCCTACGACCGGCTGGCCGAGGGTCCGATCGACGCCTACATCTCCTTCGACAATGAGCTGGTCGGCGAGGTCCAGGGCCGCTCCCTCATCGAGGCGCTCGGCGGCGACCCGTCCAGCTCCGACAAGATCGTCATGATGAACGGCTCGTCCACCGACCCGAACGCCAAGCAGTTCAAGGCGGGCGCGCTGTCCGAGCTGAACGGCAAGGTGACGATCGCCCAGTCCTTCGACACCAAGGACTGGAAGCCGGAGAACGCCGAGGCGAACATGACCGAGGCGATCGAGAAGATCGGCAAGAGCAAGATCGCGGGCGTTTACTCCGCCAACGACGGCATGGCGGGCGGCATCATCAAGGCCCTGGAGGACGCGGGCGTCACCGACCTGCCGCCGATCACCGGCCAGGACGCGGAGCTGGCGGCGGTGCAGCGGATCGTCACCGGCGAGCAGTACATGAGCGTGTACAAGTCCTACCCGCAGGAGGCCGAGAACGCCGCGGAGATGGCCGTGGCGCGGGTCCAGGGCCGGGACATCCAGTTCGACGCGCTCGCCCGCGACAAGGTCGACAGCCCCACCCACAAGGGCGTCCCCGCCCAGCTCGTCCCCGTCGTCGCCCTCACCAAGGCGAACATCGAGGAGACGGTCGTCGCGGACGACTTCTACAAGGTCACCGACATCTGCACCGCCAAGTACGCGGACGCGTGCGGGGAACTCGGCCTGAAGTAGCCCTCGTGTCTTCCGGGTTCCACCGTCGGGTCATTCCGGTCGCAATCGGCTCTTTTCGTTCCCCGTGCGGGGCGGAGCCGTGTTGCGGAGCCGGACCGGGCCGCGCATAGTTGCGCTGCGGAAGAGCCGGAACCGGGGGTGGGATGGGCGATGGCCGGGCACGGGGCTCAGGAACACCCGCACGGGGCCGACCGGCTGTGCGCGGCCGGGGACCGCGTGTACTCCCGGGCCGTCCGGCGCGGGAGGGTGCCGCGCCAGGACGCCGAGCCGGTCCCCTGCCTCCTCGAACTGGCCCTGCTGCACCCCGACCCCGACGACATGGACTGGCTGGTGCCGACCTCCCCGCAGGAGGTCATGACCCGGCTGCTGCGCGGCGTCCACGACGAGGTCAGCGCCAGCCAGCGGCGGGTGGGTTCGGCCGTGGAGGCCTTCGAGTGGTACGCGGGCCTCGGCAGGCTGCTCCAGACCCCGGCCGGCACGGAGAGCACGGCGATCCGGGTCCTCGACGGCCTGTCCCGCATCCAGGCCGCGATGGACGAGGCGACGCAGGCCTGTACGACGGAGGTGCTCACCGTCCAGCCCGGTGGCATCCGGCGCGAGCACGAGCTGTCCGAGGGGCTGCACCGGGCGCTGGCGCTGCGCGGGCGCGGGGTGCGGATGCGGGACCTGTACACGCACGTGGCCCGGCACGGGCAGGGCCTGCTCAACTACCTCGAACTCATGGGTGACGCGGTGGAGGCCCGCACCCTGGACGAGGTCATCGACCGCCTCATCCTCTTCGACCGCACGGTCGCCTTCATCCCCGCCAACACCGACCGCACGATGGCCCTGGAGCTGCGCCACCCCGCCCTGATCGCCTACCTGGTCACGGTCTTCGAACGCCTGTGGCGCCTGGCCATCCCCCTGACCGCGCCCCTTCCCGACACCGGCATCGAGGGCATCTCCCACCGCGAGCAGTCCATCGCGGCACTCCTCGCCGAGGGTCACCAGGACGCGGTGATCGCGGAGCGCCTCGGCATCAGCGTCCGCACGGCCCGCGCGCACATCGCCCGCCTCTCGGAGACCCTGGGCGCGGCCAGCCGCACCCAGTTGGGCGTCCGCATAGCCCAGGCCGGCCTGGACGGCGCCCCGCGCGGCGCCCCGGCCCCCGTCGTCCTGCCCGGCCGGGAATCCCCGACTGCCCGATGAGACACCCGAGCCGAGCCCGGCTCCCGCCGCCGAGGGCCGCGGCGAACTCGGGATGTGGACGCGCGCGGTGCGGACGTCCATCAACCCGAGTGACCGGCGGAGACGGCGGGCTGAGTGCCGGGCCCGCAGCGGGATCGGCGGCGGCCGGCGGAGAGGTCGTCCGGATGGCCGCTGCCGCCGCCCGGAGATGCTCACGGTGAAGGAGCGGCGGGCTCCCGGGCCGGTTCGGTGGGACAGCTTCTGAAGGCGAGTACGGCGTTGTGGCCGCCGAAGCCGAAGGAATGGCTGAGGGCGAGGTCGACGGGCTGCGCCCGGCTGGTGCCGGTGACGGCGTTGATCTCGGCGTCTCCTTCCTGTTTTTCGAGGTTGGCCACGGGAGGCACCCGGCCGTGGGCCACGGACAGGGCGGTGATCGCCGCTTCGACCGCTCCGGCCGCGCCCAGCAGGTGGCCGAGGGTGCCCTTGACCGAGGTCACGGAGGGCCGGTGAGGGAAGAGGCGGCGGATCAGACGGGCCTCGGCGGCGTCGTTGAGCGGCGTGCTGGTGCCGTGCGCGTTGATGTGCTGCACGTCCGCGGGGCGGGCGCCGGCGTCGTCGAGGGCCCGCCGCACGGCGAGGGCGGCCCCCTTGCCCTCGGGGTCGGGTGCCACGGGGTGATGGGCGTCGGACGATGCCCCGTAGCCCGCCAGCAGGGCGTAGCCGGGGCGTCCGCGGGCCCTGGCCGCACGTGCCGGCTCCAGGACCAGGGCCGCACCGCCCTCCGCCATGACGAAGCCGTCCCGGGCGGTGTCGAAGGGCCGGGAGGCGGCCCGCGGGTCGTCACCGCGCCGGGACAGCGCGCCCATCCGGTCGAAGCCGGTGACCCAGAGGGGCTGTACCACCGCGTCGGAGGCGCCCGCGACGGCGATGTCGCAGGCCCCGGAGCGCAGGAGTTGCAGGGCGGTGCCGATGGCGGTGGCGCCGGAGGCGCAGGCGGTGACCGTGCACAGCGCCGGACCCCGGGCCCGCAGGTGGATGGTGAGCTGTCCGGTGGCCATGTTGGGCAGGAACATCGGCAGCAGCAGCGGTGAGACGCGTGCCGTGCCCAGATCGAGCAGTTTGCGGTGCTGTTCCAGCATGGTGCCGGTGCCGCCGGCCGAGCTGCCGAAGACCACCGCGACGCGGTCCGCGTCCCAGTCGGCCGGGTCCAGACCGGCGTCGGAGACCGCTTCCAGGGCGGCGTAGAGGGCGAACTGGGTGAAGCGGTCGTACTGCCAGGGGCGTGAGCCGGGGACGTGACCGCGGGGGGAGAAGTCCGGTACGAGGCAGGCGAAGTCGACCGGGAGACCCTTGAGCTCGGGGACGTGCCGGGCGGTGGGGCGGCCCGCGCACACGCCGTCCCAGGTGGCCTCGCGTCCGGTGCCGGCCGGAGTGACCAGGCCGATCCCGGTGACGGCGACGTCGGGACGGGTGCCGGTCACGGCTTGACGGCCTCGGCGATGAGGTCGGCCACCCCGGCCAGGGTGAGGTCCGGGTCGGCCTCGGCGTCCTGTACTTCGATGCCGAGTTCCTCGGTGAGTACGACGAAGAGCTCCACCACGGCCAGCGAGTCGAGGTCCAGCTGCTCGAAGGTCGCGGTGGGGACGATGGCCTCGGGGGGCACTTCGAACTTGTTGCCGAGAACCGAGGCGAGCAGGGCGTAGGCGCGGCTGTGGGGTGTGGTGTCGGTGGTCATGTCAGGGGTGTCCTTTCCGGTCCGACGGGCGGTACCCCGGGGGTGGTGGGGTTCCGTGTGGTGGGGTTCCGTGGTGGCGGGTCGGCGGTCAGCCGAGCGCGGCCGGTGACTCCAGTTCTGCCTTGACGTCCTTGAGCAGGGCCATCGCGTCCCTGCCGTTGACCACCCGGTGGTCGTAGACCAGGCCGAGGTGGACGAATCGATGGGTGCGAGGAGTGCCCCGCGCGTCCAGGAGCACCTGGTCCTCGACGGCGCCGATGGAGATCACGCAGGTCTGGCCGGGAAAGACGATGGGGGTGGCCAGGACCATGCCCTCGGTGGTGTGCGGGGCGACCATGATGTTGGCCCCGGCGAGTTCGGCGGCCTGGAACGTGCCCCGGAACGCCTTGCTCCTGAAGCCGGTCAGCAGGTCGGCGATCCGGTCGCCGCTCAGCTCGGCGGCGTCGTGCACCACCGGGGTGTACAGACCTCGGCCCGCGTCCATGGTGACGCCCACATGGGCCCGTTCGCTCTCGCGTACCGCGCCGTCGTCGGTGAGCGCGGCGAACATCAGGGGGTGTGCCGCGTGCCGGCGCGCCACCGCCTTGATCAGCAGGACGGGCAGGGAGACGAAGCTGCCGGTGCGCTCGGACAGCTGCCGGGCCAGTTCCTCCGCCTGTCCGACGTCGACCTTGGCGTAGGCGGCCGCGGCCGGAACGGTCCGCATCGACTCGGTCACCACCGCCCCCACCGTCCGCTGCCGCTTGGACAGCCGGCGCTCGGGGGAGGCGGGCGCCGACGCGGCCCGCCGCACCAGGGCCTCGACATCGGCGGTACGGATGACCGTGCGCCCGAGACCGCGCAGCTCGGCCTCGGACACGCCGTGGCGGTCGGCGAGCGCACGGGCCGCGTTGGTGATGCTCAGCTCCGCGCCGGGGGGTGCGGATGCCGCCGCCGGGGTGGCGGCCGACGCCCGGTAGGAGTCGCGCTCCTCGGCCGACTCGAAGAGGTAGGCGATGGTCTGCCCCGGCCGGCAGTCCTGGCCGCCGCCGACGAGGACGTGCAGGATTCCGGGGCCGGTGCTCTCGATCTCCTCGCTGGCCTTGGAGGTCTCCACGACCGCCAGCGGTTCCTCGCCCTCGATGCTGCTGCCGTCGGGGACGAGCCACTCGACCAGGGTGTAGCTGGAGTCGTTGGTGTTGAGCGTGGGCAGCTCGACGCCGATCACTTCGTCGCCTCCATGATCGCGCGGTGGATGGTGGACGGCTGGAGCAGCACGCCGTGCTCCAGGTGCGCCGCGGTCGGTACGATGCTCGGCTCGGCGCTCAGCGGCAGTACCGGGCGGGCCAGCCGGCTCCACAGCTGCTCGTGGAGTTGCTGTGCGAGCAGCTCGCCCCAGGTCCCGTCGGCCGTGGAGTCCTCCAGGACACAGATGCGGTCGGCACGGGACAGCACCGGGAGCAGCGCCTTGCTGTCGAAGGGGTAGAGCTGGGAGGGCACCAGCAGTTCACACGTGATCTCCTCTTCGAGGAGCAGGGTGCGCAGGGCGGTGACGGCCCGTTCGGTGAGCCCGCCCGGGGCCAGGACGATCCAGTCGGGGGGCCCGCAGTCCGGCGCGAACACCCGGGCGGTCTCGCTGGGATCGGCCAGCACCTCGTAGCGGAAGAGGTCGTCCACGACCCCCGCCCGGTACATGGCGCGGGTGTAGAGCACCTTGTCCTCGAAGAGCACCCCGGGCTCCTCGCGGTCGAGCATCGCGGTCAGTACGCGCTGGTTGTCGTGGAACGGGGAGACTTCCCGCAGGTGCAGCGAGGGAATGCCGAGGAAGTGCTTCTGCAGGCTCTGGCTGTGCGTCGGGCCGTACCCCCGGTTGCCGCCGGTGGGGCAGCGGACGACCATGCTCATCGGAACCCTGCGGCCGTACATCGACACGGACTTGGCGGCGAAGTTCAGCAGCGGGTCGAAGGCCAGCGCGGCGAAGTCCGAGAACATCATCTCGACCACGGACCGGTTGCCGGCCAGCGCCAGGCCCGCGCCCACGCCGGCGATGCCGCCTTCGCTCAGCGGTGAGGAGAGCACCCGGTCCGGGAAGCGGTCGGACAGCCCCCGGGTCACCTTGAACGCCCCGCCGTAGGGGTCGGCGACGTCCTCGCCGATCAGATACGTGCCGGGGTGGGCGCCGAGGAGGTGGTGCAGTGCGCTGTTGAGGTTCTCGGCCACGCGCTGGCGCCTGGTCATCGGGCCTCCCATCGGGACGCCGGACGCGCGCCGACCTCTCGTACGACGGCGGCGACGGCCTCCGCCTGTGCCTGGTCGGCGGCGGCGAACTGCGCGGGGTGGTCCTGTCGGTAGCGGCGGTACCAGTCGTGCCGGGCCGCTCGCTCACGGACCTCGGCCGCGCGGGTGTCGTCCCCCTTGCTGTGCGGGCCCACGCGGTGGGTGACGCACTCGACCACGTACGGCCGGTGCCGGTCGCGGACCTGCTCGACCACGGGGGTGAGGGCGGCGCGTACATCGGTGACGTCCACGGAGTCGATCCGCAGGTGGCCGACGCCGAAGGCCGCCGCCCGGGCCGCGACGGTGCCGGACATCTGCCGCTCGGTCGGTGTCGACTGGGCGATCCCGTTGTGCTCCACCACGACGAGCACCGGGACCTGCCACAGCTGCGCCATGTTGAGCGCCTCGTACACGGCGCCCTCGCCCCAGGTGCCGTCGCCGATGTGGACCACCGCGATCCGGCCCGGCTCGGCCCGCTTCAGGTGCAGGCCGACTCCCACGGCGACGGGCAGGCTCTGCCCCTGTACGCCGGTCGACAGGTAGCGGTCGCGGTAGATGTGCTGGCTGCCGCCCACGCCGTGGCAGACGGCACCGGCCCGTCCCATGATCTCCGCGAGCAGACCGTGCGGGTCGTGGAAGCGGGCCAGGTAGTGGCCGTGCCCGCGGTGGTTGCTGAAGACATAGTCGCCGTCGTCCAGCAGCGGGTAGAGCGCGACGGGGATGTACTCCTGGCCGAGGCAGGTGTGCGTGGTGCCGTGCAGCCGGCCCTGGGAGAACAGCTCAAGGACGGCCAGTTCGAAGTGGCGGATCATCAGCAGGGAGCCGAGATCGGCGTCGGACAGACGGGACAGGGGACGGGCCACGGCACCGGCTTCGGGTGCGCCGACGGCCCTGAGGTCGACCGCGGGGGACGCGGACGTGACGTTCATGAGGTGCTCCTTACGGAAGTTCGACCACCTGGGCGCACCAGGTCAGCCCGGCGCCGAAGCCCAGCAGCAGCGCCTTGTCGCCGGGCCGTACGGTGGCCGAGGCGAGCAGCGACTCCAGAGCCAGCGGGATGGACGCCGAGCTGGTGTTGCCGTCGGTGACGATGCTGCGGGCGATCGCCACGTGCTCGGGCGGGCGCAGTCGGCGCACCATCGCGTCGATCAGCCGCCCGTTGCACTGGTGCGGCACGAAGGCGCCGATGTCGTCCCAGCTGAGCCCGGCCGCGCCGAGTGCCTCCTGGGCCACTTGCGGCATGTGCGAACCGAACCAGCGGACCACCCGGGTGCCGTCCATGTGCATGTACGGGCGGGCGGCACCGGGTTTGCGCGGGGCGCTGGTCATCCAGGGCTCACCGGGGCCGTGGGTGCCCCACACCGCCGGTCCGATCCCGGGGTGCTCGGCGGCGCTGACCACCGCGGCCCCGGCGGCGTCGCCGAAGACCATGACGGTCGCGCAGTCGTCGGGGTCGGTGATGTCGCTCAGCCGCTCGGCGGCGACGACCAGGATCTGACGCGCCTGCTGTGCGGCGATGAGTCCGGAGGCCAGGGTCAGCCCGTAACCGAACCCGGCGCACCCGCCGTTGACGTCGAACCCGCCGGCCCGGCCGGCTCCGATGCGGTGGGTGAGACTGGCGGCCCGGCACGATGCCTGGCCGACGCTGCTGGCGGAGGAGAACAGGACACAGTCCAGGTCCTGGGCGAGCACGCCCGCTTGGGCCAGGGCCTTGTCCGCCGCCTGCGCGGCCATCTCGACGAAGGTGTCGTCGGGGTCGGCCTTCAGCCTGGTCCGGATCCCGGTGATCTGCTCGATATAGCCGTCCTCGTGACCGAACCTGGTGTCGAGTTCGGCGCTGGTGAGCAGGCCACCGGGGCGGTAGGCGCCGATGCCGGTCAGCCGCCCCGCGCCCCGGGCCATCAGCGGGCTCCGTCCGCCGCGGCAACGGCTGCCTGGCCGTTCACGTAGTCGAGGGTCCGCCGGACGGTGCGCAGGTCGTGCACCGCCTCGTCCGGGATGGGGACGCCGTAGCGCTCCTGGATCCGCTCGGCCAGTTCGATGACGGCCATCGAGTCGAACCCCAACGAGGTGAAGGGTGCGTCGGCCGACTGCTCCGAGAGCGCCCGGGCCGCTTCGGCGCCGGCGATCTCGGCCACCATCGCCGCCAGGTCTTCCAGGGTGAAAGGGGACATGCGGAAACTCCAGCTGATGAGATGCGGGGAGGGGTGACGGGAGGGGGCGGGAGGAGAGGACCGCGGGTGGGTCACTGGGCGGGCAGCACGGCGTCGCGGCCCAGGAAGGCGAGCATCCTGCGGAAGTAGTCGGAGTCGAGCACGGGCGGGGCGCGGTGCGCGGACGCCGCCGTGGGACCGGCGGTGTCCTGCCCCGGGGCCGGGATCATCTGCCGGAGGGTCTCGCCGGCCAGCCGCAGGGTGCTGCGGGGGACCTCGTCGCCCAGGTCGCGGAGCCGCTCCAGCCAGGTGTCGAACGGAACGAGCGGAAGGTCGACACCCGCGTCCGCCAAGCCCTGGAAGTACGACCGGAAGGGCAGCGGCTCGGGATCGATCACGTGGAACACCTGTCCTCGGGCACGCCGGCTCAGGGACAGGTCGACGATGGCGCGGCTGGTGAAGTCGACCGTGCCCACCGGCAGGAGACCGGGGTGGTCGGGGGCGCAGCCGGCGCGGATGCTCGCCGTCGTCAGGTGGACGAACCAGTCCGACGTCCCCACCAGGCCGGTGCGCGAGTCCGCCAGGATCACACCGGGCCGGTGCACCATCGTGGGCGATCCGCGGTCCGCGGCCTGCGCGACCAACTGCTCGGCGACCCATTTGGTGGCGCAGTAACCGGAGACACCGGTCCCGGCGTCTCGGGCCGCCGGGACAACCCCCATCGTCGAGATGTAATGCACGGGAATTCGGCGGGTCCGGGTCGCCAGTCTCAGGATTTCCAGGGTCCCCGAAACATTGCAGCCGCGCAGGATCGGGTAACTCGCCAGAAGATTGACCCAAGCACCGCAGTGGTAAATGACGTCGATGCCGCGCGAGAGGTCCGAGAACTCCTCGTCGGTCAAGCCGAACCGCGGCTTCGCCAGGCTGCCGGGCACGACGTCGATCCGGGACATGTGGTGCTCCGGCACCTCCCGGGCGCTCAACTGACCGGCGAGCCGCTCCCGGGCCTGAGCGGTCGACTCCGCTCTCACCAGGCAACGGATTCGAGCGTCGGTGGCATCCAGCAGGTCGGCGAGCAGGAAACCGCCGAGGAACCCCGTGGCTCCCGTCAGCAGGATCCCCTCGGGCGGCCCTTCGGGAACATCCGTCAGAGACGACGCATCGATTTCCGCCGGAAGTCGCAAATCGTCGGTGATCGGAAAACTGGCCATACCAACACCGCATTTCAGCACAGGCGATATTCGGTCCTGTCCTGAACACTCCCCGCACCTCACGAGGTTTACTACGGAAATCTTCCACCAGTGGGTGCGCAGGGCGCATTCACGATGCCGAAAGCACGGCGCACACGGCGCACTGAATTACTGTTGCGAAAATCCCACAAGTGCACTGTCGCGGCAGTCGTAGCCCTTGACTGGTGAGTCGTCGCTGCTGGCCGGCGTGATCACGTTCCCGTCGCGGGTTCGCGCGGCTCTCTCGTCACGAGCCGGCTCCGTCGGTGACGCGGGGGTCCCCTTCTTCCAGGATCCCGGACTGGGCTATGAGGAAGCCGAGCTGGGCGCGGCTGCCGCTGCCGAGGGCTTGCGCCAGCTTGGCTATGTGCGCCCGGCAGGTGCGTACGTTCATGCCCAGGCGGCGGGCGATGGCCTCGTCCACGTGCCCTTCGACGAGCAGCTTGGCGATCGAGTGCTGGATCGCCGTAATGCCGTCGGGTGCGGTTTCGTAGGGGGCCCCCGCGCTCAGCGGCACCGCGCGGGACCACATGAACTCGAAGACCTTGATCAGGTACCGGACGAGCCCCGGGTGACGCAGTTCCAGAGCCACCTGCCGATCGTCGCGCGTGGGGATGAAGGCGACCGACTCGTCGCAGATGATGAGGCGCTCCACCAACTCGTCGATCGTTCGGTACTCGACCTTGCCGTCGGAGAACTGGGACACGTACCCCAGCGTTTCCGGGCTGTACCGTGCCGTGTGCTGGTAGAGGGTCCTGATGCGCACCCCGCGTTCGAGCAACGGCCTGTCGCGCTCCAGCCCCTGCAGCAGCGTGTGTTCCAGGCGGCGACTGCTCGGCTGGACCGTGAGCATCTCCGACCGGCACTCGGCCGTGGCCAGATCGAGTGCCGCGTTGATGCGGTCCAGCCCTTCGAGGACCGAGATCGAGTGAGTGTTGGTGGTGGCGTGGGCGCCGAGGGCGAGGAAGGGTTCGAAGGCGTCGGCCAGTTCGATCGACGCGCGCCGGCGTTCGGCGATGTCGCGCTCGATCGAGTTGAGCCGCTGAGCGAGCGCGACCGACGGAGGTACGGGGCGCAACCAGTTCGCGTCGTCCGGATCGGGGTGCAGAAGGGCGAATTCGATCAGGCACGGCACGGCTTCGGCTTCCTGCCGAGCCACCCGCCCGATGCGCAGAGCGGCCGAGTAGAGACGGCTGCCCTCCTCGCACAGTTCGGACATCGCATGGGGATGTGGCGCTTTAGTCCGATTCGTTGTCAAATCTACACCCCCCAGGGTCCTGAACGTGCAGGAACATGATGCACCGATTGTGTGGCCATGACGTGCCCGAATGAGCCATCGTCTTATCCGACGGGGGAAGAGGGGACCTTCAAGTGAGGACGAAGCCGATTATGCGCAACAAATTGCTTCGCTCGGTGCTTGCTGCCGCCTTCTCCGCCGTCGTGGCCGTCGGTGCGCTGACCGGTCTTTCCGGCGCGAAGGTGGAGACGCGGGCGGACAGCACCTGGGGAATGGCTGCCACCACGGTGGCTTCGACCGTGACGAGTGCGGCACCCACTCCTCTCGGTGAAGACGACAGCACTTGGGGCTGACTGATGACGACTCCACCCGACGACCGCTCCTTCCGGCGGGAAATGGCCACCGCCTACCGATCCGGCTGGCACTTCATCGACCTGGTCACCGCGATCCCGCATGCCGGTGACTCCCTGATGGTGACCGTCTTCGGTGAGCCGGTCGTCGTCACGCTGGACGAGGACGGCGACGTGCGGGCGTACCGGTGTCTGCGGCGGCCTCGGGGGGCGCCGCAGCCTGTGCGGTGTGCCATCCGCTACGGAATGATCTTTGTGAACCTGGACCAGCGGGACCACCGGCTCGAGCAGCCGGAGATCCCCGAAGTGAGGACCATCTCGGCCACCCCCCGCAGTGCCTGACGCGATTCCCCCGTCGTAACAAATCGCTCAGGTGCTTCCCCCCGGCAGCGGCGTCACCGTGACCTGAACACGGTGACGCCGCTGTCGCATGTGCGGACATCTCGCCCTGTCCGACGGTCTCGTGTGTGGCCGAAAAGTCTCTCGTGCGGCGCGGTCCGCTCCCCTTGAGGACCCCGTGCGACCACCCTGGTGTCCCCGACGGGGACACGTGTCCCGACCCCCTTGAGTGGAATAGACTCAACTTTGTGTACGTTGGATGAGTCAGCACTGGGAGACAAGGCCGGACCGCCGACGGCCGACGCGAGGAGGAGAGCCAGAACGTGGACGCCGAGCTGACCAACCGGAGCCGGGACGCGATCAACGCGGCCAGCAACCGGGCCGTGACCGAGGGAAACGCCGACCTCACCCCCGCCCACCTGCTGCTGGCCCTGCTCCAGGGGCAGGACAACGAGAACATCACCGACCTGCTCGCCGCCGTCGAGGCCGACCTGGCCGCCGTGCGCTCCGGCACCGAGCGCATCGTCGCCGGGCTGCCCAGCGTGACCGGGTCCACCGTCGCACCCCCGCAGCCCAGCCGTGAGATGCTCGCCGTGGTCGCCGACGCCCAGGCCCGCGCCAAGGAACTCGGGGACGAGTACCTCTCCACCGAGCACCTGCTCCTCGGCATCGCCGCGAAAGGCGGCGCGGCCGGTGAGGTACTGGAGGGGCAGGGAGCCAGTGCGAAGAAGCTGCAGGAGGCCTTCCGCAAGGCGAGGGGAGGGCGCCGGGTGACCACGCCCGACCCCGAGGGCCAGTACAAGGCCCTGGAGAAGTTCGGCACCGATCTCACCGCCGCGGCCCGGGACGGGAAGCTCGACCCCGTCATCGGGCGCGACCAGGAGATCCGGCGGGTGGTCCAGGTGCTCAGCCGGCGGACCAAGAACAACCCCGTCCTCATCGGCGAGCCCGGCGTCGGCAAGACCGCCGTCGTCGAGGGGCTGGCCCAGCGGATCGTCAAGGGGGACGTGCCCGAGTCGCTGAAGGACAAGCGGCTGGTGGCGCTGGACCTCGGCGCCATGGTCGCCGGGGCCAAGTACCGCGGTGAGTTCGAGGAGCGGCTGAAGACCGTCCTCGCCGAGATCAAGGACTCCGACGGGCAGGTCGTCACCTTCATCGACGAGCTGCACACCGTCGTCGGCGCCGGCGCCGGCGGGGACTCCGCCATGGACGCCGGGAACATGCTCAAGCCCATGCTGGCGCGCGGCGAGCTGCGCATGGTGGGCGCCACCACCCTCGACGAGTACCGGGAGCGGATCGAGAAGGACCCCGCCCTGGAACGGCGCTTCCAGCAGGTGCTGGTCGCCGAACCGACCGTCGAGGACTCCATCGCCATCCTGCGCGGCCTCAAGGGCCGCTACGAGGCCCACCACAAGGTGCAGATCGCCGACAGCGCGCTGGTGGCCGCCGCCGGCCTCTCCGACCGGTACATCACCTCCCGCTTCCTGCCCGACAAGGCCATCGACCTCGTCGACGAGGCCGCCTCCCGGCTGCGCATGGAGATCGACTCCTCGCCCGTCGAGATCGACGAGCTCCAGCGCGCCGTCGACCGGCTGAAGATGGAGGAGCTGGCGATCGGCAAGGAGACCGACGCCGCCTCCCTGGAACGCCTGGAGCGGCTGCGGCGCGACCTCGCCGACAAGGAGGAGGAGCTGCGCGGCCTCAACGCCCGGTGGGAGAAGGAGAAGCAGTCCCTCAACCGGGTCGGCGAGCTGAAGGAGAAGCTCGACGAACTGCGCGGGCAGGCGGAGAGGGCCCAGCGCGACGGTGACTTCGACACCGCAAGCAAGCTGCTGTACGGCGAGATCCCGACCCTGGAGCGCGACCTGGAGGCCGCCTCCGAGGCCGAGGAGGAGGTCGCCAGGGACACCATGGTCAAGGAGGAGGTCGGCGCCGACGACATCGCGGACGTCGTCGCCTCCTGGACCGGCATCCCCGCGGGCCGCCTCCTGGAGGGCGAGACGCAGAAGCTGCTGCGCATGGAGGACGAGCTGGGCAGGCGGCTCATCGGGCAGACCGAGGCCGTACGGGCCGTCTCCGACGCCGTACGGCGCAGCCGGGCCGGAATCGCCGACCCGGACCGCCCGACCGGTTCGTTCCTCTTCCTCGGCCCCACCGGCGTCGGCAAGACCGAGCTGGCCAAGGCGCTCGCCGACTTCCTCTTCGACGACGAGCGGGCCATGGTCCGCATCGACATGAGCGAGTACAGCGAGAAGCACAGCGTCGCCAGGCTCGTGGGCGCCCCGCCCGGATACGTGGGGTACGAGGAGGGCGGCCAGCTCACCGAGGCCGTGCGGCGGCGGCCGTACACCGTCGTGCTGCTCGACGAGGTGGAGAAGGCGCACCCCGAGGTCTTCGACATCCTGCTCCAGGTGCTGGACGACGGGCGCCTCACCGACGGGCAGGGCCGCACCGTCGACTTCCGCAACACCATCCTGGTGCTCACCTCCAACCTGGGCAGCCAGTACCTGGTCGACCCGCTGACCGGGGAGGCGGAGAAGAAGCAGCAGGTCCTGGAGGTGGTCCGGTCCTCCTTCAAGCCGGAGTTCCTCAACCGGCTCGACGACCTGGTGGTCTTCTCGGCGCTGAGCAAGGAGGAGCTGAGCCGGATCGCGCGGCTCCAGATCAACGGCCTGGCCCGGCGGCTCGCCGAGCGCCGCCTCACCCTGGAGGTCACCGACGACGCCCTGGCCTGGCTCGCCGACGAGGGCATGGATCCGGCCTACGGCGCCCGCCCGCTGCGCCGCCTCGTGCAGACCGCGATCGGCGACCGGCTCGCCCGGGAGATCCTCTCCGGCGAGATCAAGGACGGCGACACGGTCCGCGTGGACCGCTTCGACGACGACCTGATCGTGGGACCGGCGAGCGGCAAGACGCTGTAGCGGACACCGCCCGCCCCGGGCCCCGGCGACCCGTCCCTCGGGTTGCCGGGGCCCCGAGCGGGTACCCGACTGGCCGGATCGAGTCAGCCGAGGGCTGACAGGCCCCCGACGGGCTTGCCACGCCCCTCCCCGCATGGGGGAGGATGGCCGGATCCGTACGAAGGGAAATTCACGGTGAGCATCGACCCGTCCTCGATTCCGAACTTCGGGGGCAAGCAGCCCGAGCCGCAGCCCCAAGGACCGGCGGGCCCCGTCGTCCCGGATCAGGATCTTGTGAAGCAGCTCCTCGAACAGATGGAGCTGAAGTACGTCGTCGACGACGAGGGCGACCTCGCGGCGCCGTGGGAGCAGTTCCGTACGTACTTCATGTTCCGCGGCGAGGGTGACCAGCAGGTCTTCTCGGTGCGGACGTTCTACGACCGGCCCCACCAGATCGACGAGAAGCCGCAGCTGCTCGAGTCGGTGGACGACTGGAACCGTCGCACCCTGTGGCCGAAGGTGTACTCCCACACCCACGACGACGGCACGGTCCGCCTGATCGGCGAGGCGCAGATGCTGATCGGCATGGGCGTCAGCCTGGAGCACTTCGTCTCCTCGACGGTCAGCTGGGTGCGGGCCGCCATCGAGTTCGACCGGTGGCTCGTGGAGCAGCTCGGCCTGGAGCAGGACGTCAACGAGGCGGAGAAGCCGACCGACGAGGACGGCGAGTAGTCCGCCCCCGCGGCACACAGGAGAGAGCCCGGCGCCCGCGGCAGCGTGCGCCGGGCTCTCTCCTTCCCCGGGTGGCTCACCTAGCCGCCTTGAGCCGCCGCACCGCCTCCTCCAGCACCGAGGCCCGCTTGCAGAACGCGAACCGCACGAAGGGGGCGCCCGCCTCCCGGTGGTCGTAGAAGACCGCGTTCGGGACGGCGACGACGCCCGCGCGCTCGGGCAGGGAGCGGCAGAAGGCGAAGCCGTCGCTCTCGCCGAGCGGGCGGATGTCGGTGGTGACGAAGTACGTCCCGGCGGGCCGGTACACGCCGAAGCCCGCCTCGGCCAGCCCCGCCGCCAGCAGGTCCCGCTTGGCCCGCATGTCCTCCCGGTAGGCGGCGAAGTACGACTCCGGCAGCGCGAGCGCCTCGGCGACCGCGTACTGGAAGGGCCCCGAGGCCACGTACGTCAGGTACTGCTTGGCCGAGCGGACCGCCGTGAGCAGGGCGGGCGCGGCGGTGACCCAGCCGACCTTCCAGCCGGTGAACGAGAACGTCTTGCCGGCCGATCCGATGGTCACCGTGCGCTCCCGCATCCCCGGGAAGGACGCCAGGGGGAGGTGCTCGGCCGTGTCGAAGACCAGGTGCTCGTAGACCTCGTCGGTCACCACCAGCAGGTCCCGCTCCACCGCCAGCTCGGCGATCGCCGTCAGCTCCCGGCGGCTCAGGACCGTGCCGGTCGGGTTGTGCGGGGTGTTCAGCAGCAGGAGCCGGGTGCGGTCGGTGACCGCGTCGCGCAGCTCGTCCAGGTCCAGTCGGAAGGACCGCTGCCCGCCTTCCCGGCCCTCCCCGTGCGGGCGCAGCGTCACGGGCACGCGCGTGCCGCCCGCCATCGCGATGCAGGCCGCGTACGAGTCGTAGTACGGCTCCAGCGCGACGACCTCGTCGCCGGGCTCCAGCAGCGCCAGCAGGGCCGCCGCGATGGCCTCCGTGGCGCCGGCGGTGACCAGGACCTCGGTGTCGGGGTCGTAGGACAGGCCGTAGCGGCGCAGCTGGTGGCCGGCGACGGCGGCGCGCAGCTCGGGGACGCCGGGGCCCGGCGGGTACTGGTTGCCGCGCCCGTCGCGCAGCGCCCGTACGGCGGCCTCGCGGATCTCCTCGGGGCCGTCGGTGTCGGGGAAGCCCTGACCGAGGTTGATCGCCCCGGTCCGCACCGCCAGGGCGGACATCTCGGCGAAGATCGTCGTCCCGAACTCCGCGAGCCGGCGGTTCAGGAGGGGGCGGGCGCTGGAGCTCATCGAGGTCATGCCGGTCATCCTGCGCCGAAGCTCTGGACTTCCTCAACTCTGCTTTGGGGCGCGGCGGCGAGGGGCATCTCCCGTTCACGCCGGTGAGCTCCACGGCGTGCACCACAGTCCATCGATACGCAGCGAGGCGTCCGACGGGGGATTGCTTCGGGGGACTTCCGGGCCCGGCCCGGAACGGAAGGGAGGGTGGAGCCATGGTCACAGGCATCATCCTGTTCGTGCTCGCGGCCCTGCTGATCAGGGTTTTCGTGAAGGGCCGGCGCACCTCCGGTGCCGTACGGACCGGGAGCGGCAGGGGGTCGCGCCGGAGCGGCGGCGGGGGCGACAGCGGCGGCGGCAACAGCTGGTGGGCCGGTGACGGGGGCGGCTCGTCCTCGGACGGACACCACTCGGGCAACTCCTGCGGTGGCAGCAACTCCTGCGGTGGCGGCTCGTCCTGCGGAGGCGGGTCGTCCTGCGGGGGAGGGGGCGGCGGCGGATGCGGCGGAGGCAGCTGACACGGGGCAGCTGAGCTCCGGCCAGGGGGAACCGCATCCCCGCCACGGGGCCCGTTCCTGGGACCGGGCCCCACGCCCCACCCAGAGCGCCCGCCGGGGCACACTCCCGGTGGGCGCTCCCACGCCCCGGCGCACTCCGTGCGGGCGGGGTGTGCGCCCTGGTTGAACAGTTGAGCTGGGGAGCCCCCTGAGGGATGGAAACGCCACGAAGTTGGGTAAAAACGCTGTGGCGGCGCCATCGTTCATGATTCGCTCTCCCTCATCAACGCAGCTCCTCGGACGACCTGTTGACCCCCCTCCTGACCGGCCGACTGGGCTGAGCGGGCCGCATCCCCGGCAGTGCCACGGATGCGCAGGCCCCACACCTTCCTCTCCTTGTGTGCTTGCGGAGCCGATCCATGCTCACGACCCTGAACACCGCCTACACCGACACCCGCGCCGCCGACCTGGCCTGGGCCCTGGGGCGCGAGCCCCTGCCCGCGCTCGCCTGTCTCGACATCGAACTGACCGACGCCCGGTTGCAGTTGCGCCTGCTCGGCGCCTCCCACCAAGTCCTGCTCGAGGAGGAGCGGGGCAGCTGCTCGGAGACGGTGGCGTGCATCCCCGGCAGCAGCACCCCCCTTCCGCTGGGCGTCGCCAAGCGGGTGGGCGACTGGGAGTACGAGTTCGCCGCCCGCGTCGAGGTGCTGACGCCGGGCTCCTTCGCCGGTCGCGCCCAGGAGCTGCTGGCCCTGGTCTCCGACCACCCGCACGGCCTGGTCGGCGTCTTCCCCGGCAGCCCGCACGCCTTCACCGCGCTGCTGGCCCAGCGCCACGAGGGGCAGGTGCACTGGCGGACCTGGCACGCCTACCCGCAGGACGGCCAGTTGGTGGCCACCCGTACCCGGGTGGGCGTGCGGGTGCCGACGGCCCGGCGCAACCCGTCCGCCGTGTGAACACATGGGGCCGAATAAACCTGTGGTGTGCGACAAGCCCTGAGTTTCACACGTGTGGGTGACGAAGCGCAGTGCTGCAGTGACGTAACGTCACTCCGTGATCGAACAGCACGCGCCCGCCCCGTCCGGCTCCCCGCCGTCCTGGGGCGGGCCCCGCGGCCCGGAAGCGCCCGCGCGGCTGCCCGTACGGCCCGCCATCGGACGGTTCCTGGTGCTGGCGGGGGTCTTCGTGTGCGCGGCCTGCGGGCTCGTGTACGAACTCGAACTCGTCGCGCTCGCCTCGTACCTGATCGGCGACTCGGTCACCCAGGCGTCCGTCGTCCTGTCCGTCATGGTCTTCGCCATGGGCATCGGCTCGCTCGCCGCCAAACGGCTGCGCGGCCTCGCGGCGGCCGGCTTCGCCGCGCTCGAGGCCACCCTCGCCCTCGTCGGCGGCTCCAGCGCGATGCTCCTGTACGCCGTCTTCGCCTGGACCGGCGACTGGGGCGGCCTGTGGGCCGACGGCCCGCGCGTCCTGCTGGTCGCCTTCTCCCTCGCCATCGGTGTGCTGATCGGCGCCGAGGTGCCGCTGCTCATGGAGCTGATCCAGCGGGTGCGCCGGCAGGACCCCGGCGGTGCCGTCGCCGACCTGTTCGCCGCGGACTACGTCGGCGCCCTCGTCGGGGGCCTCGCCTTCCCGTTCGTCCTGCTGCCCTTCCTCGGCCAGCTCACCGGCGCCCTGCTCACCGGCACCGTCAACGCGGTCGTCGGCGCCGCCCTGGTCCTCGGCCTGTTCCGGCGCGACCTGACCCGCCGGGCCCGCTGGCTGCTGCTGACCGCCAACGCGCTGGTCCTCGTCCTGCTCGCCACCGCGACCGTCCTCGCCGACGACTTCGAACGCGCCGCCCGGCACGCCGTGTACGGCCAGGACGTCCGGGTGGCCGTACGGACCGACGTGCAGGAGGTCGTCCTCACCGGCGACGCCGACGGCCGGCCGCTCGACCTGTTCCTGGACGGGCGGCTGCGGGTGCGCGCCGGCGACGAACGGCGCTACCACGAGGCGCTGGTGCACCCCGCCATGAACGGCCCCCACGCGCGCGTGCTGGTCCTCGGCGGCGGCGACGGCCTCGCCGCCCGGGAGGTGCTGCGCCACCCCGGCGTACGCCGCGTCGACATCGTCGAACTCGACCCCGGGCTCGCCCGGCTGGCCCGGCACGACCCCGGACTGTCCACCCTCAACGAACACGCCTACGGCGACGCGCGCGTCCGCGTCACCACCGGGGACGCCTTCCACCGGCTGCGCTCGACGCCCTCCGCGACGTACGACGTGGTGATCTCGGACCTGCCCGACCCGGGCATCACGGCCAGTACGAAGCTGTACTCCCAGGAGTTCTACGGCCTGCTGCGGCGGGTGCTCGCGCCCGACGGGCGGCTGGCGGTCCACGCGGGCCCGGTCGCCGCGCGCCCCCGGGCCTTCTGGACGGTGGACGCCACCCTGCGCGCGGCCGGCCTGCCGGCCGTCGCCTACCGCGTCGACGCCCGCGATCCAGGCGCCGCACCCGGACCCGACCG
>NZ_MULI01000096.1 GCF_002939385.1 Streptomyces sp. MH60 | reverse complement strand
GCCGTGCGACCGCACCCGGTGTCCGGGGCGGCCGTCGCAGGACCCTCGGGCGGGACGGACACCGCCGGACCCGGACCGGCGTCGGCCGGGCCGGTGTCCGCGGGCTCCCGGGGGAGCGGGCTCGCCGGGCCCCCGCCCTGTGTCCGCCTGGGCGACCTGAGCGACGAGGAGGCCCGCGAGGCCCGCGCACGCCACGGCGTACCGGAAGGCGTGCTGGCGGACCCGGACGCCGGTCACCCCCTCACCCTCCGCCTGCTCTCGGAGGTCCACGCCGCCCTCGACGGACCCCCGGCCCCCGTACCCGTCACCCGGGACGAGGTCTTCGCCGCCTACCTGGACCTGATGTGCCTGCGCGTCGCCACCCGCCTGGCCGGGGAGAACGGCCTGCACGGCACCGCCGTGCGCCGACTCGCGGCGAAGGTCTCCGGGCAGGTCCACGAGGCGGCCCGGCGCAGCCTCGGGCCCGGGCAGGGCGGACTGGACCGGGAGACCTTCGAGGCGCTGTTCCCGTGGGGACCGGCCCCGGCCCGGCTGGGCGGCGGCACCGGCTGGGCACCGGCCGTGCTCGCCGAGGGCCTCTTCGCACCCGCGGGCAGCGGCTACCGCTTCGCGCACGAGGAGCTCGCCGACTGGATCCAAGGCATCCACCTCGACCTGGCGGAGGCCCTGCGCGCCCTCGTCCACCGTCGCCACACCCCGCACGGCACCCACATCCTCCCCGTCCCGCACCACCGCATCGGCTCCGTCGTCGAGGCGGTCCTGCTCCTCGCCCGTCAGCACGGCGTCCCCCAACTCGCCCTGACCCTCGAAGAGCTGGTGCACGCCCTGGACCGCGACCCGCACTCCTGGTGGGCCGCCCGGCTGCTCGCCGAGGTGCTGACCCGGGTGCCCGACGCGACGCCGTACACGGAGGTGCTGCGGCTGCTCGCCGACGGCATCGCGGAGCGGGGCGGCGCAGGGCAGCCGGCGCCCCGGGTGTTCGGGCCCGGGTTCTGGACGGCCCTGCGGGTGCCGGAGACCACCCGCCTGGACCTGCTGCGCCGCCTCGTCCTCGCCGACGGACCGCCGCACGAGCCCGGCCCCCGCCACCTCGACACCGTGGCCGGGCTGCTCGTCGCCGACCCCGTGGCCGTACAGCCGCTCCTCGTCCGCTGGTTCGACGACGAACGGCCGCTGCCCGCCACCCCGCACGCCACCGTGGCGACGGCCGCGCAGGCGCTGCTGCACACTCACCGCCACCGCGGCCTGGACGGCCTCACCGAGGTACTCGTCGACAGCGCGCACCGACGCGCCGACGAACTGCTCGCCGTCCTGGCCGAGGAGGAGCCGTCGGCGCTCTGCCGCGCGGTGGAGCGGTGGGCGCGCGACGAGCGCCCCGCGCGGCAGACCGCGGCGGTCACCCACGGCCTGCGCACCGCCCCGCACGCACGCACCGGCGCCGACCGCACCCTGCTCCGCCACGCCGCCCTGGTCCTGCTCGCCGGACCCTCCGACAGCCCGCTGCGCGGCGGCGCGCTCGCCCTGCTCGTCCAGGACCCCGACTGCCGCGACCGCCACCTCCCCAGGGCCCTCGACCACTTCACCGCCGGCGATCCGTACCTCCCGCCCGGCGCGGTGGCCGCCGCCCTGCCGACCCACCCCGGTCCCGTCCTCGATGCGTTCCGGGCCCGCCTGCTCGGCCCGGACGCCGGTGAGGCGCTGCGCAGGCTCGCCGACGCCACCACACCCGCGCTGGCCGACCGGGTGGCCGCCCTCCTCGGGCGGACGGTGGCCGAGCGCCCCGGGACCGCCGGACACCTGGCGGCGTACGTCGACCGGCGCCTCGACCGGGACCCCGCACCCCGCGCCGTACTCCTGCCCCTGGTCACCCGCCTCCTGGACGACGGTCCCGAGCCGGTGCGGGCGGCGCTCGCCGGAGTCCTCGCCGCCGACGGGGCGACGGCCGGTGCCCCGCTCCGCCGCGAACTGCGCGAGCGTCTGTTCGCCCACGAGCACGAGCCCGCCGTCCTGGACGCGCTGCTGCACGCGGCCGCCCGGTGCGACGGGGAGGAGTTGCGCACCCTCGTCCAGCGCACCGGACTGCTCCTGGTCCGCACCCCCGAGGGCGCCACCCGTTTCGACCGCGGCCTCGTCGACCTGGCCCGCCACCTCCCGGGCTTCGCCCCCCGGCTGACCGGCTGGCTCAGCGACGCGCCCCAGGACTGGGCCGCCCTGGTGGGCCCCAGCACCCGCCGCACGATCGAGCACCTGGCGGGCGCCCGGGTCCCCGCCTGACCCCGGCCTGCGGTCACAGCGCCGATACGGGACCGATGCCGATGCCGATGCGGGTGGGAGCCGGACGGCATGGCACCCTTAGACCTGCGTAAGGGTCACCACGAAACCATGGACACCACGGAAGCACCGAGGAGCGGACACAGTGCAACGCTGGCGTGGCTTGGAGGACATCCCCGAGGACTGGGGACGCAGCGTCGTCACCATCGGCTCCTACGACGGCGTTCACCGCGGGCACCAGCTGATCATCAAGCACGCCGTGGACCGCGCCCGCGAGCTGGGCGTTCCGGCCGTCGTCGTCACCTTCGACCCGCATCCCAGCGAGGTCGTCCGCCCCGGCAGCCACCCGCCGCTGCTCGCCCCGCACCACCGCCGGGCCGAACTGATGGCGGACCTGGGCGTGGACGCGGTGCTGATCCTGCCCTTCACCAAGGAGTTCTCGAAGCTCTCCGCGGCCGACTTCGTGGTCAAGGTCCTGGTCGACCGGCTGCGTGCCAAGGCGGTCGTCGAGGGCCCCAACTTCCGCTTCGGCCACAAGGCCGCCGGGAACGTGGACTTCCTCACCGAACAGGGCAAGGTCTACGACTTCGAGGTCGAGATCGTCGACCTGTACGTCACCGGCGAGGCGGGCGGCGGCGAGCCGTTCTCCTCCACGCTGACCCGCCGCCTGGTCGCCGAGGGCGACGTGTCGGGCGCCGCGGAGATCCTGGGCCGCCCGCACCGCGTGGAGGGCGTGGTCGTACGGGGCGCCCAGCGCGGCCGTGAGATGGGCTTCCCGACGGCCAACGTCGAGACCCTCCCGCACACCGCCATCCCGGCCGACGGCGTCTACGCCGGCTGGCTGCACGCCCAGGGCGAGGCGATGCCGGCCGCGATCTCCGTCGGCACCAACCCGCAGTTCGAGGGCACCGAGCGCACGGTCGAGGCGTACGCCATCGACCGGGTGGGCCTGGAGCTGTACGGCCTGCACGTCGCCGTGGACTTCGTGGCCTTCGTCCGCGGGCAGGCGAAGTTCGAGACGCTGGAGGCGCTCCTCGAGCAGATGGCCCAGGACGTGGACCGGTGCCGCGAGATCACCGCGGCGGACGCCCTCAGGCACTGACGGCCGACGACGCCCACCCCGGGCCCGTTCCCTCCTCCGGTCAGCCCGGCCGTCCGGCCGCGGACTGCTCCGCCCGTGCCCAGTGGCAGGCGACCTGGGACTCGTCGCCGCCGCGCAGGATCTCCAGCCCGCGGCTCCGGCAGGCGTCCGCGACACCGGCCCGTTCGGCCTCGCCGCCCGCCAGGACCGGACAGCGGACGTGGAAGCGGCAGCCGTCGGGGATGTACGACGGGTCCGGCGGCTCCCCGGTGAGCACCACCGGAGTGCCGGGCGCCTCGGGCAGCACGGACAGCAGGGCCTGGGTGTAGGGGTGCCGGGGTGCCGTCAGCACCTGCTCCACCGGGCCGGTCTCGACGATCCGGCCCAGGTACATCACCGCGACCCGGTCGGCGATGTTCCAGGCCAGGCCCAGGTCGTGGGTCACCACCAGCGCGGCCAGGCCCAGCTCGGTACGCAGCCGCAGCAGCAGCGCGAGGATCTCGCCGCGCACCGACGCGTCGAGGGAGGCCACCGGTTCGTCGGCGACGAGCAGCTCGGGTCGCAGGACCAGCGCGCCCGCGATGACGACCCGCTGGCGCTGGCCCCCGGACAGCTCGTGCGGGTAGCGCAGGAAGAACCGCTCCGGCGGGCGCAGCCCGGCACGCGAGAGCGCCTCGGCGACCGCCGTCCGCTCGTCCCCGGCGTGGCCGTGGATGCGCAGGCCCTCGGCGACGATGTCGTACACCGTGTGCCGCGGGTTCAGCGAACCGCTCGGATCCTGCAGGACGAGCTGGGCCCGCCTGCGGTATGCCTTGAGGGCCCGGGCGGAGTACGTGAGGGGCGCGCCGTCGAAGGTGACGTGCCCCCCGGTGGGCCTCACCAGGCCGAGCAGCGACCGGGCCAGGGTCGTCTTGCCGCAGCCCGACTCACCGACCAGCGCGACGATCTCACCCCGCCGGATGTCGAGGTCGACCCCGTCCACGGCCCGCGCGTCGGCCGCCCCGCGCCTGCCGGGAAACGTGACGTGCAGCCCCTGGACACTCAGCAACGGGGGCGTGTCACGGGGCGTGTCACCGGGGGCGCCGGTGGGTGTGCCGCTGGACGCGGTGCTGGTCATGGCGCACTGCTCCTCACTCCGTCGTCCTTCTCCGCCGCCATTCCGCCCGCCGTTCCCGTGCCGTCCGGGTTCACGTGCACGCAGGCCGCGCGGCGTCGCGCGCCCGCTTCCCGCAGCGGCTGGTCCTGGGTGGCACAGAGGTCCAGTGCGACCGGGCAGCGGGGATGGAACGCGCACCCGGACGGCACCGCCGCCGGGTCGGGCGGGTCGCCCGGCAGCCCGCGGGGTGCGAACCGTGAGGCCGGGTCCCCGATCGTGGGGAACGCCTCCGACAGCGCCCGGCCGTAGGGATGCCGGGCGTCCTCGTACACCTGCCGGGCCGGGCCCTCCTCGACCACCCGGCCCGCGTACATCACCGCCAGCCGGTCGCAGGTGTCGGCCAGCACCGCGAGGTCGTGGCTGATCATGATCAGGCCCACGTCCTGCTCGCCCACCAGGCCCTCGATCAGCCGCAGGATCTGCGCCTGGATCATCACGTCGAGCGCCGTGGTCGGCTCGTCGGCGACGATCAGCCGCGGGTCGCACGCCAGCGCCATCGCGATCATCACCCGCTGCCGCTGCCCGCCGGACAGCTCGTGCGGGTAGGCACTCGCCCGGGCGGCCGGCAGACCGACCTGCTCCAGCAGCTCCCCGGCCCGCTTGCGCGCCCCGGCCGCGGTGGCCCTGCGGTGCAGCACGATCGGCTCGGCGATCTGGTCACCGACGCGGTGGACGGCGTTCAGGGAGTGCATCGCGCCCTGGAAGACGATCGACGCGCCGGCCCAGCGGACCGCCCGTACCCGGCCCCACTTCATCGTGAGCACGTCCTCGCCGTCCAGCAGCACCTCCCCGCCGACCCGGGCACCCGGCGGCAGCAACCGCAGCAGCGCCAGGGCCAGGGTGGACTTGCCGCAGCCGGACTCGCCCGCGACGCCGAGCTTCTCACCCGCCTCCAGGGTCAGGTCGACCCCGCGCACGGCGGCCGCACCGCCGGGATACGTCACCTTCAGGTCCCGGACCTCGAGCAGACTCAACGGGACACCCCCAGCCTGGGATTGAGAACGGCCTCCACCGCACGCCCGCACAGCGTGAACGCCAGCGCCACGACCGCGATCCCGATACCCGGCGGCACCAGGTACCACCAGTCACCGGAACTCACCGAACCCGCCTCCCGCGCGTCCTGCAGCAGCCCGCCCCAGGACACGACCGCCGGGTCCCCGAGCCCGAGGAAGGCCAGCGTCGCCTCGGCCAGGATCGCGGAGGAGATGATCAGCGTCGTCTGCGCCAGGATCAGCGGCATCACGTTGGGCAGCACGTGCCGGGACATGATGTGCCAGTGCCCGCCCCCGAGCGCCTTGGCCCGCTCGATGTAGGGCCGCGACTCCACCGCCAGCGTCTGCGCCCGCACCAGCCGCGCCGTGGTGGGCCAGGTGGTCACGCCGATCGCGAGCACGATGGTGCCGAGCGACCGGGACAGCACCGTCGCCAGCACGATGGCCAGCACCAGCGTCGGCATCACCAGGAACCAGTCCGTGATGCGCATCATCACCGTGGCGTACCAGCCGCGGAAGTGCCCGGCCGTGATCCCGATGAGCGCGCCGATGAGCACCGACAGCACCGCCGCGAGCAGCCCGACCAGGAGCGAGACGCGCGAGCCCCAGATCAGCAGGCCCAGCAGGCTCCGCCCGAACTGGTCGGTGCCCAGCGGGAACCGGCCGCTCGGGCTCTCCAGGGGCTGCCCGGGCGCGTCGGTCACGCTGTCCACGTCCGACCCGACGGTCAGCGGCGCGGTCAGTGCCACGAGCACGAACAGCACCAGCGCCGCCAGCCCGAACACCCCCGCACGGTGCTTGCGGTACTCCCTCCAGAAGCGGGCGACGGAGGCACGGCGCCGCCGCCGGGCGAGCGCGCGCGGACCCGGCCCGCCGGACCTCACCGGCGGCCCGGACGCGGATTCGGTGGTCTCGGCGGTCATCGGCCCACCCTCGGATCGAGCATCGGATACAACAGGTCGGCCAGGGTGTTCATCAGGATCACCGCGGCGGCGAACACGAAGAACAGCCCCTGCACCAGAGGGAGATCGGGCACGCTGAGCGCCTGGTAGAACAGTCCGCCCAGACCCGGCCAGGAGAAGACCGTCTCGACGAGGATGACACCGGCCACGGTCCGCCCCAGATTGACGAAGACCAGCGTCACCGTCGGCAGCAGCGCGTTGGGCACGGCGTGCCGACGCCGTACGAGGTCGTCCCTGAGCCCCTTGGCCCGGGCGGTCGTCAGGTAGTCGCCGCCCATCTCGTCCAGCAGCGCCGACCGGGCGACCAGCAGCGTCTGCCCGTACTCCACCGCGACCAGCGTCACCACCGGCAGCACGAGATGGTGCGCCACGTCCAGCACGTGCGCGAAGCCCTCCTCGCGGCCCGACTCCATGCCCCCGGTCGGGAACAGCCCCGGGATCGGGTCCACCCCCACCGACAGCACGATGATGAGCAGCAGTCCCAGCCAGAAGGACGGGATGGAGTACAGCGTCAGCGCCAGACCGGTGTTGAGCCGGTCGCCGAGACCCCCGTGCCGCCACGCCGAGCGGGTGCCGAGGAAGGCGCCCAGCGCGGTGTAGAGCACGAAGGCCGTGCCGGTGAGCAGCAGGGTGTTCGGCAGCGCCTCGGTGATCTTGTCCACCACGGGCGCGTGGAACTGGTACGACGTGCCCAGGTCCCCGGTCAGCGCCTTGAGGCAGTAGTCCGTGAACTGCTCCCACATCGGCAGGTCGAGCCCGAACTCCTCCTTGTACACCGCGAGCTGCTCGGCCGAGACCGGGCGGCCCCCGGTCATGAACTTCACCGGATCGCCGGGGATCAGCCGGAAGAGGAAGAAGCTCGTGACGAGGACGGCGAACAGGGAGACCACCGCGCCCGCCAGCTTCCCCGCCACGTACCGCGGATACGCGCTGCGGGTGCGCCCCCGCGGCGCCTCGGACGGACGCTTTCCGATCGCGGAGACGCTCGCGGAGCCGGTCGCGCTACTCACGGTCGTCGGCCGACGCCCGGCGGCGGACGGCGAACAGCACCCCGAGGCCCACGAGGACGACGACGCCCGCGGCGATCCCGATCACGGTGCCGGTCGACGAGGAACCCCCGGAGGAGTCACCGGAGTCGGCGGGCACGGCCGACCACCAGCTCCAGTAGCCGTCCTGCCCGTAGATGTTGCCCGCGGCGGACGGCATCGTGGTGATCGACTTGATCTGGTCCGTGCGGTAGGCCTCGACCGCGTTCGGGTACGCCATGACGTTCATGTACCCGGTGTCGTACAGCCGGGACTGCATCTGCTTGACGATCTCCGCCCGCTTGTCGGCGTCGTACTCGCCCAACTGCCGTGCGTACAGCTCGTCGTACTTCTTGTCGCAGATGAAGTTGTCGGTGGCCCCGGTGTCCTTCGGCGTCGCCGGGAGCGCGGCGCAGGTGTGGATGGAGAGCACGAAGTCCGGGTCGGGGTTGACGGACCAGCCGTCGAAGGCGAGGTCGTACTTGCCGGCCAGCCACGGGTCCGTCACGTTGTCCAGGCAGTCGAGCGTGACCGAGATGCCCAGCTTGCCCCACCACTCCTGGAGGTACTTGCCGACGGCCTTGTCGTTCGGGTCGGTGGCGTGGCACAGGATGCGGTACTCCAGCGGCTTGCCGTCCTTGCCGACGCGCTTGCCGTCGGCGTTGGTCCGGTAGCCCGCCTCGTCGAGCGACCGCGCGGCCTTCCCGGGGTCGTAGGCCAGCTCCTGCCCGGCCGACGGCTCGAAGAAGTACGGGGAGAAGCGCGGCGGGATGTAGCCCGCACCCTCGACCGCGTGGCCCTGGAACACCTTGTCGACGATCGCCTTGCGGTCCACCGCCATGAACAGCGCGTTGCGCACCCGCTGGTCCAGCAGTGAGGGGTCGCCGTCGCCGAACTTCGTCCCGTCCTTCGCCCGTGCGCCCGGGTTGGTGGCGAGGGCGTAGAAGCGGCGGCCGGGGGCGTCGTTGACCCGGATGTTCTCCTCGCCCTTGAGCGAGTCGGCCTGGGCCGGGGTGAGCGACGGCGACCCGGCGACGAACGCCACCTCGCCCTTGCGCAGGGCGGCGACGGCGGCGTCCTGGTCCTTGTAGTACCGGAAGACCAGCTCGTCGAACTTCGGGGCGCCGCGCCAGAAGTCCTTGTTGGCCTTCAGCCGCACATAGCTGTCCGGCTTGTAGTCGGTGAGCACGAACGGACCGTTGCCGACGACCGGGAAGTCCTTGTCGTTGTTGAACTTCGAGAAGTCGTCGACCTTCTCCCAGACGTGCTTGGGCACGATCGGCACGTCCAGCGCGGTCATCGTGGCCTGCGGCTTCTTCAGCCGGATCACCAGCTGGGTCGGGCTGGGCGCGGTGACCTTCTCGAAGTTGCCGACGAAGCTCCCGTTGGCGGTGGCGGCGCCCGGGTCGGTCATCATCGTGTTGAACGTCCACGCCGCGTCCTCGGCGGTGGCCTGCTCGCCGTCCGACCACGTGGAGTCGGAGCGGATCGTGTACGTCCAGGTCAGCTTGTCCGGCGAGGACTTCCACTCGGTGGCGAGCCCCGGTATGACGTGGTTGTCCTTGGCGTCGTAGTTGGTCAGGTACTCGTACGTCAGCCGGTGGATGCTCGTGCTGAGCAGCCGTACCGCCAGGAACGGGCTGAGCGAGTCGACGCTCTGCGCCACGGCGACGGTGAGCACCTTGTCGCCGCCGTCGCCCCCGTCACCGTCCTTCGCCGCGGCCGAGGGGGCGATCGCCCCCGACGCGAGGAGCAGCGCGCCGGCGCCTGCTGCCGCGAGGAGGCGGGTTCTCCACGGCCGGTGGGCGGTACGGCCGCTGCCGTGCTGATCGTGTGTGTTCATGACTACCTGACCTCGCGTCATCGCACGCGCAGACGCCGGGCGTCCTCGCGTGGGGCGGGCTTGAACAGTGGTGAACGCGGAATGAAGTGTGTGTCTACCAGCGGCAGTCTGCGCGCGTCAACGGTATGTCAAACCCCATGTGGCCTGCGGAAACGGTGTGTTGACCGATACGTCGCCCTCATTGGCGCAGACCACTGGCGCGTGCCTGGTGAGAGCGTGGCGGCTGGGACGGACGTTGTTGTTCGCACACGCCCGAAGGCCCGCGCCGTCGGGGACGGCGCGGGCCTTCGGAGGTGGGTGGAGCTACTGCTGGGGCGGGGGAGGAGGGGGAGTCTGCCCCTGCTGTCCCGGCTGCCCCTGCTGTCCCGGTTGTGGATATCCGTAACCGGGCTGGGCGTAGGGCTGACCGTAACCGGGCTGGGGATGCGGCTGCTGCTGTCCGGGTCCGGGCTGCGGCGGATACGGCTGGCCCGGCATCGGCTGCTGTGGCGGCATCGGCTGCCCGGGGTGCTGCTGCGGTGGCATCGGCTGCCCGGGCTGCTGCTGGCCCGGCAGGGGCGGGGCGGCGACCGGCGGCGGGTTGCCGTCGGACGTCCACAGGCCGTGCGCCTGCTGGTGGCGGACGAAGTCCTCGGCGACCAGCGCCGCGAGGTTGAAGTACGCCTCCCGCACCTTCGGCCGCATCATGTCGAGGTCGACCTCGGCACCGGCGGCCAGGTGCTCGTCGAACGGCACCACGACCACACCCCGGCACCGGGTCTGGAAGTGCCCGACGATGTCGTCGACCTTGATCATCTTGCCGGTCTCGCGGACCCCCGAGATGACCGTGAGCGACCGGGAGACGAGGTCGGCGTACCCGTGCGCGGAGAGCCAGTCCAGCGTCGTACTGGCGCTGCTCGCACCGTCCACGGACGGCGTCGAGATGATGATGAGCTGGTCGGCGAGGTCGAGCACGCCGCGCATCGCGCTGTAGAGGAGACCGGTGCCCGAGTCGGTGAGGATGATCGGGTACTGCTGGCCGAGCACGTCGATCGCGCGCCGGTAGTCCTCGTCGTTGAAGGTCGTGGACACCGCCGGGTCGACGTCGTTGGCGATGATCTCCAGACCGGACGAGGCCTGCGAGGTGAACCGCCTGATGTCCATGTACGAGTTGAGGTACGGGATGGCCTGGACGAGGTCCCGGATGGTGGCCCCGGTCTCCCGGCGCACCCGGCGGCCGAGCGTACCGGCGTCCGGGTTGGCGTCGATCGCGAGGATCTTGTCCTGCCGCTCGGTGGCGAGCGTGGAGCCCAGCGCGGTGGTGGTGGTCGTCTTGCCGACGCCGCCCTTGAGGCTGATCACCGCGATGCGGTAGCAGGACAGCACCGGGGTGCGGATCAGGTCCAACTTCCGCTGCCGCTCGGCCTCTTCCTTCTTCCCGCCCAGCTTGAACCGGGAACCGCCGGCCGCCGGACGGCTGCTCTTCGCCTTCTGCCGCTTGTTGTTGAGCAGCCGGTCGGAGGACAGCTCCACGGCCGCCGTGTAACCGAGCGGCGCGGCCCCCGGGTTGGTCGGCTGCCGCTGGTCGTGCTGCATGGGCTGCGGCCAGGCGGCACCGAGCCGGGGATCGGCGGGCGGCTGGGGCTGCGGGTAGGGGTGCGGTTGCTGCGGTGCCTGCTGCGGTGCCTGCTGCTGGGGCGGGAGGGGCTGGTACTCCGGCTGCTGCGCCGGGTGCGCGGGCTGCTGCATCGGCTGAGGCGTCTGGGGCGCTTGGGGGGCCGCCTGCTGCGGTGCGTGGGGGGCCTGGACCGGCTGGACCGGCGGGCCGGGCTGGGCGGGCTGGGCGGGCGGAGCCTGACCGCCGGCCTGCGGCTGCTGCCCCTGCTGCGGAACTCCGGGGTACGGCTGCTGCGCCGACGGCCCGTGCGGCGCCTGCGGGAAGCCGTATCCGCCGGGGGAGGGGGGCTGGGACTGAGCCTGGGGCTGGGGAGCCTGCGCGCCGGGCTGCTGCGGGAAGCCGTAACCGGTCTGCGGGGCAGGGGGCGGCGGGTTCCATGCCGCGGGCGCCGGCTGCGGAGCCTGCGGCTGGAAGGGCGGCTGCTGGGCCGGCGCGCCCGGCTGCTCGGGAGGCGCGGGGGCGGGCTGCGGCTGTACGGGCCACTGGTGGGCGGGCGCGGGCGCGGCCGGCGGGTACGACGGGGGCAGCGGCGGCATTCCGTCCGGCGCCGGGGGCGGCGGTGCGTCCTGCGGCACGTTGTCGGCCGGCGGCACGGCGTCGGCGGGCGGCACGGCGTCCTCGGGCTCGTTCCTCGCCGGAACGCTGTCCCGGGGGTCGTCCGCAGGCTCGTCTGCGACCTCGTCCTCGTCCTCGTCTGCGTCCTCAGGGTCGGGGACGGGTACGGCGGTCAGGGCGAACGGAGCGGGCTCGGCGTCCCGAACCGGCTCCCCGTCGGAGACCCCCTCGGAGTCGGAGTAAGCGTCGGAGTCGACGTCGGCCTCGTCCCCGGTGTCGTCCGCGCTCGGGTAGCCCTCGTCCGGCGTGTCACCGGCCACGTCGGAACCGGCCGCCGGGGAGTCCTCTGCGGTGTCCTCCGCGGCGGCCCGTTCCGCGATCTCCCGCCTGAGGGCGACGGCGGAGAAGCGCATGGTCGCGCCGCTCTCCAGGTCACCGTTGTCGAGATCGGCGATGTCGGGCTTGCTGTCGGGTTCGGGTTCGGGTTCGGGTTCGGGCTCTGTCTCGACCACTGCCTCGGGTTCCTCGGCGGCCGGCGGAGCGGGAGCCTGGAGTTGGAACCCACCGGCCGGGAACGTCGGCAGGGCCGTGGGCGAGGCGAGATCCGCGGCGGGTGCCGGGTCGGCCTCGGTCTCCGGCTCGGGCTCCGGCGTCTGCGCCCGCGGTTCCGGCTCGGGCTCCGGCGGCGCCGACGGAGCCGGCTGCGGCTCGAACCCGCTCCCCACCGGCAACCTGGGCACCCCGGTCGGCCCCCCGCTCGGCGGCGCGGGCGGCGTGAACGGCGCACCCGGTCCCGGCGGTGGAGGCGGCGTGAACGCGGCTCCCGGAGCGGGCGCGGGAGGCGGCGGCGTGAAGGGAGCGCCGGGGCCGGGAGCCGGAACGGAGGAAGGCCCGTTGGGCGTCGCGTGCGGCGGCGGAGTCAACCCCGGCAACGGCGGAACCGGTCCCCGCGGAGCGGGCGGAGCGGCCGGAGCCGCAGGAGACGAAGACGCCGACGAACCGGCAGGAGACGCAGAACCGGATGAACCGGATGAACCGGATGAACCGGAAGACGGGGAGGAAGTGGACGAACCGGCAGACGAACCGGCCCCCTCGCCCTCGCCCTCCCCACCGTCGCCGGACGCGTTCTGCGTGTACCAGGCGGGCGGCGCGTAGTCGATGGTGAACTCGCCGGTCGTCTCGACGGAGGACTCCGCGTCGGGCTGGTCATCGCCGGGTGTAGCCCAGCCCCCGCGGATCCCGTCCCGATCGCTGCTCACAGTTCCTCCTGGTGTGGTCGAGCACCCTCATGCCGTGCCGGGGCGACCCTTGCTTGTCATTTCGAAATGGTCCAAGGCCGTTCGAGGTCGTCCGATCCACCGGCTTTCCCCCTGAGACGCCGACGCCCCCTCCACGGGTTCTGGTGTCGCGCCCCACACCAGCCTAATCATCACGAGCCCCGCCCCGTCAGCCCCCGTCCCCGCACGGAGGACGAGGACGCCCCCCACCACCCACTCCCGTCGAGTGATCGCGCGCCCGGCATAGTTGGCGGCGATCTCCGTCGTCCGTCGCGGGAGTTCCTTGACAACCACAGGGATTGCGAGGAACAGGAAGAGGCCCCGAGTGAGCTTCGGCCCACCCCCGGCCATGCCCCCAGGCCCCGCGGCCCCCGTGGAGCCGCCCGAAGGCCGGCACGGTCCCGGAGGCAGCGGAGGCAGCGGAGGCAGCGGAGGCCCGGGCCGGAAGGGTCCCCGGAAGGTACTCCTCGGGCTCCTCGCGGTGGTCCTCGTCGGGGCGTTGGGCACCGGCGGCTGGTTGCTGTGGGGGCGCGACGGCGCGGAGTCGAAGGCGCCCGGCACGTCGGGAACCGCGGTCGGACAAGGGACACGGGCGCCGCGGGCGGCCGCGGACTGGGCATCCGGAGCCTCGACGTGCCCTCCGCCGACCCGGCCGTCATCGCCGTCATCGCCGTCTCCGCCGGAGACTCCGAGATCACCGAGCTGATCTCGCTCGACGACCGGGGCCGCAACCGCGCCACCATCAGTCTCCGCAACGGCGCCTGCGTCGCCGACTGCGCGCTCTCCGACTATCTGCTGATCGACGACTGCCCGACCACCGCCGTGGGGATGCCGTACCTCTACTTCGGGCTGCCGAGCGAGGCACAGATGATGACGCCGCCGGACGAGAACGACATCGTCGTCCAGAACGGGCGCCTCTTCTTCGGCGTCAAGGCCGCGAACGGTCTCGCCGAGGGCAAGACCGAGCAGTGGAGCTACGTCGTGCTCGGCATCAGGGGCGGCGGACCGCGGACGTCCTGACCGCCCCGCCCCCGCTACTCGACGTCGCCCCCGGAGCGCTCCGCGGCCGGCTCCAGGTCGAATTCCCCGTCCCGCGCACCGAGCACGAACGCCCGCCACTCCGCCTCCGTGTACCGCAGCACGGTGTCGTGGTCGAGCGAGGACCGCATGGCGACGGCGCCTTCCGGCAGGTAGGCGATCTCGACCCGTTCCTCATGGGACTCGGTGCCGGGCGCGCTGTGCCATTCGACGCCGGAGATGTCGAGGGCGTAGAGCTCGTCCCGCTCCCGGTCCTTGCGTGCTCGGAGTTCCTTGTCCTCGGCCTCGGCCATCGCGGCTTGGGTCCTTCCTGCTGTGCCAACGAACTGTGCGGTCACCATACTTGCCCCCGTTCCTCCAGGTCAGCGGTTCCACTATGGAGGCACCGGTACGGGGGACGGGCGGAGGCGTGCCTACGGGCTGGTAAGCTGTGGGACGGCCGTTTGTGTACGCGCCCCCGGAGCTGTGAGCCCTGGAGGTCGCGCCCAGCGGATCCCCGCCTTCCGAGTCACGGAAGACCCCCCGAGATGTAGACCGGGGGCACTCGGTGGCAAGTCTCAGACCAAGAGGAGTACGTGTGTCGCTCGACGCCGCAGTGAAGAAGCAGATCATCACCGAGTTCGGTACCAAGGAGGGCGACACCGGCTCCCCCGAGGTCCAGGTCGCTCTGCTGTCCCGTCGGATCTCCGACCTGACCGAGCACCTCAAGACCCACAAGCACGACCACCACTCCCGTCGTGGTCTGCTCATCCTGGTCGGACAGCGCCGCCGGCTGCTGCAGTACCTCGCCAAGAAGGACATCCAGCGCTTCCGTGCGCTGGTCGAGCGCCTCGGCATCCGCCGCGGTGCGGCGGGCGCCCGATAGCACGCCGTGAAGGGAGCGGTTCCCATCGTAAGGGGGCCGCTCCCTTTGCTGTACGTGCGCGCTGTCGCCGCCCCTTTGTAGTGTGGTAACAGAACAACTAGACGCACGAGGAGAAGCGGACCTCGCCGCCGCCGCCGGTCCTCGGTAGTGGCCCCCGGGGGCAGATCCCCGGGTGCTTCGATCGAAGACCGGCCCGCATTGCACGGAACGCTTCTCCGGCACCGTCCCCTCCGCCACACGGGCGAGGCGGACAAAAGACGACAAGCATCGGAGAAATCACTAGTGGAGAACGAGACCCACTACGCCGAAGCCGTGATCGACAACGGCACCTTCGGCACCCGCACCATCCGCTTCGAGACGGGCCGCCTGGCCCGTCAGGCCGCCGGTTCCGCCGTGGCGTACCTGGACGACGACACCATGGTGCTGTCGGCCACCAGCGCCTCCAAGAACCCGAAGGACCAGCTCGACTTCTTCCCGCTCACGGTGGACGTCGAGGAGCGGATGTACGCCGCCGGCAAGATCCCCGGCAGCTTCTTCCGTCGTGAGGGCCGGCCCTCCGAGGACGCCGTCCTCACCTGCCGCCTGATCGACCGCCCGCTGCGCCCGTCCTTCAAGAAGGGCCTGCGCAACGAGATCCAGGTCGTGGCCACGGTCATGGCCCTCAACCCCGACCACCTGTACGACGTCGTGGCGATCAACGCCGCCTCCGCGTCGACGCAGCTGGCCGGCCTGCCCTTCTCCGGCCCGATCGGCGGCGTCCGCGTCGCGCTGATCCGCGGCCAGTGGGTGGCCTTCCCGACGCACACCGAGCTCGAGGACGCCGTCTTCGACATGGTCGTCGCGGGCCGCGCCCTGGAGGACGGCGACGTCGCGATCATGATGGTCGAGGCCGAGGCCACCGAGCAGACCGTCAAGCTGGTCGACGGCGGCGCCGAGGCGCCCACCGAGGAGGTCGTCGCCGCCGGTCTCGAGGCCGCGAAGCCCTTCATCAAGGTGCTCTGCCGCGCCCAGGCCGACCTCGCCGCCAAGGCCGCCAAGCCGACCGGCGAGTTCCCGATCTTCCTGGACTACCAGGACGACGTCCTGGAGGCGCTCAGCGCCGCCGTCCGCCCCGAGCTCAGCCAGGCGCTCACCATCGCCGGCAAGCAGGAGCGCGAGGCCGAGCTGGACCGCGTCAAGGGACTCGCCGCCGAGAAGCTCCTCCCGGAGTTCGAGGGCCGCGAGAAGGAGATCTCCGCCGCGTACCGCTCGCTGACCAAGTCCCTGGTCCGTGAGCGCGTCATCAAGGAGAAGAAGCGCATCGACGGCCGCGGTGTCACCGACATCCGCACCCTGGCCGCCGAGGTCGAGGCCATCCCGCGCGTGCACGGCTCCGCCCTGTTCGAGCGTGGCGAGACCCAGATCCTGGGCGTCACCACCCTGAACATGCTCCGCATGGAGCAGCAGCTGGACACCCTCTCCCCGGTGACCCGCAAGCGCTACATGCACAACTACAACTTCCCGCCGTACTCCGTCGGCGAGACCGGCCGCGTCGGCTCCCCGAAGCGCCGCGAGATCGGCCACGGCGCCCTCGCCGAGCGCGCCATCGTGCCGGTGCTGCCGACGCGCGAGGAGTTCCCCTACGCGATCCGCCAGGTGTCCGAGGCCCTCGGCTCCAACGGCTCGACGTCCATGGGCTCGGTCTGCGCCTCCACCATGTCGCTGCTGAACGCCGGTGTGCCGCTGAAGGCCCCCGTCGCCGGTATCGCCATGGGCCTGATCTCCCAGGAGATCAACGGCGAGACGCACTACGTCGCCCTCACCGACATCCTCGGTGCGGAGGACGCCTTCGGCGACATGGACTTCAAGGTCGCCGGCACCAAGGAGTTCGTGACCGCCCTCCAGCTCGACACCAAGCTGGACGGCATCCCCGCCTCCGTCCTGGCCGCCGCCCTCAAGCAGGCCCGTGACGCCCGCCTCCACATCCTCGACGTGATGATGGAAGCGATCGACACGCCGGACGAGATGTCCCCGAACGCGCCGCGGATCATCACCGTGAAGATCCCGGTCGACAAGATCGGCGAGGTCATCGGCCCCAAGGGCAAGATGATCAACCAGATCCAGGAGGACACGGGCGCCGACATCACGATCGAGGACGACGGCACGATCTACATCGGTGCCGCCCAGGGCTCGCAGGCCGAGGCCGCGCGCGCCACGATCAACGGCATCGCCAACCCGACCATGCCCGAGGTCGGCGAGCGCTACCTGGGCACGGTCGTCAAGACGACCACCTTCGGCGCGTTCGTCTCCCTGCTGCCCGGCAAGGACGGTCTGCTGCACATCTCGCAGATCCGCAAGCTGGCCGGCGGCAAGCGCGTGGAGAACGTCGAGGACGTGCTCGGCGTGGGCGCCAAGGTCCAGGTCGAGATCGCCGAGATCGACTCCCGCGGCAAGCTCTCCCTGATCCCCGTGATCGAGGGCGAAGAGGGCGACAACGACAAGAAGGACGACGCCGACCAGTGACGTCCCGTAGCGCCGAGGCGACGGCCCGCACCTCCTCGGAGGCGCGGGCCGTCGCCCGTACCCAAACCCTCATCAAGGGCGAGCACGGCATCGGCACGGTCCGCAGGACGACGCTCCCCGGCGGCCTGCGCATCGTCACCGAGACCCTCCCCTCGGTCCGCTCGGCGACCTTCGGCATCTGGGCCCACGTCGGCTCCCGCGACGAGACCCCCGCGCTGAACGGCGCCACCCACTACCTGGAGCACCTGCTCTTCAAGGGCACCCGCAAGCGCAGCGCCCTGGACATCTCCTCCGCCATCGACGCGGTCGGCGGCGAGATGAACGCGTTCACGGCGAAGGAGTACACGTGCTACTACGCGCGCGTGCTCGACACCGACCTGCCGCTCGCCATCGACGTGGTCTGCGACATGCTGACCGGCTCGCTGATCCAGGAGGAGGACGTCGACGTCGAGCGCGGCGCCATCCTCGAAGAGATCGCGATGACCGAGGACGACCCGGGCGACTGCGTGCACGACCTGTTCGCGCACACCATGTTCGGAGACAACGCCCTGGGCCGCCCGGTCCTCGGCACCGTCGACACGGTCAACGCCCTCACCGCCGACCGCATCCGCCGCTTCTACCGGAAGCACTACGACCCCACCCACCTGGTGGTCGCCGCGGCCGGCAACGTCGACCACAACAAGGTCGTACGCCAGGTCCGCGCCGCCTTCGAGAAGGCCGGCGCCCTCAAGGACGCGGTGGCCCAGCCGCTCGCCCCGCGCGACGGCCGGCGCACCATCCGCACCGCCGGCCGCGTGGAGCTGATCGACCGCAAGACCGAGCAGGCCCACGTCATCCTCGGCATGCCGGGCCTGGCCCGCACCGACGAGCGCCGGTGGGCCATGGGCGTCCTCAACACCGCCCTCGGCGGCGGCATGTCCTCCCGCCTCTTCCAGGAGGTCCGGGAGAAGCGCGGGCTGGCCTACAGCGTGTACTCGTACACGTCCGGCTTCGCCGACTGCGGCCTCTTCGGCGTGTACGCGGGCTGCCGGCCCTCCCAGGTGCACGACGTGCTCAAGATCTGCCGCGACGAGCTGGACCACGTCGCCGAGCACGGCCTCACGGACGACGAGATCGGCCGTGCCGTCGGCCAGCTCCAGGGTTCCACGGTCCTCGGCCTGGAGGACACGGGCGCGCTGATGAACCGTATCGGCAAGAGCGAGCTGTGCTGGGGCGAGCAGATGTCGGTCGACGACATGCTGGCCCGGATAGCCTCGGTCACGCCGGACGACGTCCGCGCGGTCGCCCGTGACGTCCTGGGCCGACGGCCGTCCCTGTCGGTCATCGGCCCGCTCAAGGACAAGCAGGCGGCCCGGCTGCACGACGCCGTCGCCTGACACTCCCGGTCTCTCGGTAAGGAAGCGAACACAACATGAGCAAGCTGCGCGTGGCCGTCCTCGGTGCCAGGGGCCGGATCGGCTCCGAGGCGGTGCGGGCGGTCGAGGCCGCCGAGGACATGGAGCTGGTCGCCGCCCTCGGCCGGGGCGACAGCCTGGAGGCGCTGGCCGAGTCCGGCGCCCAGGTCGCCGTCGAGCTGACCACCCCCGCCTCGGTGATGGACAACCTCGACTACTGCGTACGCCACGGCATCCACGCCGTCGTCGGCACCACCGGCTGGACCGACGAACGTCTCGCGCGGCTGAACGCGTGGCTCGACGCCTCCCCGGAGACCGGCGTGCTCATCGCGCCGAACTTCTCCATCGGCGCCGTGCTCACCATGAAGTTCGCGCAGCTCGCCGCCCCGTACTTCGAGTCCGTCGAGGTCGTCGAGCTGCATCACCCGAACAAGGTGGACGCCCCCAGCGGCACCGCCACCCGTACCGCCCAGCTGATCGCCCAGGCCCGGCAGAAGGCAGGCTCCGCACCGGCGCCCGACGCCACTGCCACCGCCCTGGACGGCGCCCGCGGCGCGAACGTGGACGGGGTCCCGGTGCACGCCGTCCGGCTGCGCGGCCTGCTCGCCCACCAGGAGGTCCTGCTCGGCGGCGAGGGCGAGACCCTCACCGTCCGGCACGACTCCCTGCACCACAGCAGCTTCATGCCGGGCATCCTGCTGGGCGTCCGCCGGGTGGTCACCACCCCGGGCCTCACCTTCGGCCTGGAACACTTCCTGGACCTGAACTGAGACCCTCACCCTGATGCGCGCGAAGATCACCTACCTCGTCACGGCCGCCGTCCTGGTCTTCTACTTCCTCCTGGTCGGCAGCCGCGGCGTGCTGCTCATCGAGGCCGGCACCCTCCTCACCGTCACCTTCGGTGTCGCGGTGCTGATCCTGCCGGTGATCGGCCTGTGGTTCCTCTGGAAGAACACCCAGTTCGTCCGCCGGGCCAACCGGCTCGCCGCCGAACTCGACGCCGAGGGCGGACTGCCCGTCGACGAGCTGAAGCGCACCCCCAGCGGCCGCGTCGACCGGGAGTCGGCCGACGCGGTCTTCGCCCAGCGCAAGGCCGAGACGGAGGACAGCCCCGGCGACTGGCGCACCTGGTTCCGCCTGGCGGTCGCCTACCACGACGCCCGCGACACCCCGCGCGCCCGCAAGGCGATGCAACGGGCGATCGCCCTGCACGACGGCAGGCACGTCGAGGCCGCCTGAGCGGACCGAACGCGGGGGCCTGGACAGAACGCCGGGGCCCGGACCGCAGCCGTGCGGTCCGGGCCCCGGCGTTTCGACTGTCGGGTGCGTCAGCCCCGTCGGTACTCGTCGGCCCACGCCTCCACCGCGTCGGCCGCCCGGTTGAAGGCGCCGTCGCGGGCGAGGAAGTCGCAGTTGTGCGTGGTCAGCAGCAGGGAGGGCTCTGTCGACCGGCCCTGCCGCACGAGCAGCAGCGCCTGCCCCTGCACCGTGCGCGGCAGTCCCAGCCAGCGCACCGGCTGCTGCACCGTGCGCAGGCTGGCGACCTGCTGCCAGGCCACCGTGCGCGTGGTGAAGAAGCCCACCTGACGCACTCCGTGCGCGCTCACCCACACGCCCATGCGCAGCATCCGCAGGGCGCACAGGATGACGACGATCGCGAGGCCGAAGATCACCCCGGCGGAGGACGGCCCGCCCGTCGCCGCGATGATGACCGCCGCGAACAGGACGAACGAGGCGAGCAGCAGCATCAGCGCCGCCGCCCCCACCCGCCACGGCCCCGGCCGGTAGGGCCGGCGCCAGAGGTCGCGGTCGTCGTACGGCAGCGCGACGTCGTCGGCCGTGTCAAAGGCGCGGTCGGCCGTCAGGAAGGGCAGGGGCACGGCTGGTCCTCACTCGTTCCAAGGCAGGTGTTGTGCCCGGTGAGGCTACCGACCTGTGTCTCCGGTCACCACCCTCGGGGGTCCGGACGGAGTCGGGCCGACCGTGCCCGCCGCCCCTAGCGCCCTTCGGACGCCTGCGACGGCTGCTTGTGCGAGGAGGGCTGGTCGGCCGACAGAGCGGGCATCCCTATCACCAGGGAGCCCACGAGACCGGCGACGACGGTGACGCCGAGGAGCCAGCGTCCGGCCAGCTGGCCGAAGGACGCCCGCTCACGCGGCGGGGGTGCGACATTGCTGCGGAACCTGTCGGCCTCGGCGACGAAGGCGAACGGCACGGGTTCACGCCGGCGGATCATAGGGACTGCGTCTCCCTTCAGGGACTGGAATGAAGTGCTGTTACTCATACAGACGAACGAACGGCCCTCCAGGTGCCCTGTTTCGCCGACTTCATTGCGGCACGGCACCGATCGCCCGATTCGGCGGCCCGCGACCCGGCGGTCGTAGAGTGACCCCGCCAAGTGACGAGATGGGAAGGCCCACCACACCGTGACCGACACACCCGCCGACGACTTCAAGATCGACCTCCGCGGTGACATCACCGTCGAGCTGGTCAAGAGCGCCGCGACCGACTCCGACGTGCTGTTCGCCGCCCGCGTCTCGACCGCCGGGGAGCAGTCCCTGGACGAGCTGAAGAAGGACCCGGAGCGCTCCAAGGGTCTGATCAACTACCTCATGCGGGACCGGCACGGCAGCCCGTTCGAGCACAACTCCATGACCTTCTTCGTCAGCGCCCCGATCTTCGTCTTCCGGGAGTTCATGCGGCACCGTGTCGGCTGGTCCTACAACGAGGAGTCGGGCCGCTACCGGGAGCTCCAGCCGGTCTTCTACGTGCCCGACGCCTCCCGCAAGCTGGTGCAGCAGGGCCGCCCCGGCAAGTACGTCTTCGTCGAGGGCACCCCGGAGCAGCACGAGCTGGTCGGCGGCGCGATGGAGGACTCCTACCGCCAGGCCTACGCGACGTACCAGAAGATGCTCGCCGCCGGAGTCGCCCGCGAGGTGGCCCGCGCGGTGCTCCCCGTCGGCCTGTACTCGTCGATGTACGCGACCTGCAACGCCCGCTCGCTGATGCACTTCCTGGGCCTGCGCACCCAGCACGAGCTGGCGAAGGTGCCCTCCTTCCCGCAGCGGGAGATCGAGATGGTCGGCGAGAGGATGGAAGAGGAGTGGGCCCGCCTCATGCCGCTCACCCACGCCGCCTTCAACGCCAACGGCCGCGTGGCGCCGTAACGAGCCTGGCCTCCGGGCCGGCCGGGCTGGGCACTGATGTACGCATCAACCATGCGAGGTGTCCGGATTGCGGCGTTTGGTGAAGTTCATCTAGCCTGATCAAAGGGACCCGGCACTGCTTGAACCCCCGAGCAGGCAGTGCCGGGCTCCACTTCCGTACCGGCCTGCCGCCTCCCCCGAGGGCAGACCCCGCCCTGAGCAACGAGTAGCGTGTAACCCATGGCTCCGACCTCCACTCCGCAGACCCCCTTCGGGCGGGTCCTCACCGCCATGGTCACGCCCTTCACGGCGGACGGCGCACTCGACCTCGACGGCGCCCAGCGGCTCGCCACCCACCTGGTGGACGCAGGCAACGACGGCCTGATCATCAACGGCACCACGGGCGAGTCCCCCACCACCAGCGACGCGGAGAAAGCGGACCTCGTACGAGCCGTCCTGGAGGCCGTCGGCGACCGGGCGCACGTCGTCGCCGGAGTCGGCACCAACAACACCCAGCACAGCATCGAGCTGGCCCGCGCCGCCGAGCGCGTCGGAGCCCACGGCCTGCTGCTCGTCACGCCGTACTACAACAAGCCCCCGCAAGAGGGCCTGTACCAGCACTTCACGGCCATCGCCGACGCCAGCCGGCTCCCGGTCATGCTCTACGACATCCCCGGCCGCAGCGGCGTCCCGATCAACACCGAGACGCTGGTCCGCCTCGCGGAGCACCCGCGGATCGTCGCCAACAAGGACGCCAAGGGTGACCTCGGCCGGGCCAGCTGGGCCATCGCGCGCTCCGGCCTCGCCTGGTACTCCGGCGACGACATGCTGAACCTGCCGCTGCTCTCCGTGGGCGCGGTCGGATTCGTGTCCGTCGTCGGCCACGTCGTCACCCCCGAACTGCGTGCCATGGTGGACGCGCACGTCGCGGGTGACGTACAGAAGGCACTGGAGATCCACCAGAAGCTGCTCTCGGTCTTCACCGGCATGTTCCGCACCCAGGGCGTCATGACCACCAAGGCCGCGCTCGCCCTCCAGGGGCTGCCCGCCGGGCCGCTGCGCGCCCCCATGGTCGGCCTCACGCCCGAGGAAACCGAGCAGCTCAAGATCGATCTTGCCGCCGGCGGGGTACAGCTCTGACATCAGACTTCGCACCACCGCACGACCGGACGGACTTCACAACTGAATAGGCGGGCCACCGGTGCCCGCACCCCATACGACAACTGCTTCTGCACGAACGTCACGCGCGCCACGTGCCCACCGGTACGTGGCGCGTGTGGTGAGGAGAGTCTTTTGAGTCATCCGCATCCTGAACTGGGCCGTCCCCCGGCGCTTCCGAAGGGCGGCCTCCGGGTCACGCCCCTCGGCGGCCTCGGCGAAATCGGCCGCAACATGACGGTCTTCGAATACGGCGGCCGTCTGCTGATCGTCGACTGCGGCGTGCTCTTCCCCGAGGAGGAGCAGCCCGGCATCGACCTGATCCTGCCGGACTTCTCGTCCATCCGGGACCGCCTCGACGACATCGAGGGCATCGTCCTGACCCATGGCCACGAGGACCACATCGGCGGCGTCCCCTTCCTCCTCCGCGAGAAGCCGGACATCCCGCTGATCGGCTCCAAGCTGACCCTCGCGCTCATCGAGGCCAAGCTCCAGGAGCACCGCATCCGTCCGTACACCCTCGAGGTGGCGGAGGGGCACCGCGAACGCGTCGGCCCCTTCGACTGCGAGTTCGTCGCGGTCAACCACTCCATCCCGGACGCGCTGGCCGTCGCCATCCGCACCCCCGCGGGCATGGTCGTCCACACCGGCGACTTCAAGATGGACCAGCTTCCGCTGGACGGCCGGCTCACGGACCTGCACGCCTTCGCGCGTCTCAGCGAGGAGGGCATCGACCTGCTCCTCGCCGACTCGACCAACGCCGAGGTGCCGGGCTTCGTCCCGCCCGAGCGGGACATCTCCAACGTCCTGCGGCAGGTCTTCGCCAGTGCCCGCAAGCGCATCATCGTGGCGAGCTTCGCCAGCCACGTCCACCGCATCCAGCAGATCCTGGACGCCGCGCACGAGTACGGCCGCCGGGTCGCCTTCGTCGGCCGCTCCATGGTCCGCAACATGGGCATCGCGAGAGACCTCGGATACCTCAAGGTGCCGCCGGGCCTGGTGGTCGACGTCAAGACGCTCGACGACCTGCCCGACAGCGAGGTGGTCCTGGTCTGCACGGGTTCCCAGGGCGAGCCGATGGCCGCCCTGTCCCGCATGGCCAACCGCGACCACCAGATCCGCATCGTCAACGGCGACACGGTGATCCTGGCCTCGTCCCTCATCCCGGGCAACGAGAACGCGGTGTACCGGGTGATCAACGGCCTGACCCGCTGGGGCGCCAACGTCGTCCACAAGGGCAACGCCAAGGTCCACGTCTCGGGCCACGCCTCGGCCGGTGAGCTGCTGTACTTCTACAACATCTGCCGCCCGAAGAACCTGATGCCGGTCCACGGCGAATGGCGGCACCTCCGGGCCAACGCCGAACTGGGCGCCCTCACCGGCGTCCCGCACGACCGCATCGTCATCGCCGAGGACGGCGTGGTCGTCGACCTCGTCGAGGGCAAGGCGAAGATCTCCGGCAAGGTGCAGGCGGGGTACGTCTACGTCGACGGGCTCTCGGTCGGCGACGTCGGCGAGCCGGCCCTCAAGGACCGCAAGATCCTCGGCGACGAGGGCATCATCTCGGTCTTCGTGGTGATGGACTCCTCCACCGGCAAGATCACGGGCGGGCCGCACGTCCAGGCCCGCGGCTCGGGCATCGAGGACTCGGCCTTCGCCGCGGTACTCCCCAAGGTCACCGAAGCGCTGGAGCGCTCGGCCCAGGACGGTGTCGTCGAGCCGCACCAGATGCAGCAACTGATCCGCAGGACCCTCGGCAAGTGGGTCTCGGACACCTACCGGCGCCGGCCGATGATCCTGCCTGTCGTCGTGGAGGTCTGACGGGCCGTCGGACCACCGACAGCGCCAACCAGGAGCGGGGCGCCCCGATTTGCATCGGGGCGCCCCGCTCCAGTACGTTTACATCTCCGCTCGGACGGGCACCCGATCACTTCGTGGTTCGGAGCCGCCCCGGAGGGTGGAAATACCGACTCAGAATCTCTGATAAAGTCGGAACCGCCGGAAAGGGAAACGCGAAAGCGGGAACCTGGAAAGCGCCGAGGAAATCGGATCGGAAAGATCTGATAGAGTCGGAAACGCAAGACCGAAGGGAAGCGCCCGGAGGAAAGCCTGAGAGGGTGAGTACAAAGGAAGCGTCCGTTCCTTGAGAACTCAACAGCGTGCCAAAAGTCAACGCCAGATATGTTGATACC
>NZ_MULI01000095.1 GCF_002939385.1 Streptomyces sp. MH60 | reverse complement strand
GTCGCGCCCGTACGCGGACGCGAGCGAGTGGGGCTCGGGTGGGCCCGCAGGGGCGTCGGACCCGTGGTCCGCGCCGGGTTCGGGGCCGCGCCCGCTCACGGGGGAGGCGTATCCGTGCCCGTTCGCGGCGGGGGCAGGCCCGGGCGTGGTCGGGTCCGGCCCGGGTGGGCCGGCAGCGGCGTCGGGGCCGTGCCCGCCGAAGGCGGGGTCGGACCCGTGGTCCGTCCCGGCGCCGGGCTCGTGCCCGTGTCGGTGTCTGCTCGCCGCGGAACCGTATCCGTGCCCGCTCGCGGCGGGGGCAGGCCCGTGCCCGCTCTCGGCGAACCACTCCTCGTCGGACGGTCCGGTCGGCGCCGTGGCCTCGCCCCAGGGCTGACCGGCGGGCCGGGCCGACGGGGTGCCCCGGTCCTCGGCGGGCCGGGTCTGTGCCGGGTCCTCGCCCCACGGCTGACCGGTCGGCTGGGTCGCCCAGGGCGCGGGGGCGCCGCCGGGGAGGGTGGCGGGAGCGCCGGTGCCCCACTGCTCGGCCAGGGACGACGTGGTGAACTCGCCCGACTCGTCCGGCAGGTCGCCGTCGGCCACGGGGATGGACCACTGCCCGGTCACGTCCTGGCCCGGCGCGGGCCGGGCCGCCCCGGCCTCCGGGTCGGTCTGCGACGCCTGCGAGAAGTCCCACTGGCCGGTCGCGCCGGGCTGGTAGGCGAACCGGTCGTCCTGCCCGGGGACGCCCTGCCCGGCGTGCCCGCCGTAGGGCGCTGCCCCGCCGTAGGGGTCCTGCTGGGCCGCGTAGTCGCCGTACCCCTGGTGGGCGGCGGGGTCCTGACCGGCGTCCGGGGCGGCCTGCCACTGGGCGCCGTCCACGGGCGCGGACGGGGCCGACGGCACCGCCCAGGAGCCGGTGGCGGCCGGGTCGGTGCCGGCGGTGGTGGCGGGCGCGACCGTGATCTGGGGCGGCACGTAGCCGTGCCCGGGTGCGGCGAGCGGACTCTCGGAGGAGGCGAGGAGCGCGTCCACGCCGCCCTCGGGGAGTTTCACGAAGGCGGTGGCGCCGTCGTCGTAGTCGCCCTGGGGCAGCGGGTCCCAGCGGCTGCCGCCGGGGGGTGTGCCCCCCGGGTGCTGATCTCCGTGCGGGTCGCCGTGCTGGTCGTCGGTCACGACAGCGCCCTCCCCAGTGCTCGTCGGGCCAGCGCGGCGACGGTGCGCCGCAGGTGCAGTACGGCGGGCGGAAGTTGCGGTACGGAGCCGTCCTCTTCCGGGGCCGCGTCGGGGATGCAGGCCGCGGCGACGTACTCGCCGAAGCCGTGCAGCGCCTCCGGGACGACGGCGCGGCCGTTGTCCCAGTCGATGAGCGAGGCCACCCACTGCTCGGCCTCCAGGGGCCGCAGCGGCATCGGCGCGATGGCGCCCACCGCGCACCGCACCCCGCGCCGGGCGGGGTCGAGGACCAGCGCCACGGAGGCCGTCGCGCGGCCGGGTCCGGTGCGGCCGGTCGCCTTCAGGAAGACCTGCGGCGCGTGCAGCAGCGGCACGCGCACGTAGCCGATGAGTTCTCCCGCGCGGAGCATCTCCATGCCCGCCAGCAGGTGCGAGACCGGCATCTCCCGGCGGGCGCCGTCCGGGCCCGCGATGATCAGGGTCGCCTCCAGGGCGGCCAGCACCGGCAGCGCGTCCCCGGTGGGGGCGGCCGAGGCGATGTTGCCGCCCAGGGTGCCGGCGTTGCGGATCTGCGGCGGTCCGGCGGCCCGCGCGGCGGCGGCGAGCGCCGGGATGAGCGCGGCGAAGTCGGGGCGGCCCATGCGGGCGTGGGTGAGTCCCGCGCCGAGCAGCGCGTGCCCGTCCTGGTACTGCCAGCCGCGGATCTCGCTGATCCGGCCGAGGCCCACCAGCGCGGCGGGCCTGAGCTGACCGGAGTTGACGGCCGCCATCAGGTCGGTGCCACCCGCGACCGGAACGGCCGCGGGCATCGCGGTGAGCGCCGCCACGGCCTCGTCCAGTGTCGTGGGCAGCGTGACGGCCTGCGCCGCCTGCGGTGCGTGCGTGGTCAAACCGACTGCCCCTTCCCGCTGTCCCACCTGGTCCCGCCCATGTGGCCGTACGGTACGACCTGACAGGGCGGACGTGGCAACTCTGGCACATCTTCGCAGGGCCCGAACGCAGGGGTCCGCTAGGAGGCATTCGCCCGTCTCGCCGATGAGATGGTCCGTTTTCACACGGGATCTCCGACGATCGGAGCTACGCGTGATGCGCACGAGTTGCCACTCTTCGGTGACGTTTAGGGGCGTTTCCCTTGCTTGCTCACGTGCTCACTCGGTCACCTGCTCACTTGTTCGGCGGCGGCCCGTCCATCGGCCGGCCGAGCACTCCGGGCCGCCGCTGCCAGGGCCGTGGGCCGGCGGGCGGACGGTAGGCGACGCCCAGGGCGTCGAGCCGCCGGTAGTGGGTGGCCATCCGCCGCTCGAAGGCGCCGTAGTCCCGCTCCGCGGGGGTGGGCAGGGTGCTCCAGGCGACCTCGGCGAAGGCGGCGAGCCTCGGGAAGAGCTGGTAGTCCACCCGCTCCTGGTTCTCCGTCACCTCGGTCCACAGGTTCGCCTGGGTGCCGATCACGTGGCCGGACTCCTGCGGGGTCAGTTCCGCCGGAACCGGCTCGAACTGGTAGACGTCCTCCAGGGTGCGCACGAAGGCGATCGGCACGGGTTCGTCCGCGCCGCCGTCCTCCCGGAAGTTCAGGTACACCTGCTGCTCGGGGCACATCACGACGTCGTGCCCCGCGCGCGCGGCGGCGATCCCGCCCGCGTAACCGCGCCAGGAGGACACGGCCGCGCCCTTGGCGAGTCCGCCCTCCAGGATCTCGTCCCAGCCGATGAGCCGGCGCCCGCGCGCGGTGAGCCAGGTGTCGAAGTGCTGGATGAACCAGGCCTGGAGTTCGTCCTCGTCGGCGAGGCCGAGTTCCGCGATCCGCGCCTGCGCGGTGGCGGAGGCCCGCCACTGGTCCTTGGGGCATTCGTCGCCGCCGATGTGGACGAACTCCGAGGGGAAAAGCTCCAGGAGTTCCTCGAACACGCCCTCGTAGAAGCGCAGTGTGTTCTCGGTGGGGGCGAGCACGTTCGGGCAGACGCCCCAGGTGTCCCAGACGGAGAGGGCGGTGGTGTCGATCACATCCGTGTTGCCCAGTTCCGGATACGCGGCGATGGCGGCCTGCGAGTGCCCGGGTACGTCGATTTCGGGGACGACGGTGATGTGCCGCGCGGCGGCGTAGGCGACGATCTCCCGGATGTCCTCCTGGGTGTAGTAACCGCCGTGGGGTTTGTCCTCCCACAGCGGCGAGGCCCGGTGGCCGAATTTGGTGCGCGCCCGCCAGGAACCCGTCTCGGTGAGCTTCGGGTGGCGTTTGATCTCGACGCGCCAGCCCTGGTCGTCCGTCAGGTGGAAGTGCAGGACGTTGAGTTTGTGGGCGGCCATCAGGTCCAGGTAGCGCAGGACGCCTTCCTTCGGCGTGAAGTGCCGGGAGACGTCCAACATCAGTCCGCGCCAGCGGAAGCGGGGCGCGTCCTCGATGCGGCCCAGCGGCAGCCGCCACCGGCGGTCGGGCAGCGGGGCGCGCCGGAAGGCGTCCGGGCCGAGCAGCTGGCGCAGCGTCTGGGCGCCCCAGAAGAGGCCGGCCGGGTCGCCGCCGGTGAGGTGCACGCCCTGCGGCGCGATGTCGAGGCGGTAGCCCTCCTCGGCCAGTTCGCCGTCCAGGGACAGCCGGACGAGGCCGCCGCCGCCCGCCCCGGGCGCCAGGGCCAGGCCGGTGGCCGCGCCCAGCGTGGCGCGCAGCCAGCGCTCGGTGTGCTCGGCGCCTTCGCCGGCCACCAGAGCGGTGTCCGCGCCGAGTTCGAAGAAGGCGTCGGCGTCCCGGGCCGCCACTTGACGCGGCTGGGGAATCACGTCGGTCGCGTGCGTCACGTCGGTCACGTTGTCAGTCCTTCACCGCTCCGCCGAGGCCGGAGACGAGTCGTCGTTGTACGAGTACGAAGAAGACCAGCACCGGGATCGTCATCACCGTGGACGCGGCCATGACGCCGCCCCAGTCGGGATCGTCCGGTTTGTAGAAGACCAGCAGCGCCATCGGCAGCGTCGACTGGGAGGTGTCGCTGATGATGAACGACTTGGCGAACAGGAAGTCGTTCCAGGTCGAGATGAAGGAGAAGACGCTGGTGGCCACAAGCCCCGGCAGGACCAGCGGGAAAAGGATCTGCCACAGAAAGCGCGACCGGCTCGCCCCGTCGATGTAGGCGGCCTCCTCCAGGGCCTCCGGCACCGCTTTCACGAAGCCCCGCAGCATCCAGATCGCGAAGGGCAGCGAGAAGGCGATGTGGGGCAGGATCAGGGAGCCCAGCGTGTTCAGCTGGCCGAAGTCCCGCATGAGGAAGAACAGCGGGATCGTGAGCGCCTCCACGGGCACCATCTGGGCCACCAGGAACATGATCAGCAGGGTGGTCCGGAAACGGAACCGGAATCGCGTCACCGCGGTCGCCGCGAGGAACGCGATCAGCGCCGAGGCGATCACCACGCAACCCGCCACGATCAGGCTGTTGAGAAAGTAGCGGCCGAATTCCTGCTGCTCGAACACCCGCCGGAAGGAATCCAGCGAGGGGGTCAGCGTCCAGGGCCGGGGCTCGCTCGACTCGATCTCCCCGGCCGGTTTGAAGGCGCTCAGCACCATCCAGTACAGCGGGAAGGCGACGACCACCGCGATCAGCAGCGCGGACACCTCGGCCGCGAGCCGCCACGGACGGCGCACCTGCGCGCGCAGAAGATTCACAGCTCCTCCCCCTGGCGGCGCAGCAGCCGCAGGTAGACCAGCGTCACCGCGAGCAGGATCAGCAGCATGACCACGCCGACAGCGGAGCCGAGGCTGTACTGCGAGGACGCGAAGGCCTTCTGATAGGCGTAGACGTTGAGGACGAGGTTCTGGCCGGCGATGCCGCCGCCGTTGGTCATGACGTAGATCTGGGTGAAGACCTTGAAGTCCCAGATGACCGACTGGATGGTGACGACGACCAGGATCGGCCGGAGCATCGGCGCGAGCACCGAGCGCCAGATCCGCCACTGCGAGGCCCCGTCCAGCGCGGCGGCCTCCAGCACCTCGGACGGTACGGCCCGTATCCCGGCGTAGACGGTCACCATGACGAACGGGAAGGAGCACCAGACCACTTCGAGCAGCACGAGCAGGAAGGCGCTGTAGCGCCCGTACGTCCACGAGTGGTCGCCGAGGCCCAGCATCCGGTTGACCGGCCCGAAGTCCGGGTCGAACAGCAGCAGCCAGACCGTGGACCCGGTGACCGCCGGGGTCGCCCAGGCGCCCAGTCCGGCCAGCATCAACGCCAGCCGCGGCACGGCCCGCACCCGTGTGAGCAATACGGCGAGCGCACATCCGACGGCCAACGTGGACACCACACAGGCCGCGGCGAACACCACCGTGGCCAGCAGCACCCGCCAGAACTCACCGTCCCCGAACAGCTCCGCGTAGTTCCCGAACCCCTGGAAGGTCGCCGGCTCCCCACCACTGACCTGGGCCTGCGTGTACTCCAGGAACGAGATCAGTCCGAGCTGGTAAACGGGGTAGACGAGCAGCCCACCAAGGACGACAAGAGCAGGCGCGAGGTAGATCCAAGGAGTACTGGAGGAGCCCCGAAAGGGGCGCGGGGAACTGCGCGACAAGCCACGACGGCGCCGCACCCGCACACGCACCGCACCCCCCGAGCTCACAGGCGAACCCGTCATCCGGCGGAGCCAAACGCGTCGTCCATCTTCCGAGCCGCGTCCCCGGCGGCAGCGTCCACGTCCTTCTTGCCGCTGACCACCTCCTGGAACATCGTCGGCAGCACCTGCGAGGAGTCGATCGTCGCCCACGCGGGAGAGGCCGGCACGAACTTCGTGCCCGCGGCGAGCGTGTCGACGAACGGCTTCACGAACGGCTCCTTCGCCGCCACCTGCTGCCGTACGTCCGTGAAGGTCGGCAGGAAGCCCATCGCGTCGAACAGTTCACCCTGCGCCTTCTTCGACGCGAGCCGCTTCATCAGGTCGACGGCGAGGGTGCGGTGCGAGGTGCTCTTCAGGACACCGATGTTGTTGCCGCCCGCGAAGGCGGGGGCGATGGAGCCGGACTTGACGCCCGGCAGCGGCACGACCGCGTACTTGCCCTTCGCCTTGCCGGCCTCCACCGCCTGGTGGCTGAAGTCGCCGCCGATGGCCATGGCCGCCTTGCCGGAGGCGAAGGCGGTGACGGTGTCGTTGCCGCCCATGCCGGCGCACTTGGCGGCGGGGCAGTTGCCGTCCCCGAAGAGGGACGTGTACGCCTTGATGCCCTTGCGGGCGGCGGCACTGTCGATGGCGGAGGCGTACGAGCCGCCCTTGCCGGTGGCGAGTTCGCCTCCGTTGGCCCAGATGAACGGCATCGCGCCGTAGGTGTAGGCGCCGCCGACCGCGATGCCGTAGAGGCCGGGCTTCGCGGCGTGCACCTGCCGGGCGGTGGACGCCAGTTCGTCCAGGGACTTCGGGGGCTCGAGACCGAGTTCGTCGAAGACGTCGGTGCGGTAGTAGAGGGCGCGGACGCCGACGAAGTAGGGGGCGCCGTAGACCTTTCCGTCCACGGTGACCGACTGGCGGGCGGTGGGGTCGGCGTCCTTGGCCTCGTCCCAGGCCGCGAACTCGTCGGTGACGTCGGCGAGTCCGCCGTCCTTGACGTAGCCGGCGGTGTCGGTGTTGCCGAACTCGATGACGTCGGGCGCGCTCTTCGGGTCGTTGAAGGCGGCCTTGATGCGCTGGGCGCGGGTCTCGACCGGGATGTACTCCACGGTGACCTCGGTGTCCTCGTGCGCCTTCTCGAAGTCGGCGAGGGCCGCGTCGACGGCCTTCTCCTTCGGCTTGTTGTTGACCTCCTGGAACAGCCAGACGCGCAACGTGCCGCTCTTCTCGTCCTTGCCGGAGGAGGAGTTGTCGGACGTCTGGGGTGCGCAGGCGGTCGCGGCGACGACGGCCGCGGCCAGCAGTACGGCCAAGCGGGGGGCGAGCTTCATGGAGTCTTTCCTCCGGGCGTGCGTTGCAACATATGCAATGACGGTTTCGCTCTGCACAACACCCAGGAGCGTAGGGAGACATGAACCTGTCCACAAGAGGTCTGAACCAATTCGTAAACCTCTTTGTTAATCAGCCCTGACACACGAAGGCCCCCGGAGTGCGCGCGGGCACACTCCGGGGGCCTTCGGGAAGATCCGAGAGGGCTGGACGGGCAGCGGCGCCGGGTCCCGGCGACCGCACCCGGGCGTCTACTTCTTGTCGCCGCCCTTGCCCTCGTCCCCGCCGCCGCTCATGGATTCGTAGATCTCCTTGCACATGGGGCACACGGGGTACTTCTTGGGATCACGGCCCGGTACCCAGACCTTGCCGCACAGCGCCACGACGGGGGTGCCGTCGAGGGCGCTCGCCATGATCTTGTCCTTCTGGACGTAATGCGCGAAGCGCTCGTGATCGCCGTCGCCGTGGGACGTCTGCGGCGTCGGCTCGACGAGGGTTCCCGTACCTGTCCCGCGCTCGGGCTCGAGAGTGCTCATAACCGCCAAGGGTACTGAAGCTCACACGCTTCAGTTGAGCGACGGGTCGTCCGGATACGTCGCCACCATCGCCAGGTCGCCCCGCTGGCGGCGCAGCACCTCGCGCCAGAGTCGCTCCGGGAACGGCGAGGAGACGTCGCCGGGCTCGGACTCGACCACGTACCAGGCGCCCTCGGTCAGCTCGTCCTCCAGCTGGCCGGGTCCCCAGCCCGCGTATCCGGCGAAGATCCGCAGGGCGCCCACGGCGGACGCCAGCAGCTCCGGCGGTGCCTCCAGGTCCACCAGGCCGATCGCGCCGTGCACCCGCCGCCAGCCCAGCGGCGCCCGCTCGCCGGACTCCCCGCCGGGGACGACGGCGACGCCGAGGGCCGAGTCCAGCGAGACCGGGCCGCCCTGGAAGACGACGCCCGGCTCGCCGGCCAGGTCCGCCCAGTCCTCCAGGATGTCGCCCACGTCGACCGGCGTGGGCCGGTTGAGGACGACGCCGAGGGAACCCTCCTCGTCGTGGTCGAGGAGGAGCACCACCGCACGCTCGAAGTTCGGGTCCGCCAGGGCGGGCGTTGCCACGAGCAGCCGCCCCGTGAGCGAGGACACCTCGGTCATGCCAGACATGATCCCGCATGTTCCCCTCCCGTGGGGAGGCAATCGGGGGCACGGGAGTGAACACGCACCCGCGCACGCCCCTCGATCGTGACCCCCCGTGCGCGCCGGTGAACACCGCGTGTTGTGACAAATCCATGACGTTGCCGGACCGTGCGGAGGCGCCATGAAGGGGGGTACAAGACGATTACCCTTTCCCTTCTGGCCCCTGCCCAACACCACGGAACGCGAGATTCATGACCGTCAACGGCGCTGATGACGTACTGCTTGTCCACGGCGGGACCCCGCTGGAGGGCGAGATCCGGGTCCGCGGTGCGAAGAACCTCGTGCCGAAGGCGATGGTGGCGGCCCTGCTGGGCAGTGCCCCGAGCCGGCTGCGCAACGTGCCGGACATCCGCGACGTGCGGGTCGTACGCGGGCTGCTGCAGCTGCACGGGGTGACCGTCCGTCCGGGTGAGGAGCCCGGCGAGCTGATCCTCGACCCCTCCCACGTGGAGAGCGCGAACGTCGCCGACATCGATGCCCACGCGGGTTCCTCCCGCATCCCGATCCTGTTCTGCGGCCCGCTGCTGCACCGCCTCGGGCACGCCTTCATCCCGGGCCTGGGCGGCTGCGACATCGGCGGCCGGCCCATCGACTTCCACTTCGAGGTGCTGCGCCAGTTCGGCGCGAAGATCGAGAAGCGGAGGGACGGCCAGTACCTGGAGGCTCCGCAGCGACTGCGCGGCACCAAGATCCGGCTGCCGTACCCGTCCGTCGGCGCGACCGAGCAGGTGCTGCTGACGGCGGTGCTCGCCGAGGGCGTCACGGAGCTGTCCAACGCGGCCGTGGAGCCGGAGATCGAGGACCTGATCTGCGTCCTGCAGAAAATGGGCGCGATCATCGCGATGGACACCGACCGCACCATCCGCGTCACCGGTGTGGACGAGCTGGGCGGCTACACCCACCGTGCCCTCTCGGACCGCCTGGAGGCGGCCTCCTGGGCCTCGGCGGCGCTGGCCACCGAGGGCAACGTGTACGTCCGCGGGGCCCAGCAGCGCTCGATGATGACGTTCCTGAACACTTTCCGGAAGGTGGGCGGCGCGTTCGAGATCGATGACGAGGGCATCCGCTTCTGGCACCCCGGCGGCCGGCTGAAGTCCATCGCCCTGGAGACGGACGTGCACCCCGGCTTCCAGACGGACTGGCAGCAGCCCCTGGTGGTCGCGCTGACGCAGGCCACGGGCCTGTCCATCGTGCACGAGACGGTCTACGAGTCCCGGCTGGGCTTCACCTCCGCGCTCAACCAGATGGGTGCCCACATCCAGCTCTACCGCGAGTGCCTCGGCGGCTCCGACTGCCGCTTCGGCCAGCGCAACTTCCTGCACTCGGCCGTGGTCTCCGGACCGACCAAGCTGGAGGGCGCCGACCTGGTCATCCCCGACCTGCGCGGCGGCTTCTCGTACCTGATCGCCGCCCTCGCGGCCCAGGGCACCTCACGGGTCCACGGCATCGACCTGATCAACCGAGGCTACGAGAACTTCATGGACAAGCTCGTGGAACTCGGCGCCAAGGTCGAACTCCCGGGCAAGGCTCTCGGCTAGACGCCGACACGAACGCCGATGGGGCGGTCACCCGGACTCGGGTGACCGCCCCATCGGCGTTGTGCTGTGCGCCCCGGTAAGGGGCGCGGGGAACTGCGCGACCGGCCACACCCGACCCGCGGCCGCGAAACGACCACAGCCCGAGCGAACGCCCCGCACAGTCCCCGGCACTCCAAGCGGAGCGCCTACTTACCCTTGGCGGCTTCCTTGAGCTTGGAACCCGCGGAGACCTTGACGCTGTAGCCGGCCGGGATCTGGATCGGCTCGCCGGTCTGCGGGTTGCGGGCGGTGCGAGCGGCACGGTGGGTGCGCTCGAAGGTCAGGAAGCCGGGGACGGTGACCTTCTCGTCGCCCTTGGAGACGATGTCGCCGACAACCTCGGCGAACGCGGCCAGCACGGCGTCGGCGTCCTTGCGGGTCACCTCGGCGCGGTCGGCCAGCGCGGCCACCAGCTCACTGCGGTTCATGTTGTTACTCCCGTGTTCTTCTTGCCGTTGAGGCGTGCCACGCGGCGGAGCCGCATGTTGGGCACAGCGATGCCGATGCTGCCAGGGCCCTCTGACATTCCCCGGACCCGGGTCGGTCGTCAGACCCTCGCGCCCAGGGAGGCATCCTGCCTCCACCTGCGGCGGTAAAGCCAATCCGGCACCCCCAGGAGTCGTGAGAACACCCTTGGGAGTCACACGCCGAGAGGGCCTGAGCCTTGCGCAACCCTAGAGGGCGATCCGAGGCCCGACATCCCGCGACGCGCCGGAGGGGCGGCCCGCCGTGGTGATCCTCACCACCACGCCACAGGCCGCCTTCCCCCGCCGGGGGAACCTACGCCACCACTCCGGCGGCCTTCGCCGCCTCCCGCACGGCGCCCGCGACGGCACCGGCGACCTTGTCGTTGAAGACGCTGGGGATGATGTAGTTCGGGTTGATCTCGTCCTCGGTCACCACGTCCGCGAGGGCGTGCGCGGCGGCGAGCATCATCTCGGTGTTGACGGTGCGGGACTGGGCGTCCAGCAGGCCGCGGAAGACGCCGGGGAAGACCAGCACGTTGTTGATCTGGTTCGGGAAGTCGCTGCGGCCGGTGGCGACGACCGCGGCCGTCTCGCGGGCGATCGCCGGGTCGACCTCGGGGTCCGGGTTCGCGAGCGCGAACACGATGGCGCCGTCCGCCATGGCGGCCACGTCGTCCCCGTCGAGGACGTTGGGGGCGGAGACACCGATGAAGACGTCGGCGCCGTGCACGGCCTCCTTGAGGGTGCCGGTGAGGCCTTCGGGGTTGGTGTTGTCGGCGATCCAGCGCAGGGCGGACTCGGGCGCGGCGTCCACCAGGTCGGCGCGGCCCGTGTGCACGACGCCGTGGATGTCGGCGACGACGGCGTTCTTGACCCCGGCGGCGAGCAGCAGCTTGAGGATGGCCGTACCGGCCGCGCCGGCGCCGGACATGACGACCCGTACGTTCTCGATGGGCTTGTCCACCACGCGCAGGGCGTTGGTCAGCGCGGCGAGCACGACGATGGCGGTGCCGTGCTGGTCGTCGTGGAAGACGGGGATGTCGAGGGCCTCGCGCAGCCGGGCCTCGATCTCGAAGCAGCGGGGCGCGGAGATGTCCTCCAGGTTGATGCCGGCGAAGCCCGGGGCGATGGCCTTGACGATCTCGACGATCGCGTCGGTGTCCTGGGTGTCCAGGCAGATCGGCCAGGCGTCGATGCCGGCGAACCGCTTGAACAGGGCCGCCTTGCCCTCCATCACCGGCAGCGCGGCCTTCGGGCCGATGTTGCCCAGGCCCAGCACGGCGGAGCCGTCGGTCACGACCGCAACGGAGTTGCGCTTGATGGTCAGGCGGCGGGCGTCCTCGGGGTTCTCGGCGATCGCCATGCAGACGCGGGCCACGCCGGGCGTGTAGACCATGGACAGGTCGTCGCGGTTGCGGATGGGGTGCTTGGACTGCATCTCGATCTTGCCGCCGAGGTGCATGAGGAAGGTACGGTCGGAGACCTTGCCCAGGCTGACGCCCTCGATGCCGCGCAGCTGCTCCACGATCTCGTCGGCGTGCGCGGTCGAGCCGGCCGCGATGGTGACGTCGATCCGGAGCTTGTCGTGGCCGGAGGCCGTGACGTCGAGGCCGGTGACCGAACCGCCGGCGGACTCCACCGCTGTGGTGAGCTGCGAGACGGCGGTTCCGCCCGCGGGCACCTCCAGCCGGACCGTCATCGAGTAGGAGACGCTGGGCGCCGTTGCCATGGCCGACTTCCTCTGCTTTCACCGTGTAACTGGGTTGTGCCGTCCGATCGTCGCACCTACCACTGGGTACGCGGTAGCCGCCCCGGATTGCGAACTTTTTGTTCACTCCGATTTCGGAAAACGACTTCCACCATACGAGAAGTAGCCCGTCGGGGGAAGGGGTAACCGGAAGCCGCGGGCCGGACGCGCCCGGGTCGCGGAAGGAACCCGCGGGACGGGAATTGTCTTGCGGGGATCGTTTGTTACCTTGGACGTGGCACCGGCTCGATCCAAGCCCCCGGGCCCAACCATCGTCGCTACGAGCGACCACTTGCCGCGAGGCGAGCATGGCGGGTCGGTGCCACTCAAACGGGACGAAGGGCCCGCGCCGTCGGACGGCGCGGGCCCTTCGCACGTCTCCGGGCCGGTTCCCCGGCCCGGCGCTCAGTCGCGCAGCAGGTCCGGCACCCCCGAGGCGTCCGGCTCGTCCCGCTCGCACGAGACGACCGTCAGCTGCTGCGTGGCCCGGGTCAGGGCGACGTACAGCACGCGCAGCCCGGCGGGCGACTCGTCGGCGATCTCGGCCGGGGAGACGACGACCGTGGCGTCGTACTCCAGGCCCTTCGCCTCCAGGCTGCCCAGCGCCACCACACGGTCGCCGAGCCCGGCCAGCCAGCGCCGGGCCTCCTCGCGCCGGTTCATGGCGACCACGACGCCGACGGTGCCGTCGACGAGGCCGAGCAGCCGGGCCGCCTCCGCGCGGACCGTCTGGGCGAGGGAGTCCCGCGCCACCGCGAAGCGCGGCTGCACGCCGGTCGAGCGCACGGCCGACGGGGACGGCGAGCCGGGCATGGCCAGGGCGAGGACCTTCGCCGCCAGCTCGGCGATCTCGGCCGGGTTGCGGTAGTTCACGGTCAGCTCGAAGCGGCGGCGCGGGCGGGTGCCCAGGGCCTCGTCACGGGCGGCGGCCGCCTCGTCGGGGTCGGACCAGGAGGACTGGGCCGGGTCGCCGACGACCGTCCAGGTGGCGTGCCGGCCGCGGCGGCCGACCATCCGCCACTGCATGGGGGTGAGGTCCTGCGCCTCGTCGACGATGACGTGGGCGTACTCGGTGCGCTCCTGGGCGAGGCGCTCGGCACGCTCCCACTGGGTCTCCTCGCGCTGCGGCATCAGCTCCTCCAGGCCGGTGAGCTGGTCCAGCGGGTCCTGCTCGCGCCGCTTGCGGGGGCGGGCCGGGGTGCCGACGATCGCCTGGAGCTCGTCGAGCAGCGCGATGTCGTGCACGGAGTAGCCCTCGCGCCGCAGCGAACGGGCGACCTTGCGGACCTCGCCCGGGTTCAGCACCCGCCGCGCCCAGCGGCCGAGGCGACGCTCGTCCGCCATGGCCGCCAGCACGGCGCCCGGGGTCAGCTCGGGCCACCAGGCGTCGAGGAAGGCGAGGAAGGAGTCCTCGGAGGTGACGTCGTCGTCGAAGGAGGAGCGCAGCTCGGCGGCCAGCTCGGGGTCGGAGTGCCGGGTACCGGCGCCCGACTTCTCCCACAGGGCGTCCAGGAGCAGCCGGCGGGCACGGGGGCGCAGCAGGTTGACGGGCGCGGTGCCGCCGAGGACGGTGCGGCGGATGCCGGCCAGCTCCTCGGCCTCCAGTTCGAGGCGGCGGCCGAAGGCGACGACCCTGAGCAGGGTCGGCGAGTCGGCCGGTTCCAGCGCCCCGCGCGCGGCCTTGCGCAGCACCCGGAGCATGCGGGCGGAGCCCTTGGCGCGGGCGGTGGCCGGGGAGTCGTACAGCGTGGCCTCGGCGCCCGCCGCGTCGTCGGCCAGTGAGCCGATCGCGCGGATCGCGACCTGGCCCTCCTCGCCGAGCGAGGGCAGCACGCCCTCGGTGTAGGCCACGAGCAGCGGTGTCGGCGAGACGATCAGGATGCCGCCCGCGTACCGGCGCCGGTCCTGGTAGAGCAGGTACGCCGCCCGGTGCAGGGCGACGGCGGTCTTTCCGGTGCCGGGGCCGCCCTCGACGTAGGTCACGGAGGCGGCGGGGGCGCGGATCACCTGGTCCTGCTCGGCCTGGATGGAGGCCACGATGTCCCGCATCGAGTGGGTGCGGGCCTGCCCGAGGGCGGCCATCAGGGCGCCGTCGCCGACGACGGCCAGCTCCTCGCCGTCCAGCCGGGCCGTGATCTCGGGCCGCATGAGGTCGTCCTCGACGCCGAGGACGCGCCGCCCCTTGGAGCGGATCACCCGGCGGCGCACGACCCGGCCCGGATCGACCGGCGTGGACCGGTAGAAGGGGGCGGCGGCGGGCGCCCGCCAGTCGATGACCAGCGGGGCGTAGTCCTCGTCCAGGACGCCGATCCTGCCGATGTGCAGGGTCTCGGCGATGTCGGCGGTGCCGTCGGGCCCGAGGGCGCCCTCGGCGGGCTCCACGGCCGTGTACGCGCCGTCCGGGCCCTTCTTGCCGTCCTTGCCGAGGAGCAGGTCGATGCGGCCGAAGAGGAAGTCCTCGAACTCGTTGTTCAGGCGGTTGAGGTGGATACCGGCCCGGAAGACCTGCGCGTCGCGCTCGGCCAGGGCGCCGGGCGTGCCGACGTGGCCGCGCTGGGCGGCGTCGTGCATGAGGAACTCCGCCTCGTGGATCTTCTCCTCGAGGCGTCGGTACACCCGGTCGAGGTGCGCCTGTTCCACGTCGATCTCTCGGTCCCGCACGGAGTCGTGCTCCGAGTCGACCGCTGAATCCTGCTGAGCCTGTGCGGCCACCGGGCCCCCTTCTGACGTGCTGGGCAGCCGTCAAAAATACGCGAAGGGGGCCCGGGAAGCTACGCCGCGCCTGGCGTCGGCGCTACGCGTCGACCTCCACCAGTCGCTTCCCGTCGAAGGTCATGACCTCGAAGTGGGAGATCTGGTTGGGTTCGAAGGCGGCGCCGCCGTGCACGTAGAGCGGCTTCTTGGCCTTCTCGGTGGTGGCGCCCGGTATGCCGTAGCCCCAGTCGGGGACCGTCCAGGAGGTGAGCGTCTCCCGCTCGCCGTTCTTGCCGACGGCGATCAGGGAGCACTTCTGGGGGCCCTTGAGGTTCTTCAGCTCCAGGACCGTCTCGGTGCCCCAGGCCTTCTTCTCCAGCGCCACGGTCGCGCTGACCTGCGTGGCCGGGTCGGTGGCGGTGACCCGGTCCGGCATGGCGGCGAAGGCGGACTCGGCCGGGCTCGCGGCCTGCTGCGACGCCTCGGTCCTGCGGCCGCCGCCTCCGTCGTCGCCGCCACCGCCGCCGCCCGTGGTCGCCACGGCGGCGAACGGGCCGCCGATGATCAGCGCGGCCGCGGTGCCCACCAGGTAGAAGTTGCGGCGCCGCTTGCTCGCACGGCGTTCGGCGACCTCGTCGACGAGCTTCTCCGAGAGCCGTGGGCTGGGCTTCGCGGTGAGCGACTCGGCGATCGCGGGCGTGCCGGTGCCCGGCAGGTCGGCGAGCGCCGCCATCATCGGCTCCATGCCGGCCAGCTCGTCGAGCTGCTGGGCGCACCACTCGCAGGTGGCGAGGTGGGCCTCGAAGGCCGTCGCCTCGGCGTCGTCGAGGATCCCGAGCGCGTAGGCGCCGACGGTCTCGTGCTCGTTCGGCGCCGGTGATCCCTGCATGGGGGCAGGATTACCCGGATCGCCCGGGCCGAATCCCCCGCCGTACCCCTGAACTCCCCCGTACCCGCTCATCACGCCGTCACCCCCCGCTCCTCCAGTGCCAGCTTCATCGAACGCAGGGCGTAGAACACCCGGGAGCGAACGGTGCCGCTGGGTATGCCCAGTGTCTGCGCCGCCTCATTGACGGTACGCCCCTTGAAGTACGTCTCGACGAGGACCTCCCGGTGGGCCGGGGTCAGGTCGTCGAGCGCGTCCGACAGCGTCATCAACCACAGCGCCTTGTCGATCTCGTCCTCCGCGGGGATGACCTCCAGCGGCGACGGATCGACCTCCTGCGGCCGGGCCTGCCGGCTGCGGTGGCCGTCGATGACGATGCGCCGGGCGACCGTCACCAGCCAGGGGCGTACCGATCCGGTCGCACGGTTGAGCTGACCGGCGTTCTTCCAGGCACGGATGAGCGTCTCCTGGACGACGTCCTCGGCGCGCTGGCGGTCCCCCGCGACCAGCCGCAGCACGTAGGCCAGCAAGGGGCCGGCGTGCTCGCGGTACAGCGCGCGCATCAGCTCCTCGTCGGGTTCCGAGGACGACTGCGACATGCGATGTCGGGCCCTCGCACCACGTTCATTGGCCACGACGGAATCCTTGCGCACGCCCACCTCCGATGTCCGGGGGTTCCCCCAGTCGGTCGCTCGCCCATTCGGTACGGACGCCAAGTGCGGCGCGTTCAAAACGGGATGAGAGTTTTATCGGAGGGGGTGTGACGAACGGGACGCGAGGGAATCTACGGGTGCTTACCGGGCGAGGGCGGCGCGGCGGCGGTGGCGGGCGACGCGTTCGCGGTTGCCGCAGATCTCGCTGGAGCACCAGCGCCGGCGGCGGCCGCGGGAGGTGTCCACGTACACGATGGGGCAGTTGTCGCCCGCGCACTGCCTGAGGCTCGCCCGGGCGACGGGGTCGGTGAGCAGTTCCACGGCGTCCCGGGCGAGGGCGCCGAGCAGCGCGGCGCACCGCGGTGGCCCGGTCAGCTCCCGCACCAGTGCGCCGTCCTCGCCGGGTACCGCGCGGGGTGCGGGCGGTGCGGCGAGGGCGAGTTCGTTGACGCGGGCGAGGGCGAGTCCGTCGGCGTGGGTGCGGGGCACCGGCCGGGTGCGCACCAACCTCGCGGTCTCGCCGCGCAGTTCGCGGAATCCGGTCAGCCAGGAGGAGTCGGCGTGGGCCAGCGGGGTGCCGGGCGGGACGAGTCCGGAGCCGGTGATCCAGGCGCGCAGCGCGTCCAGCGAGTCGAGGCGTTCCGCGGGGTGGGTGGTGGCGATGAGGTCCAGACAGATCCGCCCGGTGTCGAAGCGCAGCTCGTACGGATCGGTGGCCGTACCCAGTGCCATGTTCCTGTCACCGCCTTGGGTTGCCCGGTGGGGCGGGCCGGAGAGGGGAGCAGGGGAACGCTCCCTCTACAGTGCCTGCCCGTCTCCGCGCCCGGAACCCCTCGTACCGCCCCGGCGTGGACGCTTGCGCATGCGCCCGCGCGCCCGGGCCATGTCCGGCGCGCCGCGGCGCCCGTTGACTGGACGCATGACAGACATCGACGGGGAACGGCGGTCCCTGACCGCAGACGGAGTGCTGGTCGCGGCCACGGTCGCCGCGGGCCTGATGGCCGGCACCTTCTACGTCTTCGCCTGCGCCGTGATGCCGGCGCTGGCGCGCAGCGAGGACCGGGTGTACGTCGACGTGATGCGCGACGTCAACGACGTGATCCAGAACCCGGTGTTCCTGCTGGCCTTCATGGGCGCGCTCGCCCTCGCGGGCCTCGCGGGGTGGCAGTCGCGCCGGACGCCGGGCCGCTGGTGGATCTGGGCGGGCGCGACGGCGTACGCGCTCGCCTTCCTGGTCACCGTGGGCGGCAACGTCCCCCTCAACGACGCCCTGGCCCGCCCCGGTGATCCGGCGGCGCTCCGCGAGCGCTTCGAGGACCCGTGGGTGGCCTGGAACGTCGTACGCGCCGTGCTGTCGACGCTGGCGACGGCTTGCCTGGCGTGGGGCTCGGCGGTCCGCGGCCGGCCGACACGCTCAGCGCCCCGGACGCCGCAGCGGCCCACGCCCCACCACGTCCCACCCACCGCAACCCGCTGAACACCCGGCATCCCACACCCCGACGGCCCGGCAGACCGCGGCCCCGCGGCTCTACGACCGGGCGTCGGCCGGTGAGCAAGCGGCGAGCGGGCGAAGGCGCCGTGAGCGGGGCGGAGCGGCCCGGCGGTCGTCCACGGCACGGCGCCGGAAACCGCGCCGGTACCGGCCGTCGCACCGCCCGTGTTCTGGCACCGGGCACCCGGGGCGCCAGGGGTCAGTCGGTCGTGTACTTGGCGTCCGTGGCCGGGTCCAGGGCGAGGCGGTAGCCGCGTTTCACCACCGTCTGGATCAGCTTCGGGGTGCCGAGGGACGTGCGCAGGCGGGCCATGGCCGTCTCGACGGCGTGTTCGTCGCGGCCGGTACCCGGCAGGGCGCGCAACAGCTCCGCGCGGGGCACGACCCAGCCGGGCCGCCGGGCGAGGGTGCGCAGCAGGGACATGCCGGCGGGCGGCACGGTCCGCAGCTCCCCGTCGACGAGCACCGCGTGCCCGCGGATCTCCAGCCGGTGCCCGGCGACCGGCAGGGCACGGGCGCGGGCCGGCAGCTCCTGGCACAGCAACTGGACGAGGGGCCCGAGCCGGAAGCGCTCGGGCTGGCTCGTGTCGATGCCGTGCGCCTGGAGCGGCACCGCGGTGACCGGGCCGACGCAGGCGGGCAGCACGTCGTGGCCGAACGCGGCGAGCAGCTCCGGCAGCAGGCCCCGCTCCTCGGCCCGGCCCAGCAGCGAGACCGCGGCGGGCGCGCTGGTGAAGGTCACGGCGTCCACACCCCGCGACACGGCGGCGTCCAGCAGCCGGTCCACGGGGCCGAGGTCCTCCGGCGGCAGCCACCGGTACACGGGCACGCCCACCACCTCGGCGCCGCCCGCCCGCAGCGCCTCCACGAACCCCGGCAGCGGCTCACCGTGCAGCTGTACCGCGATCCGGCGGCCCTCCACGCCCTGCTCCAGGAGCCGGTCCAGGACCTCGGCCATGGACTCCGAGGCGGGTGACCACCGCTCCGTCAGACCCGCGGCCCGCACCGCGCCCTTGACCTTGGGCCCGCGCGCCAGCAGCTCCACCGTGCGCAGCCGCTCCAGCAGCGTCTCGCCGAGCCCCCAGCCGTCGGCGGCCTCGACCCAGCCCCGGAACCCGATGGCGGTGGTGGCCACGACGACGTCCGGTGCCTGGTCGACGATGCGTTTGGTCGCGGCCATCAGCTCGCCGTCGTCCGCCAGCGGCACGATCCGCAGCGCCGGCGCGTGCAGGACGGTGGCACCGCGCCGCTGCAACAGCGCGCCCAGTTCGTCGGCCCGGCGGGCGGCGGTCACGCCCACGGTGAACCCGGCCAGCGGGCCGTGGTCGGGTCGCTGCGGTCCGTCGCCCACGCCGCCCACCTCGCTTACGTCGTCCATCGCTCGCCGCGCTCCGATCCGTGCACGTCCACGTGCACACTCACGTGGCGACCGAGCCTGTCAACCGTGCGTGACGGGCTCGGTTCACCCGCATGTCACCAGTGTTACGTCACACCTCGGCGCGGCTGAGCCCGGCCTCGGCCCTTTCCGCCTCGGCCGGTTCGGCCGCATCGGCCCGGTCGGCCGGGTCGGCCGGGTCGGTCCGGGGCGGCGCGGCCGGTCGGCGAAGGTATACCGCCCAGGTGAGGACGAGACACACGGCGTAGAAGGCCAGGAAGGCGAGGAAGGCGCCGGTGCCCGTGCCGAAGGAGAGGAAGGACTGCCGGAAGGCGAGGTTGATGGCGACGCCGCCGAGCGCGCCCACCGCGCCGATCAGCCCCATGGAGGCCCCGGAGAGCCGCCGCCCGTACGCCACCGCGGCCTCGCCCCGCAGCCCCTTGGCCAGCGCCTTGTTCTGGAAGATCCCGGGGATCATCTTGAACGTCGAGCCGTTGCCCAGCCCGCTGAGCACGAACAGCACCACGAACACGGCCACGAACAGCCCCAGCGACTTCGCCATGCCGGCCGCGACGAGTACGGCGGTGGCGGCGGCCATGGCGGCGAAGTTCCACAGGGTGATCCGCGCGCCGCCGTACCGGTCGGCGAGCCTGCCGCCCAGCGGACGGATCAGGGAGCCGAGCAGCGGACCGATGAAGGTCAGGTACGCCGCCTGGAGCGGGGTCCGCCCGAACTGGCTCTGGAGCACCTGCCCGAAGGCGAAGCTGTAGCCGATGAACGAGCCGAACGTACCGATGTACAGCACGGACATGATCCAGGTGTGGGCGTCCCGCGCCGCGTCCTTGGCGGCCCCGGTGTCGTTCTTCACGGAGGCGAGGTTGTCCATGAAGCACGCGGCGAGGACGGCGGCCACCAGGATCAGCGGGAGGTAGATGCCGAGCAGCACCCGCGGCCCGCCGCTCGCGCCGATGACCGCGAGCGCGGCCAGCTGGATGACGGGCACGCCGATGTTGCCGCCCCCGGCGTTGAGACCGAGTGCCCAGCCCTTCTTCCTGAGCGGGAAGAAGGCGTTGATGTTGGTCATGGAGGAGGCGAAGTTGCCGCCGCCGATGCCGGCCAGCATGCCGACCAGGAGGAAGGTCGAGAAGGACGTCCCCGGCTCCATGACGGCGAAGGCCGCGACGGTCGGCACGAGCAGCAGCCCGGCGGAGACGATCGTCCAGTTCCGTCCGCCGAAGACGGCGACCGCGAAGGTGTACGGCACCCGCACGACGGCCCCGACCAGCGTCACCACGGACGTCAGCAGGAACTTGTCGGCCGGGGTCAGCCCGTACTCCGGGCCCATGAAGAGCACCAGCACGGACCACATCGTCCAGACGGAGAACCCGATGTGCTCGGAGAGGACGGAGAAGAACAGGTTCCGCCGGGCGGTCCGCTCCCCCGTCCGCTTCCAGAACGTCTCGTCCTCGGGATCCCAGTACTCGATCCAGCGGCCGCCAGGGACTGTCATGACGCCTCCACGGTGCTCCACAGCTCGGTTGCGTCGACGCTAGGCAGGACGCGTTTCGGGCCGGTGGGGCTGTGGATGACCGGAAGGGAACGTTGCTCTCACCCGGCGCCGGCGCGGGGTGAGAGATCGCGGTCAGCCCTGCGGGGGCCGGGGCTGCCAGTGCGGGTTCTGCTGCGGGTAGGGCTGCGGCGGATAGGGCTGCTGGGCCTGCGGGGGCGCGTACGGCTGCTGCGGCGGCTGGGCGTACGGCTGCGGGGGCTGCTGCGGCGGGTACGGCTGCTGGGGCTGCGGAGGTGCGTAGGGCTGGTGGGCCTGCGGGACCGGCTGCGGTGCGTACGGCTGCGGGGCCTGCGGCGGTGCGCCGTACGGCTGCTGCTGCGGCTGGGGAGCGTACGGGCCGGGGGCCGGCTGTCCGTAGCCGCCGGGCGCCGTGCCGCCGAACGGGTTCCCGTGTCCCGGCAGCTGCGCGCCGGGCGGCAGGTACCGCACCCGCCCCGTCTCGTCGGCCATCGGCACGAACCCGGCGGCCTGCAACCGGGCCGCGAACTTGGCGTTGCGCCTGCGGGTGACGAGGAAGCCGATGCCCAGGGCCGCCATGAGGACCAGCCAGATGATCCCGGAGAGGACGAAGTCGTCGGACGAACCGCCCTCGCGGAAGGCGAGGACGACACACGCGACGGTGCCGCCGAGCGCGCCGTAGCCCATGTTCTTCTGGGCGTTCTTGCCGGTGAGGTCGAAGTTGATCCGCGCCTTGAGGAGTTCGAGGGCGTCCGGCACGAGCGGCGGCAGCGACACGCCGTCGCCGGCGTTCGGGTACTGCGCCCAGGTCTGCGCGGCCCGGGTGCGGGCCTGCGGGCTGGGGTCGGGGACCAGCAGCATGGTGAGCGCGGCGTTGTTCCCGCCGCTCTGGCGCACGTCGGCGTACTCGTACCCGAACTGCTGGGCGACGAAGGCGAGCTTGGCGAGCTTCTTCACGGACGACATCCGGCTGGTGAGCTGGACCGCCTCCCCGCTCGCCATCAACTGCAGCATCTTCTGCGTCTGCCGCTTGCTCATCCCGCTGCTCCCCCTGACCGGCTCACGCCACCCTGTTCACTTCCGCAACCGGGGCAGTCTCGCACGGAGGGCCGACAGCCGTCAGCCCCGGTACGCGTCAGCCCCGGTACGCGTCAGCCCCGGTGCGCGGCACGGGCCCTGGGCTGCTTCGGTGCCGGGCGCTTGCCGCCGTCCGGCCACAGCTGGGGCGTGCGCTTGGCGGCCACGTCCTCCATCCAGCCGAACCAGACGACGCAGCTCCCGATCAGCAGCCAGGCGATGGCCAGGACCGGCCAGGGGCTCTCCAGCAGCCAGGGGACGTGCTCGCCCAGGACGTCGAATCCCCACAGCCGGTCCCACAGCGTGGCCGCGACGAGGATGCAGACGTTGTGCCACAGGTAGATCGTCACCGCACGGGAGTTGAGCAGGGTGATCAGCCGGTCCCAGCGGCGCAGCCGGCGCGGCCACTCGGTCCACGAGGGGCTGACGTGCAGGAGCAGCAGCACCGTCGCGAAGGACCAGACGGCCTGCGCGAAGGGGATGGAGTCCAGGTCGTACCCGGTCTTGAAGCCCTCCCGGAAGGCGTACCAGAGGCCCAGCGCGGCGATCACCGGGGCGACCGAGGGCACGACGTAGCGCGGCAGCCGCTTCAGGACGCCTTCCTGATGGGCCATGCCGAGGACCCAGCAGGCGCCGAAGGTGCTGAAGTCCGTGAGCGCCGACGGGAAACGCTCGCCCGGCAGGTTGAGGTAGCCGAACTGGAAGGCGGCCGACAGCACGAGCGGCGCGAGGATCGTCAGCCACGGCAGGGCGCGCAGCGCGCGCAGCAGGACCGGGGAGAGCAGGACGTACCAGAGGTAGGCGCGGATGTACCAGAGCGGCCCGGCGAGTTCCGCGGCCCAGTCCTCGCCGAGGATGCCGTGGATGCCCGGCAGGCCCTCGGCGAAGGGCGGGTCGCTCAGCGGCAGGACCCAGTAGAGGAGGTGGAACCACCACCAGCCCGGGTGCCCGTCGTCGCCCGGTCCCCAGCCCTGCAGCACCATGCCGGTCACGCCCACCGCGCCCAGCAGCCACAGCGGGGGCAGCAGGCGGCGCATGCGGCTGCGGACGACCTGGACGGCCGGCCGCTTGAGGCTGCGGGCCATCAGGTTGCCCGCGAGGGCGAACATCACGCCCATGGACGGGAACACCACCGGCAGCCAGGCCCAGCCCATCAGGTGGTACAGGACCACGCGGAAGAGGGCCACCGCCCGCAGCAGGTCGAAGTACCGGTCGCGCACCGGTGCGCGCCGGGCCTGCTTCTGCTGGGGCATCACCGGTACGGCGGTGCCCGCGCCGACGGGCGGGTGGAGGGGTGGTGCGGTCATGTGCGGGATGCTCCGGGTCGGGGCGGGCACGGCGGGCGCGGGGGCCGGCCGCGTGGGGTCGTACGGCGGGGTGGTCATCCGACCGGCCTCCCGTCCATGGCGCGGGACCGCCGCTGGGACGGGACGCCGTCGGCGCCGGGCGGCGGTGCGGACACCCCGCCGCTGCGCCGCAGCTTCTGCCAGCGCAGCCGGCCGCCGGTGAGCGCCGTGATCCAGGACTGGAGCAGCACCACGTACATGATCTGGCGGTACAGGATCTGCTGGAGGGGCAGCGAGATGAGCGGGGTCAGCTTCTCCCGGTCCAGCCGGAAGGCGTACGCGGCGCACACCGCCTGGATGGCGAGGACGCCGAGCCACGCCACGATCGTCTTGTCGGTCGGGCCGAAGACGAGGCCGTACAGCAGGAAGACGTCGATCAGCGGGGCCAGCAGCGGGGCCACGACCATGAACAGCGAGACGAAGGGCAGGCCGACGCGGCCGAAGCGGCCCGAGGGGCCCTTCTCGATCACCGCGCGGCGGTGCTTCCAGATCGCCTGCATGGTGCCGTACGACCAGCGGTAGCGCTGGGACCACAGCTGGCTGACGGATTCCGGTGCCTCGGTCCAGGCGCGGGCGTTCTCGGCGTAGACGACCCGCCAGCCGGCGCGGTGCAGCGCCATGGTGACGTCGGTGTCCTCGGCGAGCGTGTCGTCGCTCATGCCGCCGATGGGCTCCAGCGCGGAGCGGCGGAAGGCGCCGACCGCGCCGGGGATGGTCGGCATGCAGCCGAGGACGTCGTACATCCGGCGGTCCAGGTTGAAGCCCATCACGTACTCGATGTGCTGCCAGGCGCCGATGAGGCTGTCCTTGTTGCCGACCTTCGCGTTGCCCGCGACGGCGCCCACCCCGGGGTCGCCGAAGGGCTGGACGAGTTCGCGGACGGTGGAGGGTTCGAAGACGGTGTCGCCGTCCATCATCACGACGATGTCGTGGCGGGCGTTGGCCAGGCCCCGGTTGAGCGCGGCGGGCTTGCCCGCGTTGAGCTGGCGGATCACCCGGACACCGGGCAGGCCGAGTCCCTCCACGATGCGCGCGGTGCCGTCGCTGGAGCCGTCGTCGATGACGATGACCTCGATCGGGTGGTCGCCGGCCACCAGGGAACGCACCGTGTTCTCGATGCACTTGGCCTCGTTGTACGCCGGGACCAGCACCGTCACCGGTTCGGTGACCGCCGGGCCCCAGCGGAAGCGCCTGCGGCGTACCCGGCGGGCGTGGACGCCGGACAGCAGCAGCATCAGGCCGAAGCGCCCGATGACCAGCGTGCCGATGATCGCCAGGCCCACCACCAGGCCGTCGGTGAGCTTCTCCGAGGCCTGGACCAGGAAGACCCACGCCTTGCCCTTCCACAGTTCGGCACCGGTCACCGGGGTCATGGCGCTGGGCGCGTCCAGGGCCTCGGTGAGGTTGTCGAACTCGTAGCCCTGCTTCTTCAGGTCGGGCAGGAACCTGTCCAGGGCCTGCACGGTCTGGTGGCGGTCGCCGCCGGAGTCGTGCATCAGGACGACGGCGCCCTTGCCGCCGTGCGGCGTGGCGCGGCGGATGATCTCGTCGACGCCGGGCTTCTTCCAGTCCTCGCTGTCGGTGTTGTTGACGACGGTGATGTAACCGCGGCTGCCGATGTACTCGGTGACCGGCCACGACTTGTCGTCCATGGCGTCGGCGAAGGAGGAGTAGGGCGGGCGGAACAGCGAGGTGCGCACCCCGGCCGCGCCGGTGATCGCCAGCTGGTTCTGCGACAGCTCCCAGTCGATGCGCTTCTCCGACTGGAAGGAGAGGTCCGGGTGGTTGAAGGTGTGCAGGCCCACCTCGTGGCCCTCGTCGACCATCCGCTCGACGAGGTCCGGATAGCGGGAGGCCATGGTGCCGGTGACGAAGAAGACCGCGTGCGCGTCGTGCTTCTTCAGCACGTCCAGCACGCGCGGCGTCCAGGTCGGGTCCGGGCCGTCGTCGAAGGTGAGGACGAGCCGGTGGTCGGGCACGCTCAGGCTCTCGGTGCGGCCGCCGCGCACATCGATGACCGGGCCGCCCTCGAGGATCTTCTCGGGTACGTCGGTGGTGGCGGCGGGCGGCTGGACGCGGTGGTCGGCGAGGATCTCGCTGTGCACGTATCCGCGCAGCATGAGCATCGCCGCCAGGGCGACCAGGACGAGCGGCGGAAGCAGCAGACGCAAGGGCACACGGCGGCGGGAGCCCTCACGGGCGCTGCGCGCGGCCCCGTGACGGCGGGTGCGGGATGCCATCAGAGGGTGTTCTCCGGGGACAGGGAAGGGGACGTGGAGGTGTCGGCGGGACCAGCGAGCACGACGGGTGCGCCGGCCTGAGCCGCGATGGGGTCCGGGGCGCCCGCGCCGTTGGCGTCGGTGCCGTCCGCCCCCGGGTCGGTGCCCGTGGTGGAGCCGCCGGTGGGCCCGGTCGGGTCGGCGGAGGTGCCGCCGCCCGTCGGGGCCGCCGGGCCCGTGGTGTCGGCGGGCGGGGCCTGCGTCGACTGCG
>NZ_MULI01000094.1 GCF_002939385.1 Streptomyces sp. MH60 | reverse complement strand
GCCGGCGCGGCGGACGGCGAAGACGGCGACGAGCGCGGCGAGTCCGACTATGGCGAGCGCCGCGGGTACGCCCGTGACGTCGCTGCCCTTGGCGGTCAGCGAGAACGCGCCGCCGGCCACCGTCGCGGTGCCCTGCGCCCACTCCTGCCGGGTGGCGAGCAGGGCGACGGCGGCGCCGAGCGCGCCGCACATCAGGGCGACGGCGAGGCTCCGGCGGCCGGCCCGGGCGGGGCCTGCGGCGGGGGGGCGGGGGGGCGGAACGGCTGTCACGTACTCCACTATCACCCGAACCCCGGGCGAACCGTCACCCGGGGTTCGGATTGGGGGCGTGAGAATCGCCCCACCACTCCGGCCGGTTGGCCCTATTGCGCCAGCCGGTTGGCCGTGTGTACGGCCCGCAGCACGGCCGCCGCCTTGTTGCGGCACTCGGTGTCCTCGGCGACCGGGTCGGAGTCGGCTACGACGCCGGCGCCCGCCTGGACGTAGGCCGTGCCGTCGCGCAGCAGCGCCGTGCGGATGGCGATGGCGGTGTCGGAGTCGCCCGCGAAGTCGAGGTAGCCGACGCAGCCGCCGTACAGGCCGCGCCGGGAGGGTTCGAGTTCGTCGATGATCTGCAGGGCGCGCGGCTTGGGCGCGCCGGAGAGGGTGCCGGCCGGGAAGCAGGCGGTGAGGACGTCGAAGGCGGTGCGGTCCTGGGCGACCCGTCCGGTGACCGTGGAGACGATGTGCATGACGTGCGAGTACCGCTCGACGGACATGAAGTCGACGACCTCGACCGAGCCGGGCTCGCAGACCCGCCCGAGGTCGTTGCGGCCGAGGTCGACGAGCATCAGGTGCTCGGCGCGCTCCTTGGGGTCGGCGAGCAGTTCGTCGGCGAGGGCCTGGTCCTCCTGCGGGGTGGCGCCGCGCGGGCGGGTGCCGGCGATGGGGTGCACCATGGCACGCCCGTCCTCGACCTTGACCAGGGCCTCGGGGGACGAGCCGACGACGTCGAAGCCGTCGAGGCGGAGCAGGTACATGTACGGGGAGGGGTTGGTGGCCCGCAGGACCCGGTACACGTCGAGCGCGCTCGCCGTGCAGGGCGTCTCGAAGCGCTGGGAGGGGACGACCTGGAAGGCCTCGCCCGCGCGGATGCGCTCCTTGATGTCCTCGACGGCGTCCTGGAAGTCGGGGCCGCCCCACAGCGCGGTGTACTCGGGCAGCTCGGAGGGCGGCAGCGCGGCCGGGGGCTGGGCCACCGCGCGCGTGAGGTCGGCCTCCATGGCGTCCAGGCGGGCGATCGCGTCGGCGTAGGCCTCGTCGACGCCGGTCTCCAGGTCGTTGTGGTTGATCGCGTTGGCGATCAGCAGGACCGAGCCCTCCCAGTGGTCCATGACGGCGAGGTCGCTGGTGAGCAGCATGGTCAGCTCGGGCAGCCTCAGGTCGTCGCGCTCCCCCGGGCCGACCTTCTCCAGGCGGCGCACGATGTCGTAGCCGAGGTAGCCGACCAGGCCGCCGGTGAAGGGCGGCAGGCCCAGGTCGTGGGCGAGGTCGCGCGGGGTGTGCAGGGCCTCGACGGTGGCCCGCAGGGCGGCGAGCGGGTCGCCGTCGGTGGGGACACCGACGGGCGGGGTGCCCTGCCAGTGCGCCTGTCCGTCCTTCTCGGTGAGGGTGGCGGCGCTGCGGACGCCGATGAAGGAGTACCGGGACCACTGGAAGGCCGTCCGGCCGTTCTCCGCGGACTCCAGCAGGAAGGTGCCGGGGCGCTCGGCGGCGAGCTTGCGGTACAGGGCCACGGGGGTGTCGCCGTCGGCGAGGAGCTTGCGGCCGACCGGGATCACCCGGCGGTCGGCGGCGAGCTTGCGGAAGGTCTCGAGGTCCATGTCGTCCATGGCGGCAGACCCTACTGACCCGCGCCGCGGACGTCAGTGCCCGCAGCGTCTTCGGTGCCTGCGGCGAGGAGCACGTCGGTGTCGAAGCAGGTGCGCGTGCCGGTGTGGCAGGCGGCGCCCACCTGGTCGACCTTGACGAGCACGGTGTCGGCGTCGCAGTCCAGGGCGACGGACCTCACCCACTGGACGTGGCCGGAGGTGTCGCCCTTGACCCAGTACTCCCGGCGGCTGCGCGACCAGTAGGTGCAGCGGCCGGTCGTCAGCGTGCGGTGCAGTGCCTCGTCGTCCATCCAGCCGAGCATCAGCACCTCTCCGGTGTCGTACTGCTGGGCGATGGCGGGCAGGAGGCCGTCGGCGCTGCGCTTGAGCCGGTCGGCGATCTCCGGGGCGAGCGGGCTGGGGCGCCGGGGGCCGCCGGTGGGGGAGCTGCTGGTCATGCGCCCATTGTGCCGCGCGGGACCGACACGCCCCGGGTATGTCCATTGGGCGGACCCGGCCGGCCGCCGTAGGCTGACTCCATGTCGACTTTCGCCAAGCGTGAACGACTTCTGCTCGCGGACCTGTTGGAGACGGCGGGTCCGGACGCCCCGACGCTGTGCGAGGGCTGGCGGACCCGTGACCTGGCCGCGCACGTGGTGGTGCGCGAGCGGCGTCCGGACGCGGCCGGGGGCGCCCTGATCAAGCCGCTGGCGTCCCGCCTGCACCGGGTGAGGGAGGAGTACGGCGCGAAGCCGTACGGGGAACTGCTCCAGCTGATCCGCACGGGCCCGCCCCGCTTCTCTCCGTTCCAGCTCAAGCAGGTCGACGAGGCGGCGAACACGGTGGAGTTCTACGTCCACGCCGAGGACGTCCGCCGCGCCCAGCCCGACTGGTCGCCGCGCGAGCTGGACCCGGTCTTCCAGGACGCCCTGTGGTCCCGTCTGGAGCGCGCCGCCCGCCTGATGGGCCGGGGTATCCCGACGGGTCTGGTGCTGCGCCGTCCGAACGGCCAGACGACGGTCGCCCACCGGGGGACGCCGGTGGTGACGGCGACGGGCGAGCCGTCCGAGCTGCTGCTGTTCGCCTACGGCCGGCAGGGCGCCGCGAAGGTGGAGCTGGAGGGCGAGCATGACGCCATCGCCAAGCTGCGGGAGACCAAGCGGCTCGGGATCTGATCCCCCGGGTCTCACTTCGGCAGCTCGGCCCGCCGCACCCCCGGCGCGCACAGGGCGACGACCCCGCCGAGGCCGCAGACCACGGCGCTGACGGCGAAGACGGGGCCGGTGCCCCAGACGCCGATGGCGGCGGCCGACAGGGGCATGCTCAGCGGCGCGATCCCCAGGCTGACGATGCCGCCGACGGCGGTGACGCGGCCCAGGTAGGCGGGGTCGGACTGGGTCTGGAGCAGGGCTCCGCACATGGCGCCGCTGAGGCCGGTGAGCAGGCCGATGAGCAGCGCCGTGCCGACGGCCGCGGGGAGGCCGGGCGCGTGGGCCAGGGCGGCGATCGCGGCCGAGCCCGGGATGATGGCGCCGGCGGCGACGCATCCGGCGCGCGGCAGGCGTCCCCGTACGGTCAGCAGCAGGGCGGCGACTCCGGCGCCCGTGCCGAACCCCGCGAGCACCCAGCCCATCCCGGAGGCGCCCCAGCCACGCTCGTCCGCGAGCAGGGTGAGGCCCACGTTGAGGGGGCCGACGAAACCGAGGTCGCCCAGCGCGATGGTCACCATGAGCGGGCCGAGCACGCGGTGCCGGCGGACGTAGCGGAGCCCGCCTATCAGGTCCCGCCAGGCGGTGGTCGGCCGGGCGGGACCGGCGTCGGCGGCGGGCAGTTCACGCATCCGTACGGAGACCAGCAGCGGCACGGACACGGCGATCAGCAGCCCGGCGCACGCGAAGGCCGCCGCCGCGCCGCCCAGCGCCACGCCGAGCCCGCCGAGCGGCGCGCCCACGACGGCGGCGAAGCGTATGGCGAGGCCGCGCATGCCCTGGACGCGGGCGAGCTGGTCCTGGGCGGTGATCCGCGCCGGGAGGGCCCCCACGGCGGGCATGAACACGGCGTCGACGGTGCCGAAGACGACGGCGAGCAGGGCGAGGAGCCACAGCCCGGGGTCGGTCGCGAACAGCACGGCGGCGACCGCCAGGACGGTGACGCACCGCACGGCGTCGCTGCCGATGACCACCCGGCGCGGCCCGAGCCGGTCGGCGACCACTCCCCCGCCGAGCATGAGCAGCGCCCGGGGCACCGCGCTGACGGCGGTGACGAGGCCGGCCTGCGCGGGGGTGCCGTTCTGCACGGCGGCCCAGGACAGCGCGAGGAAGAACACCATGTCGCCGACCATGGACGCGGTGTAGGCGCCGACCCAGCGCAGGACGTTGGGGTCGCGGTGGGCGGGGACGGAGCCGCCGGCGGGTATCCGTACGTCCGGCACGGACGTGGTCGCCTCAGACACGGAACGGGAATCCGTAGACGTGCAGCGCGACGTTCTCGCGCCCCTCGGTGTCGCCGGCGGCTTCGGCGGCCCGGCCCCGCTCGTCGTACTTCCTCGCCAGGGCGAGCAGTTCCTCGCCGAGTTCCTTCAGATCGGCGGGGGTCAGTCGCAGCAGCGACTCGTTGTCGGGGGCGGCGGAGTTCCACTCGGGGCCCCAGGTGGGGCGTTCGTCGAGGTAGCGGTGGTACATGGCGGCGCGCTGCTCGTGGAAGAGCCGGGTGGCCGCGAGGTGGGCGGCGGCGCGCTCGGGCGCGTCGCGGAAGTTCTCGTCACGCAGGCTCACACCGGCCGAGGAAGGCTGCCACCAGCGCTCCCGGCCGTCCGCGCTCTGCGGGTCGGCCTGCTCGACCAGCCCGTGCTCGGCCAGCTTGCGCAGGTGGTAGCTGACGAGGGAGACGGCCTCGTCGACCTTGTCGGCGAGCTGCGAGGCGGTCGCCGTGCGCGCGACGCAGAGGCCGCGGTAGAGCTGCATGCGCAGCGGGTGGGCGAGGGCTTTGAGGGTGCCCAGGTCGGTGATGGCGTGGTTCTCCTGGCTCGGCATGCGCCCAGGCTAGATTACGAAAGAAAAATTGCGCAATAGATGTTGCGCAACTTTCCTTTCGCATCTCGGTTTCTCTACCGGACGGGGTGCCCCGCCTCGCGCAGGGCGGTCTTCACCTCGCCGATCCGCAGGTCGCCGAAGTGGAAGACCGACGCCGCCAGTACCGCGTCCGCGCCCGCCTCGACCGCCGGGGCGAAGTGGGCGAGGCTGCCCGCGCCGCCCGAGGCGATGACCGGGACGGTCACGTGCTTGCGGACCGCCGCCAGCATCTCCAGGTCGTAACCGTCCTTCGTGCCGTCCGCGTCCATCGAGTTGAGCAGGATCTCCCCCGCGCCCAGCTCGGCGGCCCGGTGGGCCCACTCGACCGCGTCGACGCCGGTGCCGCGCCGGCCGCCGTGGGTGGTCACCTCGAAGGTGCCGGCCTCGGTGCGGCGGGCGTCGACCGACAGCACGAGGACCTGCCGGCCGAACCGCTCGGCGATCTCGCGGATCAGGTCGGGACGGGCGATGGCGGCCGTGTTCACGCCCACCTTGTCCGCGCCGGCCCGCAGCAGCTTGTCGACGTCCTCGGCGGTGCGCACCCCGCCGCCGACGGTCAGCGGGATGAACACCTGCTCGGCGGTGCGGCGCACCACGTCGTAGGTCGTCTCGCGGTCGCCCGACGAGGCGGTGATGTCCAGGAACGTCAGCTCGTCGGCGCCCTCGGCGTCGTACACCTTGGCCATCTCGACGGGGTCGCCCGCGTCGCGCAGGTTCTGGAAGTTGACGCCCTTGACGACCCGGCCGTTGTCCACGTCCAGGCAGGGGATGACTCGTACCGCCAGGGTCATGAATCCACGGCTCCTCTATACGCTTCCACTTCGACCGACACCAGGACCCGCGAGTCGATGAAGCCCTGCACGACCAGCAGGGTCGTGACCGGGCGCACGGAGTCGAACAGCTCCTTGTGGGCGCGGCCCGCCGCATCGACGTCGCGGGAATGTGCCAGGCACACACGGGTCCGGATCACGGACTCGATGCCGAGCCCGAACTCGGCGAGGGCCTCGACGGCGCTGCCGAAGGCCACCTTCGCCTGCTCGTACGGGTCGCCCTCGCCGTAGAGCATGTCGCCCTTGACGGCGGTGGTGCCCGCCACGATGACACGGTCACCCGCCGCCACGGCCCGTGCGAAACCGAAGGACTCTTCCCAGGGACTTCCGCTCTGCACGCGCCGTACGGCTTCGGATGTCATGTGGACACAGCCTCCAGGGCCTCTTCCAGGGTGAACGCCTTCGCGTAGAGGGCTTTCCCGACGATGGCCCCCTCGACACCGTCCGGGACGAGCCCGGCGATCGCGCGCAGGTCGTCCAGGGAGGACACGCCGCCCGAGGCCACGACCGGGCGGTCGGTGGCGGCGCAGACGTTCTTCAGGAGCTCCAGGTTGGGGCCCTGGAGGGTGCCGTCCTTGGCGATGTCGGTGACGACGTACCGGGCGCAGCCCTCCTTGTTCAGGCGGTCCAGCGTCTCGTAGAGGTCGCCGCCGTCGCGGGTCCAGCCCCGGCCCCGGAGCGTGGTGCCCCGTACGTCCAGGCCGACCGCGATCTTGTCGCCGTGCTCGCCGATGACCTTGGCGACCCACTCGGGGGTCTCCAGGGCGGCGGTGCCCAGGTTCACCCGGGTGCAGCCGGTGGCGAGGGCGGCGGCGAGGGTGTCGTCGTCGCGGATGCCGCCGGACAGCTCCACCTTGATGTCCATCGCCTTGGCGACCTCCGCGATCAGCGCGCGGTTGTCCCCGGTGCCGAACGCCGCGTCCAGGTCCACCAGGTGCAGCCACTCGGCGCCGGAGCGCTGCCAGGCGAGGGCGGCCTCCAGCGGGGAGCCGTAGGAGGTCTCGGTGCCGGACTCGCCGTGCACGAGGCGGACGGCCTGGCCGTCGCGGACGTCGACGGCGGGGAGGAGTTCGAGCTTGCTCATCTCTACCGGGCTCATCTCTAGAGGGTCTCGATCCAGTTGGTGAGGAGCTGGGCTCCGGCGTCACCGGACTTCTCGGGGTGGAACTGGGTCGCCCACAGCGCGCCGTTCTCCACGGCCGCCACGAAGGGCTCGCCGTGCGTGGACCAGGTGACCCTGGGCGCGGCGATCAGCGGGTTGTGCGCCTCCTGGGTCCACTCGTGGACGGCGTAGGAGTGCACGAAGTAGAAGCGGGCGTCCGCGTCCAGGCCGGCGAAGAGCTGGGAGTCGGCCGGTGCCTCGACCGTGTTCCAGCCCATGTGGGGCACGACGTCGGCCCGGAGCGGTCCGACCGTGCCGGGCCACTCGTCCAGGCCCTCGGCCTGGACGTCGTGCTCGATGCCGCGGGTGAAGAGGATCTGCATGCCGACGCAGATGCCCATGACGGGGCGCCCGCCCGACAGCCGTCGGTCGACGATCCAGTCACCGCGGGCGGCCTTGAGGCCGTCCATGCAGGCGGCGAAGGCGCCGACGCCGGGGACCAGCAGCCCGTCGGCGTTCATGGCCCTGTCGTAGTCACGGGTGATCTCGACGTCGGCTCCCGCGCGCGCGAGGGCGCGCTCGGCGGAACGGACGTTGCCGAAGCCGTAGTCGAAGACGACGACCTTCTTGGCAGCGGCGGCGGTCAACTCCACACCTCCAGCCTCAGGACGCCCGCGAGCAGACACATGCCGGCGCCGATGGAGAGCAGCACGATCAGGCCCTTGGGCATCTGCTGCTTGGCGAAGGAGTAGATGCCGCCGAGGAGGAAGAGTCCGACGACGATCAGTGCGGTGGAGGTACCGTTCATCGGTTACAGCGCGCCCTTCGTGGAAGGCAGGATGCCGGCCGCGCGGGGGTCGCGCTCCGAGGCGTAGCGCAGGGCCCGGGCCAGCGCCTTGAACTGGCACTCCACGATGTGGTGCGCGTTGCGCCCGTAGGGCACGTGCACGTGCAGGGCGACCTGGGCCTGGGCGACGAAGGACTCCAGGATGTGCCGGGTCATCGTCACGTCGTACTCGCCGATCATCGGCGCCATGTTCTCGGGCTCGGTGTGCACGAGGTAGGGGCGGCCGGAGAGGTCGACGGTGACCTGGGCGAGGGACTCGTCCAGCGGGACCGTGCAGTTGCCGAAGCGGTAGATGCCCACCTTGTCGCCGAGCGCCTGCTTGAAGGCGGCGCCCAGCGCGAGGGCGGTGTCCTCGATGGTGTGGTGGGAGTCGATGTGCAGGTCGCCGTCGGTCTTCACGGTCAGGTCGAACAGACCGTGCCGGCCGAGCTGGTCGAGCATGTGGTCGTAGAAGCCGACGCCGGTGGCGATGTCGGTCTTGCCGGTGCCGTCGAGGTCGATCTCGACGAGGACCGAGGTCTCCTTGGTGGTGCGCTCCACGCGCCCTACGCGGCTCATGTGTGCTGCTCCTTCTTGACTTCACGTACCGCGTCGAGGAACGCGTCGTTCTCCTCCGGGGTGCCGGCGGTGACCCGCAGCCACCCCGGCACGCCGTTGTCCCGGACCAGGACGCCCCGGTCGAGGATCTTCCGCCAGGTCGCGTGGGAGTCCGTGAACCGCCCGAACTGGACGAAGTTCGCGTCGGACTCGGTCACCTCGTAGCCGATGGCCCGCAGTTCGGCGACCAGCCGGTCCCGCTCGGTCTTCAGCTGCTCGACGTACTTCAGCAGCGTGTCCGTGTGCTCCAGGGCGGCCAGCGCGGTCGCCTGGGTGACGGCTGACAGGTGGTACGGCAGCCGTACGAGCTGGACGGCGTCGACGACGGCCGGGTGCGCGGCGAGGTAGCCCAGGCGCAGGCCCGCCGCGCCGAACGCCTTCGACATGGTGCGGGAGACGACCAGGTTCGGCCGGCCGTCCAGCAGCGGCAGCAGGGAGGCGCCGTGGCTGAACTCGATGTAGGCCTCGTCGACCACGACCATGGACGGCTTCGCCGCCTGCGCCGCCTCGTACAGGGCGAGGACCGTCTCGGCCGGGACCGCGTTCCCGGTGGGGTTGTTGGGGGTGGTGACGAAGACGACGTCCGGGCGGTGCCCGGCGATCGCCTTCTTCGCGGCGGGCACGTCGATGGTGAAGTCCTCGTGGCGCGGCCCGGAGATCCAGCCGGTGCCGGTGCCGCGCGCGATGAGGCCGTGCATCGAGTACGACGGCTCGAAGCCGATCGCGGTGCGGCCGGGCCCGCCGAAGGTCTGCAGCAGCTGCTGGATGACCTCGTTGGAGCCGTTGGCCGCCCAGACGTTGCGCACGTCCAGGGGATGCCCGGAGGTGTTCGTCAGGTACTCGGCGAGCTTCGTGCGCAGCTCGACCGCGTCCCGGTCGGGGTAGCGGTTGAGGTCGCGGGCGGCCTCGCGGACCCGCTCGGCGATCCGCTCGACCAGCGCGTCGGGCAGCGGGTAGGGGTTCTCGTTGGTGTTCAGCCGTACCGGCACGTCCAGCTGGGGCGCGCCGTAGGGGGACTTGCCGCGCAGCTCGTCCCGTACGGGGAGATCGTCGATGCCGAACGTCACTTGCTCTCCGGGACCTTCCACTCGCTGAGCCCGTTTGGTTCGCCTCCGGCGAAACGCGCCTTGATCGCCGCGCCGTGCGCGGGCAGGTCCTCCGCCTCCGCCAGCGTCACCACGTGCCGCGCGACCTCGGCGAGCGCGTCGCGCGTGTAGTCGACGATGTGGATGCCGCGCAGGAAGGACTGCACGGACAGGCCGGAGGAGTGGCAGGCGCAGCCGCCGGTGGGCAGGACGTGGTTGGACCCGGCCGCGTAGTCGCCCAGCGAGACGGGCGCCCAGGGGCCGACGAAGATCGCGCCGGCGTTCTTGACCCGGTCGGCGACGGCGGCGGCGTCGGCGGTCTGGATCTCCAGGTGCTCCGCGCCGTAGGCGTCGACCACGCGCAGCCCCTCGTCCAGGCCGTCGACGAGGACGATCGCGGACTGGCGGCCGGCGAGGGCCGGGCGGATCCGGTCCTCGATGTGCTTGGTGGCCTCGACCTGCGGCCGCAGCTCCTTCTCCACCGCGTCCGCCAGCTCCACGGAGTCGGTGACCAGGACGGCGGCGGCCAGCGGGTCGTGCTCGGCCTGGCTGATCAGGTCGGCGGCGACGTGCACCGGGTCGGCGGTCGAGTCCGCCAGGACGGCGATCTCGGTCGGGCCGGCCTCGGCGTCGATGCCGATCTTCCCGGTGAAGAAGCGCTTGGCGGCGGCGACCCAGATGTTGCCGGGGCCGGTGACCATGTTGGCGGGCGGGCAGGACTCGGTGCCGTAGGCGAACATCGCGACGGCGGTGGCGCCGCCGGCCGCGTACACCTCGTCGACGCCGAGCAGGGCGCAGGCGGCGAGGATGGTGGGGTGCGGGATGCCGCCGAACTCGGCCTGGGCGGGCGAGGCGAGCGCGATCGACCCGACGCCGGCCTCCTGCGCGGGCACCACGTTCATGACCACGGACGACGGGTAGACCGACCGGCCGCCGGGCACGTAGAGCCCGACCCGCTCGACCGGCACCCACTTCTCGGTGACCGACCCGCCGGGCACCACCTGCGTGGTGTGCGTGCTGCGGCGCTGTTCGCGGTGGACGAGGCGGGCGCGGCGGATGGATTCCTCCAGGGCCGCGCGGACGGCCGGGTCCAGCTCCTCCAGCGCGCGCGTGAGCGCGGCCGCCGGGACCCGCACCTGTTCCAGCCGGACGCCGTCGAACTGCTCGGTGAAGTCGATCAGCGCCGCGTCTCCGCGATGATGCACGGCCTCGCAGATCGGCCGCACCTTCTCCAGGGCGACCGAGACGTCGAAGTCGGCTCGGGGCAGCAGGTCGCGCAGGGCGGGGCCCTCGGGGAGGGCGTCGCCGCGCAGATCGATTCGGGAGATCACGGAACCAATTCTCTCAGACCCGCGTCCGGCACGGTCCGCGCGTATCAATGGCTGATACAGAACGCGACGGACCTCACGGCCCACGGTGAACTCACCTGATCCATGCTCACTTTGAGTGTTCGGAAGGTCACGCAGTGGGCATGAACGGTTGTACGAAGGGTGAGCGACCGACGAGTAGCCGGGGAGGGAGTGAAGCACCGTGACCGAAGGGGCCGGCCATCGTGACGGAGAGCTGCCGGATGACCTGACCGTCGCCGAGGCCGGCATGTGGCAGGCGTTCCGCAACGGCAGCGTGTACGACCTGAGCAGCGGCGACCCGCTCGTCGACGATCCGCACGGCGGGCGTCCCTGGGGGCCGGAGCGGACGGTGCGGGCCCGCGTCGTGTGCTGGCTGCTCCTCGACGGTCCGCCGGCGCTCGCGGGCCGGGTGTCCTCGCTGCAACTGGTGGGCGTGCTGATCAGCGACACGATGGATCTGGCGGGCGGCACGGTGGTGCCCTACGTCGAGCTGCGGCGCTGCCGCTTCGAGCGCGAGGTGCTGCTCCCGGAGACCCGGTTCACGACGGTGCGGCTGGTGGACTGCGCGGTGCCGCGCCTGGAGGCGGCCCGGCTGCACACCGAGGGCGATCTGCACCTGCCGCGCTCCCGCTTCCCGGGCGGCATCCGGCTCACGGACGCGCGGATAGGCACCGACCTGCTGCTCAACCAGGCGATCGTGCACCGGGACCGCGGCGGGCGTTCCATCGCCGCGGACGGCATGACGGTCGGGCAGGACCTCCAGGCCGAGATGCTGGAGTCGCACGGCGAGGTGAGCCTGCGCAGCGCCCAGGTCGGCGTGTCGCTGAGCCTGCGCGGCGCCCGGCTGCTGAACCCGTACACGCGGCACGCGCTGAACGCCCCGCAGCTGACGGTGGAGCGCACGCTGTACCTGACCCCGGCGGGCCTGGGCAGCCCGCTGCTGCGCGGCACCACTCCCGCGCAGGGCACCCGCATCCAGTGCTTCGAGTGCGAGGGCGGGGTGCGCCTCGACGACGGGCGCTTCGGCGACGCCCTGGACCTGGAGCACGCCCGGTTCACCTTCACCGACGACCAGGAGCTGTCGCTGCGCCGGGTGCAGACGCCCGAGCTGCGTTTCCTGGGCGAGCGTCCGGCGCGCGGGCGGGTGGTGCTGTCGGGGGCGCGGGTGGTCAACCTGATGGACCGGGCGGACAGCTGGCCGGGCCCCGGCCGGCTGCACATGGGCGGCTTCGCCTACGAGAACCTGGTGCCGCGTGGGCCGTTCCCGCTGGAGAAGCGGCTGCGCTGGGTGGGTGCCGCGACCGCCGAGTACCACCCGGAGCCGTACGAGCGCCTCGCCGCCGTGCTGCGGGCGGGCGGCGAGGACGAGGACGCCCGCGAGGTGCTGCTCGCCAAGCACCGCAGGCGCCGCGAGAGCCTGCCGGTCGCCGCGAAGCTGGTGGGTTACGCGCAGGACTGGACGGTCGCCTACGGCTACCGGCCGGGCCGCGCCGCGGTCTGGATGGCGGTGCTGTGGGCGGCCGGGTCCCTCGCCTTCGCCCGCGCGGAGCCGCCTCCGCTGAAGAGCGGCGAACACCCGGACTGGAATCCCGCCCTCTTCGCCCTCGACCTCCTCCTCCCGGTGATCGACCTGGGCCAGGCGGGCTCCTGGCAGCTCCACGACGGCTGGCAGTGGCTGTCGACGGCCCTGGTCCTGCTGGGCTGGGTCCTGGCGACCACGGTGGCGGCGGGCGCCACCCGCCTGCTCCGCCGCAACTGACCCCGCCGGGAACGGCCCCGCCCCACCCCCGACGGCAGGACGGGCCCCGGACACCGGTCTCCCGGTGAGGGCTCCCCGGGTCCGCCCCGGGACCCCGCTGAGGGCCCCCGCCTCCGCCCCGGGACCCCGGCGGGGGCCCCGCATCCATCCCGGGACCCCGCTGAGGCCCCCCTCCGCCCGGGACCGCCCCCGGGCCACCCACCCAGGGCGCAGCCCCCGCAGCCGGCGAGCCCCGGTGCCCGCCCGGATCGGCTCAGCCCCCGGCCCCGACGGGCTCGATCCCGCGCCGGAAGACCCGGCTCCCCCAACCCCACGGCTCGGTTCCGCCCCGGAAAACTGAACCCTTGCTCGAAAGGCCCCGGCCCCGCCCGGAAAGCTCGCCCCCGGGCCGTGCCGCAGGCGCGGCGTCGGCGCCGCCGTGCCGTGATGCTCGGCGCATCATCCTCAGGCGCTCCTCGCCCACCGCCGGAAAGCCGCCGACGCGCGAGGTCCCGCAGGGACCACCCGCACCCGGCGACGCATGCCGCACGGTGGCGCGGGCGGGAAGCCGCGATCGGCCGAAGGCGGAGTCGCGGCCGCACAACCATCCCGAACCCTCGGCCGTCGTACTGGCCATGCTGCGCGCGTTCCTGCGGACCGCGGCTGCCCGGGCCCGCTCCCGGGCACCACGCCCCGCCCAAGACGACGACGTGCTCCTCGACGCCCCCGACGACCGCCTCGCCCCCGCCCTCGTCGCCGCGGCCCGGGGCGAGCACGGCCCCGCGGCCGGCCTCCTCGCCGGTACCCGCGAGAACGCCGAATGGGACCACCGCGACCGTTACGCGACCCGGCTCGCCGCCTTCGCCCGCTCCCGTTCCGGGTGGCTCGACACCTGGCGCGCCACCGCCCCGGACGACCCCGACGCCCTGCTGGTCGCGGCCCGGCTGACGGTCCACCGTCACTGGGACTCGCCGGCCCGCGCCGAACTGCTGCGCCAGGTGATCCCCGCCGTCGTCGCCGCCGCCGAGTCCGCCGGCCCCGACGACCCGGTGCCGTGGCGGACCACGCTGGACGCCGCCCGGGGCGCCCGCGCCGGACACTCCGAGTTCGAGCGCCTGTGGGAGCAGGCGGTCCGGCGCTGCCCGCACCACTACGGCAGTCATGTCGCCGCCCTGGAGTACCTGGCCGCCGCCTCGCCCGACGCCCACGGCGAGTGCCTGGACTTCGCGGAGACGGCCGCTCAGGACGCGCCCGCGGACGCGCTCGTCCGGGCACTGCCGCTGCACGCGGCGCTCACCTGCCCGACGCCCACCGCCGTACGCGGCCACCGCCGCCGCCTGGACGCCGCCGCGGACCGCGCGATCGCCCTCTCCGCGGCCCACCCGGCGGCCGACCCCTGGGCGGCGGAGCTGCGGAACCTGCTCGTCCAGGTCCTCGTACGCCTGGAACGCCACCCGGACGCGGCGGAGCAGCTGCGGCTGACCGGCCCGTACGTCACGTCCTTCCCCTGGGACCGGGACACGGACGACCCGCTCGGCGGCTTCCTCCGGGTGCGCGCGGACGTCCGTGCGCGCGTGGCGCAAGCGGCCTCCACGACCGGTACGGCGGGTTCCGGACGGCCACGAAGTGGGCACGGCGGACGCGTCCGCCCCGGCGACCATTAGGCTTCTGCGTCGTGACCACCGTCCGGCTCCCCCTCTTCCCCCTGAACTCGGTCCTGTTCCCGGGGCTGGTGCTCCCGCTCAACATCTTCGAGGAGCGCTATCGCGCCATGATGCGCGAGTTGCTGAAGACTCCCGAGGACGAACCACGCCGGTTCGCCGTCGTGGCGATCCGCGACGGCTACGAGGTGGCCCAGACCGCCCCCGGCCTGCCCGACCCGACGACCACCCTTGAACGCGGGCCGAGTGCCGGGTTCGGGACCGACCCGCTCAAGGCGTTCCACAAGGTGGGCTGCGTCGCGGACGCGGCGACGATCCGCGAGCGGGCCGACGGCACCTTCGAGGTGCTGGCGACCGGCACCACCCGGATGCGGCTGCTGTCGGTGGAGGCCTCGGGGCCGTTCCTGACGGCCGAGCTGGAACCGCTGCCCGAGGAGCCCGGCGACGAGGCGGGCGCCCTGGCGGAGGGCGTGCTGCGGTCCTTCCGGCAGTACCAGAAGCGGCTGGCGGGGGCACGCGAGCGGTCGCTGGCGACCGGCGCCGACCTGCCGGACGAACCGGGTGTGGTCTCCTACCTGGTCGCCGCCGCGATGATGCTGGACACGCCGACGAAGCAGCGCCTGCTCCAGGCCCCGGACACCGCCTCGCGGCTGCGGGACGAGCTGAAACTCCTTCGCTCGGAGACCTCCATCATCCGTACGCTGCCGTCCCTGCCGGCGTCGGACCTGACGCGCGGCCCGACGAGTCTCAACTGAGGTACTGGCCCGCATGGCGAAGAAGCCGAACAAGCCCGGCAGGGCGAAGAAGCAGCAGCCGGGCGGCACGCCCGCGACGGTGGCGCTCACGGCGGCCGGGGTGGATTACACGGTCCACGCCTACGAGCACGACCCGGCCCACCCGTCCTACGGCGAGGAGGCGGCCGAGGCGATGGGAGTCCCGCCGGAGCGGGTGTTCAAGACGCTGGTGGCGGACGTCGACGGCGCCCTGACGGTCGCGGTGGTGCCGGTGGCGGGCCAGCTGGACCTCAAGGCGCTGGCGGCCGCGGTGGGCGGCAAGCGCGCGGCGATGGCCGACCCGGCCCTGGCCGAGCGCACCACGGGTTATGTGCGCGGCGGCATCTCCCCGCTGGGCCAGCGCAAGCGGCTGGCGACGGTCCTGGACGCGTCGGCCTCGGAGCACGCCACGATCTGCGTCTCGGCGGGCCGCCGCGGCCTGGAGGTGGAGCTGTCCCCCGACGACCTGGCCGAGCTCACGGACGCCGTCCTGGCGCCGGTCGGGCGCGCCTGACCCCTCGGCAGGCCCCCGTCGTCGGCTGCTCGGGCAGGACCTGGCGGAGTGAACGCGCGAACACCGCCGGCGCACCGTGAAGGGCAGGGCGCGCCGCGGCCGCCGCCCGGCCTAGGCCGACTTGTCCCCGTACGGCGCCGACGGGTACTGCCCCGGTGCCGGCCAGGGGTCGGGCTCCGGGTCCCGGGGCCCGAACAGGCCGGTCAGCCCCAGGTGGACCACCAGCGCCGCGAGCGACCAGGCCAGCAGCGCCCCCTTCGCGCCCAGCTTGAGCGGGGCGGGGAAGGTCACCCCTTTGCCCACGTCCTTGGCGTGCGCGATCACGTCCTGAGTCGGCCCGAGCCACACGCCGAGCCGCCAGGCCAGCAGCGACCCGAGCAGCCCGCCGACGCCGAGGGCCACCACCAGCGGCACGCCCCCGCGCCGCCGCAGCAGGAAGACCACGACCGCGCTGAGCGCCCCGAACGCCAGCGCGAGCAGCGTGAACGTTCCGTCGACGCCGATCGCCTGCTCGCCCTCGGAGTCCTTGAGGTAGACGATCCATCTGCCGTCGAGCACTTCGCCCACCAGGGGCACGCTCGGTGCCAGCTTCCACCACAGCACGCCCAGCAGCGCACCGGAGACCGTGAGCGCCACCACGGTCACGGCGGCCTGTCGCACTTCGGTCAGCATCCCGGGGCCGTCCTGTTCGCCGTACGTGCCGTAAGGGTCGTGGGAACCGCCGGGCGCGGCTCCCCTCGCGTGTGCGCCGACGGGCTGCGGCACCGGCCCGCCCTGGTACGACGGGCGTTCGTTCGGCGGCGGTGGCGGAGTCAAGGGTGCGGTCACCGTGCCATCGTGCCAAACCCGCCTGTGCGGCGCGTCACCGGACGGCGGCCCGGCGGTACGCCCAGGTCGCCACGGCCAGCGAGATCACCCCGACCGCGGCGCACACCGCGAGGTCGCCGAGGACGAAGCCCCAGTCGGGCCGCTCGCCGAACGTGCGCGCGAAGGCCTCCACGCCGTACGTGGAGGGCAGCAGGTCCCGGGCCAGGCGGACCACCTGCGGCAACCGTTCGGGCGGCAGCACGCCGAGCAGCAGGGCCGCCGACATGCCGAGCTGGCCCAGGAGGGTGGCGAACTCGGGCCGGGGGGCGAGCAGGCCCAGCGCCGCGCCCAGTCCGGCGAGGGCGGCGCCCGCCAGCGGGATCACGGCCACCAGCACCCACAGATGGGTCATCGGCAGCCCGAACAGCAGGCACCCGAACACCGCCGTCACCACGGTCCCGGGCACGGTGAAGGACGCGTAGGCGCCCGCCGCGCCCAGCACCACCGCGGCGGGCGGCACCGGCAGCGTCGCGTAGTGGTCGAGGCCGCCGCTGGCGCGCAGCTGGCCGAAGTACTGGGCGAGGAGGTTCAGCGCGACGAAGGCCACGACGAGCACCGCGGACCCGGCGACCACGGCCCGTGCCTCGCCGCCGCCGTCCACGACGCCGCGCATCAGGATCATGATGCCGACGGACTGGAAGGTCGCCACGAACAGCAGCGGGATGCGCGCGACCCGCGCCCGGGACAGCTGCGCCCGGTACACGGCCACCAGGGAGGGCCACAGCCGTGCCCTGGGCCCCAGCTCGGCCGGGCCGGCCACGCGCTGCCCCTCGGCTGCCCGGGCGGCACCTCGCAGGGCATCGGCGGGTACGACACTCACGTCGCGCAGCTCCCCTTCGCTCGGGTCGTTCGAAGCGGTCGCCCCGGCGGGGGCGGTCGCCCCGACGGGTACGGATGCGGCGGCCGGTGTTCTCACCGCTCGCGTGCTCACGCCCTCACCAGCCCCTGTCGCGCGGCGCCGCCCAGCGCCAGGTACACGTCCTCCAGGCTGGGCGTGGCCAGGGTGAAGTCGTCCAGGGCGGCGAAGGCGGCGCCGCCGGTGACGGTGGCGACGACCGCGCGGGCCTCCTCGGGGGCGAGCCGCAGGGTCCAGCGGCGCCCCGACTCGACGACGCGGTCGCGCAGGGCGGCGACCTCCGGGACGTGCAGCGGCGCGCTCTCGCGCCACACCAGGTCGACGCGGACCTCTCCGGCGACCTTCTCCTTGAGCCCGGAGGGCGTGTCGCAGGCGATCACGCGTCCCCGGTCGAGGACGGCGACCCGGTCGAGCACGGTCTCGGCCTCGATGACGTTGTGGGTGACGAGCAGTACGGTGGCGCCGTGTTCGGCGCGCCGCCGGTCGACGGCCGACCACACCGCGCGCCGGGCCACCGGGTCCATGCCGGTGGTCGGCTCGTCCAGGACGAGCAGCGGCCGCTCCCCCACCAGTGCGGCGGCGAAGCAGGCCAGGCGGCGCTGGCCGCCGGAGAGCTTCTTGATCGGGCGGGCGGCGAGCCCGGTCAGGCCCAGCTCCTCCAGCACGGCGTCCCGCTCGGCGCGCGCCCGGCGCACCTCCAGGCCGCGCAGCCGCCCGGTGGTCTCGGCGGCGAGCGACACGGTCAGCTCGTCCAGGGCGCTGGACTCCTGTCCCAGGTAGGCGAGGAGCCGCGCGGCCCGCTGCGGGTGGCGCACGATGTCGTGGCCGAGGATCTCCACGCTGCCGCCGTCGGGCCGCATCAGCCCGGTGAGCTGGCGCACGAGGGTGGACTTGCCGGCACCGTTGGGTCCGAGCAGTCCGAAGATCTCACCGCGGCGGATGTCCAGGGTGACGTCGTCGGTGGCCCGCACCTCGGGCGTGGCGGGTACGCCGCGCCGGCCGCGCACGGCCGGATAGGTCTTGGTCAGCGCGCGCACCACGCACACGGCATCGCCACCGGGTCCAGGTGCCTGTGGCGCGCGCGTACTCACAAGGGAGGAGACTACGGGGTCGGTCCCCCCGACCCGCTCCCGGGTCCGCCCATAAGTGTCGATTCAGCAGGTGTCGGTCCGGCCGGGGAGCACCGGGGGCCGCCGGCCCGTCTCACTCCGCGGCGGGCGTGCGCTCGGTCGCCGTGCGCACGTCGATCTCCCGCCAGAACCCGGCCCGGATCGCGTACCGGTCGTGCTCGTCGATCTGGTCGTCCTTGTGCGCGAGCAGCCCGAAACGGGCCGCGTAGCGCAGCAGCTCCCCGTCGACGCGGTGCGGGATGCGCGGGTACATCCCGGAGAGTTTCTGCAGGTGGCCGTGGTCGCCGAGGCGTTCGAGCCAGCGCCGGGCGAAGACCTGCCCCACCTCGTACGGGTCGCCGCCGACCGTGGTGATGTCCTCCTCGCGGTCGGCCCAGCGCTGCTCGGCCGTGGTGAGCTGGGCCAGCGTCGGCAGCGAGGCGGCCTCGGAGGGCTCGGCGGCGGGCCGGTCCACCCAGCCCTTGTCGGAGGACCAGCGCAGGGTGGCGTTGGCCGGCTGCGGGGCGGGATGGGCGCCGGGTGCGCGCAGGGCGGCGAGGTCCTTGGGGGTGGGGACGCCCTTGGCGGGCGGTACCCGCTCGTCGGTGCCGCCCTGCCCCGGGGCCCCCGCGGCGGACGTGGTGGGGTGCTCGGGTGCCTCGACGGGCCGCTGGGCGGCGGAGAGGGCGGACTCGGGCAGCGGCGCGGAGAGGATCGCGGCGATCTCGGGGCGGGGCACGGGCGGCGGCGCGCAGATGCCGCCGAGTTCCTTGGCGCGTACGGCCTTCGTGATCCACGTACGGTCGAGGACGCGGCGTTCGTCGGCCTCGGCGACCAGGTCCTCGGACTGGTTGTAGTCGCCGTCGGCGGCCTGTACGGCCCACAGGTGGACGGCGACGCCGTGTTCCTTGGCGGCCATCATGCCGGGCAGCAGGTCGCCGTCGCCGGTCACCAGGACGACGTCGGAGCAGGCGCGGTTGCGGGCCAGCTCGGTCAGCTCGGCGTGCATGGCGGCGTCCACGCCCTTCTGCGCCCAGCGGCCGTCACTGCGGGTGAGGGCGCCCAGCCGGACGGTGACCCGGGGCATCACGCGCAGTCGCCGGTGTTCGGGCTGCGGGACGCGGTCGGGGGCGCCGTCGAACCAGTAGATGCGCAGCAGGGGCTGCTGTGTGTCGGACTCGGCGCGGTCGCGCAACCCCTGGATGAGGGCGGCGTGGTCGACGGTGATGCGCGAACGAGAGGGCTCTCCCGCCAGGAGACTCGCGGCGGCCCCCAGCAGATACCCGGCGTCCACCAGGACGATGCAGCGGTCCACGCGATCCACCCTCTTTCCGGGAGGTTTGCTTCGGGCTTCCTTCGAGTCTGCCCGACCGCGCGGAGGTTAACGGCCCGAACTCGATCTTCGGCGTGGCGTTTCGGCGCCCCGTGCCCCGGCGAGCCGCATCACGGACGGTAATTGCCCGATATGCGTTCTTTGTTGGGCTATGTGAATCTGGTGCAGGACCTGGCCCCCAGATCCCCCTCAGGAGGTAGATCACCATGGCCAAGAACAAGAACAACCGTGATCGTAAGCAGCCCCAGGGCGAGCGCTCCCCGCAGGCCGCCGAGTCGGCCGTGCTGGACCGCGAGGAGCAGCACTCCCCGCAGCTGACGACCCCCGGCGACGCGGCCTCCCGCAAGCGGCAGAAGCGCTTCGGCCACAACTGACATCCGCGGTACGGGCCGTCGCGGCCCCCGCACGAGGAGGGGCGCACCCGGCTACCGGGAGGCGCCCCTCGCTCGTTTCCCCGCTCAGCCCGCCAGGCAGGACGGCCCGAGCAGCACCTTCAGATCGCCGAACAGCGCCGGATCGGGCTTCACCCGGTGCCGGTCCAGGCGCAGCACCGTCGTCCTGGTCGGCCCCTGGAGCTTGATCCGCACCTCGCTGTCGCCCCGGTGGTGGGTGAGGATCTCCCCGAGCCTGCTGACCATCGGCGGGGTGATCCGGGTCGCCGGGATGGTGAGGACGACGGGCGCGTTGGTGCCCGCGTTGGACAGGTCGGGAACCATCAGCTCCATCGCGACCAGCCGGGGCACGTCCTCCCGCTTGTCGAGGCGCCCCTTGACGAACACCACGGCGTCCTCGACCAGTTGCGTGGACACCAGCTGGTACGTCGCCGGGAAGAACATGCACTCCAGCGAACCGGCGAGGTCCTCGACGGTGGCGATGGCCCAGGCGTTGCCCTGCTTGGTCATCTTGCGCTGGAGGCCGGAGATGATGCCGCCGATGGTGACGACCGCGCCGTCGCCGAAGTCCCCGCCGGTGAGCTGGGAGATGCCCGCGTCGGCCTTGTCGGACAGCACGTGCTCCAGGCCGAAGAGCGGGTGGTCGGAGACGTAGAGACCGAGCATCTCCCGCTCCTGGGCGAGGAGGTAGGTCTTGTCCCACTCGTCCTCGCCGAAGACCACGTCGAGTCCGAAGCCGGGCTCGTCGCTCTGCTCGTCGCCCATGCCGCCGAAGAGGTCGAACTGCCCCTCGGCCTCCTTGCGCTTGACCGCGACCACGTTGTCGATCATTGGTTCGTACTGCGCGGTGAGGCCCTTGCGGGTGTGCCCCATCTCGTCGAAGGCGCCGGCCTTGATCAGCGACTCCGTCGTCCGCTTGTTGCAGACGACCGCCTCGACCTTGTCCAGGTAGTCGGGGAAGGACGCGTACTTCCCCTTGGCCTTGCGGCACTTGATGATCGACTCGACCACGTTGGTGCCGACGTTGCGCACGGCGGAGAGGCCGAAGAGGATCACGTCGTCGCCCTGCGCGGCGAAGTTCGACATGGACTCGTTGACGTTGGGCGGCAGCACCTTGATGCCCATGCGCCGGCACTCGTTCAGATAGACGGCCGACTTGTCCTTGTCGTCCTTGACCGAGGTGAGCAGGGCGGCCATGTACTCGGCCGGGTAGTTCGCCTTGAGGTAACCGGTCCAGTAGGAGACCAGGCCGTAGGCGGCCGAGTGCGCCTTGTTGAAGGCGTAGCCGGCGAAGGGGACCAGCACGTCCCACAGGGCCTGGATGGCCTCGTCGCTGTAGCCGTTCTTCCTGGCTCCGGCCTGGAAGAGGACGAAGTTCTTCGCCAGTTCGTCGGGCTTCTTCTTGCCCATCACGCGGCGCAGGATGTCGGCCTCGCCGAGCGAGTAGCCCGCGATGATCTGGGCGGCCTTCTGCACCTGCTCCTGGTAGACGATCAGGCCGTGGGTGACCGCGAGAACCTCCTGGAGGGGCTCCTCCAGCTCCTTGTGGATCGGCGTGATCTCCTGGAGGCCGTTCTTGCGCAGCGCGTAGTTGGTGTGCGAGTCCATGCCCATGGGGCCGGGACGGTAGAGCGCGGAGACGGCGGAGATGTCCTCGAAGTTGTCGGGCTTCATCAGGCGCAGCAGGGAGCGCATCGGACCGCCGTCGAACTGGAAGACGCCGAGCGTGTCGCCGCGCTGCAGCAGTTCGAAGGTCTTGGGGTCGTCCAGCGGCAGCGACAGCAGGTCGAGGTCGATGCCCTTGTTGGACTTCACCATCTTGACGGCGTCGTCCATGATCGTGAGGTTGCGCAGGCCGAGGAAGTCCATCTTCAGCAGGCCGAGCGACTCGCACTGCGGGTAGTCCCACTGCGTGATGGTCACGCCGTCGGTGTGCCGCACCCAGATCGGGGCGTGGTCGACGATCGGCTCGCTGGACATGATCACGCCGGCCGCGTGCACGCCCATCTGCCGGACCAGGCCCTCGACGCCCTTGGCGGTGTCGATGACCTTCTTCACGTCCGGCTCGTTCTCGTACATCGAGCGGATCTCGCCGGCCTCGCTGTAGCGCGGGTGCGTCGGGTCCGTGATGCCGTTCAGGTCGATGCCCTTGCCGAGGACGTCGGCGGGCATGGCCTTGGTGAGCCGGTCGCCCATGGCGTACGGGTAGCCCAGCACGCGCGCGGAGTCCTTGATGGCGTTCTTCGCCTTGATCTTGCCGTACGTGCCGATCATGGCGACCTTGTCGGCGCCGTACTTCTCCGTCACGTACCTGATCACCTCGACGCGCCTGCGCTCGTCGAAGTCGATGTCGACGTCGGGCATGGAGACGCGCTCGGGGTTGAGGAACCGCTCGAAGATCAGGCCGTGCGGGATCGGGTCGAGGTCGGTGATGCCCATCGCGTACGCCACGATCGAACCGGCCGCGGAACCTCGGCCGGGGCCGACCGCGATGCCCTGGTTCTTGGCCCACATGATGAAGTCGGCGACCACGAGGAAGTAGCCCGGGAACCCCATCTGGATGATGACGTCCATCTCGTACTCGGCCTGCTTCTGGCGGTCCTCGGGGACGCCGCCGGGGAAGCGGCGCGCCATGCCGCGGCGGACCTCCTCCTGGAACCAGGTGATCTCGGTGTAGCCCTCGGGGATGTCGAACTTCGGCATGAGGTCGCGCTTCTCGAACATGCCGGTGGTGTCGACCATCTCCGCGACCAGGAGCGTGTTGGCGCAGCCCTCCTGCCAGGCGTCCGAGGAGTCGATGGCGTACATCTCGTCCGTGGACTTCAGGTAGTAGCCGGTGCCGTCGAAGCGGAAACGGTCCGGGTCGGAGAGGTTCTTGCCGGTCTGGATGCACAGCAGGGCGTCGTGGGCGGTCGCCTCGTGCGCGTAGGTGTAGTGCGAGTCGTTGGTGACCAGCGGCGGGATGCCGAGCTTCTTGCCGATCTCGAGGAGTCCGTCGCGGACCCGGTGCTCGATCTCGATGCCGTGGTCCATCAGCTCCAGGAAGTAGCGGTCCTTGCCGAAGATGTCCTGGTAGTCGGCGGCGGCCTTGAGTGCCTCGTCGAAGTGGCCGAGGCGCAGCCGGGTCTGCACCTCGCCGGAGGGGCAGCCGGTGGAGGCGACGATGCCCTCGGACCACTGGCTGATGGTCTCCTTGTCCATCCGGGGCCACTTCTGCAGCCAGCCCTCGGCGTACGCGTCGGAGGAGAGGCGGAAGAGGTTGTGCAGGCCGGTGCTGTTCGTCGCCCACATGGTCTTGTGGGTGTAACCACCCGAACCGGACACGTCGTCCCGCTTCTGGTGCGGCTGGCCCCACTGGATCTTGCGCTTGTTGCGCCGGGACTCGGGGGCGACGTACGCCTCGATCCCGATGATCGGGGTGACTCCGGCCTTCTTCGCGGAGTGGAAGAAGTCGTAGGCCCCGTGCAGGTTGCCGTGGTCGGACATGGCGATGTGCGTCATGCCCATCTCGTTGCAGGCGTCGAACATGTCCTTGAGCCGCGCGGCACCGTCCAGCAGCGAGTACTGGGTGTGGACGTGCAGGTGCGTGAACGGCGGCTTGGACACGTGCGGCCTCCTGGGAAAACTGGGGACGACTGACGGCGGTCGATCCGGGGGGTCAGCGTCGAAGTCTATGCCTCGCCACTGACACTCCGAGGGCCACCACGCGTACCTTCTGGGACGGGCACTCCCGCACCCTTTCGAACGTTGGCCCGGGTGGAGATCCGCTCCACTCGTCAGGCACCACCCGCACCAGGAGGCACCAGGCATGTCGGTCCCGCAGCTCAACGAGGAGCACCGCGGCGAGGAGATCCTCGCCGTCTTCGACGCCGCCTTCGGCCAGCTGCTGGCTGCGGATCCCGCGGCGTTCCGCGTGAAGTTCCGCAAGATGGCCGCCTCCGCCTTCGCGTTCTACCGCGGCACCGCCGGTCTCTTTTACCGTGATTTGACCGAGGATCCGGAGTTCGGTGATCAGTCCGGCGGCGCCTACCTGGACGAGCGGACCTCCCGGGTGTGGATCCACGGCGACCTCCACGCGGAGAACTTCGGCACGTACATGGACTCCACCGGCCGGCTGATCTTCAACGTCAACGACTTCGACGAGGCCTACGTCGGCCCCTTCACCTGGGACCTCAAGCGCTTCGCCGCCTCCGTCGCGCTGATCGGCTACGCGAAGGCGCTCAGCGACGAGCAGATCACCGAGCTGGTGCGGGTGTACGCGGGCGCGTACCGCGAGCGGATCCACGCCCTGGCCACCGGCGCCAAGAGCGACGAGGTGCCGCCCTTCACGCTGGACACCGCGGAGGGCCCGCTGCTGGGCGCGCTGCGGGTGGCCCGCTCGCTGACCCGTTTCGGGCTGCTGGACTCGATGACCGAGATCCGTGACTTCGAGCGCCGCTTCGCCCCCGGCGGCGGTTCCATCGAGCTGGACGCCGCCACGCGCTACAAGGTGCTCGCGGCTTTCGACGGCTACCTGGAGACGCTCCCCGAGTCCTCCCTGGCCCGCCCGGACTCCTACCGCGTGAAGGACGTCGTCGGCCGCCGGGGCATCGGTATCGGCTCGGCCGGCCTGCCCTCGTACAACATCCTGCTGGAGGGCAACAGCGACGCCCTGGAGAACGACGTCGTGATCTACATCAAGCAGGCCCAGACCCCGGCCGTCTCCCGGCACATCACCGACCAGGCCATCCGGGACTACTTCCAGCACGAGGGCCACCGCACGGTGATCTCCCAGCGCGCCCTCCAGGCGCACGCCGACCCGTGGCTGGGCTGGACCGAGCTGGACGGCGCCGGCCAGCTGGTCGCCGAGGTCTCGCCGTACGCCGTCGACCTGGACTGGGGCGACATCGACGACCCGGAGGAGATCGCCGAGGTGGTCGCCGACCTGGGCCGGGCCACCGCGACCATGCACGCGGCGGCCGACGACCAGTCCGGGGAGTCCCTGGTGCCGTTCTCCACCGAGCGGGCCATCGACGCGGCGATCGCGGCCGACGAGGAGGGCTTCGCGCCCCTGCTGGTCGACTTCGCGCACCGCTACGGCGCACGCGCGCGTGCCGACCACCAGACCTTCGTCGACCTGTTCCGCAACGGCCGGATCCCGGGCCTGTAGCGGGCCGCCGTCCGTCGGTACTCTCACAGGAACCCTTTAGGGGTCCCTTACCGGACCCCGTGACACACTCTTCTACTGCTATGGACATATCCGGAACCCCGCTCAGAGCCGTACGCGCGGCGCTGTTCACGGCACTCGCCGTGACCCTCAGCACCGCGTCGCACGTGCTGCTGTCCGGAGTTCCGCTGCCGCTGCCCACGGTGGCGGCGGTCGCCGCCGCGGTGTTCCTGATCGCGTACGCCCTGGCCGGGCGGCGCGAGCGCGGCTTCGGGCGGATCGCCGCCCTGCTGATCCCGCTGGAGCTGGCCGCCGACACGGTCTTCACCACCGGCCAGCACGTCTGCTACGGCCGGGCGGGCGGCCCGGTCGCGGGCCCGCTGCGCTCGGTCGGCTTCGACGTGCTGTGCGGCGACGGGACCGGCGTCCACGCCGGGGTGACCGCGCCGCTGACCCGGGTCACCGGGGCCGAGAGCGACCGGATGGCGTCGGTGCTGGCGCAGGCCGCCCCCGGCACCGCCTGGCTGCTCCTTGCCGCGCACGTCGGGGTCGGGCTGCTCGCGGCGGCCTGGCTGCGGCGCGGCGAGCGGGCGCTGGCCCAGCTGCTCGGCGCGGTGGCCGCGACCACCTTCCGGC
>NZ_MULI01000093.1 GCF_002939385.1 Streptomyces sp. MH60 | reverse complement strand
TCCCGGGCGGCGCGCGCCGCCGGGGCGGACGGGCCTCGCGGGTCCGGGCACCCGGCGGCGCGGCGGTTCCCTGTCGGACACTTCCGTCACCTGCCGGGGGTCGGGGTCGGGGTGGGCGTCGCCGCTGCGGTGGGGGTGGCGGCTGTGCTGGGTGTGGCCGCGGTGGTGGGCGTGGGGGCCGGTGCCGAGGGAGCGGTGTAGGGGGACGGCGTGCCCGTGGCCGCGCCGACGGACGTGGAGGCCAGCGCCTCGGGGGCGAGCACGAGCGGGGTGGCCGCGGCGGGCGCGGGGCTGGGCGAGCCCTTGACGGTGCCGTCGGGGTCGAGGAAGGCGGGGTCGCCGCCGGGCACCATCCCCAGTTCGCGGGCGCGGCGCTGGAGGGCCTGGGGGGCGGAGTAGGCGTCGATGTCCCGCTGGAGCGCCTGTTCCTCGTCGCTGAGCTCCTTGGTGCGCTGCTTGAGGTCGTCCAGCTGGAAGGAGCCCTCGCTCAGGGCGGAGTTCAGTACGAGGAGCCCGATGAGGCCGCCGCCGAGGAGGAGGACGACCAGCAGGACGAAGGGCGCCCGGGCCGCCTGGCCGCGGGTGCCGCCGGTCGGGAGGAGCCGGGCGAGCCGGGCCGCCCGGCCCTTCAGTTCGGGTTTCCCACTCACGCGCCCTCCCCTCCGCCCCGGGTGGGCCGTCCCCACCCTTGCCCGGCCTGCCTCGCTGGTGCCACCCGCCGCGCTGCCTTCACCCGAGGGACTCCCTGATGCGCTCGGCGCCGCGCAGCCGTGCCGGTGCCGCCCGCCGGTTCTCGGCGATCTCCTCCTCGGTGGGGAGTTCGGCTCCGCGGGTGAGCAGCTTGAGCCGTGGCGCGTACTGCTCGGGGACGACCGGCAGCCCGGGCGGCGCGGTGTTGGCGGCGCCGGCCGCGAACACCTGCTTGACCAGCCGGTCCTCCAGCGAGTGGTACGACAGCACGGCGATCCGTCCGCCCACCGCGATGGACTCGACGGCGGCCGGGATCGCCCGCTCCAGGACCGACAGCTCGCCGTTGACCTCGATCCGCAGGGCCTGGAAGGTGCGCTTGGCCGGGTTGCCGCCGGTGCGCTTGGCGGCCTGCGGCAGTGCCGCGCGGATCAGCTCCACGAGGCGGGCGCTGTTGGTGAACGGCTCCTTCTCGCGCTCGCGCACGACCGCGGACACGATCCGTTTGGCCTGCTTCTCCTCGCCGTACGCCCGCAGGATGCGGACGAGTTCGCCGGGCGGGTAGGTGTTGAGGACCTCGGCGGCGCTCATGCCGGTCGTCTGGTCCATCCGCATGTCGAGCGGGGCGTCCTGGGCGTAGGCGAAGCCGCGGCCGGCCTCGTCGAGCTGCATGGAGGAGACGCCGAGGTCGAACAGCACGCCCTGGACGCGGGGGACGCCGAGCCGGTCGAGCACGTCGGGCAGCTCGTCGTAGACGGCGTGCACGAGGGTGGCGCGCTCGCCGTACGGGGCGAGCCGCTCGCCGGACAGGCGCAGGGCCTCCTTGTCGCGGTCGAGCGCGACGAGCCGGGCCTCGGGGAAGCGTTGGAGGAGTGCCTCGCTGTGCCCGCCGAGCCCCAGCGTGCAGTCGACGACCACGGCTCCCGGCTCCTGGAGGGCGGGCGCCAGCAGGTCCAGACACCGCTGGAGCATCACCGGGACGTGTCGACTCTGGCTCAAGTGGGGCGGCCTCTCAGGTCCGGCACGGCGTCACGCACTGCCGGGTCCCCTCCCGCTCGCATCTGAAGGGGAGGCCTGCCGGCGCCAAGAGCGTCGGCCGGCCGGGAGCGGGAGGAGGCCGAGCCGTACGTACGCGCCGCGCACGTGGGGAGATCTGGCGGGACGTCGCCCAGGTCTCCGGGGAATTCAGTCCAGCAGGGAGGAACTCGCCTCCCGCTTCGCGTCACTTTAGTCCACCGTGTCGCCCGGTCAATCAACCGGCCTGCGCGTCGCGGACCCCGGCGTCCGCAAACCGGCATCGGGCGGCTTTTCACTCGGACGGCCGCATCCGCACCACCCTGTGGGTTGGCTCACAACAAGCCACGATGACGTTCTTTGTCCCGCTTCACAGCGGGCCACGCGCGGGGACGGCCAGTAACGTCATGGATATGACGACTTCTGCATCGGTACCCGCAGGCCCCGAATCCGCCATAGTGGCCGACCACACCGTCACCGACCGGCTCGTCGAGGCGAACGAGCGCTATGCCGCCGCGTTCACCGACCCCGGGATGGACGCCCGCCCCGTGCAGCGCGTGGCGGTCGTCGCCTGCATGGACGCGCGCCTGGACCTGCACGCGGCGCTCGGCCTGAAGCTCGGCGACTGCCACACCATCCGCAACGCGGGCGGTGTGGTCACCGACGACGTGATCCGTTCCCTGACCATCAGCCAGCGGGCGCTCGGCACCCGCAGCGTGGCCCTCATCCACCACACGGGCTGCGGCATGGAGACCATCACCGAGGACTTCCGGCACGATCTGGAGCTGGAGGTCGGCCAGCGTCCGGCGTGGGCGGTGGAGGCCTTCCGGGACGCCGACCAGGACGTGCGGCATTCGATCGAGCGGGTGCGCACCTCGCCGTTCCTGCTGCACACCGAGGACGTGCGCGGTTTCGTCTTCGACGTGCGGACCGGCCTGCTGCGCGAGGTCGACCCCGCCTGATCCGGTGGCCCGCCCCGGCGATTTCCGCCGTGCAAGCGCCGCAAAGGCCGTAAGGGCCGACATATCGCGGCCAGTTGTCCACAGGCGAGTGACACGAATCGGTAACGGCGGCAAGAATGCGGGATGTGGTGTCGCGCGGAACTTTTTCCGCGCGGCGTCCGTGATTCGGGGTGGGCCTTCCGCGGTGCGGGGCCGGCCCGGCAAGTTGGGGAACCTCCACTTCCCAGGGAGTGCGGGGAAAGGCCGAGGAGGGCCGGGTGACGACCTATGACGATCGGGCGAGCCATGGGGGTGCCCCCTCGGGAGCGTATGCGGGCGTGGGGGATGATCTGACCGCGGTGGTCGAGCGGGTACGCGGCTCGGTGGAGGGCGTGATCGAGGGCAAGCCCGAGGTGGTACGGCTCTCGCTGACCGTGCTGCTGGCCGAGGGGCACCTGCTGATCGAGGATGTGCCGGGGGTCGGCAAGACCATGCTGGCCAAGGCGCTGGCGCGGTCCATCGACTGTTCGGTGCGGCGGATCCAGTTCACGCCGGACCTGCTGCCCTCGGACATCACCGGGGTGTCCATCTGGGACCAGCAGCGCCGGGACTTCGAGTTCAAACCGGGTGCGATCTTCGCGCAGGTGGTGATCGGCGACGAGATCAACCGCGCGTCGCCGAAGACGCAGTCGGCGCTGCTGGAGTCGATGGAGGAGCGCCAGGTCACCATCGACGGCCAGACCTACGAGCTGCCCGCCCCCTTCATGGTGGTGGCGACGCAGAACCCGGTCGAGATGGAGGGCACCTACCCGCTCCCGGAGGCCCAGCGGGACCGTTTCATGGCCCGGGTCTCCATCGGCTATCCGAGCCCGGAGGCCGAGCTGCAGATGCTCGACGTGCACGGCGGGGTCAATCCGCTGGACGACCTGCAGCCGGTGGCGCACGCGCACGAGATCCTGAAGCTGATCGAGGCGGTCCGCGGCGTCCACGTGGCGGACCCGGTCCGGCGGTACGCGGTGGACCTGGTCGCCGCCACCCGCTCCCACCCGGACCTCAGACTCGGCGCCTCGCCGCGTGCCACGCTGCATCTGCTGCGCGCGGCGAAGGCGTCCGCCGCCCTGAGCGGCCGGGAGTACGCGCTGCCGGACGACGTGCAGGCCCTCGCGGTCGCCGTCCTGGCCCACCGGCTGCTGCCGACCGCGCAGGCCCAGCTCAACCGCCGCACCGCCGAGCAGGTGGTGGAGGAGATCCTGCAGCGCACCCCGGTGCCCGCGGCGCCCCAGCAGCAGCCGGGCTTCGGCGTGGGCCGCGGCACGCCGGCGTACGGTCAGCAGCCGCCGCGGAGGCTGTGATGGACGCCGGGGGGACGGACGGGTCCGAGGCCGACCGGGGTGAGGGCGGCGGTGTCCGGACCGCCCTGGCCGGTCTGACCACCCGCGGGCGCTCCTTCCTGGCCGCCGGTATCGCGGCGGCGGTCTGCGCGTACGTCCTGGGGCAGAGCGATCTGCTGCGGGTCGGGCTGCTCCTGGGCGCCCTGCCGCTGGTCTGCGCGGCCGTGCTCCACCGCACGCGGTACCGGGTCGCCGGCAGCCGCCGGCTCTCCCCCGGGCGGGTGCCCGCGGGCAGCGAGGCCCGGGTCCATCTGCGCGTCGACAACGTCTCCCGGCTGCCCACCGGTCTGCTGATGCTCCAGGACCGGGTGCCCTACGTGCTCGGTCCGCGCCCCCGCTTCGTACTCGACCGGGTGGAGCCCGGCGGTCGCCGCGAGGTGTCCTACCGGGTCCGCTCCGACCTGCGCGGCCGTTACCCGCTGGGCCCGCTGCAACTGCGCCTGACCGACCCGTTCGGCCTGTGCGAGCTGACCCGTTCCTTCTCGACGTACGACACGCTGACCGTGATCCCGCGCGTTCAGGCGCTGCCGCCGGTGCGGCTGAGCGGCGAGGCGAAGGGGTACGGCGAGGGCAGGCAGCGCTCGCTCGCCCTGGCCGGCGACGACGACGTGATCCCGCGCGGGTACCGCTACGGCGACGACCTGCGCCGCGTGCACTGGCGCTCCACCGCGCGCTACGGCGAGCTGATGGTGCGCCGCGAGGAGCAGCCGCAGCGGGCCCGCTGCACGGTGCTGCTCGACACCCGGGTCGTGGCCTTCGAGGGCGCGGGCCCCGACTCGGCCTTCGAGTGGGCGGTGTCGGGCGCGGCGTCGGTGCTGGTGCACATGCTGGAGCGGGGCTTCTCCGTCCGGCTGCTCACCGACACCGGCAACTCGGTGCCGGGCGAGGGCGCGGACGGCTTCGCGGGCGCGAGCCAGGGCACGGCCGACGCGGCCGGGCTGATGATGGACACCCTCGCCGTGATCGACCACTCCGACGGCACGAGCCTGTCGCGGGCGTACGACGTGCTGCGCAGCGGGAACGAGGGGCTGCTGGTGGCGTTCTTCGGCGACCTGGACGAGGAGCAGGCCACGGTGGTGGCCAAGATGCGGCAGCGCAGCGGCGGCGCCGTCGCCTTCGTCCTGGACAGCGAGACGTGGGCACGGGAACCGGGCGAGGTGCCCGGCCCGTTGGACGGAGCCGCGGAGCGGCTGCGGATGCTCCGCGAGTCGGGCTGGACCGCCGTGACCGTCCCACGGGGCGCCACCGTGGAGGAGCTGTGGCGCCTGGCCGACCACGAACGCACCACCCTCACCACGCCGACCGGCGGAAAGGGGACGCCATGAGCGGGCGGGCGCGGTTGGCGGTGTGTGCCTGGGCGGCCACCTTGATGGCGGCCTGTGCGTTGTTGCCGTTGGTCGAGCCGGCCACGTGGATCCTCCAGGCGGCGGTCCTGCTGGCGGTGCAGTCGGGCGTGGGCGCGGTGGCGCGGCGGGTACCGCTGGCCCGGCCGCTGACCATCGCGGCGCAGGCCGTGGTCACGCTGCTGCTGCTGACCGTGGTCTTCGCCCGGCAGCAGGCGCTCGCCGGGCTGATCCCCGGTCCGCAGGCCTTCCAGCGCTTCGCCGACCTGCTCCAGCAGGGCGGCGACGACATCGCCCGGTACGCGATCCCGGCGCCGCTGGAGTCCGACGGCATCCGGCTGATGCTGGTCGGCGGCGTCCTGGTGATCGGGCTGCTGGTGGACACCCTCGCGGTGACCTTCCGCAGCGCCGCCCCGGCCGGCCTGCCGCTGCTCGCCCTCTACTCGGTGGCCGCGGGGCTGTCCGAGGGCGGCGCCGACTGGCTGTGGTTCCTGGTCGCGGCGGTCGGCTATCTGACGCTGCTCCTGGCCGAGGGACGTGACCGGCTCTCGCAGTGGGGCCGGGTCTTCGGCGGCGCGGCGCGTGCCCCGGGCCCGGAGCAGGGGCGTGCCCTGGCCCCGGTCCGCACCGGACGGCGCATCGGCGCCTTCGCGCTGGGCATCGCCCTGGTGGTGCCGCTCGCCCTGCCCGCGATGGACGGCGGGCTGCTGGACAGCGCCGGCGGCGGCGTGGGCTCCGGCACCGGGGGCGGCGGCACGATCTCCGCGGTGAACCCGCTGGTCTCCCTGCGGGACAGCCTCAACGTCGACGAGGACCGCCAGGTCCTCTCCGTCCAGACGGATTCCGAGGACCTGTCCAACCTGTACCTGCGCATCGTGTCCCTGGACGACTTCGACGGCACCACCTGGAAGCCGTCCAAGCGGCACATCACCGCCGTGCCGGACGGCACGTTCCCCACCCCGGCCGGACTCGGTTCCGACATCAAGCGCACGGAGTCGCGGACCCTGGTGTCGGCCGCGGACTGGTACGCCCAGGACTGGCTGCCCATGCCCTACCCGCCCAGCGGCGTGCGCGTCGCGGGCAACTGGCGCTACGAGCCCGTCGGCATGACCCTGGTCGGCGATCACGGCCAGAACACCCGCGGGCTGAAGTACGAGGTACGCAGCCTGAATGTGCAGCCGACGGCGGAGCAGCTCGCCGCGGCTCCCCCGCCGCCGTCGGCGCTCCTGCGCGAGTACACGCGGCTGCCGGACTCGCTGCCCGCGGTGGTCTCCCGGACCGCCCGCGAGGTCACCGCCGGCGCCGCGAACCCCTACCAGCAGGCGGTCAGGCTCCAGGAGTACTTCGCGGTCAACGGCGGTTTCGAGTACGACACCCAGGTCAAGGTCGGCAGCGGCTCGGAGGCGATCGCCCGGTTCCTGAAGGAGAAGGAGGGCTTCTGCGTCCACTTCTCCTTCGCCATGGCGGCGATGGCCCGCTCCCTGGGCATTCCGGCCAGGGTCGCGGTCGGCTTCGCGCCGGGCTCCCCGCAGGCGGACGGCTCGGTGTCCGTGGGGCTGCGGGACGCGCACGCGTGGCCCGAGGTGTACTTCGAGGGCGTGGGCTGGACCCGCTTCGAGCCGACGCCGACGCGTGGCTCGACCCCGTCGTACACCATCACGGACCGGCCGGGCAGCTCGGTGCCGGAGCCGGTCGTGCCGTCGCAGAACACGGAGACGGAGCCGTCGGCCGCGCCCTCGTCGAACGACACCTGTTCCCCGCAGGACAAGAAGCTGGACGCCTGCTCCACCGAGACCGCGGCGGCCCTGCCCGTCACCGGCGGCGACGGACCGAAGTGGTACGCGCTGCTGGCCTGGGCCCTGGCCGGGCTCGCGGTGCTGCTGGTCCCGCTCGCCCCGATGCTGTGGCGGCTGCGCGCCCGGGCGGTACGGCTCGGGTCGCACGGCCGCGGTGCGGCGGACGCGGGCCCGCACACCCTCGCGGTGTGGCGGGAGCTGACCGACACGGCGTGGGACCTCGGCATTCCGCCCCAGGAGTCGCAGACCCCGCGCAAGACGGCGGGCCGCGTCGTCCGGCTGGGCCGGCTGGAGCCGACGGCCGCGCAGGCGGTGCACCGGGTGGCGGACGCCGTGGAGCAGGTCCTCTACGCGCCCCACCCGCGCCTGACGGCGGGGCTGACCGAGGACGCCCGGCTGGCGGCCGCGGGTCTGCGGGCCGCGGCCGGCCGCGGCACCCGGCTGCGCGCACGGTTCGCCCCGCGTTCGGCCATTCGGGTGACCTGGGCGGTGTCGTCCCGGTGGACTGCCCTGAAACGACGCGCCGCGACGGCCCGACCGGCGTGGCGAAAGACCTCGGACCAACAGGGCTGAGCCCGCCGGGCCGGTGGGGCTGAGCCCGTCGAACGGCAGGGCGAGGCGGCGGTCCCGCCGCGGGGAGGAGAGGGCGGCCCCCGGCGTCCTCAGGTGCTCCTGGGCGTGCGTGAGGGGGTGACCACCGTCCGGGTGGTCACCCCCTCGCGCGGATGTCCTGGTGAGCTGCTCGGCGGCGTTACTGGCCGCCCTGCTGCTCATCCCTGCGGCGCTGCCAGCGCTCGTCGATGCGATCCATCATCGAGCGTTTCTGGCGTCCTTGGCGGCGTGCTGCCTGCGGACCGGCGCCGGCCGCCTGCTGCTCGCCCGGTTTGGGGGCCTTGCGCCAGCCGGTCACGGCGAGCACCGCGCACCCCAGCATGACGAGGAAGCCCACCACGCTGAGCCACACCTGCTGGGCGACCATACCGGCCATGAGGAGCGCAATACCTACGAGGAAGCCCGCGACCGCCTGGTAGACCCGTCGCCGGGTGTACGTACGCAGCCCGCTTCCCTCGAGCGCTGTCGCGAACTTGGGATCTTCGGCGTACAGCGCTCGCTCCATCTGCTCGAGCATGCGCTGCTCGTGCTCCGAGAGCGGCACGGAGTCCTCCTCATCGTGCAGTCGCCGGGGCGACCCGGGGGGTCCCTTCAGGATAGGCAGGGAATCGCCCCCGTGAAACCCGCCCCTCTGCGCCAATTGACCAACCGGACTCCGTCATGGCCGTACCGGCTCGCTGAAGTTCCCATTCCCCAGCGGCCGACCCGTCATGCCGGGCGGTCTCCCTCGATCATACGGCGACTGCCCCCCGTTCGGGGGGCCTGTGGCGTACTCCATCTGCAGTCGCGCCCCTGATCAGCGCGTCACCCCACCGGTCGGCTCAGACCCCGTCGGTCCCCGGCGTCTCACCGAGCACATGGAGCTGCGTGGCCACGGAGTGGAACGCGGCGAGTTCGGCCGCCGCGGCCTCCAGCTTCAGCAGGGCGTCCATGGCGCCGGGCTCGGTGTCCACCAGCCCGCCGGGGACGAGGTCGGCGAAGACGCGTACACCGTGCACGGCGCCGACCCGGAGTCCGGCGGCCTCGACCAGCCCGGTGAGCTGCTCGGCGGTGAACCGGCGCGGCACGGGGTCACCCGTGCCCCAGCGGCCGTCCGGGTCGTCCAGGGCCTGCCGGGCCTCGGTGAAGTGACCGGCGAGGGCACGCGCGAGCACGGCGCCGCCGAGGCCCGCGGCGAGCCGGCTGAGGACGCCGTCGGCGCGCAGGGCCGCCACCACGTTGCGGACGCCCTCGGCGGGGTCGTCCACGTACTCCAGGACGCCGTGGCACAGCACCGCGTCGTAGCCGCCGCGCTCGACCACGTCGAAGAGGCCGCGGGCGTCGCCCTGGACGCCCCGCACGCGGTCGGCGACACCGGCCTCGGCGGCCCGGCGCTCCAGGGCGAACAGGGCGTTGGGGCTCGGGTCCACGACGGTGACGCGGTGGCCGAGGCCGGCCACGGGCACCGCGAAGTTGCCGCTGCCGCCGCCGGTGTCGAGGACGTCCAGTGTCTGGCGGCCGGTGGCCTTGACCCGGCGGTCCAGAGCGTCCTGGAGGACGTCCCAGACCACGGCGGTGCGCAGGGCGGCCCGGGACCGGGAGGGCTCGGGGCGCGGAGCCGCCGTGTGCGGTCGGGGCTGGGAGGCGGGCGGGCGCATCGGGTCCGACACGGCAGTTGACTCCTCGGCGCGGCACCGCCTCGGACACGGGCGGAGCGGAACGGGCTGCCGCCCCCGGGCCCGGTGCGGGGAGGGGGAGGCTTCAGGCGACTCCCACCCTATTGCCTACGCCGCGCCCGCCGGGCACCCGTCCGTCACCCGCTCATCCGGCGTCCGGCAGGTCGCGGCCGGGGTGACCGGCGTCGGAGCGGCCGGACCGCTCGGGGCCCGGTGGGTCCGCGTCGGGCCGGGGCTGGGGCAGGACCGGCTGGAGGACCAGCATCCGCTCCACCAGGCGCAGGAACATCGCCACGTCGCGTATCAGGTCGTCGGCGTCCCGGGTGCCCGCGGCGCCCTGGATGCCCGCCTCGGCGCGGGCCCGGCGCCGTGCGCCGGAGGCGAACAGCGCGCTCCAGTCGGACAGCTCGGGCGCGATCTCGGGCAGCACCTCCCAGGCGCTGCGGATGCGGGCCCTGGCCCGCGGGCTGGTCTCCGGGCGGCCGCGCGCGGCCAGCACGGCGGCGGCGGTGCGCAGGGCGGCGAGGTGGGCCGTCGCGTACCGCTCGTTCGGCGTTTCCAGGGCGGTGGCCTCCTCCAGTCCGGCCCGGGCCTGGGCGAGCAGGTCGAGGGCGGCGGGCGGGGCGGTCGTCCGGCGGAGCACGGGGTGCACGTCGCTCGCCGGTCCGGTCAGTGAGGGTGCAGGGCCGGCTGCGCGGCGCCGCCGGGCGGCGGCTGCGGACGAGTGGGCCATGACGATCCTCCTGTCGTCTCCGTGACGGCACGCCCCTGGCAGGAGGTGCCGTATGTGCCCATCGTGAGGTATGGCACTGACAATCCGTTCTGACCTGGACTTTTGATTCGATCGACAGTTCGGTCCGGGTCCCGGGGGCCTGCGGTGACGCCCTGGTGCGGGGTGCTGTGAGAATCGGGACCATGGAAAGCAGCAGCACCGCCTCGCAGAGCGGCAGCCGTCGCGAGGCCACCCGGCAGAAGCTCTACGAGGCGGCGGTCACCCTCATCGCCGAGCAGGGCTTCTCCGCCACCACCGTGGACGAGATCGCCGAGCGGGCCGGCGTCGCGAAGGGCACGGTCTACTACAACTTCGCCAGCAAGTCCGTCCTCTTCGAGGAGCTGCTGCGGCACGGTGTCGGCCTGCTGACCGCCTCGCTGCGCCAGGCCGCGGAACAGACCGCCCGGGAGGGCCGCGGCCGGGTCGACGCCCTGGACGCGATGATCCGCGCGGGGCTCGTCTTCATCGACCGCTATCCGGCCTTCACCCAGCTGTACGTCGCCGAGCTGTGGCGCACCAACCGGGCCTGGCAGTCCACGCTGCTGGTGGTCCGGCAGGAGGCCGTGGCGGTGGTGGAGGGGGTGCTGCGCGCGGGTGTGGCGAGCGGTGAGTTCAGCGAGGAGATCGACGTGCCGCTGACCGCCGCCGCGCTGGTCGGCATGGTTCTGGTGGCCGCGCTGGACTGGAAGGCGTTCCAGCCGGAGCGCTCCCTGGACGACGTGCACGCCGCGCTGTCGCGGCTGCTCCAGGGGCGCGTGAGCGGCCGGGGCTGAGCGCGGAGGGGGCGGGGCGGGCCCGCGCGGGCCGCGCACGAAGAACGCCGGTCCGTGGTGGCCGCGTCCCCCGCGGGCCGCCGTCGGACCGGCGCCTTCTCCTGCTCCCCCGTACGTCCCCCCGTCGGAACTCCCGTCGCCGGTCGTCCCTCCGGGCTCCCCCGGTCTCGCTCCCACCGACCACGGTCGGCGGAAGGAGCGGATCGCGGGCCCGGCTCCGTTCCGGCGCCCCGTGCCGCCGGTGCCGGAGCCGTGCCCCTCTCCGTGTCTCCACTCTCTCTTTCCCGCAGGTCGGAGCCCATCCGCGCGCGTACTCATCTGCCGGACTAGGTACAGCTACTCAGCCCTGGGCACCCCGCCCCACGGCGCGGCGCCGCCGACCGGTCACCTGGACGTCCGTTGTGGTGCTCAGCCCTCGCACGGCGGTGTCGGTGGCGGCGGCTAAAGTCCCTGGCATGGCACGGATTGCGGTGATCGGCGCCGGGATGGGCGCCATGGCGGCGGCCGCCCGGCTGGCCGTCGCGGGCCACCGGGTGGTGGTGTACGAGCGGACGCGGACGTACGGCGGAGCCCTGGGCCGGTTCGAGCGGGACGGGTTCTCCTTCGACACCGGCCCCGGTCTGCTCCCGCTGCCCGCGGTCTGGCGCGATCTGTTCGTGAAGACCGGCAAGGAGCCGCTGGAGTCGTGCGTCGAGCTGGTCCAGGTCGACCCGTCGTCCCGGCACGTGTTCGCCGACGGCACGGCCGTCTCGCTGCCGAACGCCTCGCGCGCGGGTGTCGTCGCCGCCCTGGACGCGGCGCTCGGTGCGGGCGCCGGGCAGCGCTGGGGCGATTTCCTGGTGCGGGCCCGGGAGACCTGGGACCGGACGCGCCGCCCCCTGCTGGAGGAGCCGCTGTGGCCGAACTGGCGGGTGCTGGCCGAGCGCGAGCCCTATCCGGCGGTCCCGCACAAGCGGCTGCTGCGCACCCGCCGGGCGGAAACACTCGCCGAGGTCGGCGCCTGGGAGCTGCGCGACGCCCGGCTCGCCGCCCTGCTGGAGGGCCACGCGCTCGCCCACGGCCTGGACCCGCGCACCGCCCCGGCGAACACCGCCGTCCTGCCGTACATGGAGTACGCGTTCGGCGTCTGGTACGTGCGCGGCGGCGGTCTGCGGGAGCTGGCGCGGGCGGTGTACGAGCGGTGTCTGGCCCGCCGGGTCGAGTTCCGCTTCGGGGCCGAGGTCACCGGGATCGTCGAGAAGGACGGCCGGGTGGCGGGCGTGGAGCTGGCCGAAGGGGCCCTGGAGGAGGCCGAGTTCGTGGTCTCCGGGGTGGCGCCGGAGGTACTGGAGCGCCTGTGCGGTGGAGCGCCGGTGCGCGGCGCGGACGAGGTGCCGGCGCGGCGCGGCGGGTCGAGCCGGCTGACGGTGCTGCTGGCACTGCGGGGCGGCCGGCCCGAGGGCACGGCGCACCGGACGGTGGTGCACGCGGCGGACCGTGAGGCCGAGTTGGACCGCCTGTTCGGCGCCGCTCCCGGGATGGCCGCGCGGCCGACCGTCACCGTCCTGCGGCCCGAGGACCCGGCGCTGGTCCCGGACGCGGACCACGAGGCGGTGACACTCAGCGTGACGGTGCCCGCCCTGGACGGCGCGTCCGACCGGGCCACGACCGAGGTGTCCGCCCGCCGGGCCGAGCAGTTGATCGACGTCGCCGCGCGGGCGGTACCGGACCTGCGCGACCGCCTCCTGTGGCACGAGGTGCGCACCCCGGCCGAGGTCGCGGCGGACACCGGCGTGGCGGACGGCGCGATTCCGGTGCCGGCGCTGGCGGGCGCCGGCGGACGACTGCTGCACCCGTCGAACGGCACGCGCACCGAGGGTCTGTTCACGGTCGGCGGCTGGTCGCACCCCGGCGGCGGTCTGCCGCACGCGGGGATGTCGGGCGCGCTGGTGGCCGGACTCGTGGTGGAGGGACCGGGGTTCCGCGGCTCCCAGTGAGCGGCCGGCGGGCCGGTCACCGGGCGCCGGAGACCCCGTCGGCGGACAGGGACCTCAGGAAGGGTTCCTCAGTAGCGGTACTGCTCGTCGTAGCCCTGGCCTTGACCCTGGCCCTGCGGCTGGCCGTTGCCCTGGTAGGGGTACGGCGGCTGCTCGGGCGGGAGTTCGCCGCCGTAGGGGTCGTCGGTGCTGCGCTGCTGCGGCACCCACACCCCGCCGGCCGGGGTCTCACCGCCGTAACCGCCGGGCGCGCCGGTGGCGTACTGGTCCTGCCCGTAGCCCTGCTGGCCGTAGTTCTGCGCACCGGTCGTGTCGTAACCGCCGGTGTCGTACGCCCCGCCGTCGTAGGTGGGGGTGCCGATGTACGGGTCGGAGTAGGCGGCGTACTGCTGCTGGGCGCCGGTGTCGTAGCCGTAGTCCTGCTGCTGGCCGTAGCCGGAGTAGTCGTAGGCGTAGGCCTGGTCGGCGCCCGGCGCGGTGGCCGCCTGCTGCTGGCCGGTGCCGTAACCGGCGTCGGTGTACACGCCGTACGAAGCGGTGTCGTCCGGCATGGGCTGCGGTTCGTAGACGGCGGTGGTCTCCGCGGCCGAGGGGTCGGCGGTGGGCCGGGCCGGGGTGAAGACGTCGTCGCGGTCGTAGTCGTCGTGCCCGTAGGGCGGGACGTCCTGGCCCGGGGTGTGGGCCTGGGCGCGCTCGTCGTAGCCGTCCTGGCGGTCCCGGTCGCCCTCGGCGGGTCCGAGCCCGGAGACCTCCAACGCCGGTTCCCGGCGGCCCCGTTCGGGGCGCCCGCGCTTGCCGACGAGGCTCGCCGGGGCGTTGACCGCCCAGCCGGCCTCGAAGCCGCGGCGGAACGACAGCGTGACGTAGGTCTGGCCGACCGCGAAGGCGGCGGCGCCGAGACCGATGACGAGCACGTTCGACATCAGCACGCCGGCGACGACGCCGACGAAGCCGCCGAAGGCGAGCAGCCGCCAGCGCAGCCGCGCCTTGTACTGCAGCAGCACCTCGCCGAGCAGCCACAGCGCGACGACGCCGAACGCGATGTAGAGGACCGTCCAGCCCATGTACGCCCCTCTCCCAGTGACCGTTACGCAGTGTGTCGCAAATACGTGCGGCCGGTCTAGGCCCGCGGTGGGTGGTGCAGGCCCAGGTTCTCGTAGATTTCCAGGGTCGCCGTGGAGTTGTTGAGCGTGATGAAGTGCAGTCCGGGCACCCCTTCGGCCAGCAGCCGCGCGCAGAACTCCGTGGCGAACTCGATGCCGATCGAGCGTACAGCCGCCGGATCGTCCTTGGCTGTGAGGATCCGCTCTTTCAGCTCCGGCGGGAACGAGGCGTTGCTGAGCTTCGGCAACCTCTCCAGCATCTTCACACTGGTCACCGGCATGACCTCGGGGATGACCGGGGTCGCGCAGCCGGCCGCGGCGACCCGGTCGCGCAGCCGGAGGTAGGACTCGGGCTGGAAGAACATCTGGGTGATGGCGTAGTCGGCACCGGCCCGGCACTTGTCGACGAAGTGCGTCACGTCCGTGTCCCAGTCGGCGGAGCGCGGGTGCATCTCGGGGAAGGCCGCGACGCCGACGCAGAAGTCGCCCGACTCCTTGATGAGCCTGACCAGTTCGGCGGCGTAGGTCAGTCCCTCGGGGTGTGCGATCCAGTCGGCGCCCGGGTCGCCGGGCGGGTCGCCGCGCACGGCCAGCATGTTGCGGATCCCGGCGTCGGCGTACTGGCCGATGATGTTGCGCAGCTCGGCGACGGAGTGGTCGACGGCGGTGAGGTGGGCCACCGGGGTCAGCGTGGTGTCGGCGACGATCTGCTGGGTCTCGCGGACCGTGCCCGCGCGCGTGGAGCCGCCGGCACCGTAGGTCACGGAGACGAAGTCCGGGGCCACGGCCTCGACCCGCCTCAGCGCGCTCCACAGGTTCTTCTCGCCCTTGGGCGTCTTCGGCGCCGAGAACTCGAACGAGTACGTCGTCTTGCCGGTGGCGAGGATGTCACGCACCGTGCGGGCGCGATCAGTCCTCGTGCTTGCGGTTCCGAGGGCCATATGGGCAGGTTAGCCAGGGTGCGGCGGTCACCCAACCGGATGCGGGATATTTGTCCACATTGTCGAGTTGTTGTCCACCCTTTGGACACCTGCCCGTCGGAGACCCGTCGCAGACCTGCCGGAGACGACGCGCCGCGACGGCGTGCGGCTACGCCGGTGCCGGGGCCGCCTGCCGCAGCCGCTTCGCGAACTCGGCCGCCGCCGCGCCCGGGTCGTCGGCGGCGGTGATCGCGCGGACGACGACCACGCGCCGGGCCCCCGCGTCCAGCACCTCGTCGAGGTTGCCGAGGTCGATGCCGCCGATCGCGAACCAGGGGCGGTCGGTGCCCAGCGCCGCCGTGCGGCGGACCAGGTCGAGGCCGGGTGCGTGGCGGCCGGGCTTGGTGGGGGTCGGCCAGCAGGGACCGGTGCAGAAGTAGTCCACGCCCTCCTGGGCGGCGGCCGCGGCGGCCTCGGACTCGGCGTGCGTGGAGCGGCCGACGAGGACGTCGTCGCCGAGGATCGCCCGGGCGGCGGGCACCGGCAGGTCGCCCTGGCCGAGATGCAGCACGTCGGCCCGGGCGGCGTGGGCGACGTCCGCGCGGTCGTTGACGGCGAGGAGCTTGCCGTGGCGGGCGCAGGCGTCGGCGAAGACCTCCAGGTGCTCCAGTTCCTCGGCCGCCTCCATTCCCTTGTCCCGCAGCTGCACGATGTCGACGCCGCCGGCGAGCACGGCGTCCAGGAACTCGGGCAGGTCGCCCTCGCTCCGGCGGGCGTCGGTGCACAGGTAGAGCCGGGCGTCGGCGAGCCGGGCGCGGGCGGTGGTGGCGGTGTCGGGCATGCGGGTGTCCCCCGGGTGAGGTGGCGCGGGCCCGTGACGGGCCGAGCGATGGTGGCGTACGGGCGCCCGGCGTGCGCGGCGGCCCGCACGCCGGGCGGTGTGGCGGATCGGCGAGGGGGCCGGTCAGACGGCGAGCGCCTGGGCGCGGCGCTTCACCTCCGTACCGCGATTCTCACTCAGGGCCTGGGCGGGGGTGCCGGGCAGGCTCGGGTCGGGCGTGAAGAGCCACTCCAGCATCTCCTCGGCCGTGAAGCCGTCGTCCCGCAGCAGCGTCAGGGTCCCGACCAGGCCCTTGACGACCTTGTCCTCGTCGATGAAGGCCGCGGGGATGTGCAGTGCGCGGTTCTCACCGCGGCGTACGGCGATGAGCTGGCCTTCCTTGATCAGCTGGCGCACCCGGGTCACCTCGACACCGAGCATCTCGGCGATGTCGGGAACGGTGAGCCAGGCGGGTACGAGAGCATCAATCTTTGCGTCAATCTCGGTCACGCCTCCAGCCTGCCACCTGGCACTGACAGTCGGAAACCCGACTACGCCGTGGCCGTCGCCGCCTTGAGCGGCTTCGCCGGGTCGGCCAGCAGGTCCGGGTCCATCGGCGTACCCGCCTGGATCAGGCGCTTGCCCTGCGCCAGGTCGCGGGGGCGGCCCACCGCCAGCAGGGCGACCAGGCGGCCCTCGCGCAGCCAGCAGACCGTCCACGCCTCACTCGCGGGGTCACCGCGCCACAGGGTGGTGTCGGCGTCCGTGTGGTGGCCGGCGTACTGGACGAAGCGGCCGAACTGCTCGGACCAGAAGTACGGCACCGGGTCGTACGCCGCCGGGGTCCGGCCGGCCGGGGTGCCGACGATGTCGGCGGCGACCGTGCGCGGGCCCTGGAGGGCGTTGTCCCAGTGGTGCACCAGGAGCCGCTCGCCGTAGCGGGCGGAGGGGAAGGAGGCGCAGTCGCCGACCGCGTGGACGTCCGGCGCGGAGGTGCGCAGGAGGTCGTCGGCCAGGACCTCGCCGTGCGCGCCGAGGGCGATGCCGGAGCCGGCCAGCCAGCCGGTGGCGGGGCGGGCGCCGATGCCGACGACCACCGCGCCTGCGGCCAGCCGGGTGCCGTCGTCGAGGACGACCCGACCGGACTCACCGGGGCCGCCGGGCTCGACGCGCTCCACGCGCGCGCGGGTGCGCAGTTCGGCGCCGGCGTCGGCGTACCAGGCGGTCATCGGCGCGGCGACCTCGGCGGGCAGCGCGTCGGCCAGCGGCCGGTCGGCGGCCTCCACCACAGTCACCGCGCAGCCCGCCTCGCGCGCGGCGGTGGCGAACTCGGCGCCGATCCAGCCCGCGCCGACCACCACGATGTCGTGCTGCCGGGCGAGCACCGGCCGCAGCCGCTCGGCGTCGTCCAGGGTGCGCAGCAGATGCACGCCGGGCACGCCCTCGGCGCCCGGGAGGCGGACCGGTTCGGCGCCGGTCGCCAGGACGAGGACGTCGTAGGGCACGGGCCCCTCGGAGGTGTCCAGGACGTGCTCGCCGGGGCGGACGCCCAGGGCCTCGCAGCCCAGCCGCAGGGTGATGCCGAGCGCCTCGAAGTCGACGTCGAAGGCGGAGCCCTCCGCGGTGCCGAGCAGGACGGCCTTGGACAGCGGGGGGCGGTCGTACGGTTGGTGCGGCTCCGCGCCGATCAGGGTCACCGGGCCGGTGAAGCCCTGTTCGCGCAGGGCGACCGCGGTCTGCACACCCGCCATCCCGGCGCCCACGACGACCGCACGCCGCTCCGCGTCCGCCGCCGCTCCCTGTCCCCGTTCCCGCGTCTGCTCGCTCACCTGATCACCATAGACACCCGGCGTTTCGCCGGTCAGTGCCCGCGCGCGGTGAGCTGCTCCACGACGCTGGTCCCGCTGCCCGGCTGCGACTCCCACTCCCAGGTCTCGTCCAGCCGAACGCGCCCGTCGGGCAGTTCGACGACGGTGGACACGCAGTGCCCCGACGACGTACTGCCGTCGGTCCTGAGCTGCACGTACCGGAAGTCGAGGCGGTCGCCCTCCCTGGTGCCCACCAGGTGCCCGCGGACGACGTCGCCTCCCGCGTACTCGGCCCACACGGCGCCGTCCCGCTCGTGGTAGGTGAACCGGGTCCGGGTACCCACCTGGCCGGGCGCCTGGTCGGCGACGGGGGCGAGGACGAGGCCGTCGAGTGATCGCGCCACGGGTGGAGGCTCCCTTACACGTGCGATGCGCTGCGGGCTAGGGTGGCCAACGTAAGGCACTCGCGGGAGCCCGGACGCACCGGGCTGAGAGGGAGGCTGGCGGCCTCCGACCGTACGAACCTGATCCGGGTCATGCCGGCGAAGGGAGGGGCTGGACGCCCATGTCGTCTCCACCGCACACGCCTCGTACGTCTCGTACACCCGACGTCCTCGTCGTCGGCGGCGGGATCATCGGGCTCGTCACCGCCTGGCGGGCCGCGCAGCGCGGGCTGGTCACGGCCCTCGTGGACCCCGAGCCGGGCGGCGGGGCGGCCCAGGTGGCGGCCGGGATGCTGGCCGCCGTCACGGAGCTGCACTACGGCGAGGAGACGCTGCTCGCGCTGAACCTCGCCTCGGCCCGCCGTTACCCGGAGTTCGCGGCCGAGCTGACCGAGCTGACCGGCCACGACCTCGGTTACCGCCGCTGCGGCACGCTCGCCGTCGCGCTGGACGCCGACGACCGCGCCCACCTGCGCGAACTGCACGCGCTCCAGCAGCGCTCCGGACTGGAGTCCGAGTGGCTGTCGGGGCGCGAGTGCCGACGTCTGGAGCCGATGCTCGCGCCGGGCGTGCGCGGGGGCCTGCGGGTGGACGGCGACCACCAGATCGACCCCCGCCGCCTCGCCCGCGCGCTGGTGGCCGCCTGCGGACACGCGGGCGTGGTCTTCCACCGGGCGTGGGCCGAGCGGCTCACCGTCGGCCCCGGGGACCGGGCCGCGGGCGTCGTCACCGCCGACGGCACCGCGCTGGAGGCCGGGCGGGTGGTGCTGGCCGGGGGCAGCCTGAGCGGGCGGCTCTCGGGCGTGCCGGAGGCCGTGCTGCCGCCGGTGCGGCCCGTGAAGGGGCAGGTGCTGCGGCTGACCATGCCGCGGACGCCGGGGCCGCTGCTGAACCGGACCGTGCGTGCCGTGGTGCGCGGCAACCACGTCTACCTGGTGCCCCGGGAGAGCGGTGAGCTGGTCGTCGGCGCCACCAGCGAGGAGCTGGGCTGGGACACGACGGTCACCGCGGGCGGCGTCTACGAGCTGCTGCGCGACGCGCACGAGCTGGTTCCCGGCATCACGGAGCTGCCCCTGACGGAGACCCGCGCGGGTCTGCGCCCCGGCTCCCCGGACAACGCGCCGCTGCTCGGCCCGACCGCGCTGGACGGCCTGCTGCTGGCCACCGGTCACCACCGCAACGGCGTCCTGCTCACCCCCGTCACCGGCGACGTCATGGCGGACGCCCTGACCGGCGGGGAGCTGCCGGAGGAGGCCCGGCCCTTCAGCCCCCGGCGCTTCAGCGCCGCCCCCGCACTCTCGGAGCAGCCCGCATGAACATCTCCGTCAACGGCGAGCCGCGCGAGGTGGCTCCCGGCACCGCCCTGGACGCGCTGGTGGGCACGCTCACCCGGGCGCCGTCCGGGGTGGCCGCCGCCCTGAACGAGACCGTCGTCCCGCGCGCGCGGTGGTCCGCCACCGCGCTGTCCGAGGGCGACCGCGTCGAGGTCCTCACCGCCGTCCAAGGAGGCTGACCATGGCCGACGATCCCTTTGTCCTCGGCGGCACGACGTACGCGTCCCGCCTGATCATGGGTACGGGCGGGGCGCCCAGCCTGGATGTGCTGGAGCGCGCGCTGGTGGCCTCCGGTACGGAGCTGACGACCGTCGCGATGCGGCGGGTGGACGCCTCGGTGCACGGCTCGGTGCTGTCCGTGCTGGAGCGGCTCGGCATCCGGGTGCTGCCGAACACGGCCGGCTGCTTCACCGCCGGGGAGGCGGTGCTCACCGCGCGGCTGGCGCGCGAGGCGCTCGGCACGGACCTGGTCAAGCTGGAGGTCATCGCCGACGAGCGCACGCTGCTGCCGGACCCGGTCGAGCTGCTGGACGCGGCGGAGACGCTGGTCGACGACGGGTTCACCGTGTTGCCGTACACCAACGACGACCCGGTGCTCGCGCGGAAGCTGGAGGACGTCGGCTGTGCGGCGATCATGCCGCTGGGCTCGCCGATCGGGTCCGGGCTCGGGATCCGCAACCCGCACAACTTCCAGCTGATCGTGGAGCACGCGCGCGTGCCGGTGATCCTGGACGCGGGGGCCGGTACGGCCTCGGACGTGGCGCTGGCGATGGAGCTGGGGTGTGCGGGTGTGATGCTCGCCTCGGCGGTGACGCGGGCGCAGGAGCCGGTGCTGATGGCTGCCGCGATGCGGGCGGGGGTGGAGGCGGGGCGGTCGGCCCGGCGGGCCGGGCGGATTCCGCGGCGGCATTTCGCCGAGGCGTCGTCTCCTGCGGAGGGCTTGGCGGTGCTGGATCCGGAGCGGCCCGCCTTCTAGGCGCCGGTGCGATCGGACACGAGGGCGCGGCCCGGCGTTGCGGGGCGCCTCCCCCAGTGCCCGAACGGCCTGGGAGGGTACCCCCGTCGCCCACCCGAGCCGCCCCGGCGGCACGACTGCCCGCGGTCGCGTACGTCACAGGTCCGCTGCAGACCCGACCCGATTCTGGTCGGCGACGCGGGGTGTCGGTGTCGGCTCGTAGACTCACCTGCGTGGACACGACCCTTCAGGACCCTCTCGTCGGGCAGGTGCTCGACGGCCGGTACCGCGTCGAGGCGCGGATCGCGGTCGGCGGGATGGCCACGGTCTACCGGGCCGTGGACACCCGCCTGGACCGCGTGCTCGCGCTGAAGGTGATGCACCCGACGCTCGCGACCGACGCCACCTTCGTCGAGCGGTTCATCCGCGAGGCCAAGTCGGTGGCCCGGCTCGACCACCCCAATGTCGTCCAGGTCTTCGACCAGGGTGCCGAGGGGGCGTACGTCTACCTGGCGATGGAGTACATCGCGGGCTGCACCCTGCGGGACGTGCTGCGCGAGCGCGGGGCGCTCAGGCCGCGGGCCGCGCTGGACATCCTGGAGCCGGTCCTCGCGGCGCTCGGTGCCGCGCACCGGGCGGGGTTCGTGCACCGGGACATGAAGCCGGAGAACGTGCTGATAGGCGACGACGGCCGGGTCAAGGTCGCCGACTTCGGCCTGGTCCGCGCCGTGGACACCGTCACCAGCACCACCGGTGCCGTCCTCGGCACCGTCTCCTATCTGGCGCCCGAGCAGATCGAGCAGGGCACCGCCGACCCCCGGGTCGACGTCTACGCGTGCGGTGTCGTGCTGTACGAGATGCTGACCGGCGCCAAGCCGCACGACGGGGACTCCGCCGCGGCGGTGCTCTACAAGCACCTCCACGAGGACGTGCCGCCGCCGTCGGCGGCCGTGCCGGAGCTGGCGTACGAGCTGGACGAGCTGGTCGCCGCGGCCACCGCGCGCAACCCGGAGATCCGGCCGCACGACGCCGTGGCGCTGCTCGCGCGGGCCCGCGAGGCGCGTGAGGCGCTGAGCACGGCCCAGCTGGACGCCGTGCCGCCGCAGGCGCTCGCCGCGGAGCACGACAACGCCGAGGACCGCACGAGCGTGATCCCGCGCGCGCTGACGATGCCCCGGCCGCTGCCCGTCAACGAGGACGACGAGGACGACGGCACGGAGGCCCGCTTCGCCGCGGACGGCGGGTTCGGCGCGGGCGGGGTCAACCGCACCAGCCGGCTCACGGCTCCCCCGCCCCCCGCCGCCCCGTCCCGGCGGCTCCGGCTGCGCCGCGGCCCGCTGACGATCGTCGTGGCCGTCCTGCTGGTGCTCGGGGTCGGCACGGGCGTCTGGTACATCAACTCCGGCCAGTTCACCAAGGTGCCGCCGCTGCTGTCCAAGACCGAGGCGCAGGCCCGGGACCGGCTGGACGACGCCGGTCTCGACGTCGGCAAGGTGCGGCACGCCTACAGCGACACCGTGGAGCGGGGCAAGGTCATCAGCACCGACCCGGGGGTGGGCGACCGCATCCGGAAGAACGACTCCGTGTCGCTCACCGTCTCCGACGGGCCCGACACCGTGAAGCTGCCGGACGTGGCGGGCTACAAGCTGGACAAGGCCCGGACGCTGCTGGAGGACGAGGGGCTGGAGCCGGGCATGGTGACCCGGGCGTTCAGCGACGAGGCGGCCAAGGGCTTCGTGATCTCCACCAAGCCCCGGCCGGGCACCACGGTGCGCGCGGGCTCCGCGGTCGCCCTGGTCGTCAGCAAGGGCAGCCCGATCGACGTCCCGGACGTCACCGGCGACGACCTGGACGAGGCGCGGGCCGAGCTGGAGGGGGCCGGTCTGAAGGTGGAGGTCGCCGAGGAGCGGGTGAACTCGGAGTACGACAGCGGCCAGGTGGCCCGGCAGACGCCGGAGCCGGGCGGCCGGGCCGCCGAGGGGGACACGGTGACGCTCACGGTGTCCAAGGGCCCCCGGATGATCGAGGTCCCGGACGTGGTCGGGGACAGCGTGGACGACGCCAAGCGGAAGCTCGGGGACGCGGGCTTCGAGGTGGACGAGGACCGCGGTCTGCTCGGCCTGTTCGGCGACACCGTCAAGAAGCAGTCCGTGGACGGCGGGGACACGGCTCCCGAGGGCTCGACGGTCACCATCACGATCCGCTGACCCGGCGGCCGAACAGGCCGAACACCTGGTCAACCGGCCGTACGCAAAGGGTTGTTGTCCCCTCTGCTTCCCCCGGCGGGGACCGCTACTATGGCGGCTCCGCAGACGGTCGGGGCCTGCGGTGGCGGACGGGGGGAGGGCGTCTTGGCGGCGGAACCGGTCGTACGGACGGCCGTCACCGACGACTGGCAGGTGAGCATCCTCGGCCCGGCCGGGAACCCGGTCGGCGGCGGCGTCATCGTCCCGCCGCGCTATGTGCTGACCTGCGCCCACGTCGTGACGTCGGCCATGGGCGGCCGCCTGGAGGACGACCCGCACGCCACCGTCACGGTGACCCTCAGCAGCGGGCTGAAGCTGACCGGCTCCCCGGGCGGCGGGCACCGCTACACGGGCGGGAGCCACCACGAGGACGTCTCGGTGCTCACCCTGCACGGCGACCTGGGGCAGGCGGGCGGCCGGTTCCCCACCTCGCACGCCCATCTGTCCACCGGCGGCTACGCCGCCAAGCGGCCCATGCAGGTCTACGGCTATCCGCAGGGCCAGCCGCACGGGGTGTGGGCGGACTGCCTGATGGCCGGGCGGGGCGGCCCGGAGTCGGCGCTGATCCAGCTGAACGACGCACCGGACACCGGCCGCCGGGTGGCCCGCGGCTACAGCGGCTGCGGCGTCCGGGACGCCGTGACGTCCCGCGTCGCCGGGCTCGCCGTGCTCCGCGACAAGTCGCCCGAGGCGGGCGTGACCTGGATGATCCCGCTGGAGCGGCTGGCCCGCGACTGGCCCCCGTTACGGGCGGCGCTGGCGCTGTCCGGCGACCGTCCCCCGCCGCCGCCCGCGCCGGGCCCGCCGGACCCGGACGACGGCCCGTTCGACGACGAGGCCATGGACGACCTCTACCGGCTGCTGCTCGACGGCCGGCTCGCGATGCCCGGCCTGGTGGCGCTGCGCGACGACGCGCTCGGGCCGGTGCGCCGCCCCTGGCAGGGCTCCCCCGAGGACATCCTCGGCATCGTGCACGACCTGCGGCACATCGCCCAGGCTGGCCGGCCGGTGCCGCCGCTGCTGACCTTCGTCGCCGCGCTGTCCCGGCGGGTCCCCGGGCCCCGCGGACAGGAACTGGCCCGTTGGGTGCGCGGGCGGGCGGGACACTGCACCCCGGCGGTCGACCCCGGTCCGCTGCTCGAACGCCGGGTGCGCCCCGGCGGGGCGGGCACCCGCTGGACGTACGCCACCTTCCGCGTCACCCCCGCGTCACCGAGCCGGCACTACCTGCTCGACGTCTTCCGGCAGCACGAGGGCGCCCCGCGGGAGGCCGTGCGGCAGTACACCGAGGCCATGCGGCTGGGGCGGCTGGAGCGGCTCGTGGTGGACGAGATCACCCGGATGCGCCGGGAGAAGGCCATCGACTCCCCCGACCTGTTCGTGGAGTTCGTCCTGCCCCGCGAGCTGCTGGCCCGGCCGGTCGACGGCCTGCCGATCGCGACCCCGAGCGGCGCGGAGGTGCGTCTGGGGGTGGTGCACCCGGTCGCCGTGCGCAGCCTCGAGCGCCAGAACGCGTCGGAATGGGTCGACTGGGGGCATAACTGGTCCCGGAAGTGGGACAGGATGAAGGCATTGTCCGCACTCTCCGGAGAGGGCGTGGTCGCGGTGGTCCCCGCCCGGAACCAGGACGGTTCGTCCTACGAGGCCCTGTTCTCCGCCCTGTACGCGGACGACGGACCGCTGGCCCTGGTCCTCGGGTTCCCGCCGCGGGTGTCCCGCAGGCGCGCCCCCGACGCCGAGTTCGACGCGGCCCTGGACGCGGGGGTCCCCGCCCTGGTGTGGGCGCACGACGAGCAGGACGGCCCGTCCGTCGCCGCCGACCTGCCGGACCGGTTGCGGACCGCCGGGGCGCGCACGCTGCCCGGGGAGGTGCTGCGGGCCCGCCGCGGGGAGTGGTCGTCCCGGCCGGGTGCGGCCCGGCCGCGGGTCGGGAGCGGTCTGCGCCTGGGCTTCCTGTGGGACCCGTTCGACCGGCTGCCCCCGCACACGCCCCTGACCCCACCAGCTCCCGCTCCCGGAGGTGCCTCGTCGTGACCGAGCCCGCAGCCCCGCAGCCGCCGGCGTGGTGGATCTACCGCGGTGACGGTGTCCCGCACAACGGCATCGAACGGCTGCCCGACCCGCCGAGCTGGCGCCCGCTGCAACAGGGCATGCCGCCGCAGGACGAGCCCGTGCCCCCGCAGCCCGCGGACACCCGGCGCGGCCGGGTCTTCCAGGTGGACCGCGGCCTGGTGGACGCGGTCAACGCGGCCCTGCTGCTGCGCCGCCCGCTGCTGCTGACCGGGCGCCCGGGCACCGGCAAGTCCACCCTCGCGCACGCGGTCGCCTACGAGCTGGGCCTCGGCCCCGTCCTGCACTGGCCGGTGACCTCGCGCACCACGCTGCGGGACGGCCTGTACGCCTACGACGCCATCGGCCGGCTGCACGAGGCCAACCTGCGCCGCGCCGGCCTGGAGACCGGGGACAGCACCGGCGACATCGGCCGCTTCCTGCGGCTCGGTCCGCTGGGCACGGCGCTGCTGCCCCGCCGCCGGCCCCGGGTCCTGCTCGTCGACGAACTCGACAAGAGCGACATCGATCTGCCCAACGACCTGCTCACCGTGTTCGAGGAGGGCCGCTTCACCGTCGAGGAGCTGCTGCGGCTGCCGCCGGAGCAGCGCACCGCCCCGGTACGGACGGCGGACGGGCAGAGCGCACCCGTGACGGACGGCGAGGTGGAGTGCTGGGCGTTCCCCTTCGTGGTGATCACCTCCAACGAGGAGCGGGAGTTCCCCGCCGCCTTCGCCCGGCGCTGCCTGCGCTACGACATCGAGCAGCCGGGACCCGACCGGCTGGCCGCGATCGTCGCCGCGCATCTGGGCGCCGACGCGCTGGAGGAGGCGGCGCCCCTGGTGGAGGCGTTCCTCGCGGAGCAGAGCAACGGCAGCGTCGCCGTGGACCAGTTGCTGAGCGCCATCCAGCTGGCGCGGGCGGGCGCCGACGAGGACCCGGAGCAGTGGCAGGACCTGCTGCGCACCCTGTGGCGGCACCTGGAGACGGGACCCTGATGCCGTACGAACCGCCGGAGCGCCCCGCTCCGGACGCCCGGGAGATCGCCGAGGTCCTGTGGCTCGCGGCGCGGCTGGCCCACGCGCCCCAGGACCCGGAGCCCGCCCGTCCGGCGGCGGGCACCCCCCGGCTGTCCGGGATCGCGGGCCAGCTGGAGCCGGGCTCACCGCACCGCCGGCCGGGTGCCCGGCCGACGGCGGACCC
>NZ_MULI01000092.1 GCF_002939385.1 Streptomyces sp. MH60 | reverse complement strand
GGAGGTGACCAGGTCCCGCAGGGGGTGGCGGGCCAGGACCGCGTCCACCCGGGGCGTCAACGCCGCCGCCAGCCGGGTGGCCACGGGCAGCGTGTCGTCGAGCAGGGTCGCCGCCGCGGCCAGCACCACCGCCCGCCCCGCTTCCTTCGGTACCCCCGCGGCGGCCCGCCGGTACAGCTCGGCCCCCTCTTCGAGCACGAGGCCGGCGTCGATGCCGGCCGGGACCTTGATCCGCGCGGTGTGCCGCCAGGTGGCGACGGGGTCGCTCCACGCCTCCACCCGGTACGTCCAGTTGCCCGGTGCGCCCGGGGTGACCTCGGCGCCCCAGCGGTCGCTGCCCGGGGCCAGCTCCCGCATCGGCGTCCAGGGGCCCGGCCGGCCCTCGGGGTCCTTCAGCACGACGTTGGCGGCCACCGCGTCGTGCCCCTCCCGGAACACGGTGGCGGTGACCTCGAACGTCTCTCCCGTCACCGCCTTCGCCGGACGCCTGCCGTGATCCACCACCGGCTGGACGTCCCGGACCGGGATACGTCCGATCCCCACGGTCGCGCTCATCCGCATCTCACCTCCGCCGTGCTTCGGGGCCGGGCGCGGGCCCGGCAGATTGGTTGGGCCGATCGGGTCAGGCCGCGCCCGAGGGGGCCTTGTGGCCCGACGGGGCGAGCCGCCCCGGCTGCTCCTGCGCATGGGTGACCAGGTTCGTCCGCAGATACCTTTCGGCGGCGTCTGCGGCCTCGCGTGCGCACCGCTTGCCCATCAGCACGCAGAGCGTGTAACCGGAGTCCTCGAAGGTGGTCCGGACGATGACGTCCGTGGGGGACGCCAGCATCGAACGTTCCCAGGCGCGGTAATGCCGCAGCTGCCGGGCGACTTCGCTCTTCGCGGGGAGCAGCATGGCCGGTCACCTTCCGGACGGTCCGGTGATACGGACGATCGAGTTCTTCACACATGGTGCACGGGTGGTGACGCGCCGTCTTGTTGGATCTTCAACTGCTTCCCGTTGCCCGCTCCGGCCCGGATTCCGGCCTCCGAACCGCTCGTGTTGCACGAATGGACTACCGCTCCCACTCTGGAGTGACTCAGAAGCGATCAGCGCTCACGCTTCGTGATCGGGGAGCCCGTCCCCCAAGGGACGAGGAGGAGCGAGAGCTTTCGCGGTGAGGAGCCACGACGATGAAGACCGCAGTGCCCTGCTACTACCACCTCGACGTGGAAGTGAGCCCGGAACGGGTCGGACAGGTCAGGCGCATCCTGGCCGCTCACCTCCGGTTCTGGAACCTGGAGAACCTCGTCGAGCCCGTCTGCTCGGGCGCCGAGATGCTGCTCCGGGCGATCGACGAGCACGCCAGCGACAAGAACACGTCGATCGAGATGTGGTGGAACCACCAGCACCTCATCACGGCCGTGGGCGGCAACGACCAGGCGCTCCGGGTCGACCAGGACCTGCGCACCTGTCTGCAGCACCTCGCCGCCAACAGCGACGGCTGGGGCTGCTGCGCCACCGACACCGGGGCGAAGGTCATCTGGTTCTCGCGCCGCGCCCGCGCCGGCGAACGCGTCCCGCTGGTGGCGAGGGCGCCCGAACCGATCACGCAGGAGGGGCTGGACGTGCCGCGAGAGATCATGCCGGTGGCCCGGGTGGCCGGCTGGGCACGTACGCGCGACGGCGTTCTGGAGGAGGCCCGGTGACCCGCGCCAGGCCGAAGTGGAAGGGGTCGCCCGTGTGGAGCGGGCACCCCTACCCCCTGGGGGCCGCGTACGACGGACAGGGCACCAACTTCGCCCTGTTCAGCGAGGTCGCCGAGCGGGTCGACCTCGTGCTCGTCGACGACGACGGCACCCACAGCAGCATCCCGCTGCCCGACGTCGACGGCTTCGTCTGGCACTGCTACCTGCCCGGCGTCGGTCCGGGGCAGCGCTACGGCTACCGGGTCCACGGCCCGTGGGCCCCGGCCGTCGGCCACCGCTGCAACCCGGCGAAGCTGCTCCTCGACCCCTACACCCGCGCCGTGGACGGGCTGGTGGACAACCACGCCTCCCTCTTCGAGCGCGCCAGGGGCAAGGCCGACCCGGGCGACAGCGCCGGGCACACCATGCTCGGCGTGGTCACCGACCCCTTCTTCGACTGGGGCGACGACCGCCCGCCCCGGCGCCCGTACTCGGAGAGCGTCATCTACGAGGCCCACGTCCGGGGCCTCAGCCGCACCCACCCCGACGTGCCCGAGGAGCTGCGCGGCACCTACGCGGGCCTCGCGCACCCGGCGGTCGTGGACCACCTGACGTCCCTCGGCGTGACCGCCGTGGAACTGATGCCGGTGCACCAGTTCGTCCACGACGGAGTGCTCCAGGACCGGGGCCTGTCCAACTACTGGGGCTACAACACCATCGGCTTCTTCGCGCCGCACAACGGCTACGCCGCCCTCGGCACCCGCGGCCAGCAGGTCACCGAGTTCAAGTCGATGGTCAAGACCCTGCACGAGGCCGGCCTCGAAGTGATCCTCGACGTCGTCTACAACCACACCGCCGAGGGCAACGAGAAGGGCCCCACCCTCTCCTTCCGCGGCATCGACAACGCCTCCTACTACCGCCTGGTGGACGGCGACTGGCAGCACTACTACGACACCACCGGCACCGGCAACAGCCTGCTGATGCGCCACCCCTACGTGCTCCAGCTCATCATGGACTCGCTGCGCTACTGGGTCACCGAGATGCACGTCGACGGCTTCCGCTTCGACCTCGCGGCCACCCTGGCCCGGCAGTTCCACGAGGTGGACCGGCTGTCCGCGTTCTTCGACCTCATCCAGCAGGACCCGGTGATCAGCCGCGTCAAGCTGATCGCCGAGCCCTGGGACGTCGGCGAGGGCGGCTACCAGGTGGGCAACTTCCCGCAGCTGTGGTCGGAGTGGAACGGCAAGTACCGCGACGCCGTACGGGACTTCTGGCGCGCCGGGGAGCACACGCTCGGCGAGTTCGCCTCGCGGCTGACCGGCTCCTCCGACCTGTACCAGCACAGCCGCCGCCGCCCCCGCGCCAGCGTCAACTTCGTCACCGCCCACGACGGGTTCACGCTGCGCGACCTCGTCTCGTACAACGACAAGCACAACGAGGCCAACGGCGAGGACAACCGGGACGGCGAGAGCCACAACCGCTCCTGGAACTGCGGCGTCGAGGGCGACACCGGGGACCCGGCCGTGCGGGAACTGCGCGGCCGCCAACAGCGCAACTTCCTGGCCACGCTCCTGCTCTCGCAGGGCATCCCGATGATCTGCCACGGCGACGAACTCGGCCGCACCCAGCGCGGCAACAACAACGCCTACTGCCAGGACAACGAGATCTCCTGGATCGACTGGCGGCTCGGCGACGAGCAGCGCGCGCTGCTGGACTTCGCCCGGCGCCTGATCGCGCTGCGCGCCGACCACCCGGTGCTGCGCCGGCGCCGCTTCTTCCGCGGGGAGACCCTCACGCACGCGGACCAGCCGCTGCCCGACCTGGTGTGGCTGCTGCCCGACGCGCGGGAGATGACCGACGACGACTGGCAGCGCTCCGACGCGCACACCGTCGGCGTCTTCCTCAACGGCGACGCCATCGCCGAACCCGACCCCCGCGGCCAACCCGTGGTCGACGACTCCTTCCTGCTGCTGCTCAACAGCCACTGGGAGCCGGTCCACTTCCGGCTGCCCGGCGCCGCCTACGGGGAACGCTGGACGGCCCTGGTCGACACCGCCGACCCCGAGGGCGTGCCCGACGAGGCCGAGCACAAGGCGGGCACCCGGCTCACCGTCGAGCAGCGCAGCCTCGTGCTGCTCTCCCGGCCCTCCCGCACCGGCCGGTGAGCCGGTGAGGTCAGCTGCCGAGGCGGCGCGCGGTCACCGTGAACTGCGCGCCGTCGGCGTCCCGGAGTACCGCCTCGTCCGCACCCAGGGACAGCACGCTGCCGCCGTGCCGCTCCGCGGCGCGGGCGCAGGCCGCGACGTCCTCGACCGCGAAGTGGACCTGCCAGTGCGGCCGGACGGCGGGGTCGGGAGCCGCCCCCAGCGCCCCCGACTCGATGCGGGCCACGACCTCGCCCTCGTGGCGCAGGACCACCTCGTCACCCTCGTACCGGACCTCGCAGCCCTGCCCGGACGCCCACTCGAAGATCTCGCCGTAGAAGATCGCGGCGTCGAAGGCGTCCCGGGTGTGCAGCCGGATGAAGGCGGGACGCTTGGTGCGCCAGGCGTCCCAGTCCGAGAACAGCTCGCCCTCCCAGATGCCGAACGTCGCGCCGTCCCGGTCGGCGAGCAGGGCCGCCCGCCCCGGCGGCAGGGAGATCGGCCCGACCGCGGCGGTGCCGCCGCGCTCCTGCGCCCGCGACACCGCCTCGTCCGCGCTGCGCACGGCGAAGTACGGCGTCCAGGCCACCGCCATCTGCCACATCGCGGCGACGGCGGCGATCCCGGCGACCGGCACCCCGTCGGCCAGGGCGATCCGGAACGGCTCGCCCAGCCGGACGGGCCGCCACCGCCAGCCCAGCACGGCGGAGTAGAAGTCCTCGGTGGCCTTCAGATCACGGCTGGTGAGACTCACCCAGCAGGGGGACCCGTACACGGAGTGCGTGGACAGGAGGCTCTCCCCGCGGGTGGAGGAGGTGGTGTCGTGGTTCATGGCAGTCGTGTCCTGGTCTCGTCCACCGGCAGCCACCGGCTCCACACCAGTGTCCGGCCGGGAGTGCGGCGGGCGCCTGGCGAGTACCCCGCACAGGGCGCCGAAACGGTGGCGCGCCCGCCCCGGACGGCCCAGTGGCGCGGCGGCACCGGGCTGGCGAGGATGGAGGCCCGGAGGTGACCGTGCCCCCCACCGACGTGTGCCCGGGCCCGGGCCCGGGCCCGGATTCCGACCCGGACCAGATCTTCCGGCTGCAGGAGCAGGTCCGGCAGCTCAAGGAGGCGGTCGTCTCGCACGCCGTCGTCGATCAGGCCATCGGGGTGGTCATCGCCCTCGGCGGGGTGACACCGGACGAGGGGTGGATCGTCCTGAAGGAAGTTTCCCAGCATACGAACATCAAACTCCGCAATGTGGCGGAAACGATACTCATCTGGGGGCGCACCGGAGTGATGCCACCGGAGATCCTGGCCGCCTTGGAGGACCGCCTGGGGCGGCCCGCGCTCAGCGGGCGTCCGCCAGGATCTCCTCGCGTATCCGGTCGAAACAGCCGGTGAGCAGCCGGGAGACGTGCATCTGGGAGATGCCGAGCTGCTGCGCGATGCGGCTCTGGGTCATCCCTCCGAAGAAGCGCAGGTAGAGGATGGTGCGCTCGCGCTCGGGCAGCGCCTCCAGACAGGGCCGGACGGCCACCCGGTCGACCACCGCGTCGAAGGCGGGATCGGGGCCGCCCAGCGCGTCACCGAGGGCGTACCCGTCGGTGCCGGGCATCTCCGCCTCCAGCGACAGGGCCGAGAAGCACTCCAGGGCCTCCATGCCGGTACGCACCTCGGCCGTGGTCAGCTGCGCGTGCTCGGCGATCTCCTCGACGGTCGGGGCGCGCCCCGGCGTGGTCTGCGCCAGTTCCTTCGCCGACCTGCGGACCCGGTTGCGCAGGTCCTGGATGCGGCGCGGCACGTGCAGCGTCCACATGTGGTCGCGGAAGTGCCGTTTGATCTCGCCGGTGACGGTCGGCACCGCGTACGCCTCGAAGGCGTGGCCCCGCCCGGGGTCGTAGTGGTCGACGGCCTTGACCAGGCCGAGGGCCGCCACCTGATAGAGATCCTCCAGGTTCTCGCCGCGGCCCCGGAAGCGGACGGCGATCCGCTCCGCCATGGGCAGCCAGACCCGGATCAGTTCGTCCCGCAGCGCCTTGCGCTCCGGTCCCTCGGGCAGCCCGGCGAGCCGGTCGAACGCCGCGGCCGTGTCGGGGGCGTCGTCGTGCGGGTGGGGCTGGGTTCTGCCGGCGACACGCATCGCGCGCACCTCCCTCAGCAGGGGTGCTGGCAAGTCCCCGTATATATGGATACTGAGCGCGAATGCCCCGAACGGCCACTCGAACGGCTGCGTACCGGTGACCGGGCGGCCGCCCGGTCGCGGGACGTGATGTGCGGCACGCTCCCGGTGATCGCGCGGACCGGCGCCGGCGGATCGTCCCTGCGCAGCGCTTGATCGCCGACCCAAAGGGACGAATCCCCTGGCCACAGCGCATTCCGCTCATTTGACAGTGCGCTGAGCGTGCGGATAGGAAGCAGCGTCGAGAGGTCGAGAGGGGCACCGTGTACGAGCCGAACGTGGTCGGGGACTGGCAGGAGTACGACGAGCACGCCGGCCTGCGGGTCCGTGTCCACGGTCTTGAGCCGGCCGAGCCGCCGCGTGGCCGCGACGACGCCGCCGAGGGGCTGACGTACTTCCGGGTCCGGGTGACCGTCGAGAACCGGGGCGGGCGGCACCTCGGCATCCACCTGGAGGACGGCCAGATCGACGTGCGGACCGGACCCGACGGGGAGAGCGCCTTCCTGGACTGGCGCAACTCCCAGTTCATCGAGGGCTTCGACGTCTACCCGCTGCGCCGGGCCACGGCCGTGCTCTACGCGGCCGGCCCGGAGGCGAGTCTGAACCAGGTGGACGTGCAGGTGCAGCTGAGGGTGGACGAGGAGTGGGCCGACCGCCGGCTCTGGAGCGGCGCCCTCGGGCTGCCCGACGGCGCCGACGCCACCCCGTGCGGCGGGGTGCGGGACGAGGGCCTCGCGCACCAGGTGAGCGCGTTCCTGCGGGGCCAGTCGGAGGAGGGCCCGGCCTGATCCGCCGGGCGGCCGCCCTCAGCGCTCCGCCCTCGACGCACGACGCCGCCCTCAGTGCGCGATGCCGTCGATGATCTCCCGGGCGCCCTGCCGCAGCAGGGCCACCGCGACCGAGGTGCCCAGCGTCGCCGGGTCGAGCCGGCCGGCCCACTCGTGGGCGTTCAGCCGGACCTTGCCGTCCGGGGTGAACACGCAGGCCCGCAGGGAGAGCTCACCGCCGCGGTCCACGCGGGCGAGCCCGGCGATCGGGCTGTTGCAGTGCCCTTGCAGGACGTGCAGGAACATCCGCTCCGCCGTCGCCTCCCGGTGCGTCGCGGGGTGGCCGAGGCCGCTCACCGCGTCGATCAGACCCTGGTCCTGCTCCCGGCACTGCAGGGCGAGGATGCCCGCGCCGATCGGCGGCATCATCGTCTCGGGGGAGAGGACCTCGCTGATCACGTCGCTCCGGCCGATGCGCTCCAGGCCGGAGACCGCGAGCAGCAGCGCGTCCGCGTCCCCCGCGGCGAGCTTCGCCAGGCGCCGGTTGGCGTTGCCGCGGAAGGGCACGCACCGCAGGTGCGGGTGGGTGGCGGCCAGCTGGGCGACACGGCGCACCGAGGACGTGCCGACGCGCGTCCCCTCCGGCAGTTCGTCCAGGGTGAGCCCGTCCGGGTGGACCAGCGCGTCCCGTACGTCGTCCCGCTCCAGGAACGCGGCGAACACCGTGCCGGCGGGCAGCGGCCGGTCGGCGGGCACGTCCTTGACGCAGTGCACCGCGAGATCGGCCTCGCCCGACAGCAGGGCGGCGTCGACCTCCTTGGTGAACGCCCCCTTGCCCTCCACCTGCGACAGATCACCGAGCCACTTGTCGCCGGTGGTCTTCACCGGGACGACCTCGGTGCGCACGCCGGGGTGGAGGGCCGCCAGCTCGGCCCGGACGCGTTCGACCTGAGCCAGCGCCATGGGGGAGTCGCGGGAGACGATGCGGATGAGCTCGGGGACGGACATGCGGACACGATAGTGCGCGCGGGGGCGTCCATGGGGCGCGGTTCGCCCGACCGGCCCCACCCTTTCCGTCGGCCTCAGGCGTTCGGGTCGAAGGGGATGCCGGACGGCTTGGCGGCGGCCAGGTGGGAGGCGAAGCTGCCGTCCTTGAGGCCGAAGTTGGCACTGCCGAAGTCGTAGGCGCTCAGTTTCTCGCGCAGACCCGCCGGATAGCCGTTCCAGCCCACGAGGGCCGGGTACTGCCAGGTGCCCTGGTGGTTCTCCGGCGGCTCGTCGCCCGAGGTCGCCAGGCGGAAGCAGTGGGTGCTGATGCCGTCCTTGTGGTAGACGATCTTCGGATGGGTGCCGTCGAAGCGGACGGCCGACCGCTCGTGCACGCTGAACGAGCCGTGGTTGGACGTCGACACGTACCGCACGGTGCCGTCCCGCACCCACACCACCACGTGCTCCCAGTCGTGCCGGTGGCCGCCGAGGCCGGTGCCGGGCAGGGCCTGGTCCTTCTCGAAGTAGAGCCCGTACATGTAGGCGCACCAGCCGTTGTCGCACTTGGCGCGCGAGTAGCCGTTGGTGTTGTCCAGGTCGACGGCGTCGCGGCAGTTGCCGTTGAGCGCGCCGGTCGGGTTCAGTCCGCCGTTGACCGCTCCGTCGGCGCCGATGGCCGGTGTGGGGTAGCAGCCGTCGGTGTCGTAGTCGTAGGCGGGCTGGTACGCCCGCTCCAGGCTGTCGGCGTTGCCGGGCAGCCCCGGCGGCGGGGCGGCGAACGCGGTGGCGGGGAAGGCGAGGACGAGGGCGAGGGCACCGAGCGGTACGGTGAGCCATCTCCTGCGGGGCGTTCGGGCGGTACGCGGCGGCATCGCGTCCTCCTCAGGCTGGGCAGCCCAACGGCTGTGGGGGGAAGGGGAGTTCAGGTTCCCGTCTTTTCCCTCCCGCGCCAAGGGTGCACAGGCGTCCCCGCGGTGAAGGCCGGACCAACATCCGACCCGGCGTCACACGCTCACACCAGGTCGTCCGGAAGGTCCGCGGCCGACTCCTCGGGCGCCAGGTCCGGGCGGAGCCTGAGCCAGGACGGCTGGCGCAGCATGCCCTCCCGGGTGCGCGTGCTGTAGCGGACCTCGCCGACCAGCCGGGGCACGACCCAGCGCGCCCCCGGCACCCGCGGCACCGGGTCGAAGGGGCAGACGTCACTCGCGGCGGTCGCCAGCAGCGCGGCCAGCTCGGCGCGCTCGCCCGCGCTCCAGCCGGTGCCGACCCCGCCGACGTAGCGCAGCCGGCCCGCGGCGCGCTGGCCGACCAGGACGGCACCGGGCAGGCCACCGAGCCGCCCCCTGCCGGGCAGCCAGCCGCCGACCACGACGTCCTCGCTGCGCATGTTGCGGATCTTGATCCAGGCCCGGGAGCGGACGCCGGGCTCGTACACCGAGTCCAGCCGCTTGCAGACCAGCCCCTCCAGGCCGTGCTCGCGGGTGGCCCGCAGGGCCTGTTCGCCGTGCCCGACCAGGGCGGCCGGGGTCGACCACGACGGCCCGCCGAGACCGAGGTCCGTCAGCCGCTCACGGCGGCCGGTGTAGGGCAGGCGCAGCAGGGAGCGTCCGGCCAGGTGGAGGGCGTCGAACAGCACCAGGTGGACGGGGACCTTCGCCGCCCGGTGCGCGGCCCGGCCGGGGGCGTGCGCGAGGCCCATCCGGGACTGGAGCAACTGGAAGTCGGCGCGGCCCCGTTCGTCCAGGGCCAGCACCTCGCCGTCCAGCACGGCGGGGGTCGTGCCCAGCGCGGTGGCGAGCGGCGCCAGCTCCGGATAGGCGGCGGTGATGTCCTGGCCGGAGCGGGCGCGCAGCAGGAGGCTCCCGTCGCCGGGCAGGTAGACCACCACGCGCTGCCCGTCCTGCTTGGTCTCGTAGGCCCAGCGCGCGTCCTGTCCGGCGGACGGCAGGGCGCCGGGGGTGGCGAGCATCGGAGGGATCAGCGGCAGCTCCACGGGTCAGTACTCGACCCGCCCGGGCGCCCTCACGCGCGTCGCCCGCCAGGTTCGCCTGAACGGCGCCGGTCCCGGGCCGGACCGGCGCCCTCGCGGTCAGCGCACGGAGGCGGCCTCCGTGGCGGCACCGTCGGCCGGTGCGGGGTCCGCCGCCGGGCCGGCCGGGCGGTGCCGGGGGACGAAGGACGCGATGGCGGCGGCCAGCAGGGCCGCGCCGGCGCCGATGGCCATGACCACCTTGAACGCGTTCTCGGACGGCAGGGCGAAGCCGCCCAGGTCGATGGTCAGCTGGGCCAGGATCACACCGGCGATGGCACTGGCGACCGAGGTGCCCAGGGACCGCATGAGGGTGTTGAGGCTGTTCGCGGCGGCCGTCTCGCTCGCCGGCACCGCGCCCATGATCAACGACGGCATGGCGCCGTAGGCGAAGCCGATGCCCGCGCTGATGACGCAGGAGACCAGGACCAGGTGCCAGACCTCGGTCATCAGCACGATGTTCAGGCCGTAGCCGGCCGCCACGATCAGGGCGCCGATCATCAGCGTCACCTTCGGACCCCTGGACTTGGAGACCTTCGCGGAGACCGGGGCGAACGCCATCATCACCAGACCGGACGGCGCCATCACGAGACCCGTGGTCAGCAGGGAGCGGCCGAGCCCGTAACCGGTGGCCTCGGGCAACTGCAGCAGCTGCGGAAGGACCAGGGACATCGCGAACATTGAGAAGCCGATGGCGACGGACGCCAGGTTGGTGAACAGCACCTGGCGGCGGGCGGTGGTGCGCAGGTCCACCAGGGGCTCCGGGGTGTGCAGCTCCCACCAGCCCCAGACCAGCAGGATCACCACGGCCGCCGCGAACAGGCCGAGGGTGGTGGCCGAGGACCAGCCCCAGTCGCCGCCCTTGGAGATGGCCAGCAGCAGGCTCGCGAGACCGGCGGCCATGCCGATGCCGCCGAGCAGGTCGAAGCGGCCGCCGGTGCGCACCGCCGACTCGGGCACCAGCGTCAGCACCAGCACCAGGGAGACGGCACCGAGCGCGCCGGAGAGCCAGAACAGCATGTGCCAGTCGAGCTTGTCCGCGATCAGCGCCGCGGCGGGCAGGCCGAGCGCGCCGCCGACCCCGAGGGAGGCGCTCATCACCGCGGTGGCGCCGGCCAGCCGCTCAACGGGCAGTTCGTCGCGCATGATGCTGATGCCGAGCGGGATCACGGCGGCGGACAGGCCCTGCAGGGCGCGTCCGGCGACCATCGGGACCAGCGCGTCGCTCAGTCCGCAGACCACCGAGCCGGCGATCAGCAGTACCAGGCTGAGCAGCAGCATCCGCCGCTTGCCGAACATGTCGCCGAGCCGGCCGACGACCGGGGTGGCCACCGCGGAGGCGAGCAGCGTGGCGGTCACCGCCCAGGCCGCGTCCGAGGCCGGCGCGTCCAGGAGCTTGGGCAGCTCCGGGATGATCGGGATGACCAGGGTCTGCATCAGCGCGACGACGATCCCGGCCAGGGCCAGTACCGCCACCACGGCGTTCGGCCGTGGTGAGGCGGGGGAAGCGGGCATGGAGGAGCCTTTCGGGCGACGCGTCTTGCGACGGGCGTGGGAAACCGGAGCGCGGACCTTTAAGTCAGTCGCTTGAAGTATCGTACGGGGTGTGGAGGGCGAACGCCCGTCCGGGCCGGGCGGCGACCCGGTGCCGCCGCGCCGTAGGCTTTCCTGACGACCCGCCGTACGTCGGCGGACCTGCGACGACTCGAGGGACTGGTCGTCGCGGGCGGTGAGGAGAGAGTCCCGGCGCGGTGGTGGTCATGGCGGGCAGGACGGTCCGGACGGAACAGGTCAGCGCGACCCGGCAGCTGATCCTGACCACCGCTGAGCGGCTGTTCGCCGAGCACGGGGTGTACGCGGTCTCCAACCGTCAGGTCAGCGAGGCCGCCGGACAGGGCAACAACGCGGCGGTCGGCTACCACTTCGGCACGAAGGCGGACCTGGTCCGGGCCATCGTGCGGCGCCACTCGGAACCCGTCGAGGAACTGCGCGCCCGGCAGGTCGCCGCCCTCGGCGACTCGGCCGACCTGCGCGACTGGGTGGACTGCCTGGTCCGTCCCCAGTTCGACCACCTGGCGGCGCTGGGCACCAGTCCCACCTGGTACGCCCGGTTCTGCGCCCAGGTCATGACCGACCCCGCGCTGCGGCAGATCATGATCGAGGAGTCCCGGGCGTCGGTCTCGCTGCGGGCGATCATCGAGGGCCGCAACCGGTGCATGCCCGCGCTGCCGGACGAGGTCCGCGCGGAGCGGGGCGACATGGCCCGCCACCTCATTGTGCACACCGCGGAGGAGCGCGAGCGGGCGCTGGCCGAGAACCGCCCCACCCCGCGGGCCAGCTGGCAGGACGCGGCCGACGGGCTCGTGGACGCGATCGTGGGCATGTGGCTGGCGCCCGTCACGCCCCGGGGCGGGGGATGACGGGCGCCCGGTGAGGCCCTGGCCGCGCAGAGGGCCACCCGGCGCGTCGCATCCCGGCCGCGCCGACCCGTGCCCGGCGGCCGGCGGGCAGCGGATCGACGCGCGCCGGCACGACGTCCGCGCGGCGCCCGCAACCGCCGGGCGTGAACCGTTCGCCACCCGGTTCTTACCGTCGAGTAATATCGCGCGGCAGGCCCCCCTGAGGAGGAACCGTGTCACGGTCCGAACGCTCACCCCTGCTGCTCGCCGGCCTGCTGGCCACCGCGGGCGTCGCCCATTTCGCCCGGCCCCGCCTCTTCGACGCCACCGTGCCGCGCTCCCTGCCGGGCACGCCCCGGGCCTGGACGTACGCCAGCGGCGTCGCCGAACTCGCGCTGGCCGCCGGACTCGCCGTGCCGCGCACCCGCAGGGCCGCCGCGCTGACCGCCGCCGCCTTCTTCGTCGGGGTGTTCCCCGCCAACGTCAAGATGGCCTGGGACTGGCGGCACCGCCCCGCCCCGCAGAAGGCCGCCGCGCTCGGACGGCTGCCCGTGCAGGTGCCGCTCGTGCTGTGGGCCCGCGCCGTCGCCCAGGGTGGCGGGGGCCGGTCATGAGCGCGCTCCCCGCCGTGGGCGACACCGTCGAGGACTTCACGCTGCCGGACGAGACCGGCACCCCGCGCCGCCTGTCCGAACTGCTCGCCGACGGCCCGGTCGTCCTGTTCTTCTACCCCGCGGCCCTGACCACCGGCTGCACCGCGGAGGCCTGCCACTTCCGCGACCTCGCCGCCGAGTTCGCCGCGGCCGGCGCCCGGCCCGTCGGCGTCAGCGGAGATGCCGTCGAACGCCAGCAGGAGTTCGCCGGGCGCCACACACTCGGCATGCCGCTGCTGTCCGACGCCGACGGCACGGTCCGGGAGCGGTTCGGGGTGAAGCGGGGCTTCAGCCTGGCTCCCACCAAGCGGGTCACCTTCGTCATCGGGCAGGACCGCACCCTGCTGGAGGTCGTCCGCAGCGAACTCAGGATGAACACCCACGCCGACCGCGCCCTCGCCGCGCTCCGCGCTCACCGGGGCTAGGGGCGCGCCCCGCTTCCCGCGGTTGAAACCCGGGCACAAAGGGTCAATCCTGGACGCTATGGAGCACGTCTCCGCCATGGCGACCCTGGATGTCCACGGCACGGTGACGGGCTGGAGCGAAGGCGCCCGCCGGCTGACCGGTTACCCCGCCGAGGAGGCCGTGGGACGGGCCGCCCGGGAGCTGCTGGCCGAGGACGTGCCGACGGACTCCCTGACCGAGCTGTCCGGCACCGTACGCGTGCGGCACCGGGACGGCACCCCCGTCGCCCTCCACCTGCGGGCCTGCGCCCTGACGGGCCCGGACGGGGGGCCGGCCGGTCACGCCGTCACCGTCGAACCCCCCGGCGGGCGGACCTCGACGGCGGAGCTGGCCTTCGAGCAGGCGGCCGTGTCGATGTCCGTCTTCGACACCCGCCAGCACTACCTGCGGCTCAACGACGCGGCCTGCCAGGTGATGGGCGTACCGGAAGAGGCCCTGCTCGGCCGCTACTTCTCCGACTCCGTCGAGGACGCCGAGCACAGCCAGGGGTTCCTGAGCCACCTCCGCCAGGTCGCCGAGACGGGCCGGCCGGTCCGCTACGAGAGCTTCACGGGGGCACCCGCCCTGAACCGCGACCACGCCTGGACCACCGAGATGTGGCCCGTGCGGGACGCCTCCGGCGAACTGCTGGGCACCGCCCTCGCGGCCTTCGACAGCACCGAGCAGTACTGGGCCCGGGAGCGGCTGGTCCTGCTGAACAGGGCGGCAGCCGCCATCGGCACCACACTGGACCTGGTGCGCACCGCCGAGGAACTGGTCGAGGCGGTGGTGCCCCGGTTCGCCGACTTCGCCAGTGTCGACCTGCTCGAATGGGTCCTGGACGCGGAGGAGTCCCCGACGGTGTCCGACGAGGAGGTGGAGCTGCGCCGAGTCGCCCACGGCTCCCTCAGCGAGGGCACCCCGGAGGCCGCCGTGCACCTGGGGCAGGTGGACGTCCACCCCGCCCTCTCGCCGCCCGCACGGGCGCTGCGGGAAGGCCGGGTGTTCGTCAGCCAGGCGGGCGAGCCGTCCTTCATGCGCTGGGTCGCCGAGCGCAACGCGCGCGCCCCGGCGGGACGCCCCTACCGCACGGGCGCGCACTCGATGATGGCGGTGCCCCTGCGGGCCCGCGGCATCACCCTGGGCGTCGCGGTGGCCGTGCGCATGGAACAGCCGGACGCGTACGGCACCGAGGACGCCGTGTTCGCCGAGGAACTCGCCAGCAGGGCGGCGGTCTGCATCGACAACGCCCGCCGCTTCGCCCGCGAGCGTTCCACCGCCCTGGCGCTCCAGCGCAGCCTGCTGCCCAGGGGCCTGCCCGGACAGGCGGCGCTCGAGGTGGCCCACCGCTATCTGCCCTCCGTGTCGGCGGCCGGCATCGGCGGCGACTGGTTCGACGTGATCCCGCTGTCCGGCAGCCGGGTCGCCCTGGTCGTCGGCGATGTCGTCGGCCACGGCATCGCGCCCACCGCGACCATGGGCCGCCTCTGCACGGCCGTCCGCACCCTCGCCGACGTCGACCTGCCCCCCGACGAACTGCTCACCCACCTCGACGACCTCGTCACGCACCTGGCCGCGGGCGACGACACGGGCGACGACGTCGCGGAACTCGGGGCCACCTGCCTGTACGCCGTCTACGACCCCGTCTCCCGCTGCCTGTCCCTGGCCGCGGCCGGGCACCCCGCGCCTGCCCTCGTCCTGCCCGACGGCACCACCCGGCTCGTCCCGATGACCGCGGGCCCGCCGCTCGGTGTGGGGGGACTGCCGTTCGAGGCGTCCGAGCTGGAACTGCCCGAGGGCTCCGTCGTCGCCCTCTACACCGACGGCCTCGTCGAGGACCGCGACCGCGACGTCGACCACGCCACCGCGGAACTGTGCCGCGCGCTGACCGCGCCCGCGAACTCGCTCGACGCCCTGTGCGACACCGTGCTCAAGGCCGTGATGCCGGCGCAGCCCAGTGACGACGTGGCGCTGCTGCTGGCCCGCACCCGGGCACTGGGCACGGACCAGATACGGACCTGGGACATCGTGGCGGACCCGGCGCACGTCGCCGCCACCCGGCAGTCCGTCACGGAGCAGCTGACCCGCTGGGGCCTGGACGAGACGGCCTTCGTCACCGAACTCGTCGTCAGCGAACTGGTCACCAACGCGATCCGGTACGGCGAGCCGCCCATCCAGCTCCGCCTCATCCGCGACACCGCCCTCATCTGCGAGGTGTCCGACGCCAGCTCCACCTCACCGCACCTGCGGCGCGCCCACGCCTACGACGAGGGCGGCCGCGGGCTGCTCCTGGTGGCCCAGCTCACCCAGCGCTGGGGCAGCAGGCAGACGGGCAGCGGCAAGACCATCTGGGCCGAACAGCCGCTGCCCGCGGAGTGAACCGCCCGCCTACCCCCGGCCGTCCTCCGCCGCCACCCGCGCCAGCGTGCGGCCGGTGCGCGCGGACCGGGCCCGCCGGGGGTCCGGGGTGCCGTGCCCGCGCCCGCCGCCGGCCGTCTTCACCAGCAGCCACGCCGCGTCCTCACCGCCGCCGTCCGGGCCGCCGCGGAACCGGGTCAGCGCGTACTCGCCGCGCAGCTTCGCGCCGTGCAGCCGGAACCTGGCGTGTCCGTGCGCCAGCGACTCGGCGAAGTCGACCGGACGCCCCCGGCGGTCGTGGCTCAGCGGCTCGTAGGTGCCGCGGTCCCACACGATGACCGTGCCGCCCCCGTACTCACCCGCCGGGATCACGCCCTCGAACTCCTCGTACTCCAGCGGGTGGTCCTCCGTCGGCACCGCGAGCCGCTTGTCGCGCGGGTCCGCCGACGGTCCCTTCGGCACCGACCAGGACTTCAGCACGTCGGCCACCTGCAGCCGGAAGTCGAAGTGCAGGGTGCTCGCGTCGTGGATCTGCACGACGAAGCGCGGTTGCCCGCCGTCCCCGGAGGCCGCGCCCTCGCCGGACGTGCCCGGTCCCGCGGGCTCCTTGGTCCGGCCGAAGTCCCGTTTGCCGTGGTAGGCCCGCAGGCCGTCGCCCTCGCCGTCCACCTGTCGCTCCTCCCGGACAGATCCCCGAACCTCGCCGACCCCGGCCGGGTACCCCGCTCAGAACTCCTCGTGCACCTCCGGGTCGCCGCCGATCCGCCGGTGCGCGCGGTCCGCCACCGCGCGCATCTGGGCGGCGTCCAGCTCGAAGCCGAAGACGTCCAGATTCGCCCGCTGCCGCGCCGGGTCGGCGGACTTCGGGACGGGCACCGCGCCCAGCTGGGTGTGCCAGCGCAGGACCGCCTGGGCGGGCGTCACACCGTGCGCCTCGGCGACCGCGGCGACGGCGGGATCGTCCAGCAGGTCGCTGCCCCGGCCCAGCGGGCTCCAGCTCTCGGTCCGGATGCCCTTGCGCTCGTGGAAGGCGCGCAGCTCGTCCTGCGGGAAGAGCGGGTGCAGCTCGATCTGGTTGACGGACGGCAGGACACCCGTCTCCTGCTCCAGCCGCTCGATGTGCTCCGCCGTGAAGTTGGAGACGCCCACCGAACGCACGAGACCCTCCTCGCGCAGCTTGACCATGGCCTTCCAGGAGTCGACGTACTTGTCCACACGCGGCAGCGGCCAGTGGATCAGGTACAGGTCGACGTACTCCACCCCGAGGCGGACGCGGGACTCCTCGAACGAGGCGAGCGTCTCCTCGTAACCGTGGTGCCGGCCGGGCAGCTTGGTCGTCACCACGATCTCCTCGCGGGGGAGACCGGCGGAGGCGACCCCGCGGCCGACGCCGGTCTCGTTGCGGTAGTTCGTCGCCGTGTCGATCAGGCGGTACCCCGCCCGGAGGGCCTCGCGGACCGCCCGCTCGGCCTCCTCGTCCGTCATCGGCCAGGTGCCCAGGCCCAGGGCGGGGAGCGGGCTGCCGTCGTTGAGCGTGTACGCCGGGATGCTGATCACCGTGGGACCTTTCCTCGACTGTGCGCGGCGGTGCGCCGCCCGTCCAGCCTCGCCCACTCGGGGACCGGTGATCAACCGGACGGCGCGGCGGAGGATCTGCCACGATCTCCGCATGACGACGGACAGGACGGACCGCGCGAAGGACACGGCGGCGGACAGCACGACGGGAATCGAGGTGGCACCCGTCGCCGGGCACATCGGCGCCGAGATCCGCGGCGTCGACCTCGCGGCGGGCCTCGACGCCGCACAGGTCGCCGCGGTCCGGGCGGCCGTACTGCGCTGGAAGGTGGTGTTCTTCCGCGACCAGCGCCTCGACCACGCCGGACACGTCGCGTTCGCCCGGCTCTTCGGCGAACCGGTCGTCCTGCCCCGGCGCGGCAAGGCGTCACCGGCCGGCTTCCCGGAGGTCGAGACGACCGCCGACCGGCTGGAGCTGGGCGGACGGTTCGGGATGGAGCACGACGAGTGGCTGCGGCGCAGGCGCCACACGCTGCTGCGCGGCTGGCACTGCGACCACGGCGCCCGCGTCGACCCGCCGGCGGCCACGATCCTGCGCGCCGAGACGGTGCCCCCCTACGGCGGCGACACCACCTGGGCGAACCTCGCCGCCGCCTACGCCGGACTGTCCGCCCCGCTGCGCGCCTTCGTCGACACCCTGCGCGCCGAACACCGCCTCGGCGTCGGCTACCAGCCCCGGCCCGGCGACGACGCCTACGTCCGGCACCTGATGGACCACCAGACCGCGACCGTGCACCCGCTGGTCCGGGTCCACCCGGAGACGGGGGAGCGGGTGCTGTACGTCAACGGCTACTACGTCGAGCAGATCACCGGGCTCTCCCGCCCCGAGAGCGCGGCGATCCTGGAACTCCTCGTCGAGCAGGCCACCCGCCCCGAGTACACCGTCCGCTTCCGCTGGGAGCCCGGCAGCGTCGCCTTCTGGGACAACCGCGCCACCATCCACCTCGCCCCCGGCGACCACGCCCACCTCGACCGGCCCAGGACCATGCACCGGGTGATGCTCACCGGCGACGTACCGGTGGGCGTCGACGGCTCCCCGTCCGAGCCGGTCGTCGGCAGCGAGGCGGGCCGCTGGTGAGACGGGGTCCCCGAGCGGCGGGCCGGGCGCCGGTCACCCCAGCGGGATCGTCACCTCGTCCTCGACCGGCGGGTCCTCCTCCTGCGCGCGGTTGCCGGTGGCGGCGTAACAACGCAGCCTGACCGCCTCCGGCGTCACGTCCAGGCGCAGGAAGCACTTGAAGAAGGGCGGGCTGTAGGTCGCCGAACCCGGCGAGAACACCGACGTGTAGACCTTGCGCACCGGCAGCCGGAACCGCTTGCGGCGCTCGGGCCGCCGCGCGGTGCCGAGCAGCCCGGCCACCAGGCGGGTGCGCCGGGTGACCCGTGCGCCGTCGCCCGGGGCGCGGCCGGTGCGGATGCCGAGGCGTTCGGCGATCACGGCCGTCGCCTCGGCCTCCGTGAGGGTGAAGAAGCGGCGCAGCCGCAGCCGGCGGCCGTACAGCGCGCTGTAGAAGGCGAGCGAGTCGCCGCGCAGCGGATAGGAACGGAAGTCGTCCTCGGTGACACCGGCCACCGAGACGCGCGGGATGGTGTGGGTGGCGTGCATGAACGCACCCCCGCCGCCCGCGACGACGTACTGCACGGTGCGGCCGCCCACGTCGACCGGATAGCGCTGGTAGTTGTGGATGTCACCGCCGATCGCCGCGACGTAGTGGTGGGCGGGGTCGCGCACGATGTCGTCGACGGTGCCGCCGCCCTCGATGGCGCACGGGTGGTGCTCGCCGTCCACGTACAGGGGCGAGCCGGTGACGAGGATCTTCGGCCGGTCTCCCGCCGACACCTCGCGCAGCCAGGCGCCCTGCTCCGCGTCGATGGTGCCCAGCAGCCCCGTGTCGATGCCGACGATCCGCACCGGACCGGCGTCGACGGCCCAGTACGGTCCGGGCTGGACGGCCTGCTGGGCGGGGTCCGAACGCAGCTTGCGCGCCTCGTCCAGGTGCCGGCCGTCGTCCGGGCGCGGCCGGTGCCACAACAGGGACCGCAGCCACGCCGCAGTGAACGGGCGCGGCCTTCGTTCCGGCGGCAGGGGCTCGGCGTCGTCGCAGAAGACGCGCATGAAGGCGCCGAGGTCCTCGTACCAGTCGTGGTTGCCCGGTATCGCGTAGACGGGCGCCGGGTAGTCGCGGTAGGGACGGAAGAACTTCGTGCCGTAGTCGTCGGCACTGCCCACCGGGTAGATCACATCGCTCGCGAGGACCGCGAACCGGGTGTCCCGGCCCGCCTTCAACAGCCCCGGCACGACGGCGTACTGGGGGTCGTCGCCCTCGCCCGTGTCACCGATGACCAGGAAGGAGAACCGGTCGGGGTCGTCGCGCCCGATCACCTTGTCGGCCGGTGCCCCGGCCGCCGCGCGCCGCGCCACCCAGCGGGAGCGGGTGCGGCCCGTGGGATCACCGAACCAGGAGGCCAGCACGCCGTTGCGGGCGGCCCACAGCGTACTCGGGTTCAGCCAGGACAGCTTCTCGGTACGCCCGGGCATGAGCGCTCGGTAGGCGCCGGGCTCGGCGGAGCCCCAGCCGGCGCCTTCGGCGGAATCGCGTGAGGAGTTGGACACCCGGGCACGGTAACAACGCACGGACCGGGGACCGGAGAGGGGGAGGACCGCCAACTCCGGCCCACCGGTGGCCGTTTCGCGGCGAACGGGGTCAGAACGTCCGCTTCAGGAGGCCGAGCAGCGCGTCCCAGTGGCGTTCCGCCGCCTGCTCGTCGTACGCGGAGGTGTCGGCCTGGGTGTAGCCGTGCAGCGCTCCCGCGTAGACCTCGCAGCGGTGGGTCACGCCCGCCGCGGTCAGGGCCGCCTCCAGCCGCTCCTGCTGCTCGGCGGGCATGCCCGGGTCCCGGTCCGCGTGGGCGAAGTACGCCTCGGCGGTGAGGTCCCCGGCCACAAGGTGCGGGCTGCGCGGTCCGTCCGACGCCAGGTTCCCGCCGTGGAACCCGGCGACCGCGGCGACCCGGTCGGGGTAGGTGCCGGCGGTGCGCAGGGCGAGCCCGGCGCCCATGCAGTAGCCGGTCACCGCGACCGGTCCGTCGGCCGCCTGCGGCGCCCGGGCCAGCCACTCCAGGTAGGCGCGCGCGTCCCGCATCGCCCGGTCCGGGGTCAACGACTTCCTGAAAGGGTCGAGCCGCCGGAAGATCTCCGGCCGCTCCTTCGGGCCGATGAACTCGGGCAGCTCCACGACGGGCGCCCGCCCGCCGCGGTGGAAGACGTTCGGCACCAGGACGGTGTACCCGGCAGCGGCCAGCCGGTCCGCCATGGCGCACAGGGACGGGCGAAGCCCGAAGGCGTCCATGTACAGCAGGACCGCGGGACGCGGTCCCCCGCCGGCCGGGTGGGTCAGATAGGCATCGGCGGTGCCGTCGCCGGTGGCGATGTCGACGGCGGTTCCCGCGGTGGCGGTCATGGTGTGGCTTGCCTCTCTCTCGGCTTCTGCGGTCCGGCGGCGGACGCCTCGCTACTCGAACCGGGTCGTGTCGCCCGCGCCCCGCCGCACGATCTCCGCCTCGCCGCCGGAGAAGTCGACGACCGTCGTCGGCTCGGTGCCGCAGTCCCCGGAGTCGACGACCGCGTCCAGCACGTGGTCGAGCCGGTCCTTGATCTCCCAGCCCTGGGTCATCGGCTCCTCCTCGTCGGGCAGCAACAGCGTGCTGGACAGCAGCGGTTCACCGAGTTCGGTCAGCAGGGCCTGGGTGACGACGTGGTCGGGGATGCGCACGCCCACCGTCTTCTTCTTGGGGTGCTGGAGCGCGCGCGGCACCTCCCGCGTCGCGGGCAGGATGAAGGTGTAACTGCCGGGCGTCGACGCCTTGATCGCCCGGAACACGTCGTTGTCGATCTGCACGAACTGCCCAAGCTGCGCGAAGTCCTGGCAGACAAGGGTGAAGTGGTGCCGGTTGTCCAGGTGGCGGATCGACCTGATGCGGTCGATGCCGTCGCGGCTGCCCAGTCGGCAGCCCAGCGCGTAGCAGGAGTCCGTCGGGTACGCGATCAGCGCACCGGACCGGACGCTGTCGGCGACCTGGGCGATGCTGCGCGGCTGGGGGTTGTCGGGGTGCACGTCGAAGTACTTCGCCATTCACCGAGCTTATGCCCGCTCGCCCGCCCCGCCCGACAGGCCCGGCGCGCTCCCGCCACCGCCGCCGGAGGGGGACCCGCGCACAGAGCCATGAGGTAACGTCCCCGGCCTGGGCCGGGGACGGGGCGAGAGGAGGAGAAGGCCGACGTGGCGGGCCGAGAGGACGACGGACGACAGCGGACGTCCGGGGCCGGTGAGCACGCGGGATGGGCGCGGGAACTGCTCGAGCACCTGCGTCCGGCCGGACGCGACCTGAACCGGGTCGTGGCCTGGCTCGCGGACACCGCGCACGCGACCGTCTCGTTGCAGGACGGCACCGGCCGGCTGCTGGCCGGCACCCCGGTGCCCCTGGACGAGGCCCTGGTCGCCGACGTCACCTCGGGCCGGATCGCGTCCGCCGCGCTGGAGGACCGGGGCCGCCATCTGCGGCTCGTGCGCGTGGAGCGGTCCCGCCCGGCGCCCGCCGCCGTCCTCGCGGTGGCCCGCGCCCGGCCTTTCGACCGGCGCGTCTTCGACATCGTCACGCACGCCGCCCAGGTGCTGGAGCTGCTGCTGGCCGGCCACGAGTCGACCGCGGCCGGACACCGGCTGCGGCGGGCCACCTCCGACCTGCGCCTGGCCATCCTGCAACTGCTGATGGTGGAGGACACCGTCTCGGCCCGCCGCGTGGCCGCCGGACTCTGGCCCGGACTCCTCGACACCGACACGGCGTGCGTGTACGTCGTGGAGAGCAGCCCCGCCGAACGGGACCGGCTGGCCGAGGAGTGCCTGTCGGCGACGGGGGAGCGGGCGCTGGTCGTGCGGTGCCCGGCGGTGGACGGTCACGTCATCGTGCTCGCCCCGCGCGACCGGGCCGGGCAGGAGCTGTGCTCGCTGGTCGGCCGCCGCCCCGGCGTGTACGTCGGCGGCAGCGCCCGGCAGGTCCTCGCCCGCACCGCGGCCGCCTACGGACAGGCCGTCAGCGCCCTGGCCGTGGCCCGGTTCCGCCCGGAGAAGGCGGCCCTGTACGCCGAGCGGACCCGCCCCGAGCGGCTGATGGACCCGGCGCGGCTGCACGACTGGACGGCCGCGGTACTGAGCCCGCTGGACCGCCTGTCGCACCACACGCGCGCCGAGCTGCTCGCCACGACCCGGCTCGGCCTCGAGTTCACCGCCGTCAACACGGCCAAGATCCTCGGCGTCAGCCGCAACACGGTCCGCGCCCGCATGGACCGGGTCGAGTCGCTGCTGCGCACGGACTTCGCCGACCTGACCGTCCGGGCCGCCGTCCACCTGGCGCTGAACGCCCAGGTGGGCCTCGTCGAACCCCCGCCGGGCGCCGGCGCACGGGGGACCGGTGCCGCCCGGCTCGCCGACCTGCTGTCCGGGCCCGCGCTGCGCACCTGGGCCGTCGGCCTGCTCGGCCGCCTCGACCAGGACGGCCGGGACCTGCGGCGCAGCCTGCGTACCTGGATCGCCGTGGGCGGCAACGCCGAGCGCGCCGCGCAGAAGCTCGGCATGCACGCGCAGACCGTGCGCGAGCACGTCCGCAGCTGCGAACCGGTCCTCGAACGCCAGCTGCTCGCCGCCGGCAGCGACCTGTACGAGGTCGTGCTGGCCCACCTGGCGGCCGGTGACCTCCTCCCGCCGGTCCTGCGTGGGACGAAACCGGGCCATCCGGACTCACCTGTGCACGAGTGAGTCCCGAGGGCCCGGCAGCGGGCACCGGCACGATTCACAACGGCGGACCCGTCCACGTAGGTTCGACGCGACGGGGGCACGACCGGAACGGGGGACCGGTCGCGCCCCCTCTGCCCGTCAGCCGTGCGGCAGGATCACCGCGCGGCCGTTGACCTTGCCCTCGTGGAGGCGCTCGTAGGCGAGCGGGGCGTCGTCCAGGGAGTACGTCTCGGTGTGCACCGACACGGCACCCGAGCGGGCCAGGTTCAGCACCTCGATCAGCTCGCTGCGGCTGCCCCAGTACGGGGCGTTGACCGACACCTCGAACGGCAGCATGCCGAACCCGACGGGCAGCGAGCCGCCGCCGATGCCGACCAGGGTGACATCGCCCTCGACGGCGGCGACGGCTCCGGCGGTCTTGACCGTGGGTGCCACGCCGACGAAGTCGAAGACGGCCTCGGCGCCGAGACCGCCGGTGATCTCGCGCACCGCGTCCGCGGCCTTCGCGTCCGACAGCACCGCCTCGTGCGCGCCCACCGCGCGGGCGAGGCGCAGCTTCTCCTCGCTGACGTCCAGGGCGACGACCCGGGCGGACGTCAGGGCGCGCAGCAGCTGGATGGCGACGTGGCCGAGACCACCGGTGCCGATGACCACCGCGGTCGAGCCGGGAACCAGCTTCGGCAGCGACCGCTTGATCGCGTGGTACGGCGTCAGTCCGGCGTCGGTGAGGGGCACCGCCGCGACCGGGTCGAGCCCGTCCAGCGGGACCAGGTGCCGGGGGTCGTCGACGAGCAGGTACTCGGCCATGGAACCGGGGCGCCCGAGTCCCGGCGGGCGGATGCCCAGCTCGTCGGCGCGCAGGCAGTAGTTCTCCTTGCCCTCCGCGCACTTGGCGCAGGTGCCGCAGCCCCAGGGCCCGTACACGGCGACCGCGTCGCCCTCGGCGAGCCCGGTCACCCCGGCGCCGAGCGCGGCCACGGTGCCGACGCCCTCGTGGCCGAGGGTGAGCGGCAGCTCGTAGGGGAAGCCCTCGGCGGGCCAGCCCATCACCGCGATGTCGGAGTGGCAGACCCCGGCCGCGGTCACCTTCAACAGCACCTGGCCGGGGCCCGGTTCCGGGTCCGGGACCGTGACGACCTCGGGTGCGGCCCCGATGGTGCGGTACTGCAGTGCCTTCATGGTCGAACTCCTTTGTTCTCTCTCCCCCGGGACGGGTGAGCGCCGGTCAGACGGCGGTGTAGGCGCCGTCGACCAGGTGGTAGCTGCCGGCGACGAAGGACGCGCGGTCCGACAGCAGGAAGGCGATCAGCTCGGCGACCTCCTCGGCGTGTCCGAGGCGACCGGCCGGGTGCAGGGCGACCAGGCCGTTGTAGGCGGCCTCGTCCATGGTCTTCAGCAGCGGGGTGTCGATGAAGCCCGGGCCGACCGCGTTGATCCGGATGCCCCGGGCGGCGTACTCGGCGGCGGCCGCCTTGGTCAGCCCGACCACGCCGTGCTTGGCGGCGACGTAGGCGGGGGAGCCGGCGAAGCCGACCGAGCCGAGGATGGAGGCGACGTTGACGATGGCGCCGCCCTGGCCGGCCGCCTCGATGGCGGGCAGTTCGTAGCGCATCGAGTAGAAGACGCCGTCGAGGTTGGTGTGCACGACGCGCTGGTAGGCCTCCACGTCGTACTCCCCGGTCGGGGCGCTGGGGCCGCCGATGCCGGCGTTGTTGACCGCGAGGTCCAGCGAGCCGTACGTGTCGACGGTGAACCCGACGGCCGCCTCGACGGACGCCGGACGGGTGACGTCCAGCTCGACGGCGGCGGCCTCGACGCCCTCGGCCCGCAGCTCGGCGGCGGCCTTCTCGGCGCCCTCGGCGTTGTAGTCGGCGACGACGACCCGGGCGCCGCCGGCGCCGAGCCGGCGGGCGGTGGCCAGGCCGATGCCGGAGGCGGCGCCGGTGACGAGGGCGGCACGTCCGGCGAACTCGGCGGCGTACTCGATGGTGGCGGGAGAGGTGGGGGAGGTGCTCATGGTGCTGTTCTCACTCTTCGGTGGTGGTGCTGTCGGGGGTCGCGGCCGCGGCCTCCGAGGTCAGGGCGTCGTAGGCCCGCTCCACGAGGGCGGCGAGGTCTGCGGCTCCCGAGTTCCCCTCACCGCCGCGCGCCCACAGGCGCAGGGCGGCGATCAGGACTCCGGCGGCGGCGTCGACGACGGCGGCCGGGCGCACGTCCCGGGCGTCGTCGCTGCCCAGCCGGCCGGCGACGATGCGGATCGACTCCTCCTGGGCGTCGACCCGGATGCGCTGGTAGGCGGCGAACAGTTCGGGCTCGGTGTCGGCCAGGGCCAGCAGGCGGCGCATCCGCGGACGCACGTGCCACGCCGGGTCCTCCCGGTCGGCCAGCCAGGCCCGCACGGCCCGGCGATAGGCCAGCAGGGGCGGCTCCTCGGCGGGGCGGGACCGCAGCAGCGCGTTGATCCGGTCGCCGTCCCGGCGGACGAAGTCGAGCGCCGCGTCCGCCTTCCCGGCGAAGTGCCGGCTGAACGTGCGGCGCGTGACGTCCGCGCGCTCGGCGATCGCCTCCACCGTGGTCGCCGCCGACCCGCGCTCCAGGATGAGGTCGCAGGCGGCGGTGGCCAGCGCGTCGCGGGTCCGGCGCGCCTTGCGCTGCCGCCGGTCCTCGGTGGCGGGGGAGGGCTTCGTTGCCGTCATGCCTCCGAGCGTACACCTGGAAATGTCCCCATGGGACATGTGGCTCGGTGGGACATGTGACTCGTTGGGACATCACTCGGAGGGCCGGACCGCCGTCCCCTGCTCACCCGAGGTGCCGCAGCGCCGCCCGGGCCTCCGTGAGGGCCTGCTCGGCGTAGCCGCGGCCGAACAGCACGGCGTGCACGAGCAGGGGGAAGAGCTGGTGCACGCCGACGCGGTCGGTCCAGCCGCCGGCGAGCGGCGCGGTCTCCTGGTAGCCGGCCAGGATCCGTTCCAGCTGCGGACAGCCGAAGAGGCGCAGCATCGCCAGGTCGGTCTCCCGGTGCCCGCCGTGCGCGGCCGGGTCGATCAGGTGGACGTGCCCGTCGGCGCCCCACAGCACGTTGCCGTTCCACAGGTCCCCGTGCAGCCGGGCCGGCGGCTCCGCGGGCCCCGCCAGCTCCGGCAGCCGCTCGCAGACCCGCTCGACGTCGGCCGCCTCGGCCGCCCGGAGGGTGCCGGCGTCGACCGCGCGGCGCAGATACGGCAGCACGCGGTGCGCGGCGTACCAGCCGGGCCAGTCCTCTCCGGGGACGTTGCGCATCGGGGCCCGCCCGATGTACGCCTCCTCGGGCCCGCCGGGCGGCGCGGCCCCGAACGCCGGTGCCCCGGC
>NZ_MULI01000091.1 GCF_002939385.1 Streptomyces sp. MH60 | reverse complement strand
CGGCCGCGAACTCCGCCAGGCGGGCGGCGGCGTCCGCCGCATCGTCGGCGACCAGCGCGAGGCGTTCGCGCAGGGGTTCGCGGCCGGCCTGGAGGGTCCAGGCGACGTCGGCGAGCGGAGCCCCGTCCGGGCGGCGCAGCCAGGCGGCGAGGCGGGACGCGGCGTCCCTGAGGCGCGCCTCGTCATGGGCGGAGAGCACCAGCAGCCGGGGTGCCGGGACGGGCGGCGGATCCTGGCGGGCGGCGGCGGGGAACTCCTCCAGCACCACGTGGGCGATGGTCCCGCCGGCGCCGAAGGAGCTGACGCCCGCGCGGCGGGGGCGCGGTGCGCCGTCCGGTCCGGTCGGTCGCGGCCAGGGGGCGGCCCTGTCCTGGGCGCGGAAGGGCACGGCGTCCCAGTCGATGTTCGGGTTGAGGCGGTCCACGTGCAGGGTCGGGGCCAGGGTGCCGTGTTCCATCTGGAGGAGGCACTTGGTGAGCGCGGCCATGCCGGCGGCGGCCTCGGCGTGCCCGATGGTGGACTTCACCGAGCCGATGGGCAGCGACCCCGGGGGGCGGTCGTCGCCGCCGAACACCCGGGTGAGTCCGTCGATCTCTACGGGGTCCCCGAGCGCGGTGCCGGCGCCGTGCGCCTCCACGTAGTCGATGTCGGCGGGCCGCAGCCCGGCGTCGGCGAGGGCGTCCCGGACGACCTGCCCCTGCGCGACGGGGGACGGCACGATGTAGCCGTTGGTGCGTCCGGCGTGCACCATGGCGGTGCCCCGGATCACCGCGCGCACCCGGTCGCCGTCGGCCAGGGCCCGGGCCAGTGGTTTCAGCACCAGGACGCCCACCGCCTCGGCCGGCACGAACCCGTCTCCGTCCGCACCGAAGCTGCGGCAGCGCCGGGAGCTCGAGGTCAGGGACATGAGCCGCTGCTGCACGAACTTGTTCGGGTGCAGGGAGAGGTTGACGGCCCCGGCGAGGGCGATCTCGCACTCCCCGGCGCGCAGCGCGCGGACGGCCAGGTGGAGGGCGGCCAGCGACGAGGAGCACATGGTGTCCACGGCGAGGCTGGGGCCGTGCAGGTCGAGGATGTAGGAGACCCGGTTGGCGATGTTGCCGAGCGCGCCGCCGCTGTAGGCGGGGCGCCCGCGCAGGGTCTCCTCCACGCCGAAGAAGGCGTAGTCGGCGTACATGGCGCCCGCGTAGACGCCGACGCGCGACCCGTGCCGCTCGCGCAGCCGCTGCCGGGGGTGGGCGGCGTTCTCCAGGGCGGCCCAGGCCGTCTCCAGGAAGAGGCGCTCGTGCGGGTCCATGAGGGCGGCGTCGCGGGGGGTGATGCCGAACAGCAGCGGGTCGAAGCGGTCGACGCCGTCGAGGAAGCCGCCGATCATCTCGTCGACGGGCCAGCCGGGCCGGTGCCGGTCGGCGGGCAGACCGGTGACGCAGTCGTGTCCGGATTCCAGGTTGGCCCAGAACGCCTCCAGGTCCCCGGCCTGCGGGAAACGGCCCGCGACACCGATGACGGCGGTCGCGCCGTCGGTCTCCTCGGCCGGGCCGGGCTCCGGGGCGGCTCTCGGTGCGGCGGCCGGCCGGGCGGTGGTCCGGGGTCGTCCGGCGTCCGGTGCGCGGCGCGGGGCGGCCCCGCAGCGGCGCACGGCGTCCTCGGCCACGTGGGCCATGTCGCCGTGTTCGAAGAACAGGGTCCGGGTGCCGACGCCCCAGTCGTCCGCGAGCAGCCGGTTGAGTTCGCCCACCTGGAGGGAGGTGAGCCCGTACTCCACGAAGGGCGTGTGGGCGTCGAGTTCGTCCCGGGGTATCCCGGACACCTCGGCGTACCGGTCCAGGAGGGCCGTCTCCAGGTCGGCCGCCCGGGTGTCCGCCCCCGGGTCCCGAGCGGTGCCGGCGGTGGGTGGCGGCGCGGGCGCGTCGGTGGTGGTGAACGGGTACACCGGCAGGGCGACGCGGGCCCTGGGGGTGTGCCAGTAGGTCTCCCAGGGCAGGTCGGCGCCCTGGGCCCACAGCCGGGCCGCGTCGGTGGCGGTGCCGGGCGCACCGGGCGGTGCGTGCCCGGCCCGTCCGGTGTGGACGGCGGGGTCGGGGCGGCCGGTGAGGAAGGCGTCGAGCGCGGCGACGACCCCGTCGAGGTCGGGGCGTACGACGGCGAGCCGGTGCCGCATGGGCACCCTGCCGGTCTGGGTGGTCCAGGCCACGTCGGCGGCGGGCGCCCGGTCCTGGCGCAGCAGCGAGACGAGCCGGTCGCGCAGGTCGCGGGCGGCGCGGGCGAGCCGGTCGGGGTCGCCGGCCGAGACGAGCACGACGCACGGGTCGACCGGGCCCGTCCCGGGGCCGTGGGGCGGGGTGTTGGTGTCGGTGCGCTCCAGAGGGTTCATGCCGTCTCACTCCACGGGTGTCGGCCTGGGCTCGGTCCGGGCTGGTCCGGGCATGCCGCATGCCCGTGGGGTCCCGTGGGCGGGGCCCCACTGTCCGTCGCAGACCGTAGCGATTGCTTGGTGTGTCCGCTGGTTCATGGGCGCGTTTCGGCCCGTTTCGGGGCTCTCTCGGTGAGCAGTTCCGCGGCGTTTGTCAGGAGGTGTCCGGCCACTGCGGCCGGGGTGCGTGCGGTCCACGCGGCCAGCGGGGTGCCGGCCGCCGCACGGTTGAAGTGGGTGAGGTCCGGGTCGCACCGCAGCTGGTGGTCCAGGGGCCGCAGGGGGTCGCCGGCCGGTGTGCGGCGGGCGGTCTCCCGCACGTACCGGCGGAACACGTCGGCCGTGCGCGGGCGCCCGTCGGCTCGGGTGTCCGCCGGTGGCTCGGTGGCCGGGCCGCCCAGGAGGTGCTCCTCGACGTGGCGGCGCCGAGGTTCGGGGACGTCGGCGAAATAGCGGTGTTCGCGCAGGAGCCGGTACAGCAGACCGGCCCGGGCGGGGAACAGGGTGCCCCGGCGGACGACCCGCGCGAGGACACCCAGGGTGGCGTGCCGTTCGGTGGGCGCCCAGGTGACGTCGTCGTCGCCGGCCCTCGCGAGGGTGTCCTTGAGCGGGTCGGCCAGCCGGGCCTCGGGAGCGCAGGCGGTGAGCGAGGTGGAGACGAGGAAGGCGGCGCCGAGGGCGAAGGCGGTGGCGGCCTGTTCCGGTGTGCCGACGACTCCGCACAGACCCACGTGCACGGGTTCGGGCCCGGGGCTCCGGGCGGCGAGCGCGGCCACGGCGGGCAGCAGTTGACAGGCGTCGGCGCCGTCGGCGTGCCAGCCCCCCGGGTGCTGGACGGCCAGGTCGGAGGCGACCGGCAGCTCCCGGGCGACGTCCGCCTCGCGCGCCGACAGGGCTCCGGTGCCGACGAGTTCGGCGAGCAGGGCGGGGGCGGGTGGGCGCAGGAAGGCGGCGGCCTGGTCGGGTCCGGTGACGCGGGCGACGACGTGCCGTACGGCGACGGGGGCGCCGCCCGGGCCGCGGTGGGCGCCGGTGAAGCGGAAGCGGACGAGTGCCGCGTCGGGGCCGTGGGGGTGGCCGACCTCGACGTACCGCACCTCGTGGGCCAGCAGCGCGGTGACCTGTTCGTCCGCGTCTGCCCCGGGGCGCAGCCCGATCCCCCAGCCGTGTCGGCCCGCCCGGCCCAGCGACTCCTGCCGCGGAGCGCCGGGGACCGGATCGGTGCAGGCCGCGAGCCCTGCGGCCCGGGCGGCCCGGCAGACCTCGTCGCCCACGGCCCCGTCGCCGGTCCCGGACACCAGCCAGGCCAGCTCGGTCCCGTACCGCTCCCGGAACCGGGCCGGGCCGAGCCGTTCCCGGGTCACCGGGGCACGGCGACGTCCCGGCGCGGCCGTCGGCGTGCGCGTTCCCGGTGCCGCCGCGCCGTCGCCGCCTGCCCCCGGACCCGGCTCCGGCGCCGTCCGGGCCGCGCGGTCCTGCCCGCCCGGCGGTGGCGCCAGCTCGGTCCTGGCCGTCGCCCACAGCTTGGTCAGCACGCTTCCGGGGCCCAGCTCGACCAGCTCGGTGACCCCCTGTTCGACGAGGTGGGCCAGGCTGTCCCACCAGCGCACCCCCCGGCACATGTGCTCGCGCAGCCGGAGGGCGATCCGGTCGGCCCGGTGGGGGCGGGCCGTCACGTTGGAGACCACGGGGACGCGGGGTTCGTGAAAGGTGACGGTGTCGAGGACGGCGCCGAGTTCGTCGGCTGCCCCGGCCATGTAGCGGGAGTGGGCGGCGACGCTGATGTGCAGCAGTACGCACTTGCCCGCGCCCTCACGGCGGAGCACGGGCGCGAGGGCGCGGACGGAGTCCTCGGGGCCGGAGAGGACCGTCTGCACGGGCGAGTTGTGGTTGGCGACGTCGATGTCGTCCACGCCCTCACGGCGCATGACCTCCCGCAGCCGCTCGACGTCGAGTCCCACGACGGCGAGCATGCCGCCCCCGCGCGCCCGCCCCATGATCTCGGCGCGGGCCACGACGAGCCGCAGTCCGGTCTCGAAGTCGAGGGCGCCGGACGCGTAGAGGGCGGTGTACTCGCCGAGGCTGTGTCCGATCATGCAGTCGGGCTGGGGCTCCCGGGCGGCACGGTCGAGGTAGGTCAGCGCGCCGATGGTGTAGAGGACGGGCTGCAGGACACGGGTGTCGCGCAACGCGGCCTGGTCGGCCGCCAGTTCGCGGACCGAGCGGCCGAGTACGGCGTCCGCGCGGGCGAGTGTGCCGGGGTGGCGGTCGAAGAGGCCGGCGCCCATGTCCTTGCGCTGGGAGCCCTGGCCCGGGAAGGCCCACACGACTCTCATCGGCCGCCTTCCCCGTGCTCCGTCCGGCACTGCCCGGACCCGGCGCTCACCGCTCCCACGGGTAGCGCCCTTCGGCGGCATACCGGGCCATGCCCTCGCGGACGCCGGGCGCCGCGGCGAGCCGGGCGAACTCGGTGACCGCCCGCCGCTCGGTCTCGGCCGTGACGGGATGCAGCGCGGCCAGGTATCCCTTGGCCTCTCCGATCATCCGGGCGTCGATCTTGGTCAGCCGGGACAGCAGGCGGCGCACCAACGGACCGGCGTCCGGCGAGAGTTCGTCGGCGAGTCCCCGGTGCACGGCTTCCTGGGCGGTGAGCGGCAGGGTGGTGAGGGTCATCGTGCCCGCGGTGTGCGCGCCGGTGCGGCGGGCCAGGAACGGGAGCACGCTGCACGGCAGCAGTCCCCACAGGGCCTCGGGGAGGCTGAACACGCCGCGTTCGGTGGTGTGGACGAGGTCGCAGGCCGCGGCGAGTCCCACCCCGCCGCCCGCCACCCGTCCGTCCACGCAGGCGAGGGTCATCCGCGGCACCTCGGTGAGCCGCCGCAGCAGTCCGAAGAACGCCGAACCGCTGTCCGCTCCCCGTTCCGCGTCCCGGCCGTGGCCGGCTCCCGTCCGGATGTCCCCCGCCGCCTCGCCCATGTCCATCCCGTTGCAGAACGTCCCGCCCGGCGAGTCGAGCACGACCAGCCGGCAGTCGTCGGCCTTCTCGGCGCCGTCCAGGGCTGCGTGCAGGTCGGCGATCAGGGCGGAGTCGACGGTGTTGCCGCGCTCGGGCCGGTTCAGGGTGATGCGCAGGACGGCGGGTTCCTGATGCCGGACCCGGACGGTGCCGTGGCTCATCGGTCGGTCAGCTCCAGGAGTAGAGGCGGTGGAAGTTCTCGATGCGGTCGAGCACCAGCAGCCCGGCTCCGTCGGCGAGTTCGCCGTACAGGTCCGCGTAGGGCTTGGTGTCGACGTCCAGGTCCCGCACGCCGAACGCGCGGTCGCCGCCGAGTTCGGTGACGGCGTCGTACTCCTCCATGGTCAGTGTCCGCCGGGCGTCGAGCGCGGCGCCGATCCGCATCCGGCCGGCGACGGCCGCGGCCTCCTCCCCGAGGACGCCGCTGAAGAACTCCGAGCCGCATCCGGAACCGTAGGAGAACAGCCCGATGCGGCAGGGGGTTTCCGGGTCGCCGTGGTCCAGGAGGGAGCACAGGGCGAGGTACAGGGAGGCGGAGAAGAGGTTTCCGACCCGGGAGCCGTAGTGGAGGGTGGGGGCGACCCGGAGCGTGAAGTCCTCGGCCGCCTCGCGGGGCCCCAGGCCCTTGTGGCTGCGCAGCAGTTTCCGGTGCGCGCCCTTGACCATGCCGGCGAACGGGGTGTGCAGCACCAGGTGCTGGAAGCTGTCGACGACGTCGGCGCCGGCCACCCGCTCGCGGTAGGCGGCGAAGCTGCGCTCCAGACAGGTCAGGTACGACAGCAGGGACACGTCGGAGTCGACGTAGTCCAGGTCCGGGCGGGGCCGCAGGGTGTCCATCACCTCGAAGGTGTGCAGACCGCTGGCGCCCGGGTCCAGTTCCAGGACCCGCGGATCGCGGCCGACGAGGAGGGCCACCGCGCCGGCGCCTTCCGAGGGTTCCCAGTAGGTGCCGCGGGCCGCCGCGCTCGGTGCGTCGGCGGCGATCACCAGTGCCTTGGCGGTCTCCACGGGTGAGGCGCCGATGATGCCGGCGGCCGTCTGGAGGGCCGCCGTGCCGCCGTAGCAGGCGTGTTTGACCTCGAAGGAGCGGCAGCGGGGGCTGAGCCCGAGGTGGTGGTGGATGTACGTGGAGAGGGGTTTGCCCAGGTCGAGCCCGGATTCGGTGCCGACGACGAGGAGTTCGATCGCGTCGCGTTCCTCGGTGGTGAGCCGGTCCAGGAGGGGCTTCGCCGCGTTGACGGCGTTGGTGACCGCGTCCTCGCAGGGCAGGTTGACCGACTTCTGCCGCATCATGAGGTTGTCGAACCGGCTCATGTCCAGGCCCCGGCCGCGGAAGAGTTCCGCCACGTCGAAACAGGCGCGTGCCACGTAGGCGTTGATCGCCTCGATGCCGACGGCCATGGTCGCTCCCGCGGTCGGGGGCCGCCACCGGGCCCCGGCTCTCCCGGTTGTAACCGGCACGGGCCTCGCGGATCTGCTCACTTTTGCACGGCGGGGCCGTTTGTGCGCGCCGCAGGCTCGACACTCGCCGCGGAAGGCCCGACGGCCGTGCACGGGAAACGGGGAGGCGCCGTGGTCGAGGGGACACCGCCGCCGTCCCGGGTCGCCCTGCACCACGCGGTCACCGGCGCTCCCCTCGCGCATGTCTGGGCCGCCGCACCGGACGCCCACGGCGGCCGGGGACCGCTGTCGGCCGAGGAGCGGCGGCGTTCTGCGGCCTTTCGCCGGGACGCGGACCGCCGCCTGTACGTCGCGGCCCGTACCCTGCTGCGGACCGCGCTCAGCCGGTGCGTGCCCGAAGTGGCGCCCGCGGAATGGCGTTTCACGACGGGGCCGCACGGCCGTCCCGAGCCGGCCGGGCCGCCCACCGTGCCCCGGTTGCGCTTCAGCGTCGCGCATGCCCCGGGCCTCGCGGTCTGCCTGGTCTGTCCCGAGCTGGACTGCGGCGTCGACGTGGAGGTCACCGGCCGCCCGGCGGACCCGGTGCGGGTGGCGCGCACGATGTTCCACCCCCGGGAGGCCGCCCGGGTCCTCGCGGCACCGCCGGGCGAGCGCGGCGGCGTGTTCCTGCGGCACTGGACGCTGAAGGAGGCGTACGGGAAGGCGCGCGGCCTGGGCTTCCTGCTGCCCCCGGACTCCTACGCCGTCGCGCCGGACGCCCCCGGCGGGCCCCGGCTGACCGCGGCCGACGACGACGGCTCGCGGTGGCAGTTCGCCCAGTGGCCCCGGGGCGACCGGCATCTGCTCGCGGTGGCCGTACGGCGGGGCCACGGGCCGGACGTGACGGTGGTGCGGCACCACGGCCCGCCGTGACCCGGGTCAGGACACCGACTGCCGGACGGTCTCACTCAGGTCCCGGCGCAGGTCGGAATGGAGCGGCTCGGGCAGCCCGGCCAGGTAGAAGTGGTCGCCCTCGTACACGCGCATGCGGAACGGACCGTCGCTGGTGGTCTCCCACAGGCGCAGTTCCAGCGGCGTGACCTCCGGGTCGTGGTCGCCGGTGAAGCCGGACAGCGGGCAGGTCAGCCGGGGGCCGGGCAGTGGCCGGTAGGTCTCGTTGAGGTGGAAGTCGGCGCGCAGCGCGGGCAGGAACATCCGCATCAGGTCGCGTTGGCGCATCACCTCCCGCGGAGTGCCTCCCAGCTCGGCGACGACCCGCAGGAAGTCGTCGTCGGCGAGCCCCGCGTACGGCGGCCGGCGTGCCGCCAGGTGCGGGGCGCGCCGCCCCGAGACCAGCAGCCGGCGCGGGGCACGCGCCGGGTCGTCCTGGAAGCGGCGGGCGACCTCGTAGGCGATGGCCGCGCCGGTGCTGTGGCCGAACAGCGCGTACGGCCGGTCCAGATGGGGGGCGAGGCCGGTGCAGAGCGGTCCGAGGAGGTCCGCCATGCTGCGGAAGGCGGGCTCGGCGACGCGGGTCTCGCGGCCGGGCAGGATCACCGGGCACACCTCGACCTCCGGCAGCAGCTTCTCCCGCCAGGGCTGGAAGAAGCCGCCGCCCCCACCGGCGTGGGCGAAGCAGAACAGGCGCAGCGGTGCGTCCGTGCCGCCGCTACCGTTCTTCAGCCAGGTACCGGTCACCGCTGTCCTTTCGTTCGGCCGGGTCCGGGGCGGGCGCGCCCGGTCGTCGGTGGGTGCCGTCGGCGGACCTGAGCACGGCGTGGCCGTACGCGCCGGTCGCCGAGACGGCGTTGACGAGTGCGCGCAGCGGCGCGCCCGGTGCGGCCGGCGTCCAGGGCCGGGCGGTGTCGGGGACGGTGAGCCGGTCCCAGTCGGGCAGTTCGGTGCGCCGGGGCGCCGGAACGGTCGGGGCGAGGGTGCGCTCGCGCAGTTGCAGGAGGACCTTGGTCAGCTGGGACAGCCCGGAGGCCGCCTCCAGGTGCCCGATGGACGGCTTCACGGTGCCGACGAGCAGCTTCCCGTCCGTGCCGGGTGGCCGCAACGCGGTGAGCAGGGCGTCCAGTTCGGCCGCGTCGGCCAGCAGGGCACCGGAGGCGGCGCACTCGGCGTACCCGATGTCGGCGCCGTCGAGGCCGTGCCGGCGCAGCATACGGGCGAGGGAGCGGGCGAGCGGTTCGGCGGCGGGCATCCCGAAGGGGCCCGGCCGTCCGGCCGCACCAACGCCGGTCGCCTCGACGACCGCGTGCAGGACGTCCCGGCGCTCCACGGCGTCCCGCAGCGGACGCAGCAGCAGGGCGCCCGCCCCCTCGCCGGGCGACCAGCCGGTGTCCTCGGCGCCGAAGGCACCGGCGGACGGCCGGGCCGCCGCCAGGCCGAGGTCGCGCAGGAGCGCCAGGTGGTAGGGGTGGGCGACGACGTTGACGCCCGTCACCAGCGCCGCGTCGCACTCCCCCTGGCGCAGGCTGGTCACGGCCAGGTGCAGGGCGGTCAGCGAGGAGGAGCAGGCGGTGTCCACCGCGACGGCGGGGCCCTCGAACCCGAGGCAGTGCGCGATCCGCGCCGGGAGGTCCGAGGCGGCGGCCGCCTGGCGGGCCGGTCCGCCCTCCCGCCACCGGGCCTCGCCCGCCTGCCGGTGGTCGTGCCACATCGTCGCCGTGAACACCCCGACCCGCTCACCGTCGCGGCTGAGGCTGCCCGGCGTGTGGCCGGCGTCCTCCAGACACTGCCACACCACGGGCAGCAGCAGCCGCAGTTGGGGGTCCAGCCCCTCGGCCTCCTGGGGTGAGACACGGAACAGCCGGCCGTCGAATCCGTCGTCGCCGCGCAGGTAGCCGCCGTGCGGCCAGGTCCCCGCCGGGTCCGGCGGGGTGCCGGTGGCGGCGGCGAAGGCGGCCAGCCGTTCGGCGGGCAGCGGGCCGAGGGAGCGGCGTCCGGAGCGCAGGTTGTCCCAGAACTCCTCCAGGCCGTCCGCTCCGGGGTAGCGCCCGGCGGTGCCGATCACGGCCATGTCCGCCGGTGCCGGCCGCGCGGCCGGTCCCGCACCGGCCGCCCGCCGCTCGCGGACCGGCCGGGCACCCGCCGCGGACTCGCGGGGCAGCGGTCCGGCGAGGAAGGCGTGCAGCAGCCGCTGGCCGGGATGCAGCCGCAGGGTGTCACGGACGCGGTCGAAGGCGAGGCTTCCGACGGCGCACAGGCCGACGCCGCTCTCCCGCTGCCCGCTCATCAGCAACTGCCCCAGGTATCCGGCCTCGACGGCCAGGTAGAGCTGCGACTCCTCGCCGTACAGCGGCTCGATGCCGCGCGGCTCGGAGACCAGGTACACCTCGAACGCCGCGCGGTCGAAGACGGGCCGGTTGTAGGCGAAGTGGACGGTGCGGTCGATCCCGGGGCCGGTGCTGACGCGTTGCAGGGCGTGGTCGTCGGGGCGGTGGTAGTAGACGCCGCCCGGGACGCCCTCGACGGCGCCCGGCTTGACGTGCAGATAGGTCTGTACGGCGTAGGTGTCGCCGGCGGAGGCGTACAGGCGGCGTGGGCCGTCACCGGCCGGCCGGGCGCGCAGGGCGGCCAGGAAGCGGAGGAAGGCGTCGTGGGCCAGCGGTCCGTCGGCGAAGTCCCGGTGGGTGGCGCGTTCCCGGTACCGCTCGGCGGGCGGGAACGGGCCGTCGAGCACGAGCAGGGGTTCGTCGTCACGGCGCTGCCGCAGGTGCCAGGCGCCCGACTTGAAACGGTCGCGGTCCTCGGCGGAGAAGAACTCCACGGCCTCCGGCGCCGGGGGACGGCCCTGCGGGGACGGCTCCTCCCGCGCGGGCTCGGCGGGCGCCGTCGCCGGATCGCCGCCCGCGAGGTGGCGGGCCATCCCGGCGATGGTCGGCTCCGCCAGCAGGGCCGAGACGGGGACCCGGCGGCCGTACCGGGACCGCAGGGCCGAGGACAGCTGGGCCAGGGTGAAGGAGGTGGCGCCCTGGTCCCACAGGTCGAGCGTGGCGTCCAGTTCGGGCACACCGATCAGGTCGGCCAGCAACGCGCCGATCTCCTCGGCCAGTTCTCCGGCGGACGGGAAGGGGGTGCCGGTCGCGGTGGCGGGGCGCCGCGCGGGTGCCGGTGGCTCCGGCTCGCCGGACACGGGTGGCCCGCCGGGCAACGGCCACGGCAGGGCGTCCCGGTCCAGCTTGCCGTTGTCCGTCGCGGGGAAGGACGGCAGGAACGCCACGAAGTTCGGGACCATGTAGTCGGGCAGGGTCCGGGCCGCGTGGGCGCGCAGTTCGGACACGGAGGGCCGGGCGGCGCCCGGTTCGGCGATCAGGTAGGCGACCACGCGCCGGTCCCCGCTGCCGTCGGGCCGGGCCACCACCACCGCGTCGTGCACGGCGGGGTGGGCGCACAACCGGTGCTCGATCTCGCCGAGTTCGACCCGGAAGCCCCGGATCTTCACCTGGTGGTCGCGTCGCCCCAGGAACACCAGGACGCCGTCGTCGCGGTAGGCCGCCCGGTCCCCGGTGGCGTACATGCGGGAGTCCGGGCCGTTCCCGAAGGGCTCGGGGACGAACCGCTCCCGGGTCAGTCCGGGCTGTCCGTGGTAGCCGAGGCTGAGGCAGTCGCCCGCGATGTAGAGGTCGCCCTCCTCGCCGACGGGGCAGGGCTCCAGGTGCCCGTCGAGCACGTAGTAGCGGGCGTTGTCGATGGGCCTGCCGTACGGGATGCTGCGCCACTCGGGGTCGACGGTGCCGACGGGGTACCAGTTGGACCAGACGGTGGCCTCGGTGGCGCCGCCGAGACTGATCACCCGGGCCCCGCCGAACACCTCGCGCACGTCGTCGGGGAGGGACAGCGGGATCCAGTCGCCGCTGAGGAAGACCAGGCGCAGGTCGGCGGTGCCGGGCCGTCCGCGGTGTTCGGGCAGGTGCGGTGCGAGCCGGGCCAGGGTGGTGGGCGCGGAGTTCCAGAAGGTGACCGGCTCGCGCAGCAGGGCGTCGACGAGCAGTTCGGGGTCGCGCTGCTCGGCCTCGTCGGCGACGTAGAGGCCGCCGCCGTACGCGAGGAGTCCGAGGATGTCGAAGACGGACAGGTCGAAGCCGAGGGAGGTGACGCACAGCCCGGTGTCGCCCGGCCCGAAGTCGAAGGTGCGCCGGCACCAGTCGAGGAGGTTGTGCAGGGAGCGGTGTGCCACCACCACGCACTTCGGGCGCCCGGTGCTGCCGGAGGTGAACAGCCGGTAGGCGACCGAGTCCGGGCCCGTGACGGGCTCGGGGTCGCCGGGGTCGGGCAGGTCCGTTCCGGTGGCCCCGGGCGCGTCCAGGTCGAGGACGTCCACGCCGTCCGGCACCTGCCAGCCGGGGCCGCCCGCCGTGACCAGCAGGTGCCGGGCGCCGGTGTCCTGGAGCATGCCGTGCGCCCGGTCGCGGGGCAGTGACGGCTCCACGGGGACGTAGGCGCCGCCCGCCTTCAGCACGGCGAACACGGACACGGCCATCGCCGGGCCCCGCCGCACACTGATGCCCACGGAGGTGCCGTCCGTGACGCCCGCTCGCCGCAGCCGGTGCGCGAGCAGGTTGGCCCGGCGGTTCAGCTCGCCGTACGTCATGGTGCCCTCGCGCCAGCGCAGCGCGACCGCGTCGGGGCGGCTGCGGGCCTGCTGTTCGAAGAGCAGGTGGACGGGGCCCTCGGCCGGGTAGGGGCGGGCGGTGTCGTTGAAGCCGTACAGGAGGCGGTGGCGCTCGGTGCCGACCGGGGAGTCGCCAGTCGCAGGACCGCCGTCCGCCGCCGACCCGCCGTCCACCGCCGACCCGCCCTCCGGGTCCAGGCCGTCGTCCGGGGCCGGGCCGGGCTCCGTCGCCAGCGCGGTGAGCAGGTCGGCGTACCGCTCGAACGCCTCGTCCAGCACGCCGTCCTCGAACCGCTCGTCCAGCGCGTCCCAGGCCAGGTGCAGCGCCGTTCCGTCGTCGACCGTCACGCAGTCGAGGGCGACGTCGGTGGTGGCCGTGCCCGCGGGGCCGGGGCGCACGCCGGCCGGCAGGGGGCGGTCCGAGACGTCGAGGACGGTCGTGAAGACCACGGGGTGCGCGAAGTCCGCGTCCCTGCGGCGCCGTACGACGAGGGAGCGCATCTCGGCGAGACCGGCGCCGCCGCCCCGCTCCAGATCCTCGGCCAGTTGCCGGCCGTAGGCGCGGGCGAGGGCCGCCGGGTCGGTGCCGGGCTCCGGGGAGCGGACCCAGGTCAGTTCGGTGAACTCCGCGGGGCGCTGCGCGTCGGGGCCGGTGAAGCAGACCACGGGCAGCGCGAACGGCTTGTCGCAGAGAGCTCCGAGTGCGGTGCAGTAGGCGGCCAGCAGGGTGGCGTCGAGGCTCACCGAGTGCCGGTCCGCCCATGCCGCGAGGGCCGTGCGGTGGGTGAGGAGGCGCTCGCGGCGCCGGGGGCGCGAGGGCTGTCGCGCGTCCCGCAGATCCGGCCCGGCCGGCAGACCGGCGAGCCGGTCCCGCCAGTGGGCGCGGGCCTCCTCGGTCACCGGCCGGGACGCGCGGGGCAGCCTGGTCGGGACCGGCGGGGCGCCGAGGGGGTCGGCGTACCGGCGCAGCAGGTCGCGGGCGAGCAGCACGATGCTGCGGGCGTCCCCGACGAGCAGGTCGGCGGACAGGTGCACGGTGGCGGGTCGTCCGGGGGCGCGGACGACCCTGAGGTCGGTGTGCGCTCCCCGGCCGAGCCCGAACGGCCGGTGGGTCATCTCGGCGCGTACGGCACGGTCGACGGCGTCGGGGTCCGCGCCTTCGGGGACGTCCAGGACCGGGATCCACGCGTCGGCCGGAGCCGTGGAGAGCACGCCGAGCGCGCCGTCGGCGCCGGTGCGCAGCCGCAGTGCCTCGTGTGCGGCGACGAGTTCCCGCCAGGCGCCGCGCAGCCGTGCGAGGTCCAGGTCGTCCACGTGGAAGCTCTGGTGGTACTGGCAGCCGCGGCCGGTGTGGCCGTCGAGCCGCGCCACCAGGTACGCCTGCTGGAGTTCCCGGGCGGGCAGGGGGGTGTCGGGCGCCGGTTCGCACAGCCCCTGCAGCAGCCGGCAGAAGCGGCCGAAGAGGGCGTCGGGCGTACCCGGCGGGAAGAGGCCGTCGGCGGTGTCCCAGCGGAAGTCCAGGCCGTCGTCGCGCTCCCGCATCTGGTGGTCGAGGGCGATGCCGGAGGTCTGGCCGACGGCGTACCGCTCGTGGTCGGCCATGCTGCCCCGCCCGGCACCGTCGAGGCTCAGGTCGAGCAGGCTGGTGAAGACCACGGGCAGGGCCGGTGCCCGGGTGCCCTGGGCGCGCAGTTCGCGCAGCACCTCGACGCTGCCGACGTTCGCGTGGGACAGCGCCTCCCACACCCGTTGGTGGAGGGCACGCGCGGCCTCGTCCGGGGCGGGTGGCCGCGGGTCGACGACGAGCAGGCAGCCGGAGGTGTAGGGGCCGACGAGTCGCTCGGCGGCGGACGGCAGGCGGGGCCGGTCGGTGGTGGTCAGGACCAGGGTGAACGGTTCGTCCGAACCGGCCGGTGTCAGGGCTTCGGCGAAGGCGGTCAGCACCAGCGAGGTGGGTGAGACGCGCAGTTCGGCGGCCCGCGCGCGCAGGCCCGCCCACTGGGCCGGGGTGAGCCGGCCGCGGCGCGGGGTGCGCGGGTGGCCGTCGAGGCCGGGCGGCGGCTCGGGGGGTTCGGCGAGCAGTACGGGCGGGCCGCCGGGCAGCCCCTTGTGCCGTTCGGCGGCCCGGGACAGGGCGGCGCGGTGGGCGGCGGAGCCGCGGTGGCGGGCGAGCGCGTCCAGGGTGTCGCGGAGGCTGAACGGCGCCTCGGGCAGCGGGTGTTCCTCGGACGTGTAGGCGTGCCACCAGTGGTGCAGCAGCAGGTCGGTGCCGTGTGCGTCGGTGACCGTGCCGTCGAGGCTGAGATGGACCACGGCGCGGCCGGCGGGCTCCCGGCAGATCTCGACCTGGAACGGCGGCCAGTGGCCCGGCGGGTAGCGGTGGTGGGACAGCCGGCGGCGTACGGCGCTCGCCTCGGCCTCCAGGTCGTCGGCGTCCGCCGTCTCGTGGACGACGGGTCCGGGCACCGGCGCGCTCTCCCGAACGTGCTGGTTGCGGCCGACGCCGGTGAGCCGGAGGGCGTCGAAGTGTTCCACGAGCCGCCGCCAGGCGCGGGCCAGCCGGTCGGTGTCCAGCCCGTCGAGGGCGAACTCGTGGTAGTGGTGGCAGCCGAAGGCGTCCGGGTCCAGCTCCGGGTACTTGCCGACGACGTACGCCTCCTGCATGGGGGTCGCCGGGACGGGTTCGTGGCGGGACGCGGGCTCCGCCACCACGTCCACGCGACCGGCGGCGCCGTTGCCCTCCCCGCGGTCCCCGCCGTCGGCGTGGTCGGCGCGGTCGATCCGGTGGGCGAGGTCGCGCGGGGTGCGGCACTCCAGGAGCAGGGAGAGCGGCACTTCGGTGCCGAACTCGGTCTCGATCTCCAGCATCAGCCGGACGGCGGCGAGCGAGGAGAGTCCGGCGTCGGCCAGGTCGGTGTCCGGGTCGAGCGGCCCGGTCCGGGTGACCAGGGGCTCCAGGACGCGGAGCAGTCGCTCACAGGTGGTGCCGGTGGTCACCTCGGCGGATGACACGGGGACGGGCTCCGCGGACTTCAACGTTCCCCCTCGTCTCGTCGGTCGGTCTCAGCGGCGCCGCTTCACCACTGCCAGCGGCCCAGCACCGGGTACGGCGGCTGGAGCATGGGGTGGTCGTCCTCCTGCGAGGCCTTGGTGGTGAAGCCGGCGGCCTTCTCGAGGCTGCCGGTGAACGCCTTGCGGAAGCGGTCGTCGTCGGGCAGCCCGACGTCGTCGGCGGCCCGGAGCAGCAGGGCGACGAAGCGGTCGCTCTGCTCGGGGGTGATCCGCATGCCGGCGTGGGCCCGCAACAGCGCGATGAAGCCGCCGAGTTCGTCGGTGTAGCGGGCGGGGCCGCCGAGCATCTCGGCGAGGAACGCGGTGAGATGGTCGGCGTGGTACGGCGATCCGGCCCGGAACAGGTCGCCCAGCAGCGGGTCCTCCAGCACCAGGTGATGGAAGTGCTCCGCCAGCCGCCGCAGCGCCGCTTCCCCGCCGACGTGCTCGTACATCGTCGTCATGCGTCCGCCTTTCGGTGTGTCGCTCGACCAGCGGGGACGGTACGCCGGGGCGTCCCCGGTCGGCTGCTCAACTTTGTGCACGGCCGGGCGGGCGGCGGCCCGGCCGTGGCCGGGTGGCCCGGTGGGGTTGTTGACCCGCCCCCGGGGGTGGGATTTCATGGCGTCCATGTCTGAGGGAGCGCGGAAGTCGCCTGATCCGATCCTGTCCTTCGCCACGCAGGACGAGTGGGAGACGTGGCTGGAGGAGCACCACGAGGACGGGACGGGGATCTGGTTCCGGATCCCGAAGAACGGCTCCGGAGCCGACGGCGTCGACTACGCCCACGCACTGGAGTCCGCCCTGTGCTACGGCTGGATCGACGGGCAGAAGAAGAAGCAGGACGAGCGGTACTGGTTGCAGCGCTTCACCCCCCGCCGGTCCGGCAGCAAGTGGTCCAAGGTGAACCGGGAGAAGGCCACCGAGCTGATCAAGGCCGGCCGGATGCGGCCCGCCGGGCAGCGTGAGGTGGACCGGGCCAAGAAGGACGGCCGCTGGGAGGCGGCGTACGCGTCGCAGAGCAAGGCCACGGTGCCCGACGACCTCCAGGCCGCCCTGGACGCGGCGCCCGCGGCGCGCGACTTCTTCGCCACGCTGGACAGCCGCAACCGGTTCGCGATCCTGCACCGGGTCGAGGACGCCAAGAAGGCGGAGACCCGGGCGGCCCGCATCGAGAAGTTCGTCGCCATGCTGGCGGAGGGGAAGAAGCTGTACTGAGGCGGCCGGACGGCAGGCGGGTGCCGCCGCGCCCGGCCCGCCCCCTCAGGCGGTCTCGGCCCCGCCGTCCGTGGCCGGCGTCACCTCTCCCCCGCGAGGTCGAGATCCCCCTTGCTCGTCCCGGCCACGCCTTCGCCGATCCGGGGACGCCGCCACGGGTGGGCGATCGGCGCCGACACCCCGCGCCACCACGCCTCCACCGGCAGCTTCCCGGCCGGCTCGAACGGCTCCCCCGGTCGCGGGAACGCCACCGCCTGGCCGGCCTCCTCGGCCGCGTCCCTCGTCCACTCACCGGGCTCCGCCCACGCGTGCGGCGCCAGGTTGAAGGTCCCCCAGTGGATCGGCAGCAGAGCACCGTGCGACCGACCGCCCTGGAGGTCGAGGTGGGCCCGGACGCCCTCCTCGGGGGTCATGTGGATGTCCGGCCAGAACTCCGCGTACGCGCCGAGCTGGATCATCGTGGCGTCGAACGGGCCGTGCGCGGCGCCGATGTCGCGGAAGCCGTCGAAGTAGCCGGTGTCCCCGCTGTGGTAGACGCGGTGCTCGTCACCGGCGACGACCCAGGACGCCCACAGGGTGTGCTGGGTGTTGCGCAGCCCGCGCCCGCAGAAGTGCCGGGCCGGGGTGGCGGTGAGGGTGAGGCCGCCGACGCGCGTCGACTCGTGCCAGTCCAGCTCGCGCAGCCGGTCGGGGGAGACACCCCAGTGTTCGAGGTGGCCGCCGACGCCGAGCGGCACGGCGAACAGGGTGTCCGTGCCGGCCAGCGCCTTGATCGTCGGCATGTCCAGGTGGTCGTAGTGGTCGTGGGAGATGACGACGACGTCGACCGGGCCGAGGGCGGCGAGCGGCAGCGGCGCCGGGTGCAGGCGCTTGGGGCCGGCGAAGGGGAACGGGGAGCAGCGCTCGCCCCACACCGGATCGAAGAGCACGCGCTGCCCGTCGATCTCGGCGAGCACGCTGGAGTGGCCCATCCAGGTCAGCCGGAGCCCGGTGGCCGGTGGCCGGGCGAGGTCGGCCAGGGTGGTGGCGTGCACCGGAACCGGCCCCCGCGGGGACCGGCGCAGCCGGGCCTGCTTGTCGAAGTAGATCTTGGCGAATTCGGCGGCCGATCCGGAGGGCCGGGTCCGGGCGGTGCCCCCGGGGTTCTGGAAGACGCCGTCGCGGAAGTGCGGCGATCTGCGGATGCGCGCCATGCGCTCACCGCTCGGGTCCACGCCGAAGGCCGCGGGCCGCGGCACGCTGAACCCGGGACTCGGGGAACGGAAAGCGGGCACGGTACCTCCAGGTGGAGTGGTTCAGGCTCTCATTGTCGTCGTCTCGTCCTACGTCACCTCGAACGACGGATGTCACATCCGTGTTCCCCCGGTCCACCACGACCGGGAAGGGCGTCGTCGCACGTCCGGGCGCCTGTATAGGGTGACGTGCGTGGGGAGAGTCCGGTTGAGCGTGGCGGAGCGGCGCGAGGAGCTGCTGGGCGCCGCCATCGAGCAGATATCGGCGCGGGGCGTGGCGGCGTTGCGGATCGCCGACGTGGCCGCGGCGCTCGGCGTCAGCAACGCGCTGGTGCTCTATCACTTCTCCACCAAAGAGCGCCTGGTCGCTGCCGCGTTCACCCATGCCGCCGAGGACGACCTCGCCCATCTGCGGGGGCTGCTCGCCCGTCGTACGTCGGCGCTGCGCCGCCTGCGGGCGGCCGTGCGGTGGTACGCGCCGACCGGCCCGGCCAAGGGCTGGCGGCTGTGGATCGAGGGCTGGGCGGCGGCGCCGCGCGAGCCCGCGCTGCGGGAGGTCACGCGCGAGCTGGACCGCCAGTGGAAGGCGGCGATCGCCGAGGTCATCGCCGAGGGTGTGGCCGCCGGTGAGTTCTCCTGCCCCGAGCCGGACGCCGCAGCCCTGCGGCTGACGGCGTTGCTGGACGGGCTGGCGGTGCAGCTCACGTCGTACACGGGCACGGTGTCGCGGGCCCGGGCGCAGCAGTGGGTGGACGAGGCACTGGCCCGGGAACTGGGCCTGGAGCGCTCGGCCCTGGCGTCCACGCGGCGTTAGACGCCAGGGTGTCGCACGGGCCCCGGCCGCCCGCCCGCCCCGCCTCAGGCCACCGGGGCGATCCACGTCTTGATGTCGTCCGGCGACAAGGTGCCCTTGGCCGTCACGTGGTCGCCCGACGACTCGCCGCGCAGCCGGCGCCCGATCCACGGCACCAGGTACTCGCGCGCCCAGTGCACGTCGTCGCGCCGGACGTCCAGCGTGCCGCGCGGCGGCAGGGGCGGCCACGGCTGGTCCGGGTCGGCCGGGACGCGCAGGCCGAGGGCCTGTCCCGCGCGCAGCGCCACGCGGGTGTGGCCCTCCGGCGACAGGTGCAGCCGGTCGGCGTCCCACGCCCTGCGGTCCTGGACGCTGCGGAGCGACCACAGGTCGAGCACCGGGCAGCCGTAGCGGTCGGCGATGGCGCGGACGTGCCCGTTGTACGTGGCGATCTTGCCCCGCAGGTGCTTGAGGACGGGCACCCCCCGGGTGTCGAACCCGGTGGTCACCAGGACGGTGCCGGCCGCGGCGGTCAGCGCGGCCACCGCCAGTTCGAACCGCTCGGCGACCTCGTCGGGGTCGGTGCCGGGCCGCAGGATGTCGTTGCCGCCGGCCGCGAACGAGACCAGGTCCGGAGCGAGTTGTACGACCCGCGGGACCTGTTCCGCCACGATCTGGTCGAGGAGCCTGCCGCGCACGGCGAGGTTCGTGTACGTGAAGTCGCCCTCGGGGCGCCGGTCCGCGAGCAGTACGGCGAGCCGGTCGGCCCAGCCGAGGAACGCCCCGTCGGGGCCGGGGTCGCCGACGCCCTCGGTGAAGCTGTCCCCCACCGCCACGTACGACCCGATCACTGCTCTGCTGTCACTCTTCGAATCGTCTGCCACATCGGCCCATGATTCACCTTGGAATGTGACCTACGCGACCGTAGGAAGAGGTTGACGGTCGGTGAGAAAGGCCACGCCTAAAGTGTTCGTCAATTCCGGAATACGGCGGAGGCCGGATACATCGACGGCTCATACCGCCATGGCCGGATACGCCGAAGGCCGGACCCGGGGATCGGGGTCCGGCCTTCGGGGCGCGGGGGCTGCGCGGAACCGGTCGTCAGACGGAGACGCCGTGCGAGCGCAGGAACGCGATCGGGTCGATGTCCGAGCCGTAGTCCGGCGTGGTGCGGATCTCGAAGTGCAGGTGCGGTCCGGTCACGTTGCCGGTGGCACCCGAGAGGCCGACCTGCTGACCCGCCGTCACCGACTGACCGGCGGAGACGGAGAGCGAGGAGAGGTGGGCGTACTGGGCGTAGTGGCCGTCGGCGAGCTGGAGGACGACCTGGTTGCCGTACGCGCCGCCCCAGCCTGCGGAGACGACGGTGCCCGCGCCGACGGCCTTGAGCGAGGTGCCGGTCGGGACGACGAAGTCGGTGCCGGTGTGGTAGCCGCTGGACCACATGCTGCCGGACTGGTGGTACGGGGTACCGACGGTGCCGCCCTCGACGGGGGAGGTGTAGCCGCTGGTGGTGCCCGCGGACTGGGCGCCGGTGTTCGAGGAGTCCGAGGAGGAGGTCTTCTCGGCGTCCGTCGACTTCTGGGCCGGCTTCTCGGCGGCGGGCTTCTCGGCGGACTTCTGCGCGGGCTTCTGGGACTGCGCGGAGGACGGCGCCGACGACTTGGCGGCGTGGCCGCCGATCGAGAGCTTCAGGCCGGGGTGGATCAGCGACGGGTCGGAACCGACGGCCTCGCGGTTGTCCGCGTAGAGCTTCTTCCAGCCGCCGTCGACGTGCTGCTCGTCGGCGATCTTCGAAAGGTAGTCACCGCTCTTCACGGTGTACGTCCGGGAATCCGAGTTCTTCTCGGCGCCGCTCGCGGCGGCCTTCTTGGCCGACGCCGGAACGGACTGCACGGCCTGCTCGGAAACGGAGTGCGCGGGGGCGGCGTTGGCGGCGGCGGCACCCATCAGCGGGAGCGCGAGCGCGGCGCCACCGGTTCCGGCGACGGCGATGGTGCGGGTCAGGCGCATGGCCCTGGTACGGCGGTGCTTACCCTTCGCGGGCATGACGAATTCCTCTCCGGCGCCTGCGAGGTGAGCTGTCGGGTGCGGGCTGGAGATGCCCGGCCGCGTCGGAACGCGGCTTTACCCCAAGCCGTTCCGGGAACCGGAACAGGCAGTTCTACCTGTGGGTCCCCCGCTCCTGCCGTGTACGGGTGGTCGATGAGTGCGGGTTCCGGTCGGCGGCAGGATTAGGCGTCCGTCCGGATCGGTGGTGAACGTAAGGGACAAGGACGCACCGGAACAAGCGAGGGTTTCCCCCGACCGGTGTTCCGGTTGATCCTTTACGGGAATGCCCGGTAACCCTGCGTCGATTTCCGTCGTGCCGTTTTCCTGAAAGGCCCTTGGAATGCAGCTGAATTACGTGAACATGACGGGCCACGCACGGTCACGGATATGACGCTGCTCACGCGCCCCCCACTCACCCTCCGCCATTTCAGGGCCAGTTGTTATCAAGGTGTCAATTCGGACAGAAGGCCCTTATCGGTTCGCAATATTCCTCGGAGCACGATTTCGCGCACGGGGGATGCCGTATCGTCGGGTCGTGCCCGCCGGCGAGCAGCGGCGGCGGGGTGGAGTGGGAGGAGCCCCCGTGACGCAGCAGGTCCCGTCGACCGAACCCGAGCTGACCGGTGTGCGCAACTTCCGGGACGTGGGCGGACTGCCGACCGCGGACGGGCGGCGGGTACGGCAGGGGGTGCTGTTCCGCAGCGGTCACCTGGCACACGCCACGGGTGAGGACGCCGCGTTCCTGGCCTCCCTGGGCCTGCACACGATCTTCGACTTCCGCAACGCGGCCGACCAGAAGCTCGAGGGTCCGGACGTCGACCTGCCGGGCGTGCGCAATGTGAACCTGCCGCTGAGCGATCCGGCCGACGGCGCCGAGTTCTGGAAGATGGTCCGGGACGGAGACCTCGACCAGCTGCGCGAGATCCTCGCCGACGGCAAGGGCGCCGACCGGATGATCGGCTCCTACCGCTCGATCGTCACGGAGCGCACGGCGGAGCACTCCCGGATCCTGCACGCGCTCGCCGAGGACAGCGTCCCCGCGCTGATGCACTGCGCGGCCGGAAAGGACCGTGCGGGTCTGTCCATCGCCGTCACCCTGCTCGCCCTGGGTGTCGAGCGCGAGGCCGTCGTCGAGGACTACCTGAAGTCGAACGCCGCGCACCGCCGCTACCAGGTGCGCCGCAGCGGCTCCGCCGCCTCGGCCTACTCCCCCGAGGTCATGGAGCTGCTCAGCCCCCTGTTCGACGCGCGCGCCGAGTACCTGGCGGCGGCCTTCGAGACCATCGAGGAGACGTGGGGCGGCGTCGACGCGTACCTGGAGAAGGGCCTGCGGCTCACGCCCGGGACCCGGGAGCGGCTGCGCGAGCGGATGCTGGACTGATCCGGGGCGCCCGCTCGCGGACGGCGCTACTTGGCGCCCACCTCGAACAGCAGGTAGAGGAAGCCGCCGAAGACGTGCCCCAGGGCGATGTAGACGAGCAGTCGCACCCACAGGGCGCGCGGGAACTTCTCCTGCATGGTGCTCATGGCGTCTCTCCAGGGTTCGGGCCGAGGCACAGCGCGGCCGTCGGGCTCTGCAGCAGGGTGTGGACGAAGAGCAGCTCGACGCCATCGGGATCCTGCGCGGCGATCCGGTGCGGGGTCGTCGAGTCGAAGTGGGCGCTGTCCCCCGCGGTGAGCCGGTGCTCGGTGTCGCCGAGGCGCAGACGCAGCCGGCCCCTGAGGACGTGGAGCCACTCCTCACCGGGGTGCACGCGCACGACGTCGCCCTGGGAGCCGTAGGGCACCTGGACGCGCAGGGCGTGCATGCCGCGGCCCGGCGACCCGGCCCGGTAGTACGTCCAGCCGCCCGCGCTCGTGGGCTCCATGTCGGCGGCGCGCACCACGGCGTCCCGGTCGGCGGCCGTCTCTCCCAGCAGCTCGGCGACGGTCGTACCGTAGACGCGGGCGAGGGAGAGCAGCATCGGCAGCGAGGGCTGGCGCTGCCCGGTCTCCAGGCGGGACAGGTGGGCGGGCGAGAGCCCTGCGGCGCGGGCCGCGGCCTCCAGGGTGAGGGCGGCCCGCCGCCGCAGCTCACGCAGCTGGGGTGCGACGGCGGTGACCGGCCCTTCGGCGGGGCCGGTCTCGGAGGGGCTCATGCCTCCATTCAGCCCGAGCTTTGCCCGTAAGGCAAATTTCTTGCCCCAGAGGCAAAGACTCCTCTCAGCGGTTGGCCACCGCCTGCTTGACCAGGGTCTTCCCGAAGTCCCACATCAGGCCACCGCCGTTGTGCGCGTCCTCCATCACCTCCGTGAAGGCGTCGACGAACCGGTCGGCGTCGGCGGTGTCGATGATCAGCGGCGGGATCAGCTTGATCACTTCCAGGTGGTCGCCGGACACCTGGGTCAGGATCCGGTGCCGCTGCAGCAGCGGCACGACCACCATCTGCGCGAACAGTCCCTTCCGCGCGGCCTGGAGCATCGTCCAGCGGCTGCGCAGCTTCAGGGACCGGGGCCGGCCGAACTCGATGCCGATCATCAGCCCGCGGCCCCGGACGTCGGCGAGCAGTTCGTAGCGGTCCACCAGTTCCGCCAGCCGGGACTTCAGCCGCTCCCCCACCGCGGCGGCGTTCGCGACGATCTCCTCGTTCTCCATCACCGACAGCACCGCGAGCCCGGCGGCCATGGCCTGCGCGTTGGACCCGAAGCTCGCCGAGTGGACCTGCACGCGGTCCATCGAGGAGTACACCTTCTGGAAGATCCAGTCCTTGCCCAGGGTGGCCCCCACCGGCACGTACCCGCCGGACAGCGCCTTGGCGACGCAGACCAGGTCGGGTTCGACGCCGTCCGAGTGCTGGTAGGCGTAGAACCTGCCGGTCCGGCCGAGGCCCGTCTGCACCTCGTCGGCGATCAGCAGCGCCTTGTGCCGGTGCAGCAGTTCCTGCGCGGCGAGCAGGTAGCCGGGCGGGGCCTCGTGCACGCCCTTGCCCTGGACCGGTTCCACGATCAGGGCGGCCACGTCGCCCTTCCTCAGCTCGCGCGCCAGGGCGTCCAGGTCGCCGAGCGGGACGGCGGTGTCGGGCAGCAGGGGTGCGAAGCCCTTGCGGAAGCCGTCCTCGCCGTTGACGGAGAGCGAGCCGGTGGTCAGTCCGTGGAAGGCGTGCGTGCAGTACAGGATCCGCTGCCGGCCGGTCGCGTACCGGGCGAACTTCAGGGCGGTCTCGACGGCCTCGGTGCCGCTGTTGCCGAAGAAGACGCGGTCCAGGTGGGGGCTGTAGGAGAGCAGCTTCTCGGCCAGCAGTCCGGGCAGCGGCGGGCAGTCGAAGCGGGTCAGGTCGGCGAGCGAGGCGTCGAGGACGTCGTGCAGCGCCTTGCGGACGACGGGGTGGTGGCGGCCCAGGCCCATGACCGCGAACCCGGCGAGCATGTCCAGGTAGTCGTTGCCGTCCGCGTCCCAGAAGTGCGCGCCCTCGGCCCGCTCGTAGACCTTGTCGAAGCCGATGGTGCGCAGCATGCGCGGCAGCTGGTGGTTGAGGTGCCTGGCGTGCAGCTCGTACCGCTCGGCCCCGCGCTCGGCCAAGAGCGCGGCGAGGTCGAACTCCTTGGTCATTCAGTTCTCTCCTTGCGCTGGCATGACGATCCGTCCGTCGCCGGACTGTTCCACCGCCGGCCCGCCCGCCCCTTCGGCGAGGGCCAGGCTCGCGGCGATCCGGCCGGCGACGTCGACCGGGGTGAGGCCGATGTCCGCGAGCAACTCGGCGCGCCTGGCGTGCGCGAGGAACTGCTCGGGGATGCCGAAGCGGCGCACGGGGACGTCGACCTCGGCGTCGCCGAGCGCCAGCGACACCGCGGAACCGACCCCGGCGGCACGACTGTTGTCCTCCACCACGGCCACCAGCCGGTGCCGGGCCGCGAGGGGCGCGAGCGCCGGGTCGACGGGCTTGACCCAGCGGGGGTCGACGACGGTGCAGCCGATACCGCGGGCCTCCAGGAGGCCGGCGGCCCCGAGGCAGACCGGCGCCATCACGCCCACGGCCACGAGCAGCACCTCGGGCCGGTCCGCGGCGTGCAGGACGTCCAGGCCGCCGATCCGGTCGACGGCGGGTACGGCGGGGCCGACGGACTCCTTCGGGAAGCGCAGCAGCGTCGGCGCGTCGTCCACGGCGACCGCCTCGCGCAGCTGGGCGCGCAGCTGGTCGGCGTCGCGCGGCGCGGCGATGCGCAGCCCGGGGACGACCTGGAGGACGGACATGTCCCACATGCCATTGTGCGAGGCCCCGTCCACACCGGTGACGCCGGCCCGGTCCAGGACGAAGGTGACGCCGCAGCGGTGCAGCGCCACGTCCATCAGGAGCTGGTCGAAGGCGCGGTTGAGGAAGGTGGCGTAGACGGCGACGACCGGGTGCAGTCCGCCGGTGGCAAGACCGGCGGCGGACACGGCGGCGTGCTGCTCGGCGATGCCGACGTCCCAGACCCGGTCGGGAAAGCGCGCGGCGAACGGCGCCAGGCCGACCGGGTGCAGCATGGCCGCGGTGATCGCGACCACGTCCTCGCGCTCCTCGCCGATCCGGACGATCTCCTCGCCGAACACCGAGGTCCAGGACGGCCCGCCGGCCGGGCTCAGCGGCTCGCAGGTGAGCGGGTCCATCACGCCGACGGTGTGGAAGTGGTCCTCCTCGTCGCGCAGGGCGGGTTCGTAGCCGCGGCCCTTCTCGGTGAGGCAGTGCACCAGGACCGGGCCGTGGAAGCGCTTGGCACGGCGCAGCGCCGACTCGACGGCGCCGATGTCGTGCCCGTCGATCGGGCCGAGGTACTTCAGCCCGAGGTCCTCGAACAGGCCCTGCGGCGCGAAGGCGTCCTTGAAGCCCTTCTTGGCGCCGTGCAGGGCCTCGTAGACGGTGTTGCCGACCACGGGCGTGCGCTGGAGCACGTCCTTGCCCCAGGCCAGGGCCCGCTCGTAGCCGTCGGTGGTGCGCAGGGTCGCCAGGTGGTTGGCGAGGCCGCCGATGGTCGGCGCGTACGAGCGTTCGTTGTCGTTGACGACGATGATCAGCGGCCGGTCCCTGGCCGCCGCGATGTTGTTCAGCGCCTCCCAGGCCATGCCGCCGGTGAGCGCGCCGTCCCCGATCACGGCGACGACGTGACTGCGCTCCCCCCGCACCTGGCGGGCCTTGGCGAGGCCGTCGGCCCAGCCGAGGACGGTGGATGCGTGGCTGTTCTCGATGACGTCGTGCTCGGACTCCTCGCGCGAGGGGTAGCCGGACAGGCCGCCCTTGCTGCGCAGCTTCGAGAAGTCCTGACGGCCGGTCAGGAGTTTGTGTACGTAGCTCTGGTGGCCGGTGTCCCACAGGATGCGGTCGTCCGGCGACTCGAAGACCCGGTGCAGGGCGACGGTGAGTTCCACCACGCCGAGGTTGGGTCCGAGGTGACCGCCGGTGCGGGCGACCGCGTGCACCAGGAAGTCACGTATCTCGTCGGACAGTTCACCGAGTTCCGCCTCGGACAGCGCCTTCAGGTCGCGTGGTCCCCGGATGTTCTCCAGAATCGTCACGCTCGGGCCCCCTTCGGTCCGTGGTGTGTCAGCTCACGGTGACGGCCGGCTCCCCCGACGCGCCGTCCTTCTCCATCTGCTCGGCGATCCTCATCGCCTCTTCGATGAGGGTCTCCACGATCTTCGACTCGGGGACGGTCTTGACGACCTCGCCCTTGACGAAGATCTGCCCCTTGCCGTTGCCGGAGGCGACGCCGAGGTCGGCCTCGCGCGCCTCGCCGGGGCCGTTGACGACGCAGCCCATCACGGCGACGCGCAACGGCACCTCCATGCCCTCCAGACCGGCGGTGACCTCCTCGGCCAGCTTGTACACGTCGACCTGGGCGCGGCCGCAGGACGGGCAGGAGACGATCTCCAGCCGGCGCTCCCTGAGTCCGAGGGACTGGAGGATCTGGATGCCGACCTTGATCTCCTCGACCGGCGGAGCGCTCAGCGACACCCGGATGGTGTCGCCGATGCCCTG
>NZ_MULI01000090.1 GCF_002939385.1 Streptomyces sp. MH60 | reverse complement strand
CCCCACGACCGCCGCGAAGCCGGCCGTCACCCGCAGCGCGCCGGGCGGCAGCGCGCCCGGCGGAGGCGGCACGGCGGCCTCCCGGGTGTCGTCCGGGTCCGCGAGACCGATCCGCAGGTCGCCCGGGCGCACACCGGGCACCTCCCGGGCCGCCGCCAGCAGCACCTCCCGGGCCGCCCGCTCGGCGATCCATGCACCGTCCCCCGGGCCGCCCAGCGGCAGCAGCCTGCCGAGACCCAACTGCTCCCGCACCGCGCGCGTCCACCGGTCCGCCGTCGTCATTCCTCCAGCCTGCCGCATCTGTGGCGCGAGTCACGGCAACCCCGCCTAACGTGGACACAGGACTACGACCGAAAGGGACGTACGGCGATGAGCGACATGGACAGCCACCGGAGCGGGCAGGACACGATCGACACCCCCGGGGCGGCCAAGGGCCAGACGATGCGACGCGGCGGCGGGGACCCCGGCACCCGGGGACGGACCACCATCGCCGACGGCGTCGTGGAGAAGATCACCGGAATGGCGGCACGGGACGTCGCCGGTGTGCACGCGATGGGCAGCGGGATGTCCCGCACCTTCGGCGCCGTGCGCGACCGGGTGCCCGGCGGGACCAAGTCCGGGGTGACGCGCGGGGTGAAGGCCGAGGTCGGCGAGAAGCAGACCGCCCTCGACCTGGAGATCGTCGTCGAGTACGGCGTGTCGATCGCGGACGTGGCCCGCGATGTACGGGAGAACGTGGTGGCGGCGGTGGAGCGGATGACCGGCCTGGAGGTCGTCGAGGTCAACATCGCGGTCAGCGACGTGAAGCTGCCCGACGAGGAGGACGAGGAACCGGAGCCCCGGATCAAGTGACGCGGACGCTGACCGAACGGTGAATCGAGAATCAAACGGTGAACGAGGGGAGCGCGCCATGAGCATGGCCGTGGTCGGCATGATCGCCGGCATGGCACTGGGCTTCGCCGGATACTTCGGCGGATTCGGTGCCTTCCTGCTGGTGGCGGCCCTGGGAGCCGTCGGGTTCGTGGTCGGCCGCTTCCTGGAGGGGGACATGGACCTCGGTGACTTCTTCCGCACCCGCGACGACCGGCGGCGGTGACCGGCGTGAGCGACGGGGCCGGTGAGCTCCTCGAAACCCTGGCCCGCGTCGCGCCGGGCGAGCGCGGTGCCACGCGGATCGCCGACCGGGTCGTCGCCAAGGTCGCCGCACGGGCGGCGCGCGAGGCGCTCGGCCCGCTCCACCCGGACGCCGCACGGCCGTACGCCACCGTCGACGTCCACCACGACACCGCCCGCGTCCGGGTCCATCTGGAGCTCGACTACCCGTGCGACATCGGCGCCCGCTGCGGCCGGGTGCGTCACCAAGTGGTCCAGCGGGTACGTGCGTTGGTGGGCATGGCGGTGCCGGAGGTCGCCGTCCAGGTGGAGCGGCTGCACCTGGCGGCGGAATACGGTGCGAGGCACGGGAGGACCCGATGAGTGAGCCCCAGGGCGCCGGGACGGGAGAGGGCAGCACCCAGCGCCTGCCCGTCGTGGAACGCGGCACGGAGCCGGGCACGGCCCCGTCCTTGGAGAAGCACGGCCCCGACCAGCCGGACGCGTCCGGGAGCGGACGGGCCGGCCGCTTCTGGTCCACGCGCCGCGTCCCCGCCGGCCTCGTCGCGCTCCTGCTCCTGATCCTCGCCGGAGCGTTCCTCTACGACGTCGTCGCCGTGCGCGCCGGCCGGACCGCGCTCGGCTGGCGCCGCGACCTGGCCCGGCAGCTCGCCGAACGGCCCGTCGACGACACATGGGTGCTGGTCGGCGCGGGAGTCGCCGCGGCCCTCGGGCTCTGGCTGCTCGTGCTGGCCCTCACGCCCGGACTGCGCCGGGAGCTGCCGATGCGGCGCACCCACCCGGACGTACGCGCCGGGCTGCACCGGGACGCCGCCGCCACGGTGCTGCGCGACCGGGCCATGGAGGTCGCCGGGGTGGAGTCGGCGCGGGTGCGGATGCGCCGCCGCAGGGCCCGGGTACGGGCGCTGTCGCACTTCCGGGAACTGGACGACGTACGGGCCGATCTGGACGGCGTGCTCGACGACGCGGTGCGCGGCCTCGGCCTGGCCCGGCCGCCCGCCGTGTCGCTGCGGGTGGCGCGACCCGGACGGAAGGGGTGAACACGGTGCTCAGGACGGTGAACCGGGTACTGACCGGGCTGGTGGGCCTGATCCTGCTGGCGCTCGGCGGCGCGGTGCTGGCCGTGGGCTTCGACGCGCCCGCGCCCTCCTGGTGGGTCCACCAGGGGCCGCACGACGTGCTGCTGAGCGACGCCGAACGGACCCGGTGGCGGGACGCCGGCTGGTGGTGGCCGGTCGTCATCGCGGCCCTCGCCGTCCTGCTGCTGCTCGCCCTGTGGTGGCTGGTCGCGGTGATGCGCCGCCGCAGGCTCACCGAGGTCCTCGTCGACACCGGGGACGGCGAGGGCGCCTCGCTGCGCGGCAGGGCGCTGGAGGACGTCCTCGCCGGTGGGGCGGACCGCGTGGACGGGGTCGAACGGGCCGGCGTACGGCTCACCGGCCGCCGCGACGCCCCGGCCGCCCGCGTCCGGCTGCTCCTGGCCCCCCACGTGGACCCCGGGACCGCCCTGCACGACCTCACCACCCGGGCCCTGACCCACGCCCGCGAGTCGGCCAACCTCACGTCCCTCCCGGCGGAGGTCCACCTCCGAGGCGTCAAGCACGGGGCGGAACGGGTCAGCTGAGGACGCGCCCGGCCAACGGGGACCGTCCGGCCCCGGCGTCCGAAAGCCGCCCACGGCGTGTGCCGCCCGGCCGCCGGTTCTCGGCCGCGGTCCCGGGCCGGCACTCGGCACGTGGTGGTGCCCGCCTCCGGCGCGGCTCGCCAGGCCCGGCGCCCGCGCCCGGGGTCCGCCCGCCGTCCTAGAACCCGTGCCGCACGCCGCCGTCCACCGGCAGCATCACACCGGTGATGTACGACGCCGCGGGGGAGAGCAGGAAGGCGGACGCGCGGCCGAACTCCGCCGGGGCGCCGTAGCGGCGCAGCGGGATGCGGGACTCGGCGGCCGCCCTGGTCGCCTCCGGGTCGGCGGACAACCCGTCCAGCTCGCGCACCCGGTCGGTGTCCACGCGCCCCGGCAGCAGGCCGACGACGCGGATGCCGCGCGGGCCCAGCTCGTCGGCGAGGGACTTGGCGAAGCCCGCGAGCCCGGGGCGCAGGCCGTTGGAGATGGTCAGGCCCGGGATCGGCTCGTGCACCGAGCCCGACAGCACGAACCCGATCACCCCGCCCTCCGCCAGCTCGGCCGCCGCCGTCCGGGCCAGCCGCACCGCGCCGAGGAACACCGACTCGAACGCCGACTGCCACTGCTCGTCCGTGGTGTCGGCGACGAACCCGGGCGGCGGTCCGCCCACGCTGATCAGTACGCCGTCGAAACGGCCGAAGCGCTCCCGGGCGGTCGCGATCAGCCGGCCGGCGGCCTCCGGGTCGGCGTTGTCCGCGGCCACCCCGACCGCCCCCGGCCCCAGTGCCGAGGCCGCCTCCGCGGCGCTCTTCTCGTCCCGCCCCGTGACGACCACCTTCGCCCCGTCGGCGACCAGCTCCCGCGCGGCGGCGTTGCCCAGGCCGCGGGTGGCACCCGTGACGACGTACACCCGGTCCTTCAGTCCAAGATCCATGGCCCCTATCCTGCCTCCTCGTCCCCGAACAGGGCGAGGGCCGTGTTCACCAGGCCGACGTGGCTGAAGGCCTGCGGGAAGTTGCCGAGCTGGTGCCTGGTCACCGGGTCGTACTCCTCGGCCAGCAGTCCCACGTCGTTGGCGAGCGCCACCAGCCGCTCGAACAGCTCCTGGGCCTCCTTCGTCCGGCCGGTCGCGTGCAGCGCGTCCGCGTACCAGAACGAGCACACCAGGAACGTCCCCTCGCCGCCCGGCAGGCCGTCGACGGGATCGCCCTCGGTGCTGTAGCGCCGCACCAGGCCGTCCCGGGTCAGTTCCGCGCCGACCGCGTCGACCGTGCCGACCACGCGCGGGTCGTCCGGCGGCAGGAATCCCACGCGCGGGATGAGCAGCACCGAGGCGTCCAGCTCCCGCGAGCCGTAGTACTGCGTGAAGGTGTTGCGCGCCGGGTCGTAGCCCTTCTCGCACACCTCGCGGTGCACCTCGTCGCGCAGCGCGCGCCAGCCGTCGAGGTCACCGCCGCCCAGCTCGGGATGGTCCTCCAGGGTGCGCACCGCCCGGTCCAGGGCCACCCACGTCATCACCTTCGAGTGCACGAACTGCCGGCGGCCGCCCCGCACCTCCCACAGCCCCTCGTCCGGTTCCCGCCACGCCGTGGCCAGGAACCCCACCAGGGCGCGCTGCAGCTCCCACATCTGCGGCCGGGGCCGCATCCCCGCCAGCCGGGCCAGCGACAGGGAGTCCATGACCTCGCCGTACACGTCCAGCTGGAGCTGGTTCACGGCGTCGTTGCCGATGCGCACGGGCGTGGACCCGGCGAAGCCGGACAGCCACGGCAGCTCGAACTCGGGCAGCCGCCGCTCGCCCGCCACGCCGTACATGATCTGCAGGTCCGCCGGGTTGCCGGCGACCGCGCGCAGCAGCCAGTCGCGCCAGGCCTCGGCCTCCTCCAGATAGCCGGCCGACAGCAGGGCGCCCAGGGTGAGCGTGGAGTCCCGCAGCCAGCAGAAGCGGTAGTCCCAGTTGCGCACGCCGCCCGGCTCCTCCGGCAGCGAGGTGGTGGGGGCGGCGACGATGCCGCCGGTGGGCTGGTACGTGAGCGCCTTCAGCGTGATCAGGGAACGGACCACGATGTCCCGGTGCGGACCGTCGTAGCGGCAGCGCGCCGCCCACTCGCGCCAGTCCTCGACGCTGTGCTCCAGCGAGACGTACGGGTCGATCAAGGGCGGCCGGGGCTCGTGCGAGGGGTGCCAGGTCAGCACGAACGCGACCTTCTCGCCCGCGGCGACGGTGAACTCCGCGTGGGTCCCGAAGTCCTGGCCCCAGCTGTGCACCTCGGGCTCGCTGCGCAGCCACGCCGAGTCCGGTCCCGCGACGGCCACCCGGTGACCGTCGCTCCGGCGCACCCACGGGACGATCGAGCCGTGGTCGAAGCGCAGCCGCAGCACGCTGCGCACGGTGACCTCGCCGCTCAGGCCCTCCACTATGCGCACGAGGTCGGGGGCGCGGTCACGCTGGGGCATCAGGTCGGTGACGCGGATCGCGCCGTCCTCGGTCTCCCACTCGGTGTCCAGGACGAGGGTGTCCGGCCGGTAGGCACGCCGCGTGCAGCGTTCGGCGCCCTCGGGGGCGATGCGCCAGTGGCCGTTGTCCTCGTCGCCGAGCAGTCTGGCGAAGCAGGCGGCCGAGTCGAAGCGGGGCAGGCAGAGCCAGTCCACGGAGCCGTCCGTGCCGACCAGGGCAGCGGTCTGCAGGTCGCCGATGAGCGCGTAGTCCTCGATGTGGGGGTGCACGGGTTGACCTCTTCCCGGCCGGAGCCGGAGCAATCGGGTCCGCCCGCACCCTCCCGTCGCGCGGCTAGACCGCCGCGGGCTCCGCCTCGGCCGCCCGCACGTCCTCGGCGGTCTCCCGGTCGCGCCTCTCGCGGCGGACCAGGAACCACCAGCCGACCGGTACGGCCGCGGCGAACAGCCACCACTGGATGGCGTACGCGAAGTTCAGCGCGGCGTTCTCGTTGCCCGGCCTGCCGATCGGCTCCGGGGTGCCGTTCTTCGGCTCCGGTGTCTTCAGGACCACGTAGCCACCGAGCACCCGGGCGTCCAGGCGCTCGGCCTGCTGCTCGCTGTTGATGAGCATGATCTGCCGGTCCGGGAGGCCCTGGAGATCCTTGATGCCGCTCGCCTCGGTCGTCTCGTCGGGCATCAGCCGCCCGGTGAGGGTGAGCTCGCCCCGGGGCGGCGCGGGAACCTTCGGGAACGCGCTCTGGCTCGCGCCGTCCGCGGGGATCCAGCCCCGGTTGACCAGCAGGACCCTGCCGTCGTTCAGCACGAAGGGGGTCAGTACGTGGTAACCGATGTTGTCGTCGGAGTCGGTGCGGCGGCGGACCACGACCTCCCGGTCCGTGTCGAAGCGGCCCTTCGCGGTGACGGTGCGGTACCGCTCACGGGTGGTGATCCGCTTGCCCGGCGCGGTCAGCGACTCCACGGGCACCGGTGAGGCTTCGAGCGCGTGCGCGACCAGGTCGTTCCGGGCGGTGCGCTCCTCGTAGCGGTGCATCTGCCAGAAGCCCAGCCGGATCATCGTGGGGATGAGCAGCACGGCGACCAGCGTGAGGATCACCCACTGGCGGGACAAGAGGAAGCGGTACACCCCACGACGGTACAACTCGGTCGTGGGGCGTCACGCGGCGGGTACGGGCTCACGCCCGGCGGCCGGGCTCAGACCTTGTCGACGATCCCCGCCCTCCCCTCCGCGCGGGCGCAGTGGGCGCCGCAGAACCAGTGGCCCTCGACCTCGACGCCCTGGCCGATGATCTGCACCCGGCAGTGCTCGCAGAGGGGGGCCATCCGGTGGATCGCGCAGGAGAAGCAGTCGAAGACGTGCACCGCTCCCTGGGCGTGGACCTCGAAGGACATTCCGTAGTTGTTGCCGCAGACTTCACATGTCGCCATGCGCCACAGGGTGGGCCGTCGGCGCGAACACGGGCCGGCGGGCGCCGGGCGAGTCGCCCGGAATCACCCGTCCGCAGGCTCGACGTCCCCGAGCAGCTGCCCGAACGCCGCCTCGTCCACCACCGGCGTGCCGAACTGCCGGGCCTTGACCACCTTGGAGGTGCCCGAGTCCGGGTCGTTGGTGACCAGCAGGCTGGTCAGCCGGGACAGGCTCGTCGCGACGTGCAGTCCCGCCTCGACGGCGCGGTCCTCCAGCAGGTCGCGCTCGACGGAGGTGTCACCCGAGAAGGCCACCCGCATGCCCTGCTTGAGTCGTTTGCCCGCTTCGTACCGGCCCGGGTTGGGATGGGGGCACGCGGGCCGCTTGCGGGAGGGGCGCCAACTGTTCGGCCGGTAGCTCCCGTAGCCCGCCTGCTGCCCGATCCGGGGCGCGGGCCGGTCCGACCACTCGGTCAGCGGCCGGCACTCGTGCAGCGGCAGCCGCACGTCCCCGGCCGCCGCGGCGAGCAGGCTCGGCCGGAACGCCTCCGCGAGCACCCGCGCGTCGTCCAGCGCGTGGTGCGCCCGCTGCTGCACGACGCCGAAGTGCGCGGCCAGCGACTCCAGCTTGTGGTTGGGCAGCGGCAGGTCCAGCGCCTTGGACAGGGCGATGGTGCACAGCCGTTGACGCACCGGCGCCTCGCGCTCCGCGCGCGCGTACTCACGGGCGATCATCTGCCAGTCGAAGACCGCGTTGTGCGCGACGAGGACCCGCCCGTCGAGCCGGGCCGCGAACTCCTCGGCGACGTCCGGGAAGAGCGGCGCGGTCCGGAGCACCTCGCTCGTCAGACCGTGTATCCACACCGGGCCGGGATCGCGCTGCGGATTGACCAGGGTGTACCAGTGGTCCTCGACCTCGCCGCGGGCGTCCAGCCGGTAGACGGCCGCCGAGATGATGCGGTCGTCGCGGGCCAGGCCGGTGGTCTCCACGTCGACGACCGCGTACCCCTGCGGATACGCGGCCGGCCACGCCGTGGCGGACGGCGCTGCGGTCGTGCGGTCTTCGAGCATGGTCAATGAGGATACGGGCCGGGACCGACACTCCGGTCCCGCAGGTGCCCCGTGCCGTCAAGTTCCGGTCGTCGGGGGAGCGTTGTGGCACTTCACGGGCGCGCTCACCGCGCGCTCACCACCGGATGGGCACCGGAAGGGCCGTCAGAAGCCCCGACACGGCCACCACCACGCCCAGGGTGACGACCTCCGCGCGCGCGGGGGAGCAGGCGGTCAGCGGGTCGGCCGCGCGGCCCAGCCGGATCCTGGCCCACAGCGCGAGGACGGCGACGGCGGCCACCAGCAGCACCTTGGCGAGCAGGACCCGTCCGTACGCGGTGTCCGTCAGCTGGTCCAGGATCGTGCCCGCCGGCATCCGCCGCAGCGAACTGCACACCCCGGTCGCCGTGAGGGCCGCCAGCAGAACGGCCGCCACGCGCGCGTAGAGCCCCAGCAGGGCCGGCCCCGCCTCCGCGCCCCGCCACCGCCGCAGCACCCGCAGCGCGTACAGCAGGCCGCCCGCCCACAGGGCGGCGCAGGTCAGATGGACGAGGGTCAGACCGGAGCCGAGCAGCGGGCTGTACTCGGTAGTGGGGTGCGCGCGCAGCGCGTCCGCGACGACCACCGCGGCCAGCGGCCACACCTGCAGCCCGGGCCGCCGCGAGGTCGCGCACAGCCAGGCGGCGAGGAATCCGTTGACCTCCAGGAGGGCGAGCTTGCCGTCGCGGGACTCGTAGAGACCGCCGACGTCGATGTCGGCGACGGAGCCCGGGACCAGATTCCCCGTGGCCACCACCGAGGCCAGCCCCAGCGCGGCGACGAGACCGGCGGCGGCCGCGTACGGCGACCAGCTGCGGGGCCGGTCCGGGGGAGCGCCGGGCAGCGACCGGGCCAGGCGGTTCACGAGGAGTTCGCCGAGCGGGACGCTCAGCGCGGCGAAGAGCACCGTGCGCAGCAGGGCGATGCCGCCGGTGCCGGGCGCCTCGGCCTCCCCGGTGCCGTGCAGTGCGGGGGCCGGGCCGAGCACGGGTATCAGCGCGCCGAGCGCCACCAGTACGAGTACGGCCGCCGTCCGGCCGGTGCCGGAGGTCCGCGAGTGGCGTCCGGTGCCGGTGGTCCGGGACGGGGGTCGTATCGAAGTCACCCCAGGATCTTCACCAAGTCGTCAGACCCGGGCAAGTTCCGCAGCGGGCCGGGCGGCTGCCCGGCCCGCTTCACGCGCGTGTGCGGATCAGCGCGGTGCCGGTTACCAGGTCACCGCGTCCAGCGCGTCGGCCATGCCCCAGCCGTAGAAGCCGTTGCGGTTCTTCGGGCCCTCGCACACCGCGTCGACCTTGCCGTCGCCGTCGATGTCGTAGGGATCGGTGCACGCCGTGGCGTCGGCCTCGGCGTACAGCAGGGCCTTGACCGTGGCCGCGGAGGCGTGCGGGTGCGTCGACTTGATGAGGGCGGCGACGCCCGCGACGTGCGGCGAGGCCATCGACGTACCGGCCATGTAGCCCCACTTGCCGCCGGGCAGCGTGCCCAGGATCAGGCCGCTGGTGGCGGGCGGCGCCGGCGTCTGGTAGGCCGTCGAGTCGCCGCCGGGCGCGGCGATGTCGATGATGCCCCGGCCGTAGTTGGAGAAGGACGACTTGAGGCCCTTGGCGCCGGTCGCCGCGACGGTCACGACGCCGGGCAGCTGGGTCGGGATGTCCAGGCACTTCGACGGGTCGACCGTGCGGTCACCGGGCGTGGTGTCGTTCGGCGAGGACGGGTCGGTGATCTCGTCCGAGGCGAGGTCGTAGTTCTCGTTGCCGGCCGCGGCGACGTTGACCGCGCCCTTCTTCTCCGCGTACCGCGAGGCCCGCGAGACGGCCTCGACGAGCGCCTTCTGGTCCGGGTCGTCCTTGCAGTTGAAGTACCAAGGGTCGGTGTAGTAGCTGTTGTTGGTCACGTCGACGCCGTGCTCGGCCGCCCACATGAAGCCGCAGACCACGGCCTCGGTGTAGAAGAAGCCGTCGGGGTTGGAGACCTTGATGCCGGCGACCTTCACCCCGGGTGCCACACCGGTCATGCCGACGCCGTTCTTGGCGGCGGCTATCTCCCCGGCCACGTGGGTGCCGTGCGGGCTCTCCGCCGCGCTCGGCCGCCAGGCGCCGTCGGTGGTGTCCGGCTTGCCCGCGACACAGTTGACGGAGGCCTGCCGGTCGAAGTTCGGGGCGATGTCCGGGTGGGTGTCGTCGACGCCGGTGTCGATGACGGCGACGGTCACCTTCTTGCTGCCCAGCGACTTCTCGTGTGCCTTGTCCGCCTTGATGGCGGGCAGGTCCCACTGCAGCGACTCCAGCGGGTCCTGGTCCCCGGCGGCCTCGGCGGCGGCCTTCGCGGCGGCCAGGTCCTTGCCGCCGAGCACCTGCGGGGCGCCCGTGTCGGTGGTGGCGGCCGAGGGCAGCGGCGCGGTGCGGGTGGCGCCGGCCGACTGCACGCCGCGCACCTTGCGGACGGTCTTGGCGAAGTCGGGGTTGGCGGAGTGGACGACGATCACGCCGATCCGGTCGTACGACGTGACGATCGTGCCGCCCGCCTTGGCTATCGCCCGTCGCAGGGTGGCCGAAGGACGGTGCCCGGCGGCGACGTTGACGACGTAGCTGAGCGAGGTCGCGTCCGCCGCCGTCGAGGGGGCGGCCTCCGCCGCGGGGGCCGCGGCGGCCGGGGTGCCCGGCAGGAACGCCAGCGAGGCGGCCACGGCCAGCCCGGCCGGGATCGCGAGGGCGCGGCGGTGACGCGGGTGGGGTGCGGTCATGCGTGGTGTCTCCAGTCCGTCGGGAAAGCTCGGGAAACGCGTGATGCCGGTGCGTGGCGTTCGGGCGGGCACGTCTGCGGGACCGGCACCGCGAGGGCGAGCGTGCGCCTGGAGCACGGGTCGCTTCGGGAACGCAGATGATCCATGGGGTCTCCACATCATCGGCAAACAGCGCCTGCCCGAGACACGGATGACGGCCCGGGCAGGTACATGACGTAGTGGTGCAGGGTGAAGTTATCCCCCGAAGTCGCTGGCCAGCAATGACCCGCCGAGGGTGACTTCGGAAAGTGCCACGGGTGTTGAACCGGGCCCCGCGGGGCGCCGTGTCGTTGGACAGGGAGCCCGAGCATCACCGGCCCCCTGCGAGAACACCGAGGTCCAAGCCGTCATGTCTGTCGTACGAGGAGACTCCGTGGCCACCGACGCACCACCCCCCGCGAAAGGGGAACGCCCGCTTCCGTCCGCCGAGGAGTTCTCCGAAGTGCAGCAGAGCGCTGAGTTCGTCGAACTGCGCCGCTCCTTCCGCTCCTTCGCGTTTCCGCTGACGATCGCCTTCGTGGCCTGGTACCTGCTCTACGTGCTGCTGTCGAACTACGCCGGCGGCTTCATGGGCACCAAGCTCTTCGGCAACATCAACGTCGCGTTCGTCTTCGGCATCGCCCAGTTCGTCACCACGTTCCTCATCGCCTGGTGGTACTCGCGGCACGCCGCCGCGAAGCTCGACCCCAAGGCCGAGGCCATCAAGTCCCGGATGGAGGGCGGCGCATGAGCCCCGCACAGTCCGTATTCGCCGCCGAGCTGGCCGCCAACGAGGCCAGCGAGCACCGGCCGCTGATCATCACGCTCTTCGCCGTCTTCGTCGTGGCGACGCTCGGCATCACCGTGTGGGCGGGCCGCCAGACCAAGGACGCCGCCGACTTCTACGCGGGCGGCCGGTCGTTCAGCGCCTTCCAGAACGGTCTCGCCGTCTCCGGCGACTACATGTCGGCCGCGTCCTTCCTCGGCATCGCCGGCGCCATCGCCCTCTTCGGCTACGACGGCTTCCTGTACTCCATCGGCTTCCTGGTCGCCTGGCTGGTGGCCCTGCTCCTGGTCGCCGAGCCGCTGCGGAACTCGGGCCGCTACACGATGGGCGACGTCCTCGCCTACCGCATGCGCCAGCGGCCCGTGCGCACCGCCGCCGGCACCTCCACGATCGTCGTCTCGATCTTCTACCTGCTGGCCCAGATGGCGGGCGCGGGCGTCCTCGTCTCGCTGCTGCTCGGCATCACCTCCGACGCGGGCAAGATCCTCATCGTCGCCCTCGTCGGCGTCCTGATGATCGTCTACGTCACCATCGGCGGCATGAAGGGCACCACCTGGGTCCAGATGGTCAAGGCCGTGCTGCTGATCGGCGGCACCATCCTGATCACCTTCCTGGTGCTGCTGAAGTTCGACTTCAACATCTCCGACCTGCTCGGCAAGGCGGCGGAGAACAGCGGCGCGGGCTCCGCCTTCCTGGAGCCCGGCCTCCAGTACGGCGCGAACGGCACCACCAAGCTGGACTTCATCTCCCTGGGCATCGCCCTGGTGCTCGGCACCGCAGGGCTGCCGCACATCCTGATCCGCTTCTACACGGTGCCCAACGCCAAGGCCGCCCGTAAGTCCGTGAACTGGGCGATCGGCATCATCGGCGCCTTCTACCTGATGACCATCGCCCTCGGCTTCGGCGCCGCCGCACTCATCGGCAAGGACGAGATCATCGCGTCCAACCCGTCCGGCAACACGGCCGCGCCCCTGCTCGCCCTGCACGTCGGCGGCGTCGACTCGGCCTGGGGCGCGATCCTGCTCGCCACGATCTCGGCGGTGGCCTTCGCGACCATCCTCGCCGTCGTCGCGGGCCTCACCCTCGCCTCGTCCTCGTCCTTCGCGCACGACATCTACGCCAACGTCATCCGCAAGGGCCAGGCCACCGAGAAGGAGGAGATGCGGGCGGCCCGCTGGGCGACCGTCTTCATCGGCATCGTCTCCATCGCGCTCGGCGCCCTCGCCCGCGACCTGAACGTGGCCGGGCTGGTCGCCCTGGCCTTCGCGGTCGCCGCGTCCGCCAACCTGCCGACGATCCTCTACAGCCTGTTCTGGAAGAGGTTCACCACCCAGGGCGCCCTGTGGTCGATCTACGGCGGCCTGATCGTCGCCGTCGGCCTGGTGCTGTTCTCACCCGTCGTCTCCGGCGACCCGAAGGCGATGTTCCCGGACGTGGACTTCGCCTGGTTCCCGCTGAAGAACCCGGGCATCATCTCGATCCCGTTCGGCTTCCTGATGGGCTGGCTCGGCACGGTCCTGTCCAAGGAGGAGCCCGACAAGGCGAAGTACGCGGAGCTGGAGGTCCGGTCCCTGACCGGCACCGGAGCGCACTGACGCCCCCGCCCGACCGGTACCGGCGCGGCCGCTCGTAGATCCCTACGACGCGGCCGCGTCGTACGTCGTGGGATCGGGCGGCTGTCGATGTCGGACCCGTCACGTAGGCTCGACGGTGTCGGGGGAGAGAAGTGCTCCGCCGATCCGCGTCGAGGGAGGGGGCCCACGTGCTCATCGACACCTACGGCCGAGTGGCCACCGACCTGAGGGTCTCGCTCACCGACCGCTGCAACCTGCGCTGCACCTACTGCATGCCCGAAGAGGGCCTCCAGTGGCTCGCCAAGCCCGATCTGCTCACCGACGACGAGATCGTCCGCCTCATCGGCATCGCGGTCACCTCCCTCGGTATCGAGGAGGTCCGCTTCACCGGCGGGGAACCGCTGCTGCGCCCCGGCCTGGTCGGCATCGTCGAGCGCGTCGCCGCCCTCGGCCCGCGCCCGCAGATGTCCCTCACCACCAACGGCATCGGCCTCAGGCGCACGGCGACGGCCCTGAAGGCGGCGGGCCTGGACCGGGTCAACGTCTCGCTGGACACGCTGCGCCCGGACGTCTTCAAGACCCTCCCCCGCCGGGACCGCCACAAGGACGTCCTGGAGGGCCTCCAGGCCGCCCGCCAGGCCGGGCTGACCCCCGTCAAGGTCAACACCGTGCTGATGCCGGGGCTGAACGACGACGAGGCGCCCGACCTGCTCGCCTGGGCCGTCGAGCACGACTACGAGCTGCGTTTCATCGAGCAGATGCCGCTGGACGCCCAGCACGGCTGGAAGCGCGAGGGGATGGTCACCGCCGGTGACATCCTGGCCTCCCTGCGCACCCGCTTCGAGCTGACCGCCGAGGGATCCGGGGAGCGGGGCTCGGCCCCGGCCGAGCGCTGGCTGGTGGACGGCGGCCCGCACCGCGTGGGCGTCATCGCCTCCGTCACCCGCCCGTTCTGCTCGGCCTGCGACCGCACCCGCCTGACCGCCGACGGCCAGGTGCGCACCTGCCTGTTCGCCACCGAGGAGACCGACCTGCGCGCGGCCCTGCGCTCCGACGCCCCCGACGAGGAGATCGCCCGCATCTGGCGCCTGGCCATGTGGGGCAAGAAGGCGGGCGCGGGCCTCGACGACCCGGCCTTCGTCCAGCCCGACCGCCCGATGTCGGCGATCGGGGGTTAGGGACCGGGGGCGGACCTAGGGCCTGTCGGATCCCTCCGGAGCTTCCCACTCGGTGAGCGGGACCACGTCCTTCAGGAAGCCCCGTACCCCCAGGAACTGGGACAGGTGCTCGCGGTGCTCGTCGCACGCGATCCACGTCTTGCGGCGTTCCGGGGTGTGGAGCTTCGGGTTGTTCCACGCCAGCACCCACACGGCGGGGGTGCGGCAGCCCTTGGCGGAGCAGATCGGGGTGGTTTCGTCACTCACGGTTTCGTCTCACAGGTCCGCACACAAGGCGACGCCGAGCAGCCACGGGGGGAGCTGCCCGGCGTCGGTCTGTCGCTCCGACGGGGGATGCGGAGCGCGTACGAAGTATGTCACGGCCCACCCATCGCCCGGCACCGGAACAGCACGATTCATCTGAGCATTTCTTCGGCCTGGCGCGGAATCGACGCCGCCGCAAAGAGGGGGCGCCGGTCACGGCCGGCCGCGCGACTCACCGCCCGCATCGGGCGCCGGATCGGCGGCGGCGCCCTCCGGGACGGATTCCGCCGCACCGTCCCCGTCCCGCGGCGGCATGATCATCGGCGGGGTCGGCACCGTCACGAACGTCGACGGCAAGGATGGCGCGTTCTCACGCCCGGCGTTGGCGATCACCACCGCGATGTACGGCAGGACCGCCCCGAGGACCAGGGCCACGATCGCGACGTGCCGTTCCACGTTCCACAGGCAGACCGCGAGGATCACCGACGCCGTTCGGATCGACATCGAGATGATGTACCGTCGCTGCCGCCCGCGCACGTCCTCCTGGAGGCCCGTCCGGGCCCCGGTGATCCGGAACACCTCGGCGCTGCCGCCGGCACTCTGCTTCCGCATCTGGTTCCACCATCCGCCCGCATCGGACTCTCCCCGCCCCGCTCTCGTCCGCGGCCGCTCGGGGACTCCGGTCCCGGACAACTCTCCACGTTACGCCGCCCCTGCGCCGCCCACGAGACCGGGGCACCCCCGATCCGGCCGCACCGCGTGCGCCGCCCGGCGTAGGCGCCGGTACCCCGTTCGGCCGTACGCGGCATGCGCCGTACGCGGTACGCCCGAACACTGGTGGCAATGCTCGCGTAGAGCCGGACGAGGAGGCAGCCATGGGCTGGTTGTGGGCGATCATCGTGGGATTCGTGCTCGGCTTGATCGCCAAGGCGATCATCCCCGGCAAGCAGCACATGCCGCTGTGGCTGACCACCATCTGCGGCATGATCGGCGCGATCATCGGCAACGCGATCGCCCGCGCGGCCGGCGTCGCGGCGACCTCCGGCATCGACTGGTGGCGGCACCTGTTCCAGCTGGTGGCGGCGATCATCGTCGTCGGCCTCGGTGACGCGGCCTACACGGCGGTACGCGGCAACAGGCGGCGCGAACGGGCCTGACCGCCCCCGGGATCACCCGGGCAGGGCGAAGGGGCGCACTCCGACAGCCGTACGGCGCCGGAGCACGCCCCTCGCGCGTGCGCCCGCTCAGGAACCGGTGATCTCCACCGCGGCCAGGTTCTTCTTGCCGCGGCGCAGCACCAGCCAGCGCCCGTGCAGCAGGTCCTCCTTGGCGGGGACGGCGTCCTCGCCGGTGACCTTGGCGTTGTTCACGTAGGCGCCGCCCTCCTTCACCGTGCGGCGTGCGGCGGACTTGCTGGCCACCAGGCCCACCTCGGCGAACAGGTCGACGACCGGGGCCGGCTCGGCGACCCGGACGTGCGGCAGTTCGGAGAGGGCGGCGGTCAGGGTCCGCTCGTCCAGCTCCGCCAGCTCGCCCTGGCCGAAGAGGGCCTTGGACGCGGCGATCACGGCGGCCGTCTGGTCGGCGCCGTGCACCAGTGTCGTCAGCTCCTCGGCCAGCGCGCGCTGCGCGGCCCGCGCCTGCGGCCGCTCCTCGGTCTGCCGCTCCAGCTCCTCCAGCTCCGCACGCGAGCGGAAGGACAGGATCCGCATGTACGTCGAGATGTCCCGGTCGTCCACGTTCAGCCAGAACTGGTAGAACGCGTACGGCGTCGTCATCTCCGGGTCGAGCCAGACGGCGCCGCCCTCGGTCTTGCCGAACTTGGTGCCGTCCGCCTTGGTCATCAGCGGGGTCGCGTAGGCGTGCACGGACGCGTCCGGCTCCAGCCGGTGCAGCAGGTCGAGGCCGGCCGTGAGGTTGCCCCACTGGTCGCTGCCGCCCTGCTGCATCGTGCAGCCGTACCTCCGGTAGAGCTGGAGGAAGTCCATCGCCTGGAGCAGCTGGTAGCTGAACTCCGTGTAGCTGATGCCCTCGGAGGACTCCAGTCGCCGGGCGACGGAGTCCTTGGTCAGCATCTTGTTGACCCGGAAGTGCTTGCCGATGTCCCGGAGGAACTCGATCGCCGACAGACCCTCGGTCCAGTCGAGGTTGTTGACCATCACCGCGGCGTTCTCGCCCTCGAAGGACAGGAACGGCTCGATCTGGCCGCGCAGCCGCTGGACCCAGCCCGCGACGGTCTCCGGCGAGTTCAGCGTGCGCTCCGCGGTCGGGCGCGGATCGCCGATCTGGCCCGTGGCCCCGCCGACCAGCGCCAGCGGCCGGTGCCCGGCCTGCTGGAGCCGGCGCACGGTGAGCACCTGCACCAGGTGCCCCACGTGCAGGGACGGCGCGGTCGGGTCGAAACCGCAATAGAACGTGACGGGACCGTCCGCGAGAGCCTTGCGCAAAGCGTCCTCGTCGGTGGACTGGGCGAACAGCCCGCGCCACTTCAGCTCGTCGACGATGTCCGTCACGGTTCTCGTGTCTCCTACGTGCTCATGCGTACGTGATGATCTTCGGGCAGTCGGGTGACAGCCGAGTACGAGGTTATACGCCCTGACTGACAGAGCTCATATTGAAATCGGGGACCCGCAGCGCCGGCATCGCGGCCCTGGTGAACCAGTCGCCCCACTCCCTGGGCAGCGTCTTCTCCGTCCGCCCCGCCTCCGCGGCCCGCCCCAGCAGGCCCACCGGCGACTCGTTGAACCGGAAGTTGTTCACCTCGCCGACCACCTCGCCGTGCTCGACGAGATAGACGCCGTCCCGGGTCAGCCCGGTCAGCAGCAGCGTCGCGGGGTCGACCTCGCGGATGTACCAGAGGCAGGTCAGCAGCAGCCCGCGCTCCGTGCTCGCGACCATGTCGTCCAGGGACCGGCCGGGGTCGCCGCCGTCCAGGATCAGGTTCCCGATCGCGGGTGCCACCGGCAGCCGGGCCAGGCCCGCGCCGTGCCGGGTGGTCGTCAGCCGGTGCAGCTCACCCGCGCGGATCCAGTCGGTCGCCGTCACCGGCAGCCCGTTGTCGAACACCGACTGGTCGCCGCCCGAGGAGTGCGCGACCACGAACGGCGCGCTCTCCAGACCGGGCTCGTGCGGATCACTGCGCAGCGTCAGCGGCAGTGCACCGAGCCGCTCGCCGAGACGGGTGCCGCCGCCCGGCTTGGAGAACACCGTGCGCCCCTCGACCGCGTCCCGTCCCGAGGCCGACCAGTACTGGTAGATCAGCAGGTCGGCGACCGCGGTGGGCGGCAGCAGCGTCTCGTACCGCCCCGCCGGCAGCTCCACCCGCCGCTCCGCCCAGCCGAGCCGTACGGCCAGCTCGGCGTCGAGGGCCGCCGGGTCGACGTCCTTGAAGTCCCGGGTGGCGTGCCCCGCCCACGCCGACCGGGTCCGGTCCGGCGACTTGGCGTTCAGCTCCAGCGTCCCGTTCGGCTGGTCGTGCCGCAGCCTGAGCCCCGTCGAGGTGCCCACGTACGTCGAGGTCATCTCGTGGTTCGCGAACCCGTACAGCTCCCGGCCGCCCGCCCGCGCGCGTGCGAACGCCTCCCCGAGCGCCGGCGCGAAGTCGGCGAACACCGCCGACGAGGTCTCGGCGGGCGCGTCGGTGAAGTCCGGCGCCGCCGGCCCGCCCGTGACCAGCGGCTGCGCGTCCTCGGCCGGACCCGCGCCCCGCGCGGCGGTCTCGGCGGCGCGCACCAGGGGCTCCAGTTCGTCCGCGGTCACGGCCGAGCGCGACACCACCCCGGACGCCGTGCCCTGCTGCCCGTCGACGGTGGCGACGACGGTGAGCGTGCGCCCGCGCGTGACGCCGTTGGTGGTGAGCGCGTTGCCCGCCCAGCGCAGGTTGGCGGTGGACTCCTCGTCGGCGATGACGACGCACCCGTCCGCCCGGGACAGCTCCAGCGCCCGCTCGACGATCTCGTGCGGCTTGTTGGTGCGCGCGCTCATCGACCGGCCTCCTGCGTGGTGTTGAGGATGTTGACTCCCTTGAAGAGGGCGGACGGGCAGCCGTGCGAGACGGCCGCGACCTGGCCCGGCTGGGCCTTGCCGCAGTTGAAGGCGCCGCCCAGGACGTACGTCTGCGGACCGCCGACGGCCGCCATGGACCCCCAGAAGTCGGTGGTCGTCGCCTGGTACGCCACGTCCCGCAGCTGCCCGGCGAGCCGCCCGTTCTCGATCCGGAAGAAGCGCTGACCGGTGAACTGGAAGTTGTAGCGCTGCATGTCGATGGACCAGGACCGGTCACCGACGACGTAGATCCCGCGGTCGACGCCCCCGATCAGGTCCTCGGTCGACAGCCCGCCCGGATCCGGCCGCAGCGACACGTTGGCCATCCGCTGCACCGGCACGTGCGCGGGGGAGTCGGCGTAGGCGCACCCGTTGGACCGCTCGAAGCCGGTGAGCCGCGCGATCCGCCGGTCGAGCTGGTACCCGACCAGCGTGCCGTCCCTCACCAGGTCCCAGGACTGGCCCTCGACGCCCTCGTCGTCGTACCCGACGGTCGCCAGGCCGTGCTCGGCGGTGCGGTCGCCGGTCACGTTCATCAGCTCGGAGCCGTAGCGCAACGTGCCGAGCTGGTCGAAGGTGGCGAAGGAGGTGCCGGCGTAGGCGGCCTCGTAGCCGAGGGCGCGGTCCAGCTCGGTGGCGTGCCCGATGGACTCGTGGATGGTCAGCCACAGGTTCGACGGGTCGACGACCAGGTCGTACAGCCCCGCCTCGACGCTCGGCGCCCGCATCTTCTCCGCGAGCAGCTCCGGGATCTCGGCCAGCTCCGCGTCCCAGTTCCAGCCGGTACCGGTCAGGTACTCCCAGCCCCGCCCGGCCGGCGGCGCCAGCGTGCGCATGGAGTCGAACTCGCCGCTGGAGTCGTCCACCGACACGGCGGTGAGCACCGGGTGCAGCCGCACCCGCTGCTGCGTGGTCACGGTCCCGGCGGTGTCGGCGTAGAACTTGTTCTCGTGCACGGTGAGCAGCGAGGCGTCCACGTGGTCGACCCCGTCGGCCGCCAGCAGCCGCGCGCTCCAGTCGGCCAGCAGCGCCGACTTCTCCGCGTCGGGCACGGTGAAGGGGTCGATGTCGTACGCCGAGACCCAGGTCCGGTCGGCGTGCACGGGCTCACCGGCCAGCTCCACCCGCTCGTCCGACCCGGCCGCCTTGATCACCTGCGCCGACAGCTTCGCCATCGCCACCGCCTGCGAGGCGACCCTGGCGGCGGCGTCCAGGGTCAGGTCCACGCCGGACGCGAAGCCCCACGTGCCGCCGTGCACCACCCGCACCGCGTACCCGAGGTCGGTGGTGTCCGAGGACCCGGCGGGGCGGGCGTCCCGGAGGCGCCAGGAGGCGTTGCGCACCCGCTCCAGACGGAAGTCGGCGTGCTCCGCACCGAGGGCACGCGCACGGGCGAGGGCGGCGTCGGCGAGGGCGCGTAGGGGGAGTGCCGTGAAGGCTTGGTCGATGCTGTGAGGCACCTGCGTCTCTTTCTGTCGGCGTGACCGGTCGTCTGCCGCGACACCGGGGGCTGCGCCGCATCATGTCGCGCCGGGGGTCCGGCGACCACACCTTTCCCCCCGCGCCGGGGACCGGTTCTGTAGGGACCCGACAGACAGCCCCGTAAGCCACTGTGGGTGCCCGAGTCTCTGAGCGGGGCCCGGGACCGATAGATTTTCGAGGAAGCCGCCTGCCGTCGCCGCCCGCCGTACGGGTGACCGGGCGGGTGGACGACCGCTAGGGAAAGGGTGATCCGTTGAGCCGCTCGGTTCTCGTCACCGGAGGAAACCGGGGCATCGGCCTCGCCATCGCCCGCGCCTTCGCCGACGCCGGCGACAAGGTCGCGATCACGTACCGCTCGGGTGAGCCGCCGGAGGGCTTCCTGGCCGTCAAGTGCGACATCACCGACACCGAGCAGGTGGAGCAGGCATACAAGGAGATCGAGGAGACCCACGGTCCCGTCGAGGTCCTGATCGCCAACGCCGGCGTCACCAAGGACCAGCTCCTGATGCGCATGTCGGAGGAGGACTTCACCTCCGTCGTCGAGACCAACCTCACCGGCACCTTCCGCGTCGTCAAGCGCGCCAACCGCGCCATGCTGCGCGCCAAGAAGGGCCGCGTCGTCCTCATCTCGTCGGTGGTCGGGCTGCTCGGCTCCGCGGGGCAGGCGAACTACGCCGCCTCCAAGGCCGGCCTGGTCGGCTTCGCGCGTTCCCTCGCCCGTGAGCTGGGGTCGCGCAACATCACCTTCAACGTCGTCGCGCCCGGCTTCGTCGACACCGACATGACCAAGGTGCTCACCGACGAGCAGCGGGCCAACATCGTGTCGCAGGTGCCGCTGGGGCGGTACGCGCGGCCGGAGGAGATCGCCGCGACGGTGCGGTTCCTCGCCTCGGACGACGCCTCGTACATCACTGGAGCCGTCATTCCCGTTGACGGCGGACTGGGAATGGGTCACTGAACACCATGAGCGGAATTCTCGAGGGCAAGCGCGTCCTGATCACCGGCGTGCTGACGGAGTCCTCCATCGCCTTCCACGCCGCGAAGCTGGCCCAGGAGCAGGGCGCCGAGGTCATCCTCACCGCGTTCCCGCGCCCCACCCTGACCGAGCGCATCGCCAAGAAGCTGCCGAAGCCCGCCAAGGTCATCGAGCTGGACGTCACCAACGAGGAGCACCTCGCCCGGCTCGCCGACATCGTCGGCGAGGAGCTGGGCGGTCTCGACGGCGTCGTGCACTCCATCGGCTTCGCCCCGCAGGACGCCCTCGGCGGCAACTTCCTCAACGCGCCGTTCGAGTCGGTCGCCACCGCCATGCACGTCTCGGCGTTCTCCCTGAAGTCGCTGACCATGGCCTGCCTGCCGCTGATGCAGAACGGCGGTTCGATCGTCGGCCTCACCTTCGACGCGCAGTTCGCCTGGCCGCAGTACGACTGGATGGGCCCGGCCAAGGCCGCGCTGGAGGCCACCAGCCGCTACATGGCCCGTGACCTGGGCAAGCAGAACATCCGCTGCAACCTGATCTCGGCGGGCCCGATCGGTTCCATGGCCGCCAAGTCCATCCCGGGCTTCAGCGAGCTGGCCTCCGTGTGGGACACCCGCTCCCCGCTGGAGTGGGACCTGAAGGACCCGGAGCCGGCCGGCCGCGGCATCGTCGCGCTGCTGAGCGACTGGTTCCCGAAGACCACGGGCGAGATCGTCCACGTCGACGGCGGGCTGCACGCCATCGGCGCCTGACCGGACACCTCGCCGAGGGCCCGCGTCCCGTACGGGGTGCGGGCCCTCGTGCTGTGCCGCCGCGGCTCGGCGCCGTGACCGGTCCCGGTCAGCCGCCCGAGGCCGGGCCGAACAGACCCGGCCGGCACACGAACGGATAGGCGGCGGCCTCCTCCGCCGCCGTCGCCGCGTCGCGCGCGCGGATCGCGTCCACCAGCCGGCCGTGGTCCATGTGCATCGCCGGGGACATGCCCTCGCCCACGTCGCCCCGCAGCCAGTCCCGCAGCACCTCGCTCAGGTCCGCGTACATCGCGGTCATCACGTCGTTGTGCGAGGCGGCCACGACCGCCAGGTGGAACGTGGCGTCGGCCGCCACGAAGGCCTCCGCCTCACCCGACTCCCAGGCATCCTCCCGCCGCAGCAGCAGGGCGTCGATCTGCTTGAGGTCCTTCTCCGTGCGCCGTTCGGCGGCCAGGCGCGCGGCGGCCGACTCCAGCGTGGAACGGAGCTCGGCGATGTGCTGGGGTGCGGCGTCGGCGAAGCGGCGCTGCATCACGCCGGCCAGTTCGCTGGTCGCCACGACGTACGTGCCCGAGCCCTGGCGGATGTCCAGCAGACCGTTGTGGGCCAGCGCGCGGACCGCCTCACGGACCGTGTTCCGGGCGACGCCGAGCTGCTCGACCAGTTCGGGCTCGGTGGGGATGCGGGAGCCGACCGGCCACTCGCCCGAGGCGATCTGCTGCCGCAGCGCGGCGATGACCTGCTCGGAGAGTGCCGAACGGCGGGGATGGCTCAGCGGCATGGCTCACCTTCGCACACGAGCGGACGAGTGAGTGGACAAGCAATCATCCCATGATTCTATGATGGGTCTCATGGCTAGTGACGAAACCCGGACGGAGACACGTACGGAGGCCCCTACGGAGGTACGCGCGCAGACGCGTGCCGGGAGCGGTGTGCCCGAGGTGCCCGGCGAAGGGCCCGCCACGCGCGCGTGGACGACGTGGACGACCCGGCTGCTCATCCTCGGCATCGTCCTGGCCGCGGTGAACCTGCGCCCCGCCATCACGAGCCTGGGCGCACTCCTGGAGGAGGTCCGCGACGGGCTCGGGATGAGCGGCAGCATCGCCGGGCTGCTCACCTCCGTGCCGCCGCTCTGCTTCGCCGTCTTCGGGGTCACCGCCCCCCGGCTGGCCCGCCGCTTCGGACCCGGCGCGGTGGTCTGCGCCGGCATGGCCGCCATCACCGCGGGCCTGCTGATACGCCCGTACATCGGCGGCACGGGCGGCTTCCTGGCCGCCACCGCCCTGGCCCTGATGGGCATCGCGGTCAGCAACGTCCTGATGCCGGTCATCGTCAAGCGCTACTTCCCCGACCGCGTCGGTTCCATGACCGGCCTGTACTCGATGGCCCTCGCCTTCGGCACCTCCGTCGCCGCCGCGGCGACCGTGCCCGTGACGAACGCGCTGGGCGGTCACTGGCAGTCCGGCCTCGGGGTCTGGGCCGTGCTGCCCGCGCTGGCCGTGCTGCCCTGGATCCCGTTCGTACGGAACCGGACGACGCCGTCCTCCACGGCGCCGTCCACGCCGCCGCCGGGGCGGGAGGGCGAGCAGCCCGCGGAACAGCCCCCGCTGCGGATCACCCGCAGCCGCACGGCCTGGGCGCTCGCCGTCTTCTTCGGCCTCCAGGCCACCGCCGCCTACATCACGATGGGCTGGATGGCGCAGATCTTCCGGGACTCGGGCGTGTCCGCGGGCACCGCCGGGCTGCTGCTCGCCGTCATCATGGTGATGGGCGTGCCGCTCGCCTTCGTCATCCCGCGCGTGGCGACCCGCCTGCCCCACCAGGGCCCGATCGTGCTGGTCCTCGGCCTGTGCGGGCTCGCCGGATACGCCGGCCTGTACTTCGCGCCGGTCGGCGGCGCCTGGGCCTGGGCCCTGCTGCTCGGCGTCTCCAACTGCGCCTTCCCGCTGGCGCTGACCATGGTCGGGATGCGGGCCAGGACGGGAGCGGGCGTCGCCCAGCTGTCCGCCTTCGCGCAGAGCACCGGCTACCTGATCTCCATCCCGGGTCCCCTCCTGGTGGGCGTGCTCTACCAGCACAGCGGCGGCTGGGGGCTGCCGATCGCCCTGATGAGCGCGCTGATGGTGCCGCAGATCGTGGTGGGAATCCTGGCCGGGCGCGACCGCACGGTGGAGGACGAGGCGGCGGCCCGCTGACCCGGGCGCACGGCGGGCGTGCCCCTGCGGGCGGCGCGTCGACCACCGCCGGGGGCCCGCCGTCGTCGTCGGTGGCCCGCCGGGAGCCGCCCGCGCGCGGGATGCGAGACTTGCCGTATGCCAGTCCTCGACCCGAACCCCCAGCACGGCCAGAAGAAGATGCTGATCGTCTTCGGCGCCTTCCTCGCGATCTTCGTGATCATCGGCGTCATCGCGACGATCGCCTCGCCGTGACGACCCCGCCCCCGGCGGCCGGACGGTGGGGTTAACCCCCCGTCCCCTAGGGGGTCAGGGTCAGGGTCAAGTGGGTGGACCTCCGGATGGGTTGGGCCCCGCCGATTCCGTACCTTCGAGATGTGCCCGCGAGAGGCGGGCCGCGGAGCACGGACCAGGGACGCCCGAAGACCAGCGGAGGCACTCATGTCGGCCCCTACCTACACCCGGCCTCCCCAGGCGACCCGGGGCGGCGTCGACAGCCGGCTGCCCTGGTGGGCCCTCGCCCTGCCCGTGCTCGCCTTCGTCGCGCTGCTCCTGCTGATACTCGAGCCCGCCGACGCCCACGCGGCCGCGGAGCAGCCCGCGATGGCCCACCTCCTGGAGCGGCTGGAGCAGCTGACCGCGCGCTGAGCCCCGACCGTGGGCTCCCGCCCGGACGCCGTGCCGAGACCGCGTGTCAACTCCCAGAGCCCCATGGCCTGTTTCATGCGAAGCTGGATGACATGAGCGTCGCAGAACCCCGCAGGATTGTTCTCTTCCGGCATGCGAAAGCCGACTGGCCACAGGTGACCGACCACGAGCGACCGCTCGCCGACCGGGGCCGCATGGACGCCGCGGAGGCCGGGCGTCGGCTGGCGGACACCGGCGTGCCCTTCGACCAGGCCCTGTGCTCGACCTCGGTCCGCACCCGCGAGACCTGGAAGCTCGCCGTCCAGGAGTTCCCGCACCGGCCGAAAACCGTCTACGAGGAGCGGATCTACGATGCCTCGCCCGGCGAGCTGATCGCCGTGCTCAACGAGACCCCCGACGACCTGCGGAACGTGCTGGTGATCGGCCACAACCCGGGCATCGAGGCACTGACCGAGATCCTGGCCGGCTCGGCCGAGGACGAGGTCCGCGCGCGGATCAACCGCCGGGGCTTCCCGACCGCCGCCTTCGCCGTCCTGACCTTCACGGGCTCCTGGAAGGACGTGGAGCCCGGCCGGGCCGCCCTGGTCGACTACTGGGCGCCGACCGACTGACCCGCCCCCACGTGACAGGGCCCGGCACCCGCGCGGTCCGGGCCCTCGCCGTGCCGGGCGGCCCGCTGATCTTCCGTCGCCGGCTCCTCAGCCGGGTCAGGGCCGCTCGGCGGCCGGTCCCAGGCTCTCGCCGAGGCCCTCGTCCAGCGTGTCCGCGGCCTCGACCTCCTCGCGGGTGATGCCCAGCAGATAGAGCACCGTGTCCAGGAAGGGCACGTTCACCGCGGTGTGCGCCGCCTCGCGCACCACCGGCTTGGCGTTGAAGGCGACCCCGAGTCCGGCCGCGTTCAGCATGTCCAGGTCGTTGGCGCCGTCACCGATCGCCACGGTCTGCGACAGCGGTACGCCCGCCTCGGCGGCGAACCGGCGCAGCAGCCGCGCCTTGCCCGCCCGGTCCACGATCTCCCCGGTGACCCGGCCGGTCAGCCTGCCGTCGACGATCTCCAGCGTGTTGGCCTGGGCGAAGTCCAGCCCCAGCTGCTCCCGCAAGGCGTCGGTGACCTGGGTGAAGCCGCCGGAGACGACGCCCACCTGGTAGCCGAGCCGCTTCAGTGTGCGGATCAGCGTGCGGGCGCCCGGCGTCAGCCGCACCTCGGCGCGCACCTTGTCCACCACCGAGGCGTCGAGACCCGCCAGCAGGGCCACGCGCGCGTGCAGCGACTGCTCGAAGTCCAGCTCCCCGCGCATCGCGGCCGCCGTCACCTCGGCGACCTTGTCCTCGCAGCCGGCGTGCGCGGCGAACAGCTCGATGACCTCGTCCTGGATCAGTGTGGAGTCCACGTCCATCACCACCAGGCGCTGCGCCCGCCGGTGCAGCCCCGCCGCGACGACCGCGATGTCCACGCCGAGCGCCGCGGCCTCGGTGGCCAGGGCCGTGCGCAGCGGTTCGGTCGCCACACCGGACACCGCGAACTCGACGGCGGTCACCGGGTACTTGGCCAGCCGGAAGATACGGTCGATGTTGCTCCCGGACTCGGTGATCCGGGCCGCTATGGCGGCGGTGGCCTCCGCGGTCAGCGGGTGCCCGAGCACCGTGACCAGGGAGCGGCCGAGACCGCGCGGCCGGTTGTCGCCGATACCGGAGATGATCTCCGCCTGCAGCTTCAGCGACTCGGCCCAGCTGTGGACGGTCGCCCGCAGATCGCCCTCCAGACCACGGGGCGGCTCGGTCACGAGCGCGCACAGCACGATCCGGCCACGGGTGACGACCTGCTCGATGTCGACGACATCGACGGAGTAGGCGGCGAGAGTGTCGAACAGGCCGGCCGTGATGCCGGGCCGGTCCTTGCCGAAGATCTTGACGAGAAGAGTGGGAACGTCAGAGGTCTGCGAAGCGCTCATGGTGCTCCCACCGTATCCGGCACGCGGTGCCGCCCGCCCCCGAGGTCCGACTGGCGGACAGGACTCGCGGGGGAGGGGCGCGAGCAGGCCCGGCGTGGCCGGGGGCCCGGCCCTGGGCAGGTGACCTGGGCGCCTGGACGCACGGAGACCGCCGAGCGAGCCGGTTCCTCCGCCCGGGCGGCCCGCACCAGCCGAGACGGCCCACCAGACGGCCCACCGCCCCACCGCGGTACCCGCGCGGCACCGCGGGGCCGCCCCGGGCGCGATGGCGGAGTCCCGCGCCGCCGGGGACCGGAGCGCTGGGCCTTCACTGCCCGTCCCGGGGGCGGCGTGGCGGTGCGGGTGGTGGAGGCGGAGGTGGCGGAGGTGGCGGAGGGCCCTCACCCCAGGGGCGGGACGGTGGCCGTTCGCCCGGGCGCGGTGGTCGTCGCGGTGTGCCAGGGGGCGGTCCCAGGGGTCCGGCCACCGTGGGGGCGCCGTACACGTCGTCGTCGGACCGAGGGTCCGCCCCGCCGTCTTCCCGGCCTGCCCCCTCGTCGTACCGCCCGGGGCCACCGCCCCGGCGGCCCACGCCGCTCCCTCCCCGCGCCTGCCCGTGCACCGTGCCTGCGGGCGGCTGCGGCCCCGACGGCCTGGGCCCGGGCTCCCGCGGGGGCGCCGCGTCGCGTGCCGGCGGAGCCGTCCCCGCCGGGCGGGCGTCCTCCGGCTCTCCCGAGG
>NZ_MULI01000009.1 GCF_002939385.1 Streptomyces sp. MH60 | reverse complement strand
CGGGCTGCGCGGGAGCGGGCGCCGCCGCCTTCGGCTGGGCCGGGGCGGGGGCCTGCGCCTGCGGGGCGGGGGCTGCCGGTGGCGTGCTGCCGGTGTCCGTGGTCACGGCGCCGGACGCGGGCTGCGCCGCCGCTCCGGGCTTGTAGTCGGCGAAGAAGTCCCACCAGGCTCGGTCCACGGAGTTCGGATCCTGGAGGTACTGCTGATAGATCTCGTCGACGAGCCACTCATTGGCACCGAACGCGGCCGCGGGATTCTTTCCCGCGGTGCCCGCTTGGTCGGTGTCGGTCGAGATGCTCGAGTTACTGGGGGACTGTGGCGACACGGCGAGAACCGCCCTCTTCCGCTTCTTCACAAGATGGTGGACAGCGGGAATCAAGGCTACGCCTACCGACCCCGGAAGGTCAGACCGGGCCCGTTCATCGTCGCGTAAGTCACATCGCAGACCGCGTTTCGGCGCGGGAAATGGCGGGAAACAAGCGAGGTTCCGCTGTGTGAGGGATCGGGCGACCGGGACCCGGCGCCCCGAAAGGGCGGGTCCGTGCCTGATCACACGTGTCCGCCAGCGCGGATGCAGTGGATCTTGCCGCTCCGCTCCGAACCCTACGTCAACCGGACGTCGACGGCAGGCCCGGAAGAGTGATGAGGATCCGGCAGCCCCGCTCGGATTCGGCCACGCCGATCCGGCCGCCGTGCAGATCCACCGCCCAGCGCGCGATGGCGAGGCCCAGACCGGTGCCGCCGTCGCTGCCCGGACCGTGCGGCCGGGACACCGAACCCCGGTTGAACCGCTCGAACACCCGGCGCCACTCCGAGCGCGGGATACCGGGCCCCTCGTCGAGCACCTCCAGCTCCAGGGACTCGGGCAGCTCCCCGCGCCGCGCCCTGACCGTCACCCGGCCGTGCGGCGGGCTGTGCTTGACGGCGTTGTCGATGAGGTTGGCGACGACCTGGTGGATGCGCTCGGGGTCGGCGTGCGCGGTCAGCTCCGGCGGGAAGACGTCCAGGGCCAGGTGCACGTCGGTGCGGGTGTGGCTGCCGGAACCGGAGGCGATGCCCGCGCGGGCGGAGGCGACCATGTTGGCCTCCTTCAGCACGCCCGACAGGTACGGCCACACCTCGAAGCGCCGCTTGCGCAGCGGTATGACGCCGTTGTCCAGGCGGGAGAGGTCCAGCAGCGTCTCCACCAGCCGGCCGAGCCGCTCGGTCTGGCCGAGGGCCGTGCGCATGGTCTCCGGGTCGGCCTCGGTGACGCCGTCGACGATGTTCTCCAGCACCGCGCGCAGCCCCGCGATCGGGGTGCGCAGCTCGTGCGAGACGTTCGCCACCAGCTCCTTGCGCTGGAGATCCTGCGCCTCCAGGTCGTCGGCCATGCGGTTGATGGTGACGGCCAGGTCGCCCAGCTCGTCGCGGCGGTTCTCGCGCACCCGGCGGGTGTAGTCGCCGTGCGAGATGGACCGGGCCACCGCGTTCATCTCGTCCAGCGGCGCGGTCAGCGAGTGCGCCACGAACTGTGTGATCAGCAGCGTGGCGATCATCGAGAACACCGTGATGAAGCGCAGCTCCGTCTTGGTGTGCACCGCGATCACCGACAGGCCGGTGGTGATCAGTACCGACGTGACGACGAGCGCGCCCAGCTTGGTCTTGATCGAGAACGGGCGTACGCCGCCCCAGGGGTCCCCGGGGTGCCGGGAGCCGGGGCTCCTCCGTGCGGCTTCCCGTCCTCGGCTCATGGCGTCGGCGTCTCCAGCGCGTAGCCCACGCCGTGCACGGTGCGGATGCGCTCGGCGCCGATCTTCCGGCGCAGCGCCTTGATGTGGCTGTCCACGGTCCGGGTGCCGGAGGCGTCCGCCCAGTCCCACACCTCGGCGAGCAGCTGCTCGCGGGAGAGCACCGCGCGCGGGGTGTTCGCCAGGCAGACCAGCAGGTCGAACTCGGTCGGCGTGAGGTGGACGTCCTCACTGCGCACCCGCACCCGGCGCTGCGCGTGGTCGATCTCCAGTTCGCCCAGGCGCAGGATGCCGCTGCGTGGCGTCGAGGCGGCCACCACGGCCCGCTCCACCCGCCGCAGCAGCACGTGCACGCGGGCGGCCAGCTCGCGCATCGAGAACGGCTTGGTCATGTAGTCGTCGGCGCCCACGCCGAGGCCGACCAGCATGTCCGTCTCGTCGTCGCGCGCGGTGAGCATCAGCACCGGCACCGGCCGCTGGGCCTGCACGCGCCGGCAGACCTCCAGGCCGTCGAAGCCGGGCAGCATGATGTCGAGGATCAGCAGGTCGGGCTGCCATGCCTCGGCCGTGTCGACGGCGGACGGACCGTCGCCCGCCGTTTGCACCAGGAATCCCTCGGCGCGCAGGCGGGTCGCGATGGCGTCCACGATCGTCTGATCGTCCTCGACCACCAGCACCCGACGCTGGGCGCCCTGGGTGGCCGTGCCGTTGTGGGAGGTCTGTGTCTGCTCCATCGCCCGCCCCTGAGGTGTGCTTTCCGGAATCCGTGGGGTGATCCCATGACTGCGCTTGACGCTTGAATGATCCGCGTCAGGGCAGCAGCGTACGGGGAGTCACCGCGCCTTTGCTATCCAGGCCCGACGCCGATGTGCACGACGTCCGGAACGCCCCGGGCAACGGGGATCTCTTCGGTACGCACCTGTTGGAAACCGGCATTACGCAAGGTTTCTTCGAAATCCGGAGAGGGCTGCGCGGACCATACGGCGAGCACCCCGCCGGGCCTCAACAGGCGTGCGCAGCCCGCCAGTCCGGCCGGCGCGTACAGCCCGTCGTTGCCCTCGGTGACGGTCCAGCCGGGGCCGTTGTCGATGTCCAGGCACAGGGCGTCGTACGTGTCGGATGTCTCATCGACGTACGCGACCAGGTCCGCCTCGACGATCTCCGCGCGGGGGTCGGCCAGCGCGTCGGCGGAGAGTGCGGCCAGCGGTCCGGTGCGGTGCCAGTCGATGATGGCGCCCTCGCGTTCGACGACCGCGATCCGGCCCCAGCGGGGGTCGGCGGCCGCGTGGACGAGGGAGAAGCCGACGCCGAGTCCGCCGATGAGCAGGTGCGGTGCGCTCCGCCCGCCGGAGGCGGCCAGCGCGTCGGCCGCCGCGTCGACCAGGCGCCGCTCCGAACGCCCGTCGGAGGTGTCCATCAGGAAGCAGCCGTTCGCGATGATCTGGAGCAGCGTCCCGTGCCGGCGCAGGACCACCTCGCCGTACGGGCCCTCGCGGCGGTCCAGCACCTCGGGGGCCTCGGGGGAGTCGTGGGTAGTGAGGGGCATCGGCCCATCCTGGCACCCGCCGGCGGAGGAATGCCGACCGGTTCGACGGTGCTGTCCCCGGAGGCGGGACGTACCCCCGGGAGTTTGATCGCTGAGAGCGAACATCCCTCGGGGAACAATCAGGGGCTCTCTTTCATTGAGTCGATGTAACTCAACTTGACTGCCGAAGGGGAGATCATGGCTGCTGAGTCCGCCGCCTTCACACCGCTCACCCTGCCCGTGCTGCCGCTCGACGACGAAGTGGTCCTGCCCGGAATGGTCGTCCCCCTGGACCTGAGCGACGCCGAGGTACGGGCCGCGGTGGAGGCCGCCCAGGCCGCCGCCAGGTCCGAGCCCGGCAAGCCCCGGGTCCTCCTCGTCCCGCGCATCGACGGCACCCACGCCGCCACCGGCGTGCTCGGCACGGTCGAGCAGGTCGGCCGCCTGGCCGACGGCGACCCCGGCGCCCTGATCCGTGGCCGGGGCCGGGTACGCATCGGCGCCGGCACCACCGGCCCCGGCGCCGCGCTCTGGGTCGAGGGCACCCGGGTCGACGAGACCGTTCCCGATCCGCTGCCCGGCCAGGTCGCCGAGCTGGTGAAGGAGTACAAGGCACTCGCCACCGCGTGGCTGCGCAAGCGCGGCGCCTGGCAGGTCGTCGACCGGGTCCAGGCCATCGACGACGTGTCCGCGCTCGCCGACAACTCCGGTTACTCGCCGTTCCTGACCACCGAGCAGAAGGTCGAGCTGCTGGAGACCACCGACCCGGTGGCCCGCCTGAAGCTCGCCACGCAGCAGCTGCGCGACCACCTCGCCGAGCAGGACGTCGCCGAGACCATCGCCAAGGACGTCCAGGAGGGCGTCGACAAGCAGCAGCGCGAGTTCCTGCTGCGGCGCCAGCTCGAAGCCGTCCGCAAGGAGCTGCGCGAGATCAACGGCGAACAGGAGGGCGAGGAGTCCGACGACTACCGCGCCCGCGTGGAGGCCGCCGACCTGCCCGAGAAGGTCCGCGAGGCCGCGCTCAAGGAGGTCGACAAGCTGGAGCGGTCCTCCGACCAGTCGCCCGAGGGCTCCTGGATCCGCACCTGGCTCGACACGGTCCTGGAGATGCCGTGGAACGAGCGCACCGAGGACGCCTACGACATCCGGGGCGCCCAGGCCGTGCTCGACGCCGAGCACGCGGGCCTGGAGGACGTGAAGGAGCGCATCACCGAGTACCTGGCCGTGCGCAAGCGGCGCGGCGACCGCGGCCTCGGCGTGGTCGGCGGCCGGCGCGGCGGTGCCGTACTGGCCCTGGTCGGCCCGCCCGGCGTCGGCAAGACCAGCCTCGGCGAGTCCGTCGCCCACGCGATGGGCCGCAAGTTCGTCCGCGTCGCCCTCGGCGGCGTCCGCGACGAGGCCGAGATCCGCGGCCACCGGCGTACGTACGTCGGCGCGCTGCCCGGCCGGATCGTGCGGGCGATCAAGGAGGCGGGGTCGATGAACCCGGTCGTCCTGCTCGACGAGATCGACAAGGTGGGCTCCGACTTCCGGGGCGACCCGGCCGCCGCCCTGCTGGAGGTGCTGGACCCGGCCCAGAACCACACCTTCCGGGACCACTACCTGGAGGTCGAGCTGGACCTGTCCGACGTGGTCTTCCTCGCCACCGCCAACGTCCTGGAGGCCATCCCGGAGGCCCTGCTGGACCGTATGGAGCTGGTCCGCCTCGACGGCTACACCGAGGACGAGAAGGTCGTCATCGCCCGTGACCACCTGCTCCCGCGCCAGCTGGAGCGGGCCGGACTGGGCGCCGACGAGGTCACCGTCGACGAGGGCGCGCTGCGCAAGCTGGCGGGCGAGTACACCCGCGAGGCGGGCGTGCGCACCCTGGAGCGGTCCATCGCGCGGCTGCTGCGCAAGGTGGCGGCCCAGCACGAACTGGGCCGGCGCGAGCTGCCGTTCACCGTCACCGACGGCGACCTGCGCGAGCTGATCGGCCGGCCGCACCACGTGCCCGAGTCCGCCCAGGACCCGGCCGAGCGGCGCACCGCGGTGCCCGGTGTGGCCACCGGCCTGGCGGTCACCGGCGCGGGCGGCGACGTCCTGTACGTCGAGGCGTCGCTGGCCGACCCGGAGACGGGCGCGGCGGGGCTGACCCTGACCGGTCAGCTGGGCGACGTGATGAAGGAGTCGGCGCAGATCGCGCTGAGCTTCCTGCGCAGCCACGGCGCCGAGCTGGAACTGCCGGTGGGCGACCTCAAGGACCGGGGAGCGCACATCCACTTCCCGGCGGGCGCGGTCCCCAAGGACGGCCCGAGCGCCGGCGTCACCATGACCACGGCCCTCGCCTCGCTGCTCTCGGGCCGGCTGGTCCGCACCGACGTGGCGATGACCGGCGAGGTCTCGCTGACCGGGCGCGTGCTGCCGATCGGCGGGGTTAAGCAGAAGCTGCTCGCCGCGCACCGGGCGGGGATCACCACGGTGATCATCCCCAAGCGCAACGAGCCCGACCTGGACGACGTCCCGGCGGAGGTGCTGGACAAGCTCGACGTCCACGCCGTCACGGACGTTCGCCAGGTCCTGGATCTGGCGCTCGCACCGGCGTCCAACGGTGCGGAGCGTGAGGTTCCGGTCGCGGCGTGACGGACGCGCACCGGATGGGCGAGGGCCCGGGTCCCGTGAGGGGGCCCGGGCCCTCGCCCGGTGCCGGTGGGGCCCGTCAGCCGTTGGCGAGGGCCTGGACGCGGTCCAGCGCCCCGTTGAACTGGTTGTGGTCGCCGACCGTCGGACCGGACGACGTGTACTGCCACATCGTGTAGTAGCCCCAGCCGGCCGGAAGGGTGCCCACCGTCGAGGCGTACCGGGCGATCCACAGCGGGTTGTACGCGGCGAAACCGCCGTAGTTGCCGGTGCACTGGGTCCACCAGCTGGTGGCCGTGTAGATGACGGCGTCCCGGCCGGTGCGGGCCTTGTAGGTGTTCAGGAAGTCGCGGATCCAGGAGACCATCGCGCTCTGCGACTTGCCGTAGCAGGCGGCGCCGTACGGGTTCCACTCGATGTCGAGCGCGCCCGGGAGCGTCCTGCCGTCCCTGGACCAGCCGCCGCCGTGGTCGGCGAAGTAGTTGGCCTGGGTGGCACCGCTCGTCGTGTCCGGGGTGGCGAAGTGGTACGCGCCCCGGATCATGCCGACGTTGTAGGAGCCGTTGTACTGCTGGGCGAAGTAGGGGTTGGTGTAGTAGGTCCCCTCGGTGGCCTTGGCGTAGGCCCACCTGACGCCGCTGTTCCACAGGGTCGACCAGGCGACGTTGCCCTGGTGGCTGGAGACGTCGACGCCCTCCGTCTGGGCGGCGCGGCCCGGGACGGGGGTGCCGTGTTCGCCGTCGTGGGCCGCGACGCCCATGCCCATGCGGGCCGAGCCGCGCGGCGGGACGTCCGCGGACGACGAGGCGTCGGCGGGAAGGGTGAACACGAGGGAGAACGCGGCGAGCAGGATCCCGGTGACGGCGAACCGCCGTCCGCGGGCCGATCCGGATCTGTGCACGAGCATGACGTGCCTCCGCTGGCTCGGTGGTGCCCGGTGGGGGATGCGCGAGTGGGGAGACCCCCTGGATGGCCCTGAATGGCGTGCGCATGCCATCCGGAGGTCCGGCGAAAACTCTACGCACGTAGAAACGACGGGTGGAAGAGGGACCGGGAACCGCCGTTGGTCTAAGCCTGCGAAATACTTGGCGAGCTGCGGCGATGGCGGCCCGTGGCGGAAACTTTCAGGACCGGGAAAACCGGAAAGCAGCGAGGCAGGGGCTGACGTGCACGAAGACGGGAACGGCGGCGGTCGCGGAGGCGAAGCCCGCCTGTCCGGCGGTGGTGTGAACAAACCCGAGTTCCTCGCCCTGGAACGGGAGTTGACCGTCCTGCTGCGGCGGGCACGGGCCAACCAGGGGGAGATGGCCCGGGAGGTCCATCCCGACCTGGAGTCGTCCGCGTACGGCCTGCTCGTCCGGCTCGGCGAGTGCGGCGGCCAGCGCGCCACCGACCTCGCCGCTTTCATCGGCGTCGGCAAGGCGACGATGTCCCGCCAGCTGCGCGCCCTGGAGGAACTCGGACTCGTCGCCCGCGAGCCGGACCCCGCGGACGGCCGGGCCTGGCTGGTCACCCTGACCCCGGAGGGCCAGGAACGCGTCGGCCGGGTCCGGGAGGCCCGCCGCGCCCGGTACGCCCGCCGGCTCGCCGACTGGGACCCGCGCGAGGTGACGGTCCTGGCCCGGCTGCTGCACGAACTCAACCGGGGGTTGGAGAAGTAGTACCGGCGCCGCCCGTCCGTCTCACAACTCGGCGTAGACCACCGTCGCGTCGTCGTGCGTCTTGCTGCGCCCGAGGAACGCCCGGTCCCCCGCGGCGTCCGCGCGCTCCAGCTCCCGCACCCGGTCCACCAGTGCCTGTGCGCCCTGCTTGCGCACCAGCGCCAGGCAGCCCGCCCAGTCGCCCTCCCCGAACCTCTCCACCCACCGCGCGGCCCCGTCCGTCAGCGCCGCCAGCGTCCGCACCGCCTCACGCGGCAGCACCCCCGTCACGGCGCGCGCCGCCACCTCCGGGTCGGCCGCGGCCGTGAAGAAGCCGCCCTCCTTGTTGCGCAGTTCGGCGTCGACCACCGCGTCGCTCACGAGTGCCGAGCGGGGCAGCCGGGACAGCCGGTCGTCCAGGACGGCGGTGAGGGTGCCGTCCGGGGCCTCGACCAGCAGGGCCGAATCGGACAGGACCAGGTACTCGACCGCGGCCGGGGACCAGCGGGCGAGAACCACGGTTGCCTGCGGTGTGCGCGGGTGAGAAAGGTCACAGGTTTCCGCGTGCGCCGCCGCGGTACGAGCGAGGGCGCGGGACAGGACGTCGGCGAGGGGAAGATCCGGGAGTGAAACGGTCAGTTCGGTCAGCGCCCCACCCAGGCGCGCCGTGAACCACGGCACGGAATGCAGACAGCCCGTCGCGGTCCGTGGCGGCGTCACGCCGTCCAGTACGACGAGTGAGCCGCCCTGTCCCGAGGCCGGTAGCGCGACGCTCGCGAAGTCCTCGTTGGGCTGGTCGGCGAGGCCTGGTTCCGAGACGAGTTCCGTACGCATCCGGCCAGTCTGCACGACCCCTTCACGGTGTTCGCACAAGGCTGGCATCTTCCTCGGAATCTCCCGGAATCGAAGCACCGACGCAGGTCAGGCGCCGGATTTGGGGTGGAATTCCAGCCTCCGGCGGCGCGTGGCGGCACATAGTGCCACCGCCCGTCCCAGACGTCCAACCGGCTCGCCGGACACCCGTGCGGCACGAGCCAGGGGAACTTGCTCCTCAACTCCCCTCCGGGGTTCACTCCTTCGGGTGGCGGGTCGGATGATGCGCGCTCACCGCCCACCGGCACTGGGAGGGTCGGGAACCGGTGGGGGGCCTGCCCCGCTCACGCGGTCTCCCCGCCCGACGCGCTGCCGGCGGCGGGGGAACAGCCCAGCGCCCGGCGGAGGGTGCACGCGCCCCCGACCGGCCAGTTGACGGAGCGCCACCCGGACCCCCGGGTACACGAGTCAGGAATGCGAGCACCGGTGCAGAAGACGCGGCCTCGTCGCACAGGCAAGCAGACGGCCCCCGTGGGGAGCGCGGAGCGCGCCCCCGGCACCTCCACCCCTCCGCAGCCGCCGGAGGCCCCCGTCGGCAAGGGCCGTCCCACCCATGTACGCAACCGCCTCATCGTCGCGGTGGCGGTCGTGGCAGCCGCCGTCGCCGGAGCCGGAGCCCCGTCGGTCGTGGCCGCCTCCGGGCAACTGCACGACACCCAGGAACTGGTGACGCTCGCCGAGCAGACCCAGGGCGCGCTGACCCTCGCCCACTCCCTCGCCGACGAGCGCGACGAGGTCACCCCGTACATCGCGGCCGGCCGCCCCAAGTCCAAGGCGCCCTCCGAGCAGCGCAGCGCCCGCGTCGACCGCCAGGTGGAGGAGCTGCGCGCCGACCCCGACACGCCCGCCTCCCTGCGCGAGGACCTCGACACCGTCGCCGCGCTGCGCCGCGCCGCCCTCACCGGCAAGAGCACCGCGCTTCAGGCCCACGAGGCGTACTCGGAGGCGATCACCGAACTCCACGCCCTCGCCGAGAAGCTGGGCGAGGAGATGCCGCCCCGCGCGGGCTCCGGCGCGTACGCCCTCGCCGAACTGGACACCGCCGTCCAGCAGGCCGCCGCCACCCGCGGGCTGCTGCTGGCGGCCCTGAACGTGCCGAGCACCACCGAGACCGTCATCGACCCGGTCACCGGACTGCCGACCGAGACGACCAGCACCTCGGACGCCGACACCGAGCAGCGCGACGCCCTCGCCGCCGCCGCGCAGCAGGCCCGGGTGCGCTCCGACGCGGCCCTCGCCGACTTCCGCGAAGGCGCCCCCAAGGAGGCGCGGAACAGCTTCGACGCCACCGTCGCCGGGCCCGAGGTCAACTCGGCCGAGAAGTACCTCGCCGGCCTCACCGACCAGCCGACGCTCTCCGACGGCGACCTGCGCACCAGCACCAAGCGGCTGGACGCCGCGCTCTCCGCCCGCGTCGACGCGATGCGCGGCGCCGAGTCCGCCCTGTACGAGAAGCGCGTCCAGGCCCTGGAGCAGCTGCGCGACGACGACGTGACCGCGCTGGAGATCCGGATCGCCGTCCTCGGCGCGCTGATCCTGCTCGCCGTCGGCATCGCCACCGCCCTGGCCCGCACCCTCACCCGTCCGCTGTCGGTGCTGCGCCGCGGCTCGGCCCGGCTGGCCGAGGCGGAGGACCCGACGGCTCAGGAGCCGGTCGCCTTCACCGGCCGCAACGACGAGTTCGCGCAGGTGGTGCGCTCCGTCAACGCCCTGCACACGCAGGCCGCCACGCTCGCCGGGCGGGTCGCCACGCTGGAGTCCGACCGCAAGCACCTGGTCGGCCAGCGGCAGAAGATGGCCGACGCCCGGGAGGAGCTGCGCGCCGAACTCGCCGAGTCCGCCGCCCAGCTGGAGGTGGTGCGCAAGAGCATCGGCTCCACCTTCGTCAACCTCGCGCTGCGCACCCTCGGCCTGGTCGAGCGGCAACTGGCCGTCATCGAGAGCCTGGAGGAGCGCGAGCAGGACCCGGACCGCCTCGCCACCCTGTTCAAGCTCGACCACTTCGCCACGGTCATGCGCCGGCACAGCGAGAACCTCCTCGTCCTCGCCGGTACCGAGCACGTCCAGCACAGCGCCTCCCCGGTGCCGCTGGTCGACGTGGTCCGGGCCGCGGTCAGCGAGATCGAGCGGTACGAGCGGGTGCGCATCGCCGCGCTGCCGCCGCACGCGCACGTGGCCGGATTCGCCGCCGACGACCTCTCCCACCTGCTGGCCGAGCTGATGGAGAACGCCACCTCCTTCTCGCCGCCCGACCTGCCCGTCGAGGTCTCCGGCTGGCTCCTGGAGAACGGCGAGGTGATGCTCTCCGTCCAGGACGAGGGCATCGGCATGGCCACCGAACGCCTCCAGCGGCTCAACGCCCGCCTCACCGACTTCGACCCGGACGCGCCGTACGACCAGGAGGGCGAGGACGGTCTCGGGCTCGGCCTCTACGTCGTCGCCCGGCTCGCCCACCGGCACGGGGCGCGGGTACGGCTGCGGGAGCAGAAGCAGGGCGGTGTCGCGGCCGTCGTCGTCCTCCCGAGCCCCCTGCTCGCGGCGGCCCCTCCGGCCGCGCTGGCCCCGACCGTGCCGGTGTCCGACGGCACCGGCTCCTTCTCCCTGCCCGGCGCCGACGCGGAGGCCAACTCCAACGTCCTGCACGGCCGCGCGGAGAAGGGCACGCAGGAGAGCACCGACCCCCTGGTGGCCTCGGCGGAACGAGCCGTACGCCGAGCCGAGTCCGAGACGGCCTCCGGGACCGAGGTGGCCTCCGGAGCCGGGGTGGCCTCCGGAGCCGGGGTGGCCTCCGGGTCCGAGGCGAGCTTCGAGTCCGACACGGGTCCCGGGTCCGACACGGGCTCCGGGGCCGACCCGGATTCCCGGTCCGAGGCAGGTTCCGGGCCCGTGACGGGCGCCGGGGCCGAGGCGGGCTCCGAGTCCGTCGCGGCCGGTGAGGTGGAGCGCACGGAGCCGGTCGCCGCCCCCGCCTCCACCCCGGCCTCCGTGACGCCCCCGGCGCCCGGGACCACCCGGGACTCCGCGCCGGACGCCGTCCCGGCCCCCGGCACCGCCCCGGAGCGGTCGTCGCGGGCGGCTGCCGACCAGGCACCGGACACGGGCGCGGACACCGGCACCCACCCGGACCCGCGCTCCGGCGGGAACACCGCGGCGGATCAGGAGCCCGGAGCGGAGACGTCGTCCCGCGAGGTGGCGAAGGCCCCCGGCCACGACCTCCCCGACGACGCCACGATGGCGCTCCTGCTGCCCCCGGTGCCCCCGGACCCGTCGTCCGAGGCCCCGGCACCGGAACAGCCCGCGCCGGAGCCCGACGCCCCCCGCATTCCCGGCCCCCGTGCGGCCGGCCCCTACGCCATCGGCCCCGACTCCCACGACCGCACCCCGGACGAGGGCGCCGGACGGGCCGGGGACGCCGACCGCGCCGAGGGTTCCGAGCCCGCCGAGCCCGTCACCGAGAAGGGGCTGCCCAAGCGGACCCCGAAGCTCACCACGCCCGCGGCGGCCCCACGGCCGCGCACGTCGGGTTCCGTCGACGCCGACGCGCTCCGCCGCCGCCTGGGCGGATTCCGCCGGGGGGCGGAGGCGGGCCGCCGCGACGTCGAGACGGAGATCGCGGACCGCACCGGGCCGCACCAGGCGCCGGTCGACGCGGACACAACCGAAGAAGCCACGGGGGGCACCGTCGAGGAGGCAAGCAGTTGACCGCGCCCAGTACCTTCGGACTGAGCAGTGAAGCCCGCAATCTCCACTGGCTGCTGACCAACCTCGTGGAGGAGGTGCCCGGCATCCAGTCGGTCGCCGTGGTCTCCTCCGACGGGCTCCTGCTCCTGTCCTCCGATCCCGGCCGCAACGAGGAGGCCCGGCAGGTCCGCGAGACGCCCCGGGCGGGCCCGCGCGGCTCCGCCGCCGACCTCGCCACCGTCGTCTCCGGCGTGGGCAGCCTGACCATCGGCGCCGCCCGGCTGATGGACTTCGGCGCCGTGAAGCACACGATGGTCGCCATGGACGAGGGCAGCCTGTTCGTGATGTCGATCAGCGACGGCTCCCTGCTCGGCGTGCACGGCTCCGCGGACTGCGACATGAGCGTCGTGGCGTACCACATGGCGCTCTTCGTCGGCCGCGCCGGCCACGTCCTGACCCCCGAACTCCGCACCGAGCTGCGGAAATCCCTGGAGTCCGAGTCGACGGGGAGCGCCCGATGAGCAGCAGTCCCACCAAGAACGGCCGGGGGCACCTCCCCGTGCGCGGGGCCGACCGCAAACCCGCCCGGGTGCGCCCCTACTCGCTCACCGGCGGCCGGACCCGCTTCGGCCACGTCCTGCTCGTCGAGACGTTCGTCGGCGCCACGGCCGGCACCGCCGCGCTCGAAGCCGCCGAGGAGCGCAAGGAACTGACGAACGGCGGCCTCACCTCCCGCGTGATGCCGGAGATGCGGGCCATCGTCGAACTGTGCCGCCGGATGCGTACGGTGGCCGAGATCGCCGCGCTGCTGAAGATGCCGCTCGGCGTGGTCCGCGTGCTCCTCAGCGACCTGGCGGACCAGGGAAAGATCCGTGTGTACGGCACCGGGACCGGCCACGGCACGGGCCGTCCGGACCGCGCTCTGCTCGAAAGGGTGCTCAGTGGACTCCGTCGTCTCTGACGCCGCCGCGTTCGGCGTCCCCCCGCTCGTCGACACCGACGGGCCCGTCCAGCCCTGGCAGACGGATCCCACCCGCGCGCCGGTCGCCACGAAGATCGTCGTCGCGGGAGGCTTCGGTGTCGGCAAGACCACACTGGTCACCGCCGTCTCGGAGATCACGCCCCTGCAGACCGAGGCGCTGATGACCGAGGCGAGTGAGGAGACCGACGACCTCACCGCCACCCCGGGCAAGCTCACCACCACCGTGGCCATGGACTTCGGCCGCATCACGCTCGACGACGACCTGGTGCTCTACCTGTTCGGCACCCCGGGCCAGCAGCGCTTCTGGTTCATGTGGGACGACCTGGTGCGCGGCGCGATCGGTGCCGTGGTGCTGGCCGACACCCGGCGCCTGAAGGACTGCTGGCCCGCGCTGGACTACTTCGAGAGCTGCGGACTGCCGTACGTCGTCGCGGTCAACCACTTCGACGGCAGCGAGCTGTTCGAGGCGGAGGACGTGCGGGAGGCGTTGACGATCCCGGCGCACATACCTGTAATGATCATGGATGCGCGCCGTCGGATCTCGGCCATCGAGACCCTCTTGTCCCTCGTGGGCCACGCGCTCGACGAAACACCCGAGTAGACGAACCCCGAGTAGGAGACGGAAAACCGCATGCGGAAGATACTCGTCGTCGGAGCCGGCCAGTCCGGTCTCCAGCTCGCCCTCGGCCTGCAGTCGCACGGCTACGAGGTCACCCTGATGTCCAACCGGACCGCGGACGAGATCCGCACCGGCCGGGTCATGTCGACGCAGTGCATGTTCCACACGGCACTCCAGCACGAGCGCGATCTCCAGCTGAACTTCTGGGAGTCCCAGGCCCCGAAGATCGAGGGACTAGGCGTCTCGGTGGCGGCCCCCGGCTCCTTCGACCCGGGCCCCTCGCAGCGCGCGATCGACTGGCTGGGGCACCTGGACGGCTTCGCGCAGTCGGTCGACCAGCGGGTGAAGATGGCGGGCTGGATGGAGACCTTCGCCCAGCGCGGCGGCCAGCTGGTCATCCACGGCGCGGCCGTCGGCGACCTGGACTACTTCTCCCGCGCCTACGACCTCGTCCTGGTCTCGGCGGGCAAGGGCGAGCTGGTCCAGATGTTCGGCCGCGACGCGGAGAGGTCGCCGTACAGCGAGCCGCAGCGCGCCCTCGCCGTCGCCTACGTCCACGGGATGGGCCCGCGTCCCGAGCACCCGGACACGGAGGCCGTGCGCTGCAACCTGGTGCCGGGCGTCGGCGAGCTGTTCGTCATGCCGACGTTCACCACCTCGGGCCGCGCCGACATCCTCTTCTGGGAGGGCATACCCGGCGGCCCGCTCGACGCCTTCAAGGACGTCAAGGACCCGGCGGAGCACCTCTCCCTGACCCTGGAACTCATGGAGAAGTTCCTGCCCTGGGAGTACGCGCGGGCCACCAAGGTCGAACTGACCGACGCCGGCGGCACCCTGGCCGGCCGCTACGCCCCGACCGTCCGCAACCCGATCGGCCGCCTCCCCGGCGGCGGTCTCGTCCTCGGCGTGGCCGACGTGGTGGTCGCCAACGACCCGATCACCGGCCAGGGCTCCAACTCCGCGTCCAAGTGCGCCGCCTCCTACCTCGCCTCCATCCTGGAGCAGGGGGAGAAGGAGTTCGACGAGGCCTGGATGCAGCAGACCTTCGACCGCTACTGGCAGACGGCCCAGCACGTCACCAAGTGGACCAACGCCATGCTGGCCCCGCCGCCGGAGCACGTCCTGAACCTGATCGGCGCCGCCGGCCAGCTCCAGCCGGTCGCCGACCGCTTCGCCAACGGCTTCAACGACCCGGCCGACTTCGAGCACTTCTTCTACGACCCGGCGAAGACCGAGGGCTACCTGATGGAGGTCTCGGGCGCGGCCGGCGCGTGAGCCTCCGGCGGTCGGGCGGGAGAACCCGCCGGCGGACACGCGTCGCGGCCGCCGGACGCTCCTGTCCCGGAACTCACCGGGCGGCGGGCCCCGCCTCCGCGTATCCCTCGTCCGACCCGTCCGCCGCCCCCGCGGGGAGCCTCGGCGGGGTGTAGCTCCGTACGGGCTCCCCGCGGGGGTCGGGGCGTACGGCGCCCAGGACCGGGTTGGCGGCGATCGGCGACACCTTGACGTCGGCGCCGGGGCGCGGTGCCTGGACCACCAGACCGTCGCCGAGGTACATCGCCACGTGGGTGGCCTCGGGGAAGTACACGACCAGGTCACCGGGGCGCAGCTGGTCCAGCGGCACGTGGTCGAGGCGCGCCCACTGCTCCTGGCTGGTCCGCGGGATCGGCGTCCCGGCCCGCTCCCAGGCCACCGAGGTCAGTCCGGAGCAGTCGTACGACGCCGGGCCCTCGGCGCCCCACTCGTACGGCTTGCCGAGCTGCTCCACCGCGAAGCGCACCGCCCGGTCGCCCTCGGCGGACGGCCTGGCGTCGTCGCCGAGCGAGCCGGACGCCAGGAACCGCTCCTGCTCCGCGTCGACCCCGTTCTTCTCCAGCTCCGCCAGCGCGGCCAGTTGCTCGGGGGTGAGGGAGGCGAGCATCTCCTCGACGGCGCGCAGGCGCTCGCGCACGGCGTCCCGCTCCTTCTCCTGGCGTGCGGCGAGGGCCACCTGCGCGTCCAGGGCCGCACGGGCCCGCCCGGCCAGCTCGTCGGCCTTCTTCGTGTCGCCGGTGAGCCGCCCCACCGTCTCGGCCCGCTCCTTGGACAGCCGGCCGATCACATGCCCCTGGTCAAGGGCGTGCTGCGGGTCGCGGGCCAGCAGCAGCCGTAGATAGGGAGAGAGGTTGCTGCTGCTCTGGTACTGCTGCCGGGCCAGCCGTCCGGCCGCGCCGCGGCTGTCCCGCAGCGACAGCCGGGTCCGGGTCAGCTCGGCGTTCAGCCGCAGCACCTGGGCGCGCTGCTTCTTCAGTCGCTCCTCGGTGCCGTTGTAGGTCTCGGTGGCCTTCTCCGCCTCGCGGTACAGCCGCTGAAGGTCCGTCAGCAGACCGGCCACGGTGCGGTCGCCGGCCGCCCCCTCGGCCGGGCCGGGTCCGGGTTCGGCCGCGGCGGGCACGGGTGCCAGGACGATCCCGGTCGCCACCACCGCCGTACCCACCAGACGCAGGAGCCTTCCTGACACGCCATCACCTCCGCTGCGGGGCGGCGGGTCCGCTCCGCACGGTGAGCATGTGGCGGGACGGCGGGCTTCGCGCGCCGAGTGTGCGCGGATCGGCGCAAGGGGGTCACCCGTCCGCGTCGTCCGGCTTGCCGCGCGGCGTGGCGTCTGGATCGGTGGCTGCCGGACGGTCCGGTTTCGACCACGGCCACTTCCGGCCGGAGCCCTGCTTGCCCGAGGGGTCGTAGGCGTACTTCCACCGGGCGAACCGCAGCCCGCCCCGCGAGTGGCGGGGCACGCGCCGGTACACCAGCACGGTGGGCGGGCCGCCGTCCGGGTCCGGGACGGGGATGCGGTACGTCTTCGGCGGGTGCCCGGTCATCCCGACCAGGACGGGCAGTACGCGTCCGTCCATGGGGCCGCCCTCGAAGGGGGTGTCTTCGCTCTTCACGGCACCAGTGTCGGTGATCGGCGCACCGGTGCCGGAGGCCGGCGCACGGTCAGAGGTCCGCCGCCAGCGCCTCGACCAGCGTCGCGGTCTGCGGGTCGCGGCGGGCGGTGACCGTCAGCACCGCGAGGAACTGCTCCACCAGCCAGTCCCGCAGCTCGTCCACGGGCGGCTGCTTGTCCTCGTCCAGCCAGATCAGCGAGGCCGCCTCCACCGCCGTGATCCACATTCGGACGGTCATCCGCAGCCGGGGGCCGGGCCCGGTGACGTCCAGGTGGCGCATGATGTGGTCGGCCGCGGCCCGGCGCACACCGTCCACGATGCCCGAGGTCTGCGAGGTCTCGACCACGCTGCCGCCGCGCAGCAGGGCGCTGAAGCCGGTGTCGTGCTGGTCGACGAAGGTGAGGTAGCGGTCCAGGGCGCGGGAGAGCCGGGCCAGCAGCGGACCCTCGCGGGGCTCGTCGAAGCAGAGCCGCAGCTCGTCGGCGGCGGACCTGAGCGCGGCCTCGTACAGCTGCTGCTTGCCGCCGGGGAAGTAGCGGTAGACCAGCGGCCGCGAGACCCCGGCCTGCTCGGCCACGTCGTCCAGGGAGACCTCCTCCGGCGGCCGGTGCGCGAAGAGGGCGAGCGCCGCCTCCAGCAACTGGACGCGGCGCTCCTCGACGCTGAGTCGGCGGTAGGCGGGGGTGGGGGCCTGCGGGGTCATGAGCCGCAGCGTAACCCGGACGAACCGGGGCCCACCCACGTCGGCGGACCGGACCGGCCGGACTACGCCAGCAGTCCCGACGACCGCCACAGCTTCCGGCCGGCACCGCGCAGTACGCCGATGTCGTCCAGGAAGTCGGTGAGGCGCTTCGCGCCGGTCTGCATGATCTCCCTGCGGTGGCCGCTGGCCTGGACCTGGGCCAGGGCCTCCCGCTTGTCCAGGCCGACGTTCGGGTAGACCTCGGGGTTGATGAAGGCCTTGGAGAAGACGCGTGCGAACTCCCCGGAGGTGACCCGGGTGAACTCCTGCGACCACTTCGGGGCCGTCACCATCTGCCGGCGCAGCTCCTCACGGGCGTAGCGCACGTGCCGGGCCTCCTCCACGACGTGGATGCGCGTGACGCCCCGGATCAGCGGCTGGACCCGCTCGTCCGGGAAGGTCAGCCGCTGCATCCAGTCCAGGACCTCCTCACCGAGCAGCGTGGCGGTGAAGGAGCCGGGCGTGGTGGAGATCGTCTTGAACAGGCGCCCCAGGTGCTGGTGGGCCGGGCTCACCGGGTACCACGGGGTCTCGCCGCGGGATATCAGCCGGGCGAACATCTTCGAGTGCCGGCACTCGTCCTCGATCTCGGTGAGCGCGTAGCGCACGTGGGCGCTCGTCGCGGCCTTGTCGTAGACGTGCCGGACCAGGAGCTGCATAAGGATCAGCTCGAACCAGATGCCGAGCGAGGCGAGCGCGGCGGCCTCGTGCTGGGAGAGGGCGATGCGCTGCTCCTCGCTCATCCGCCGCCACATCGGCGTGTCGTACAGCGACACCAGCTCCGGCGGCCAGAACCACTTGCCGTCCTCGAACGGCGCGTCCCAGTCCAGCTCCTTGTCGGGGTCGAAGGAGTGCTTGGCGGACGAGTCGAGCAGCCGTTCGGCCACCTGCTCCCGGTCCTTGAGCAGGCCGAGCGCGTCGCGCAGGCCCTCGAGCGCGTCGGCTTCCGTCAGGGTCGTCATGGCTGTGTCCCACCTCGTCGAACAGATCGTGTTACCCGCGGTCACTCCAGCTTGCTCCGTCTTATGAGACTGCGTGTCAGCAAGCTCGTCAATCCCCTGCGCGGAAGTTGTTGACCGCGAGTAAAGAAGTGAGGCGTGTTCAGGTTCCTACACCGAGCAGCCCAGCCCCTCCGGCACCTCGCCGGGCACCGGCACCGACGTCCCGGCGGGGTAGGACGTCCGCAGGGTGAAGGCGTACGGCGTCGGTCCGTGGGTGCGCAGGTGGAGCAGCCGGGACTCCGCCTCCGCGACCGTGGGGCGGTGGCCCGCCGGCACCCACCACAGGGTCGTGACGGCCTCCGCCAGCCGCTCGAACCACTCGCGTCGCCGCGCCAGCATCTCCCGGTGCCGTCCCTGGTACATGAACGCCGTCAGGGCGTCGGCGTCCCGCCAGACCGTCAGGTTGACGATCAGCCAGGAGTCCCCGAAAACGGGGATGTCGGTCGCGTCCCCGCCCTCGCTCTGGAGCCGCCACACGAATCCGTCCGCCGCGTCGGCGGACGCGTTCACCGGATCGAGGGCGTCCGCGAAATCCTTCAACTGCGGTGAGTCCAGAGGGGCCTTGAGGCGGGCGATGTTGACCTGGGCGAGTTCGTACACGGCGTCGTCAGTCATGGACCGAACGTTAGGTCGGTCGCATCGGGAGGCGGTACCCCCGTCTCATCCAGCGAGCACCGCCTCCATCACCCCCCGGGCGACCGGCGCCGCCAGGCCGCCTCCGCTGACGGTCCCGCGGTCCGCCGCCGAGCCCTCGACCACCACCGCGACCGCGACCTTCGGCTCCACGTCCCCGTCGCCCCGCGCCCAGGAGATGAACCACGCGTACGGCGTGCCCGAGTTGCCGGCCCCGTGCTGGGCCGTGCCGGTCTTGCCGCCGACCGTGGCGCCCGGGATCGCCGCCTTCGCGCCGGTGCCCTGGTCCACCACCCCGGTCATCAGCTCCTTGAGCAGCGCCGCCGTCGAGGGGCGCATCACCTCCCGGGAGGGACGCGACCCGGCCGCCGCCACCAGGCTGCCGCCCGCCCGCAGCGTCCGTTCCACCAGGTACGGCGAGCGCACCTGGCCGCCGCCCGCCACCGCGGCCGCCACCATCGCCATCTGCAGCGGCGTCGCCCGCGTGTTGTACTGGCCGATCGACGACAGACCGAGCTGCGCCCGGTCCACCGAGGTGTCGAAGGTGCTCCGTGCGACGGGGAAGGGAATCCGCAGTCCGCCGTCGTTGAAGCCGAAGGCGTCCGCCATCGCCGTCATGCCGGACACGCCCACGTCCACGCCGAGCTTGGCGAACACCGTGTTGCAGGACCACTCGAACGCCTCCCGCAGCGAGGCGTCGCGGCACCCGTCGGCCTCGTTGGTGAGCTTCGTCCGCGTCCCGGGCAGGGTGTACGGATCGGGGGAGCGGGTCGGCGCGTCCAGGTCGCGGACCACGCCCGCGTCCAGCGCCGCCGCCGCGGTGACCACCTTGAACGTCGAACCCGGCGGATAGGTCCGGCTCACCGCCCGGTTGAGCATCGGCTTGTCCGGGTCGTCGTTCAGCCGGTGCCAGGTCCGGGTGGCGGCCGTGCTGTTGCCGGACAGCGACTGGGGGTCGTAGGAGGGCGTGGAGACCAGGGCCAGGATGCGGCCGGTGGCCGGCTCGATCGCGGCCACCGCCCCCTTGCGCCCGCCGAGCCCTTCGAACGCGGCCCGCTGCGCGGCCCCGTCGATCGTCGTCACCACGTCGCCGCCGGGGTTGTGGGCACCCGTGACGTCGTTCCACAGCGGCAGCGGCGCGAGCATCGGGTCGGCGCCGGACAGCAGTCCGTCCTCGGCGTGTTCGAGCAGCGTCGTGCCGTACGCCTGCGAGGCGAAGCCGGTGATCGGCGCGTACATCGGCCCGTTCGCGTAGGTCCGCTCGAAGCGCAGGTGCTCGCCGGTGTCCCGGGAGCCGGTGACCGCCTCGCCGCCGACCAGGATGTCGCCGCGCGGCTGCTGGTAGCGGGCGATGTCGGGGCGGCGGTTGGCCGGGTTGCCGTCGTACTCCGGCTTCTGGACGATCTGCACCCGGGCCGCGTTGACCACCAGGGCGACCAGCAGCAGGGCGCAGAAGACGGCCGCGTGCCGGATGTTCCGGGTCACGAGGGCGTCCCGCGCCGGGCCGCGTGGCTGACCCGGATCAGCAGCGCCACGATCGCCCAGTTGGTGACGACCGAGGACCCGCCCTGCGCCAGGAACGGCATCGCCATGCCGGTCAGCGGGATCAGTCCGGTCACCCCGCCCGCGATGACGAACACCTGGAGGGCCACGATCGAGGAGAGGCCGACCGCGAGCAGCCGGCCGAACGGGTCGCGGGCGGCCAGGCCCGCCCGGTAGCCCCGCTCCACCAGCAGCCCGTACAGCAGGAAGACGGCGGTCAGGCCGAGGAAGCCCAGCTCCTCCCCGGCCGTCGCCAGGATGAAGTCCGACTTGACGGCGAAGCCGATCAGGACCGAGTGGCCGAGGCCGAGACCGGTGCCCGTCACCCCGCCCGCCGCGAAGGCGAAGAGGGACTGGGCCAGCTGGTTCGGGCCGTCACCCGCCTCGATGGACGCGAACGGGTGCAGCCAGTCCTCCACCCTGCCGTGCACGTGCGGCTCCAGCCAGCCCACGGCCACCGCGCCCAGCGAGGCCAGCAGCAGGCCGACGGCGATCCAGCCGGTGCGGCCGGTGGCGACGTACAGCAGGACCACGAACAGGCCGAAGAACAGCAGCGAGGTGCCGAGGTCCCGCTCCAGGACCAGGACGCCGACGCTGACCAGCCACACCGCGAGGATCGGGCCGAGCACCCGGCCGGTGGGCAGTTGCAGCCGCCACACCCGGCGGCCCGCGTACGCCAGCGCGCTGCGGTTGGCGGCCAGGTAGGCGGCGAAGAACACCGCGAGCAGCACCTTCGCGAACTCGCCGGGCTGGATGGAGAAGTCCTCGATCCGGATCCAGATACGGGCGCCGTTCACCGCCGGGAAGAAGATCGGCACGGTGAGCAGGGCGAGCGCCGCGGCGACGCACACGTAGGCGTAGCGCTGCAGGACCCGGTGGTCGCGCAGGAGCAGGACGACCACGATGAACGCCCCGACGCCCAGCGTCGACCACACCAGCTGGGCCGGGGCCGCCCGGTCGCCCGGCGTCTCCAGGTCGAGCCGGTAGATCAGCACCAGGCCGAGGCCGTTGAGCAGCACCCCGATGGGCAGCAGCAGCGGGTCGGCGTACGGGGCGCGCAGCCGCACCGCCAGGTGGGCGAGGAGCGCGAGCACACCGAGCCCGGCGCCGTAACCGGCGGCGTCGGGCGGAAGGGCGTCGTGCTGGGCGAGGCCGACGTTGCAGTAGCCGAAGACCGACAGCAGGACGGCCATCACGATGAGCGCGAGTTCGATGCCCCGGCGCCGGGGGAGCCGGGCGACGGGAGCGGGGGTGTCCGCCTGTGCCACGGTGATCCCGGTTCCGGTTCCGGCCTTGGTCATGTCCGGAACTTACCCAAATGGTGGGGTGTGCGCGGCGTTCGGCTCAGCACCAGCGCGGCGCGGGGCCGATGTTGTCGATGTAACGGGCCGCACCCCAGGCCCAGGTGCCGTCCGTGAGGAGGTACCAGAGGGGGTTGCCCTGCACCCGGTCGCCGGGCGTCTTGCAGTAGATGGAGACGACCTCGCCCCGGCGGGCGTACCGGATGACGTCCGAACCGCGGGTCGGCGAGGTGCGCAGGGCGAGCCGATGGGCCGTCACGACGCCCCGGTAGCGGCCCTGCTCCTGGCGGCCGTCGCTGCCGCCCCGCTCGTCGCCGCCGTTCCCGCCGCGGGTTCCGCCGTCGTTGACGGCGGACGTGGAGCCGGTCTCCCCGCTCCGCCCGTCGTTCGCGACGGCGGGCGTGACGGCGACGGCGGTGGCGAGCGCGCCGGCCGCGAGGACGGTGGCGAGGCCGCGGACCAGGGGCGAACGCGAGGCCGGTGCGGACAGTGGCGACATGGGAGTACCTCCCGGGAGCGAACGGGTCTTCAGGTGACTAACCGCCACATTAGGAGCGCCCCGTGCCCGCCGCCCGCCGCACTGGGCCATCGGGGAAGGTGCCGTGGTCAGGGCTGCTGAGGCAGTGTCAGCCGCGCCAGCGCCCCGCCGTCCGGCGGGTTGGTGAACTCCAGCCGCGCCCCGAGCACCTCGGCCTGCCCCAGCGCGATCGTCAGCCCCAGACCGTGCCCCTTCGTCCCGCCCTCGGTGCGAAAACGCTGCGGCCCGTGCGCCAGGAGGTACTCCGGATAGCCGTCCCCGTGGTCCCGTACGGTGATCACCGCACCGTCCACGGTCAGCACCACCGGCGCCCGCCCGTGCCGGTGCGCGTTCGCGACCAGATTGCCCAGCACCCGCTCCAGGCGCCGCCGGTCGGTCTCCACCCACGCGTCCCGTACGACGTCCACGCGCGTGCCGGTGCCCGAGCCCCGCACCACCCGCCGCGCCAGCGCGCTCAGCTCCTCCGGCTCCGTCGCGGGCTGCTCCCGTCCGCTCTCCAGCCGGGAGATCTCCAGCAGGTCCTCGGTGAGGGTGCGCAGCGCCGCCACCCGGTCCCGCACCAGTTCGGTGGGGCGGCTCGGCGGCAGCAGCTCGGCCGCCGCGTGCAGGCCGGTGAGCGGGGTGCGCAGCTCGTGCGCCACGTCCGCGGTGAAGCGCTGCTCGGCGAGCAGCTTGCCCTGCAGCGACGACGCCATGGAGTCCAGCGCGGCGGCGACCGACGCCACCTCGTCCTGCGGGCGGGTCGGATCCTGGGCGCGCGGATCACCGACCCGCGCGTCGAGGTCGCCGGCGCTGATCCGCCGCGCCACCCGCGCCGTGGCGTGCAGCCGCCGCGTCACCCGCGTCACCGCGAACGCGCCGACCAGCAGCGTCGCCCCGATCGCCAGGGCCGAGGACCACACGATCGCGCGGTCCAGGCCGTCGATGGTGGCCTGGCCCTGGGAGTGGTCGACCCGCACCGCCAGCACCCGGCCGCCGTCGGCGGGACCCGCCGCCCACATCGTGGGGCGCCCCGCGTACTCGGCGACCATCGTGCCGCGCCGCCCCGACACGGCCAGCTCACGCAGCCGCCGCGGCAGCCCCGGCGGATCGACGCCGGCCCCGCGCCGCAGCGGGTCCCCCGCCTCGTAGGACTCCGTGGCGTCCCGCAGCCGGGACAGGGCGACGTCACGCGCCTGGCCGACGGTCTGGTCGGTCACCGAGACGTGCACCAGGACGCCGAGCAGCGCGGCGAGCCCGCAGCACATCACGGTGATGAAGACGGCCGCCTTCACCGCGAGCGGACCGGCCCACCGGAAGAGCGCGAGCCTCACCGGGCGCTCGCTGAGGACGACGCGGCGGGTGAGGGCGAGGGTGAGGCGGACGGCGAGGCGGACGGCCGCTTCGTGTGCCGTCCCCCGTCGTCGGTGCGCAGCATCTCGTCGCTGGTCAGCAGCATGGCCCGCTGGTCCGCGTCCCAGGTCCACTGCAGGCGGTACTCGTACCCGGCGACCTCCGAGGGCGAGCGGACGATCACCGTCCGCCCGGCCAGCTCGACCGCGCTCACGGCGTCCTCGTAGGACATGACCCGCACGAGCCGGTCCTTCTCGACGGTGTACACGCGCACCGCGGTCAGCTTGTCCGGCAGCAGCCGGAAACCCAGCGTCATCTCGGGCCGCCCGTCACCGGTCAGGTCCCGGTAGTACGGCCGCAGCACCGGGCAGCCGCCCGCACCGGCGCCGTCCGTGCCGCAGTCCGCCATCCGCACCGACGTCTCGTGGTACCGCGCCTTCGCGCCCGCGTAGTCGTCCGGGTGGGCGGCGATCTCGGCCCGCACCGCGGCCACCGGGTCCGCCCTGCGGATGTCGCCGCCGGGCACCGCGACGCCCTTCACCGGCGCGTGCTCCACCTCGCCGATGTCGTACGCCGGACTGGACGCCGGGGTCAGGCCGGGCCAGAGCCGGGCCGGATCGCGCGCGGCGGCCGTCGCCCCGGCGTCCGCCAGCCCGCCGGTGTCCCCGCAGGCCGCCAGCGCGCCGGTCGCCGCGGCCGCCAGGAGCAGCGCGAGGGCGGCGGGGACGCGGGCGGGGTGCCCGCGGCGGCTCGGGAGCACTGCACTCCTGGGGTTCGGTGATCGGCGTCGGCGGTCCCGCACGGCCGCGGGCGGCACCGCGGACGCCGCGGCACCGTACGCATCGCCGTACGGAAGGCCATTTTGCGTGCGCACGGGCCCGCCGGGCTACTCGGCCAGTTCCTCCAGCAGCCGCACGGTGGCCAGACCGGCCCGGAGATAGGCCACGAACAGGTCGTTGTGCAGCGCCCACGGCGAGCGCCGGGCCCGGATCAGCCGGATCGCCTCCTCGGCGCTGCCGCCCCGGCGCATCAGCGCGTGCGCCACGACGAGACCGGAGCGGTTGTACCCGTGATAGCAGCGGACGAGGACCCTGCGGCCTTCGTCCAGCGCCTCGCCCGCGGCCTGGGCCAGCCGGATCACCCCGGCGAGCTGCGTGCCGTCCAGGGGGCCGTCCGGGATCGGCCAGACATGGTGCTCGACACCCTCGTCCGGCCCGTGCCCGGGCAGCCGCAGCAGCGTCTGCACGAGGTCGAACTCGTCCCGCACCACGGCGAACTCCAGCCGTCCGCCGGGCCGCCGGAACTCGTGCCCGCCCATCCACAGCCCCGGCACGATCTCGTCCCACGGCCGGTCCGGGGCCGGCACGTCGGGGCCTTTCCCACGGGTACGCACAGGCGCCTCCCCAGTCCCGCCCAGGGCCTGCCCAACTCCTCCCAAAGGTAACCGGGTTCTTGCCCCGGCAGCACCCCTCCTGGTCCCATGGACGGGGGGTGATGGCATGGACGGACTGCGCGTCGTGCCGACCCGGCGCCACGGCCGGGAACGGCTCTACGTCTGCCTTCCGGACGGCGGGAACGTCGCCTGGTACGACCGTGAGGCGGCCCGCGTCAACCTGCTGAGCGACGACCGCAGGAACGAGGTCCTCCAGGCCCTCGGCCCCTTCGTCACCGGCCCGGTCACGGTCGGCCCGCCCCCGGTGCCGACCCCCGCCGAGCTGGCCCGGCTCACCCTCCACCCGGACGACGACCTCGCCCCCAACCGGCCCGGCGAGGCCCTCCTGATCGCCCTGGAGCGCGAGCCCGCACCGGCGCACCGGCTGCGCCCCGACCCGCGCCGCCGGGAGCTGGCCGCCGAGCAGGCGACGGGGGCGGCCCTCGACCGTCTCGACGGCGCCGGCTGGCACACCCTGCACTCCCTCCCGCTGCCCGGCGGCGACCGCGTCCACCACCTGCTGATCGGGCCCGGCGGGCTCTTCGCCCTCCACGTGCTGCCCGCCCGCGGACAGCGGGTGCGGGTCGCCGACCCGCTGGTGGCGCTGGGCCGCCGCGCACCCCGCCCCCTGCTGCGCCGGGTCCGCGCGGACGCCGACCGGGCCTCCCACGCCCTGACGGCGGAGGTCCGTCCCGTCCTCGTCCTCGTCGGGCCGGCGCAGGTCTCCGTCACCGCTCCGCCCCGCACGGTGCGCGTCCTCACGGACCGGGAGCTGCCGGACCTGGGCCGCACGGGCGGGGTGCTGAAACCGGCGGACGTGGAGGCCCTGCACGCCATGGCCCGGGACCGGGCCACCTGGAAGCGCCTCTGAGGTCCGGCTCAGGGCAGCGTCGCCGCCCGCCGCCGCTCGAACAGCGGCGCCAGCAGGTCGCCGTGGCCCCGCACCCGGGGCCCGATGTCCGGCGCCAGGAAGACGAACTGCTCCGCCCGCCCGCACCCGGCGACCTCGTCCCACGTCACCGGCGTGGAGACCGCCGGCACGTCGCGGGCGCGCACGGTGTACGGGGCGGCCGTGGTCTTGCGCGCGGCGTTCTGGCTCCAGTCCACGAACACCTTCCCCGGCCGCAGACTGCGCGTCATCCGGTGCACCACCAGCTGCGGCAGCGCCCGCTCCGCCTCCACCGCGAGCGCCTTCGCATAATCCGACACCCGCTCCGAGGGCGCCCCCCGCACCCCCGCCAGCAGATGCAGCCCCTTGGCCCCGGAGGTCTTGGCGTACACCTCGATCCCGTCCGCCGCCAGCCGCTCCCGCAGCCACAGCGCGACCTCGCAGCACTGCACCACCGTCGCGGGCGGCCCCGGGTCCAGGTCGAACACCAGCCGGTCGGCCTCGCCGGGGTCGTCCGCGGTCCACTGGTGGGTGTGGAACTCGGTCACCAGGTTGGCCGCCCACATCAGGCTCGGCAGGTCCTGCACCAGCACCATCCGGGCCGGACCCTCCGAGCGGGGCACCTCGGCCGTGGTGACCCAGTCGGGGGTACCGGGCGGCACGTTCTTGGTGAAGAACACCTGGCCGTCCGGACCGTCCGGATACCGCAGGAAGGAGACCGGGCGGTCCCGCAGGTGCGGCAGCAGCACCTGGGCGGTCGTGGCGTAGTAGTGCAGCAGCTCGCCCTTGGTGAGGCCGGTCGCGGGATACAGCACCTTGTCCAGGTTGCTGAGGGCCACCCGTCGCCCCTCCACTTCCGTCATCGGCGCCATACCATGAGAATCTCATAGAACGGGGACAAAATATCTGAAAGCGCCCGAAAGGAACGGTGCTGCACGTGCGATCCATCTGGAACGGCGCCATCTCCTTCGGCCTGGTCAGCATCCCGATCAAGCTGGTGAACGCGACCGAGAGCCACTCGGTCTCCTTCCGCCAGATCCACACGGAGGACGGCGGCCGGATCCGCTACCGCAAGGTGTGCGAACTGGAGGACCGCGAGGTCACCCAGGCCGAGATCGGCAAGGCCTACGAGGACGCCGACGGCTCGATGATCCCGATCACCGACGAGGACCTGTCCCAGCTGCCGATCCCGACGGCCCGCACGATCGAGATCGTGGCCTTCGTCCCGGAGGACCGCATCGATCCGCTCCAGATGGGCTCGGCCTACTACCTCGCGGCGAGCGGCGCCCCGGCCGCCAAGCCGTACACCCTGCTGCGCGAGGCGCTCAAGCGCAGCAACCGGGTCGCGATCGCCAAGTTCGCGCTGCGCGGCCGCGAGCGACTCGGCATGCTCCGGGTCGTCGGCGACGCCATCGCGATGCACGGCCTGCTGTGGCCGGACGAGGTGCGCGCTCCCGAGGGCGTCGCCCCGGAGGGCGGTGTCACCGTGCGCGAGCAGGAACTGGACCTCGCGGACGCCCTCATGGACACCCTCGGCGAGATCGACCTGGACGACCTGCACGACGAGTACCAGGAGGCCGTCGAGGAGGTCATCGCCGCCAAGGCCGCCGGTGAGCGGCCCCCGGAGGCCCCCGCGGAGGCGGCGCCGGGGAAGGTGCTGGACCTGATGGCCGCGCTGGAGAGCAGCGTGCGGGCGGCGCGGGAGTCCCGGGACGGCGAGGAGGCCGGCGCGGCCGAGGACGCGGAGGTCAGATCCCTGCCGCAGCGCAAGTCCTCCGCCCGGCGGGCCCCCAAGGAGACCGGCGGCAAGAAGTCGACGTCGACGGCGGCGAAGAAGACGGCGGCCAAGAAGGCGGAGCCGAAGAAGTCGACGGCGAGGTCGTCCGCCGGGTCCGCGAAGAAGACGGCGGCCAAGAGCACCGCCAAGAAGGCCACGGCCAAGAGCGCCACCAGGAGCGGCGACAAGGCCGCGGCCAAGAGCACGGCCAAGAGCACCGGCAAGAAGACGGCGTCCCGCAGGCGCAGCGCCTGACGGGCGCGGGCGCTCACCCGGGTCGGCGGGTGCGCTCCACGGGCGCGCGGGCGTTCAGTCGACCGTCCAGGCGGACGTGGACGCCCGGGTATCGCGGACGGCGCGGGCTCGAAGACGGCGGGGCTCGCCGCGGCGGACTCGGTCGGCGAGAGAGAGGCCGGCGCGAGGGAGGCCGGTGTGGGCAGGGCGGGGCTCTCCTCCAGACGCCGCCCGATGGTCTCGGCCGGCCCGCCGCCCGGGGTGGCCGGTCCGGTGGACAGCTGCGACCACGCGGTCAGGGCGAGGGCGACCGCGGCGGCCGTACCGGCCACCCGGCCCGTCCGCCGCAGCCGGGCCCGGCCGTCCAGCTCGCGCCAGGCCGGCCCGGCCCAGGTCTCCTCCCGGCGCCACGCATCGCCGACCGTGCCGCGTGCGCCGTCGGAGTGACCGGACTGACCGGACTGATCGGGGAGATCGGGGCGATCGGAGTGATCGGCGGGGGGCTCCTCCGGTCGCCATCCGGGGGTCCGGTCGCGTGCGGAGGGTTCCCTGGGGGCGGAGGCCCGGATGGCGCGCTCGTCGTCCTCCAGGAACAGCCGCCAGACGTACTCGGGCACGACCGGCGCACCGTCCGGCTCACCCGGTGTGTCGCCGCTGCCCGGCCCGGAAGCGGTCATGGTCCCGCTCTTCTCGTCGTCGGCCCCGGACGGACGCGGGCGGGAGGAGGGATCGGCCCGCCCACCACCGGGTCCGGCACCGGATGGTCATGGCCCGGCGGACTCCGTCGGCCGCCACTCCCTGAGAACGTGCGCGACCGGCGGCCCGTTCCCCGCGCCCCCGGTCGTGACTCGGTCGTGATCGTGCCCGCGCCCCGGGGCTCAGGGGGCCGCCGGGGACGGAGTGGGCGTCGGGGAGGCGGTGTTCACGTTCAGGTCGGGGCGCGGCTTGAGCACCAGCACCTGCTCGCCCGGCGGCGGCGGGGGCGGGGTGACCTTCTCCCTCGGCAGCTTCGCCGGGCCGGTCTGCTGGAAGGTGACCTGGTCGTACTCGACCAGCCCGGTCTTCTCCAGCACCGTGATGTGGTCGAGCACCGTGTCGTTGGCCAGGTCCGCCAGCTGCCGCACGAGGGTGTTCTTGGTGGAGGCCCGGATCTTGGCGATCGCCGGGAAGATCTGACCGTGGGTCACCCGCATGATGTTGACCGCCGACGAGTCGAACTCCTTGCCGGTCTTCGCGTCCACGGTGGCCACGAAGCCCTCCTGCTGCGGGGAGGCCCGGTTGGGCAGCGTGATGCCCAGCTCCGGGGAGATCTCGCGGCACATCGCGTCGAGTCCGGCGTGCCCGACGACCAGGTGCTCACCGGCCGTCTTCATCGCCTTCGTCGTACCGCGCTCCATCACCATCTCGCCCAGCGGGTACTCCCACAGCCCGGCGGCGCGGACCTTGACCACGAAGTCGCGGTCGGCCTCGGTGAGCGGACCGAACTTCGTACTGGCCACCACCCGGTTCTGGTTGCCGTCGGCCTTGTCCAGACCGAGCACGGCCGGGAAGGCCAGCGCGGTGAGGGTCAGGGTCATCGCACCGAACAGGACGACGACTCCGATCCTGCTGCGGGACGGGCGCATGGTGCCTCCAGGGGCGACGCGGGGTACGCGCACGCGTGCTCACGTGCGTACTCGTACGGGTACGCCAGGAGATACGCGAACGGCGGGCGGATCCTTCACCGCTCCGGCACACAACTTGCGGAGCGCGCGGGGCCCGCTCCCGCGCGCTCGGCTTCAGCCGATGTCGGCGCCGTACACCCGCTCGACCGTGAGGGTGAGCAGCACCCGGCGGTCGGACACCATCGTCGACCGGTACTCGTCCCAGTCCGGGTGCTCCCCGGCCGCGGCGCGGTAGTACTCCACCAGCGCGTCGACCTCCGGTCCGTGCGGGTCGGTGCCCGGCCCGGTGAGGGTGGCGACGCCCTCGGCGGTGGCCCAGGACCTGCCGTCCGGGGCGGTCACCTCCAGCGCGGCCCGCGGGTCCCGGCGCAGGTTCGCCGTCTTGGCGAGTCCCTCGCGGGTGGACACGCGGATGACGCCCGCGTCGGGGTCGTAGGCGGGCATGACGGGCGAGAGCTGCGGGCGGCCGTCCGACTTGATCGTCGCCAGTACGCCGAGCCGGCTCTCGGCCAGCAGGGCACGGGGGTCGAAGCCAGGTGTGGTGGTCATGGTCCGATCCTCACCCCCCGCCCCGCGTCCTGTCCCGCGAACCGTCCGCCGAACGTGCCGCGCCGAGGCTGCTCAGGGCACCGAGGGGCCGCCCAGGTAGGCGCCGTCCTCGTCGTAGGGCCAGGCGTTGGCCACACACCCCTTGAGGCCCTTGATCTGCTGCATCATCGCCGGAGCGGGCCGCCCGGCCCCGGGGCAGGTCTCGTGGCCGTGGCCGATGCGGTGCCCGACCTCGTGGTTGACGATCAGCGCCCGGTACTCGTGGATCGGGCCGTCGAACTCCGGGGAGCCCAGCACCCAGCGCTTGAGGTTCACCACGACGTCCGTGCCGACGCTGCAATTGACCTCACCCCGGGTGAGCAAACCCGCGGCCCCGCAGATCTCGTCGACGGTGCCCGGCGTGGCGATCTTCACCACGAAGTCGTACGAGCCGCTGCTGACCAGCCGGAAGGAGTCGGTGCCGTTCCGGGTCCAGCCGCGGCGGTCGGCGAGCACGTCGGATATCTCGGCGGCGGCGGCGCTCGGCCGGACGTCGATGCCCTCCTCGACCAGGACCTTGTAGCGGCGCACGCGGCTGCCGGTGCCCACGGTCGAGCCGTCGGCCCGGGCGGTGACGAAGGTGCCGGGTCCGGTCGCCGGAATGGCGATGGTGCTGGGGGAGGGCGAGGCCGAGGGCGACGGGGAGGTCGTCGGGGACGGCGACGCCGAAGCGGAGCGGAACGGGGACGGCGTACGGGTGGAGACGTCCAGGGCGTCCTTGACGTCGGCCACCTGGTCGTCCGTCACCGGCGGCCGGATCTCCCGCCAGTACGCGACGGCGGCGCCCGCGGTGAGCAGGACGGCCCCGAGAGCGACGAAGGCGAGGACCGCGCGGGCGGGTCCGCGGCGTCTGCCTCTGCGGGAGCGGGATCTGTCCCCGGCACCGTCCGGCCCGGGTCTCCGGCCGGACCGGCGGGCGGTGGTTCGGCCCACGGCGGGCGTCCTCTCTGCTGGTCGTTGGGGCGCGCACAGCGGACTCCGGTGTGCCGTTGTACCCCAAGATCCAAGCGGACGGACGTGCGAAAACGTCACGGTTTCCGCAGTGTCCCTTCTCACGCGGACATCCGGCCCGTGCGGGCAACCGTTCGAGGCGCGGCGACGTCTTCGCCCAGAACGTGCACGTCGGGGCCGCCCGGTGGAGACCGGGCGACCCCGACGCGTGCGGGCTCTTCGAGGACGGAGTGCCGTCAGCCGGCGGGGGTCCGCTCCCAGCGGTAGAAGCAGCGCGCCATCGCGTCCTTCGGACCGCGCCAGGTCGCCGGGTCGTACGCCGAGACGTACGGTTCGAGCCGCTCGCTGACCTGGCGGAACTCCGGGTGGCCGGTCAGCCTGCCGATGGTGGGGGCCGGGTCCTCGTCGCTCTCGATGAGGTGCAGGTACACGCCGTCACCGAACTCGAAGAGGCTGCGCCGGTTGACGCCGACCAGGTGCGGCAGTTCGCCGCTGTCGGACTCCGCGAACACCTTCGCGATGTCCGGTGCCGCGCCGGGTGCCATCCGGGCGACGATCAGTGTGTGGTGCATGGGGTGCTGCCCTTCGCCGAGGTCCGTGGGTGTCAGTCGGCGAGCACCGAAGCGGTCCGCCGCTCGCCCGCCGACTGCTCGATCCGGTCCCGGATCAGCGCCATCTGCGTCCGGGAGTTGCGGTTGATGTTGTCCGTCATCCAGGCGTCGTCCACGGGCGCGTCCGGCTTCATCGCGAAGTCCTGCGTCCAGCGCATGACGACGCCCTCGGCGGTCTCCGCGTACTCCCAGACGATGTTCATGTACTGGAAGGGGCCGGTCTCCACCCGCTGGGCGCGGACCGTGCGGGTGACGGGGTCCGCGACCCGCTCGGAGACCCAGCTCCACACCTTGCCGTCGGCGTCCGGGTGCATGGTGAGTCGGAACGTGACGCGGTCCTCGTCGCGGTCGAGCACCTCCACGGAGGCGTACTCGCTGAACAGCCGGGGCCAGTTCTCGATGTCGTTGGTCATGTTCCAGACCAGCTCCATAGGAGCGGCGATGGTGATCTCGTTGTCGGTGTGCCCTGCCATGTCACACTCCCGTCTTCAGGGCGCCGTTGACCAGCGCGAGGAAATCCGCGGGCGTCTTGCAGCGCTCGGCCTGCTCGGGCAGGCCGAGTCCGTACCGCTTCTCCAGCTCGGCCACGATGCCCAGCAGGCCGAGGGAGTCCAGGCCGAAGGTGTCGAAACCGTCGTCGGCCTGCTGCTGGAGGGTGATCGGGTCGACGTGCACGCCGGCGGTGCGCTTCATCAGCTCCGACAGCTCCTCGACAGTCACCTGGTAGTCCAGCTGGTCGGTCATGGGGTGTGCTCCTTGACTCGGGTTGGTCGGCCACGGGTGTCCCCGTGGCCGTCGGTCGTCGGTCGTCGGTCAGCGGCCCTCGGCCGGGACGGCGCCCCGTCGCAGGACGAGCGCCGAGTTGGATCCCATGAGCCCGCGCGCGAGGACCAGGGCGGTGCGCGGCTCGGCGGGGCGGGCCCGCCCGGTCACCAGGTCCAGGTCGTGGCACACGTCGAAGACGTGCGGGGTCGGCGGGACCAGCCCGTGCTCCATCGCGAGCACCGCCGTCGCCACGTCCAGCACCGGTGCCGCGCAGTACGCCCGCCCGGTGCCGGTCTTGGGCGCGGTGACCGGCACCCGCGCGGCGTGCGGGCCCAGCGCGTCGGCCAGGGCCAGCGCCTCGGCCCGGTCGGCCTCCGGGACCCCGAGGGCGTCCGCGAAGACCACGTCGACGTCCTCCGGCCGGCAGCCCGCCTCGGCCAGGGCGCCCCCGATCGCGCGGGCCAGGCCCTCCCGGGACTCGGCCCAGCGGCCGGGCCCGGTGAAGGTCGCCGCGTGCCCGGCCACCGTCGCCCGCACGTCCGCCCCGCGCTTCCGGGCCGCCGCCTCCTCCTCCACGACGAGTACGGCACCGCCCTCGGCCGGTGCGAACCCGCAGGCCGCGTCGGTGAACGGGCGGTAGGCGCGGTCGGGTTCGGTGGCCCGGCTCAGCTCGGGGTAGCCCAGCTGGCAGACGATCGAGTACGGGGCAAGCGGCGCCTCCGTCGCGCCGCAGACCACCGTGTCGGTGCCGTTGCGCACGGCCAGGGCCGCGTGCGCCAGGGCGTCCAGGCCGCCCGCCTCGTCGGCGGCCACGACTCCGCAGGGGCCCTTGAAGTCGTTGCGTATGGAGACCTGGCCGGTGCTGGCCGCGTAGAACCAGGCGATCGACTGGTAGGGGCCGACATGGCGCGAGCCCTGGCCCCACAGGTTCTGCAGCTCCCGCTGCCCGAACTCGCCGCCGCCCGAGCCCGCCGCGGTGACCACGCCGACCGAGTACGGCGAGGCGATGTCGGCCCGGCCGAACCGGGCGTCGGCCAGCGCGTGCTGGGTGGCGGCCAGCGCGAAGTGCGTGAACCGGTCGGTCTGGACGAGGAAGCGGTCCTCGACCGTCTCGGCCGCCTCAAAACCGTGCACCTCGCCCGCGACCCGCAGCGGCAGGTCCACGCAGCCCTCCCGGGTGACGGGCCCGAGGCTGCTGGTGCCGTCAGCGACCCCTTTCCAGTGCGCCTCGACACCGGTGCCGTGCGGCGACACCACACCGAGTCCGGTGACGACCGCGCGCCGGCTCCCACCGCCGGTGCCGGTCCGTTGTGGTCCGCTCATCGCAGCCCTCCTTCACTGCCGCTCAGTACGACCGCGGACTGGAAGCCGCCGAAGCCGCTGCCCACCGACAGCACGTGCCGCAGCGTCCGCTCGCGTGCCTCACGCGGCACGTAGTCCAGGTCGCACTCGGGGTCGGGGGTGGTGTAGTTGGCCGTGGGCGGCACCACCTGGTGGGCCATCGCCAGCACGCACGCGGCCAGTTCGATCGAGCCGATGGCGCCGAGCGAGTGGCCCACCATGGACTTGATGGAGCTCATCGGCGTCGCGTAGGCGTGCTCGCCCAGCGAGCGCTTGACGGCCGCGGTCTCGTGCCGGTCGTTCTGCTGGGTGCCGGAGCCGTGCGCGTTGACGTAGTCGATCGCGGAGCCGTCGAGGCGGGCCATGTCCAGCGCCGTGTCGATGGCCCGCGCCATCTCCAGGCCCTCCTTGGTGAGCCCGGTCATGTGGTACGCGTTGCCGAAGGTGGCGTAGCCGGAGATCTCGCAGTACACGTCCGCGCCCCGGGCCCGGGCGTGCTCCAGGTCCTCCAGGACCAGCACCGCCGCGCCCTCGCCCATGACGAAGCCGTTGCGGTCGGCGTCGAAGGGGCGGGAGGCGTGCGCCGGGTCGTCGTTGTTCGGCGAGGTCGCCTTGATGGCGTCGAAGCAGGCCATGGTGATCGGCGATATCGGCGAGTCCGCCGCGCCCGCCAGGCACACGTCGACCCGCCCCTCGGCGACCGCGTGGTAGGCGTACCCGACGGCGTCCAGGCCCGAGGTGCACCCGGTGGAGACCGTCTGCACCGGCCCGCGCACCCCGAACTCCTCGGCGACCGCCGAGGAGAGGGTGGCGGGGGTGAAGGCGCGCTCCAGGTACGGTTCGGCCCGCCGGTCGTCGACGTCCCAGCGCTTGCCGCGCTCGCTGACCAGGACGTAGTCGTGCTCCAGCCGGGTGGTGCCGCCGACCGCCGTGCCGAGGGTGGCACCGGCCCGCCAGGGGTCCTCGCGGTTCATGTCGAGGTTCGCGTCCCGCACCGCCTCCGAGGCGGCCACCAGCGCGAACTGCACGTACCGGTCGCACCGCTGGGCGGTGGCGAGGCCGAGCCCGTGGTCGGAGGGCTCGAAGTCGCACTCGGCGGCGATCTGCGAGCGCAGCCCGGCCGGGTCGAACAGGGAGATCCGGCGCGTCGCCGTACGGCCTTCGGACAGCAGCCCCCAGAACTGGGGCACGCCGATCCCGCCCGGGGCGACGACGCCTATGCCCGTGACGGCGACCCGGCGCCGGGTCATGACACCACCTCGGCCGCGGCGGGCCGCTCGTGCCCGGCGTGACCCGCGTGCGCCCCGTCGCACGGGAGCGCGTTGCCCTCGGCGTCCTCGGTGTCGACGTGGCCCAGCTCCGGACGCGGGGCCAGCGGCCCCAGGTGGAACACCAGCCGCGCCTCGACGTCCCCCGCGTTGCGGAAGCGGTGGCGCATGTCCTGCGGGATCAGCAGCCCCTGGCCGGTGGCGAGCGAGTGCGGCACCCCGTCCAGGTCCACTTCGAGGGCGCCCTCCGTGACGTACACGAACTCCTCGGAGTACGGGTGGTAGTGCTCGGCGATGCGGTCGCCGGGCTGCACGATGGCCACGCCCATGAAGCCGCTGGTCGACCCGGCGGTGGTGGGCGTGAGAAGGGCGCGGAGGTCTCCGCCGCGGCGGCGGTTCGGCGCGATGTCGCCGAGGGAGACGATGCGTACCTGCTGGTCTGTCATGTCGTTCACTCCGGGGTGAAGGGAGGAAGGGGGAAGGAGCGGGGAAGCGGGAGAAGCGGGGAAGCGGGAGAAGCGAGGAGAAGCAGGGCGGAACGGGGTGGAGCGGCGGCGGGTCGCGCGGGCCGGGGCGGGGGTGTCGCGCGGTCGCGGGGAGCGGGGTTCAGGAACCGGCCGAACGCCGGTCGGTCAGGGGCGTCATCCGGACCCGGGTCAGCAGCCGGGCCAGCGTGCCGGCCTCGGTCGGCGGCCCGTCGACGCCGACCGCGGCGGTGTCCAGCAGCCGCTCGGCGGCCTCGGCACCCTCGGACCCGTGCAGGCCCAGGACGGCGGCGGGCGCGGCCTCGGGATCACCGGCCACGTCGACGAGCCGTACGACGAGGTCGTCGCGGTGGAAGACGGTGGCCGCGAGCACCGGGCTGTCCGGGGCCTGTGCGGTGGCCGCGTCCCGGCGGGCCAGCAGCCGGGCCAGTTCGCCACCGGCGCCGGCGCGCACCGGGTAGAGCAGCGCGAGCCGCTCGGTGCGCGTGCCGGCCCGGCCGGGGGAGGTCGCGTGGTGGACGGCCGGCATGGCGGCGCGGGTGAAGAACCGCCGGGCCGAACGCGGGTCGGTGAGGTCCCGCTCCTGCTCCAGATACGGGTCGAGGGCCTCCTCCACGGCCCGCACTCCGGGCTGCCGGGCGACGTGGCGCAGCGCGGTCTGCAGGTCGCCGCGCACCTCCACGGCCCGCACGATCCGGTTGCCGGACATGAACAGCGAGGTGCGCAGCAGCCGCGTGGCGCCGTCCACGTGGGCGTCGGGCGACACGTACTCGGACAGCAGCCGGGCGGTCTCGGCCTCGGTGCCGGGCCGCACGGTGAAGGTCAGGGCATGGCGTACGACGTTGCCCCCGATCCGGGGCGCCGAGCGCGGCTCACCGGGTGCGGGCCGGGCGCCGTCGGTCTCCCGCAGGACGCTGTAGCGCAGCGAGTGGGTGTCACGGACGCAGGTCTGCAGCGGCTCCACCGTGTCCAGGTGCTCGTCGCTGTTGACCCAGGCCAGGAAGGGCGCGGCGCTCTCCCACTCGCTGGTCAGCAGCCACTGGGTCGGGTTCTCCAGGGACTGGCACAGCTGGTCGCTGACGTGGCCCGGCACGGCGGCGACCCGGTCGCGGATGCGCTCGTAGGCGTCCAGGAACTCCTGCTGCATTCCGTCGTGGACGTCCAGCATCAGGACGACCCGCACGCGGGATCCGTCGAACGCGGATATCGACACGCCGCCCGCGTCCGTCGCCACGGCGGGCGACGACGCCGTGCCCGACGCCGCAGTGGCATCCGTCGCGTCCGTGCTCGGGGCATCCGTCGCTACGACGGGAGAGACCGTCATCCGGCCCACCTCTTCTCCGGGGAACTTCCTCGTGGACTGGGGCGATCGTCGTCGGCGCCCACCAGGCAGGCGGGGTGCGACGGTCGCGTAAGCACGATCGTGGGCCGTGCCCGCGGGGTCCGCGAACCAGGAGGGTTAAGCGGGTGAAGCCTGCGCCGCCGCGGGCCCCGACGGGCCGTACGGGGCATGCATGAAGGCCCCGGCGCACCCCTGTCGGACCCCACTCGCACGTCTGACGCACGTCTGTCGGCCCACTCGGACATCTGTCGCACGTCAGTCGGACATCTGTCGGACGTCTGTCGCACAACGGAGGACGAAGCATGAACGAAAGAGCCGACCGGTCCGGCGGCGCCGCCCCCGGGGGCGACCGGACCCACCGTGTCCCGGTCCTGGTCGTCGGCGGGTCCCTGGTGGGCCTGTCGACTTCCGTGTTCCTGGGACGGCTGGGCGTCCGGCACACCCTGGTGGAGCGGCACGCCGGCACCTCCATCCACCCGCGGGGACGCGGCAACAACGTCCGGACGATGGAGATCTTCCGGGTGGCCGGCACCGAGCCGGACATCCGCCGGGCCGCCGCCACCCTGGCCGACAACCACGGCATCCTCCAGACGCCCACCCTGGTCGGCGACGCGGGGGAGTGGCTGTTCAAGCAGATCGACCCCGGCAACGGGCTGGCCCGCTTCAGCCCCAGCTCCTGGTGCCTGTGCAGCCAGAACGACCTGGAACCCGAACTCCTCACCCACGCCACGAACCTCGGCGGCGACCTGCGCTTCGGCACCGAACTGCTCTCCTTCGAGGCCGACACCGAGGGCGTCACGGCGATCGTGAAGAGCCGGGAGACCGGCGAGCACACCACCATCCGCGCGGACTACCTGGTCGCCGCCGACGGCCCCCGCAGCCCCGTCCGCGAGCAGCTCGGCATCGGCCAGAGCGGACCCGGCGACCTCTTCCACAACGTCAGCATCACCTTCCGCTCCCGTCGCCTCGCCGACGTGGTGGGCGACCGCCGCTTCATCGTCTGCTACCTGACGGACGAGAACGCCGACGGCGCCCTCCTGCCCGTCGACAACCGCGAGAAGTGGGTCTTCCACGCCCCCTGGCACCCCGATCAGGGCGAAACCGTCGAGGACTTCACCGACGAGCGCTGCGCCGCCCACATCCGCCGCGCCATCGGCGACCCGGACCTGGACGTCGAGATCACCGGCAAGGCCCCCTGGCACGCCGCCCAGCGCGTCGCCCGCAGCTACCGCTCCGGCCGCGTCCTGCTGGCCGGCGACTCGGCCCACGAGATGTCCCCCACCGGCGCCTTCGGCTCCAACACCGGCATCCAGGACGCCCACAACCTCGCCTGGAAGCTGGCCGCGGTGCTGGAGGGCTGGGCGGGCGAGGGCCTCCTGGACACCTACGACATGGAACGGCGCCCGGTCGCGGAGGCCACCAGCGCGCGGGCCGCCCACCGCTCGGTCGAGCACAGCCACCCGGGGTTCGCGCCGCCGCCGGTCATGGGGGGCGGCGGTCCCGGCGGTCCCGGTGGTTCCGGTGGCCCGGGAGGCGCGCTCGGTGGTACGGGAGGCGTGCCCGGTGGTACGCGAGGCGTGCCCGGGGGATCGGGAGGCGTGCCTGGAGGGTCCGGCGGTCCGGGTGATCCGGGCGGTCCGGGCCGTCCCGGTGGTGCGCCCGGTGGCGGCGGTCCCGGTGGGGGCCCGCAGCGCGGCATCCTCAACGTCGCCCTCGGCTACCGCTACCCACGGGGCGCGGTGGTCGGCGCCGACCCGGCGACCCCGGTGGTCCCCGAGGGCCTCGACCTCACCGGCGCGCCCGGCAGCCGGGCTCCCCACCTCTGGCTCCGCCGGGGCGAGGAGCGCCTGTCCACCCTGGACCTCTACGAGGACTCCCTCGTCCTGCTCAGCGACGCGGCCCAGCCCACCGGCTGGCACGAGGCCGCCGCCGAGGTGGCCGCCGGGATGCGGGTCCCGCTGAAGTCGTACCGCGTGGGCGGGGCGCCCGGGGCCGACCTGACCCCGGACGACGAGGAGGCCGACTGGGCGCGCGCCCACGGTGTGACCCGCGGCGGCGCGGTCCTGGTCCGCCCCGACGGCTTCGTGGCCTGGCGTTCCCCGGGGCCCGCTCCCGACCCGGCGGCGATGCTGCGCCAGGTGGTGGCGTCGGTACTGGCCCGCACCTGAGGCGACCGGTCACCCCAACCGTGGACCACTCCCCGCTTACCTGCTAGCGTCACGCTCCAGCGGTAAACGGGGAGTGGTCCCCGGTATGGAGAGGGGTGGACGTGGCGGATACGGCACTGGTGCTGGGCGGGGGCGGCCTGACCGCGTACGGATGGCAGATCGGCGTCCTGGCGGGACTCGCCGAGGCCGGGGTGGACCTCACGGACGCCGGCGTCCTGGCGGGCACGTCGGCGGGTTCCCTGCTGGCGCTCGACCTGGCCCGGGGATCGGCCCCGGCCGACCTCTACAAGGAGCAGCTCAACGGCGAACGCGCCATGCTGGAGGTGGACTTCACCTTCGGCATGACGGTCAGGTACCTGTGGGCCGCGCTCGGTTCCCGGGACCCGGAGACGGTGGTCAAGCGTCTCGGCCGGCTCGCGCTCTCCGTGCGCGACGTGCCGGAGTCCGCGGTCCTCGACGCCATCGGCCCCCAACTCCCCGTCCGCGACTGGCCCGACCGAACCGTCCGGATGTTCGCCGTCGACGCGCTCACCGGCGAGCCGGCCGCCTTCGACGCCGACAGCGGGACCGACCTGCTGCACGCCATGTCGGCCACCTGCGCACTGCCGCCCCTCTTCCCGCCGGTCACCATCGGTTCCGGCCGCTGGATGGACGGCGGCGTCCGCTCCACGACCAACGCCGACCTGGTCGACGACTGCGCGCGCGTCGTCGTACTCGCCCCGATCCCCAAGGGGGCGGGAGCGAGCCCGAGCGCACGGAGCCAGGCCGAGACCCTCTCCTCGCGCGGTGCCCGGGTCGCCCTGCTGACCCCCGACCGGGAGGCCCGCCGCGCCTTCGGCCGCAACCCCCTGGACGCCTCCCGCATCCCCGGGGCGGCGCGCGAGGGCCGACGCCAGGGCACGGCCCACGCGCAACGCGTCGGGGAGATCTGGCGGGGCTGAGCCTGGAGTCAGCCCCGGGGCTCCGACAGACCGGACACCTCGTCGACCAGGGGCTGGACGCGATAGGGGACGACCGGGCTCAGGGCGATGACCGTCGTGCTGCGCCGCACCCCCGGCACCTCCAGCACCTCCAGCACCTGGTCGATCACCTCCTGCACATGCTGGTTGCTCGTGCCCGCGATACGGCACCAGATGTCACCGGGGCCGGTCACGACGTGCGCCTCCAGGATCTGCGGCACGGCCCGCAGCCGGACCGCGATGGCCGCGCGGGCCGGCTGGTCCACCTCGAACGTCGTGAACGCCTGGACCACGTGCCCGACGGCGGCGACGTCCACGTCCGGCCCGTAACCGGTCACCACGCCGGAGCGGGTCAGCCGGTCGAGCCGGGCCTGCAAGGTGCCGCGGGCGACCCCGAGTTGGCGGGCGATCTCCAGCAGACCCTCACGCGGACGTTCCCGGAGCAGCCGCAGCATCCGCCCGTCGAGCCGATCGAGCCCTTGTCGTGCCACCGTACCTGCCGATCTGCCACCCGAATGGCACTCAGGTGCCACTCCTCTTGCCACATAGACAACCAGGCAATGCCCTTGTTGCCCAATAAGCACTCCGCGTCAGACCCTTTGTGCTTCCGTCACAGGAGGAGACCCGTGAGGCAGCACACGCACCCCTTCATCCCCTACCGGCCCGAGCGGTACGACGAGGTCGAAATGATCCGGCGGGGAAAGGACTTCGTGTCGTTCGTCGACCGCAGACGCAGCGTGCGGTTCTTCAGCGACGAGCCGGTCCCGCGCGAGTGCGTCGACCTCGCCGTCGCCGCCGCGAACACCGCCCCCTCCGGCGCCCACTTCCAGCCCTGGAAGTTCGCCGTGATCGGCGACGCCGAGACCAAGCACCGCATCCGGGTCGCCGCCGAGGAGGAGGAGCGGGTCAACTACGAGGGCGGACGCATCCCACCCGAGTGGCGCGCCGCGCTCGCTCGCCTGGAAACGGACTCCGACAAAGGCTTCCTCGACGTCGTGCCGTGGATCGTGGTCTGCTTCGCCGAGAAGAGCACCGCACTGCCGGACGGTTCGCTGCGCAAGAACTACTACGTGAACGAGAGCGTCGGCATCGCCTGCGGCCTCTTCATCACCGCCCTGCACACGATGGGCCTGAGCACCCTGACGCACACCCCCAACCCCATGGCGTTCCTCACCAGAATCTGCGAACGCCCCGCCAACGAACGCCCCTACATCCTCTTCCCCGTCGGCCACGCGTCCCCCGACTGCGAGGTCCCGGCCCTGACCCGCAAGCCCCTGACAGAGGCACTCACCGAGCCCCCGCACTGACGACCCCGGCGACGCGCACACCACGCCCCGACCGTCGATCGCCCGCAGCGCGGAAAGGCCCCGACCGCCGCACGCGCCTCAAGGGCCCGTGGCTCAGGACGGCCCCGTCACCCCTTGGCGGCCACGAGAGTGGGGTCGGGCCTGGAGTCCGCGGCGGGCCGATTCCGGTCGGACCCGCTGTCGTACCCACCGGCGTAGCCGCGCTCGTCGTACCGGGACCGGCATCTTGTCAGACAGGCACTCGCCAGAACCCGTTCCACCACCCCGGGTCACGAGCGCCGAAAGGGGGCGGTGCTCAGGCGTCGCTCTGACCATCGCCCTCCGGGGAATACGACGGAGCACCGCGGGTCTCGAAGCCGTTTCCCTTCGCCACCGGCGCACGCCCCGGACCAACCAACCGCCAACGGCCAGGACTCCAGCAGCGGCGAGCGACCCGATCGTCTCGCTCAGCACATTCTGACTGATGGCCTCCCAGGGCATAGCGAATGCCCACACAGCAACCTCCATCTGAACGTCAACAGGTGCTCAATCAAGGTGCGTTGACGCAGAACGACACGGACGCGGGCGGACGACAGACAGTATCGTCGGACAACATCAGACAGAATCGGACGGGGAAGGGGGAGGCTGTGCCGGGGTTGAAACGACCGCAGCTGAGCGAAGGCCCGAAGAAGGATCTGAACAGTGCGCTCCATGATTTGCACCTGAGGGCGGGCCATCCATCCGTGCGTGACCTTGAGTATCGGATCGGCGCCGGCATCGCCGGTAAAAGCCGGATTCACGACGCCTTCTCGAACCACCGCCTACCCAAGTGGGATCTGCTTTCCGTGCTGGTACCAGCCCTGGCGCAGACCGTTCCAGGAGCTGACTCGGCGGTGGAGGAGGCCCGCGTATACCGCCTGTGGCTGGCCGCATCAGGGTCCGAGGTGACCGAAGGGCCCATGAATGCTTTGCCGTCCGAGAATCCGACGCCATCACGGACCGCCGAGGTGTCGACGACGCCCGTTGACCGGAAGCCTCCAGGGTCGACGAATCAGCTGACGAATCGCCGCCCGGTCCTCGCCATGCGTATCGAGTGGTTCAATCCTTCGGGTATCGATATCAGCACTCGACGCAGCCTGCGTGCCTGGGTGGACAGTGCCCTCGATGACATCGGCTGGCCCAGTTACGGTGACCATCGGAGAAACCACAGCGCCGGTGTGACCATCGTCCTGGACGATCCCGATGAGAGCCCGAACCTGACGATCGGGACCTTCCTGTCATCGCTCGACGCTGAAGCTGAAACCCTCAACAAAAGAGTCTCGTACCACTCCACTACCCCGCTCAGCCTCGGGTTTCTAGCCTCTTCAACGGCGAGCGTGTCCGGGCCCGAAGAGGCCGTGAAGGACTTGAGCACCATGTGGTCAGGCGACCTGACGCATCTCTGGCAGCGGTCGGGTGGAGACATATCGGCAGTGGTCTACGGTATCGACCTCCAAGACGGCCGGCTCCCGGGCTCCTGGGCGGGGGACTACATGCGCCCCGGCGCTGAGTGGGCTGGTCTGACGATGCCGTGCCACGTCCGGATTGCGCCAGACGACCCGTGGGCATCCGTTCCGTTCTGACGTACGACCACGCCTGGCACGAATCTCGGGAGCCGGCCCAGCCCCCGGGGAGCCTACGGCCGGTGGCACCCACCTGCACACGACAAGGCCCACTCAGCAAGCACGCTGACGGCGGGGTCTTTAGACGTCGTTTCCTATACTTCAGGTGTCAGCTGAGTGGCCTGGGGAAAACCCAGTTGGTCGAGTAGCGCACTGAAGAGGTCTTCTGTGAAGGTCTCGTGTGAGCGAAGCAGGGCCTCAATCCTGGGCATCTCCGGCGTGACGGGGATGCCAGCGGCTGCGGCCCAGGCAACGGCGCCCTCGGCGTCGAGGGCGGCGCGCTCGTGTCTGACGGCTTCGAGGAACTCTGGCGTGTCCAGTCACAGGAGTTGATCTTCGAGGTCTTCGGGCTCTTCGACCAGAAGCCCGTCGGCAATGTCCAGGTTGAGCCATGCCTGCTCTAGCGCTGCCCGGTGGTGTCCAGCCCGGTCACGAGAGCGAGGGAGCTGTCGGAGACGTCGGCCACGCAGGCAGGTGCACTGCTCCACTCAACCAGGGCGGGCAGGTCCGCGTCGTCCCATGTCCCGAAATCGATTTGGGGCGTCTGCCAGCCGCCCGACGGTGACTCCCATGTGTGCATGACCGCCTTGAGTTCTCCGTCGAGGCTGTCGAACACGGGAGCTTCCGACGGAGGGCGGTTGCTGCGAGCGAAGACCAGGCGACCCGAGAATCCTGCGGCAGTTCCTCGTTCGAGATGGTGAGCGCACTTTATGGGCTGCTGCTGACAACGCAGGCGTGGTCAACATCTGCGTGGTCGGCCCGGCTTATCTGCTGAGACGGCGATAGCCGATGAGGGCTGCGGCGATGGCAACGAACGTAAGAAGGTGCTCGGCGCATCGAGGATCTGTTGCGCGAGTACGAGTGAGCTCAATATACGTGCCCGAGGCCCCTGGGGTTGTCCAGGGGCCTCACTGTCATGCGTTGTGCGCGGGGCAATGGACGAAATGCCCTCAGGAGCGCGCGGTGAAAGTCGCGGGGCTTGGTCTCTTCGGCTACTTGCGGACCTTCGCCAGAGCCAGCTGCACGAGCTTCAGTGCTGTCTCAACAGAATCATCGTCGCGAAGTGGGCAGTTCACGACATACTGATGCCCCGGTCGGACATCGCGGTAGCTGACGTGCGGCTCGTTGAGATCGGTCACGTCCTCCTTCGTCAAGCGCAACGTCAGGCCACCGTTCCGGGGTTTGACGTATGCCACAGCCCCGTAGCGGCGGATGCCTGCGTCGCGCACCATCACGTAGTCAGTGAGGCCGTCCTGAGTGCGCTCGGACGCGCCTGGACCAATCTCGACATTGCCGAGGTCTACCACCCCCCGCAAGAAGTCCAGAACTCGCTTGGCGACATCTGCGCTGCGAGCTCGACCGTTGACCAGAGCGCTGATCTGGGTCCACTCCAACGCGTCGACAGGTGCGTCGGTGGCGACCTCGGCGGGAGCCCCCGAGTCGCTGTCCTCGTCCGTGCCAGTGAGCCGAAGGAACTCGGCGATCTCCTGCGGTGTGCCATCAATTAGGCGCATTGATCCCTCTCCCTTGCGAACACATCAGGTTGTGCTCGCTGACACAAGCTTACTCATACATGCTCACGCGTACACAAGCACTCGCGTGCAGCTGTGTATGCGCCGCTGGGGTGAGTCCGCATCCCGAATCGAGGCGGGCTCCGCCCGCTGCGGGCAAGGAAATGGGGCCCGACTCGGTCGAGTTGTTGCGCAGTGGGCGTGGTGAGAGCTGCTGGCAGACACGGCGAGCTTCAGGCCATCGCTGCCAGGCGCTTCGACGAGCGCATAGGCAGATGCCGATCGGCAGGGAGTGTGGTTCGTGAGGGCGGACGGCGCCTTTATCCGCGTTGGACGATGGCCTGTAGGCCCCGCTTTCGCTGGCGGTCACCTGCGACGAAGCTTCAAGATCCCGTCCACGCCTCGTCCACAGACCCCGACATACGCCCGCTGCGAGCGGCATACGGCTGCACATACGCGAAGACCCCGGCCTCAGCGTTTCCGCTGGTGACGGGGTCTTGGGCACACTTACACAGTGTGCCCCCGGCAGGATTCGAACCTGCGCACACGGCTCCGGAGGCCGGACAGTTCCTAGATGTTTTTGCAGGTCAGCGGGATGCCTGACGCTGCGTTAGCGGCGCGATCCCGCGTATGTCCCGTGAAAATGAAATGCCTCGTATGGCCCGATTTTACCTGTGTGTGATTTGCGCCCTGTCACTCACTGCGAGGCTCTTGAGCTTTCTGTTTGTAGGCGTGGTGGAGGTACGTCCTGCGCTTGGCGCCTCGGTCCCGAATGCGGGCTTGCCGGGCTCGGACCGACTCCTCGCTCGATTCCGTGGCCATCACGACGCTGTGGCCGGCGGTCACGCGTTGTTTGACCAGTGCGTGCAGCTGCTCCCTTGTGGTGCCGACGGTTCCGGCAAGGCCGTGCTTGACGAGGTCGATGAATTGGGTACTCGTAAGATGTCGTTCGACTTGGCCGTAGCCGAGAATCCGGGCCGTGCTGTTCGCTCGCTTGCCGCGAGTGCAGTCGTCTTCGAGTAGGAGCCGTACATACGAGACGGGCAGATACATGCCCGGCGCGAGATCCTGCATCGGACGCTTATCGGCATTCTTTGGCCAATAGGCAAGCTTCAGGAAGCATGGATCATTGCCGAGCCGCCATTCGCTCGGCTGCGTCGGAGTTCTGCTCAACCTGGCAGTTTCTTCGAGCCGATCAAGCTGACGTCTCAGCCGCTCGTCCACGTAGATCGAACGAGTGTCAGGATCGAGCCGTTTGTACTGGACGAAGACGAAACTCTTGGTGGGCTCGTGGAAGTAGAGCATGTCGGTGCCCAGGCGCGATTCTACGGGCGTGGCGTTGACGTTGACCACTTCGAGTCGTCTTCCCGATGCATCGTGGAGTACGTGAATGTCGCACCGGACCCCGGTGCCTTGTTGCCATTCGCTGAACATCTCGAATGCCTCACCGGCGACGCGGACGTCGTAGTCAATGAGACTGTGTTCCACGGGCTGCGGAATCAGCCCAGCGGCGTACGGAGCGTCTTCTGACGGCGGCCGTCGCCACGCAGCGAGTGCAGAGAGCGGAAAATCGGCAATGCGAAGCAGGCTTCCTGTTGCATCGCGCTGCTCCTGCCACGACTGGTCGGCCGGACTGCTCCCGAAGACAGGTGGGTCGGCTTGGGCGATCAGCCAGTCAAGCAGGGGACCGAGTCCGGGGCGTGCTGTGCGGAGCGCACTCTCCAGCGATTGCCATACGGCGTTGCTGCAAGCGCCTACGGTACCCGGCAGCGAAGCGCTGTCGAATTCCTGGCGCAGAGGTTCTGGTAAGTCGCGCAGGATACCGTCAGGGCCGTCCAGGGGAACAGCTTGCGTGCACTCTCGGAGCGGATCGACGGTGATGCTCTTGTCGACCGCCCCCACTGTGCCGTGGCGAGCAACGATGCCTATCCACGCGAGCCACCGTGATCGGTCCTGGCCGTGCTGGGGAGGTGCATCGCCGATCAAGAGCGCGATGGGCGGCCCATCAAGTGCTGCATCGATGTTCAGGCTTTTGGGGCGGGACTTGGTCAGTCTCTGCTCAATTCTGAACTTGCCCAGGTTCGCGTCGAGTTCTTGTGTGCTCAGTGTCACGATGAAGGCCACGAGTGGAGCCTATCCAGGTGCCCGTGCGCGCAGCTGCTTCCGGTTGCCCTGGCCATCCACGGACAGACCGCGCAGTCGGGGCCGCACAGGTCGACGGTCGGTGAGCCAGCCGCCCACTGCCCAACCCGCCGCCGACGCGGGTGAGCGGTCGGCAGACCGTCGTCTCGGCCGGGACGTGCTGCTGCGGCAGCACCGGATCAGGGCGCACGTCGAGTCGGCCCAGCACCTGGGGCGGCGAGTTGGCGATCTACTCTCCGATCGCCAGGAACGAAGTCGCTCCCGGCCGGCGCCGCGCACACGGTCATGACCAGGATGGCGGATCTCTCTCATGGCGCAGTAGTCACAAGCGTTCGAATCCGCTTTATGAGCTGATCGGTGTCCCTGCGAAGATCCGGCACAGAGCGGAGTCTGCGCACTGCGAAGGAGATCAGCCGCCCCTCGTCCACGCCCGTGTGTTCACTCACGATGGCAGGCTGATCGTGGATATTGCACACGTGCGCTTCCTCCAGAGCGTGCCCCAGGGCATCCTCTGTCACGCCGAGTTCCTTGGCCGCTGCCCCCATGCGTGTCTGGAGCATCTGCATGACGACGGCCTCGGGGTCGTGGTTGCCTGGCAGGTACTCCAGCCACTCTCCCTGACGACCTGGTTCAGAGCGTGTATCGCCGTCCAGTACACCGAGAAAAGCCACGGCCGGTCCGGTCGGACCGAGGACCCGTGCGATGGTGACGGCGGTGTCGGCGCCACGCACATCCTGCACACACAGATGCGGGGCCAGCTCCGGCAGGTGGCAGCGGAGCAGCTCCTCCAGCATCAGCCGCGCGAAGCGGTCTTCGACCAGCAGCACTGCCTCGACCCGCGGAGCCATGCCCAGCTTCCGGCTGACTTGAGCAGGAATGGCGCCTGTCGAGATGGTCGCCTGAGCCGCGCCGCCTACTCCGCGCTCCAGTGTGCGCAGGGAGGTGCCCGGCAAGAGGTAAGCGAACTCTGGCGAGTGCGAGGCGAGGACGACGGACAGCTCCATCTTGACCGCACGGGCGACGATGATGTCGAGCAGCCGTTCGCGCGCGCGGGGTGAGAGAAAGTTCTCGGGTTCGTCCAGCAGCACAATGCTCCCGCGCGCCACTCCGCGCAGGGCCCGCAGGATGACGCAGGCGGCGAGTTCACCCAGACTCATCTGTTCGGGACCGTAGGTGTCGCCGTGGCGCCCGAGCTCGTAATAGAACCATGTGGGTGCCTCGCCGGAGGTCGGGGAACGGCGGTCCAGCTCCTGGTGTGTGACCAGATCGTAGGGGCGCCCCATGATGCTGCCGAGGGCCTGGTCGAACCAGGCACTGCGGGGAGCCTTCTCGGCTGTAGCACGTTCGCTTTCAAGTTCGTGTGCCGGCACTCGGCTCACTTGGGCCAGTACATCGAAGCACTCCCGTGCGGTGTCGACGTACACACACGGGGCCTTGGCCTCGGCCAGTTCCACGTCGCCCGTCACCGGTTTGCTGCGATCGCTCTTCTGGTGCCTGGACTGGCCCATCAGCCGCACGGCAGTGGGGTGCGGTACGCCGTCCAGTGAAGTCTCATGCCGCAGATGGCGGGCGAGCGTTCGCAGGAACTGCGTCTTGCCCGCGCCGCTGACCCCGCACAGGAGTGTGATACCCGGCGCCATCTCGGCAACCAGCGAGCCGAGGTGCGCATGTCCGTCGATCTCAACCCTGCGCAGCGGTGAACGCACTTGGCCACTGGCCAGTTTGCGGTAGTGATTCTTGATCTGGGCCCGGCGGAGGACCTCCTCATCCTCTGCGTCCCGGCTCAACGCCACTCCCCCCAGGACTTCAAGGCCCCGTCTTCCCACAGCACTTGGTCGATCCTGTCCTCAGTGAACGGCGCGTCTCCCGCGCTGGTCAGTGCCGCGTACATGCGCAGCACGTCAGGCACGGGGGAGACCCGGCGCGACGGGGCGCCGCCTGTCGCCACAAGGAAGAGCCAGCCAATGGCGTCCCGCAGCACCGTCGCCTCGGGTGTGTTCGCGCCCACAGCGGCTACCTCGTTGAACCGCTCAAGCAACGCAGCATAGGGCAGCTCACGGAACGCGGACCTGAGTGGAGGAGCTGCTCCCGGCCCGAGCTCGGCAGCCAGCTTCCGGCGCTCGGGCTCCAGCCATTCGAGGAGATACCCAAGATGGTGCTCGGCGCCGGCCCCGAAGGCACGCCGGGCATGGACCATGACCAGCGTCCAGGTCAGCAGAGTCGGTTTGGTGAACCGGACTGCCGGCATGTCGAGTGCGGGCAAGGAGAGCAATCCCTTGAGAGCGTCAGCCACCTCGTCTCGCGTGTGGTCGGCCACCGCATCAGCAGAGCGCAGCCGGTTGTTCAGCTGCTCGCTGCCGACCGCAGCAGCCTGGACGCTGCCTGCTTCCACGGCGACCAATACCCTGCTGATCACGTCCTCGTAGGCCAGGCCGACGTTCCCGAAGCCAATGCGCTCCTCGCCCATACCCCAGTCGGCCGCGGCGGCCACGAGGACCCGGACCTGCTCGCCGAACGAGCCCGACTCGACGAGCATGCGTCCCGCTTCGGTCAGTCCGCCATGAGGATTGAGGCGCAGCACCGCCGTACGCAGCTCGGCGGGGGGCAGCTCGTTGAGCTCCAGAAGCACGAGCGGATAGTCGTCGATCGTGGTACGCAGCCCCTGCGGCAGAGCGTGATATGTCTTGCCGTCGGATTCTCGCAGCTCACGGACCGGGGGCGTGAGTTTGCCGTCGAGCAGCAGGTCGCCGCGTACGAACTCCTCGAGTGCCGCCAGGCGTCGCTGTCCGTCCAGCAAGACTCTGGATCCATCCGCCTCACGGGCGACGAGCAGTGTGCCGATTGGCCAGCCGCGCAGGACGGAGTCGAGAAGCACATGCTTGTGGTGATCCGACCACTCTGCGCTGATGGACGGCTCTGACGCTTGGCGCAGCTTTCCGTCGTGGAGCTGGGCGAGCGCCTCGCGCACGGTCACGACGGTGGGCCGTGTCGCCGACGCGCGCAGGTCGTGAGCCGGGGTCATGACGCTCGCCCCCTCTCGAGCCTGGGATGGGTGGTGGCCTGGTAGGCGCGGTTGAAGCCCATGCCTGATGGCACGATAAGGCCGGGCACTGACATCCGGTGGGTCATGGTCCGAGGTCCGCCTCAGTAGTACTGCCGGATGTAGTCGTACGCCTTCTGGAACAGTTCTTCGTCCCGCTGTAGCTGGTAGCGGACAAGCGTGCGGCGCAGCGCCTTCTTCACCTCGCGCTCGCCGCCCGCGGTGTGCTGCCACCCTGGGAACCGCACCGCCTCGACGATGCTGTCGATCTCCTCGACGAGCTTGGCGACCGCCACGGGGGTGCCCTCAGGGCGGGACGACTCGAACAGCCGGGTGAGAGCGTACTTGCCCTGCTCCCTGGGGTCCTGCTGCTTCTCGTCAGACTCTGCCCGCGCGGTCTGCTCCGCGAGGTCCAGCAACTGGTAGAGATACTCCCGGCTCACCAGCTGACCAGCCTCGTATTGCTGACGCAGCCGCTCCAGCTTCTGCGCCAGAGAGTCGAAGCGCGGCTCACCACGGCGCTTGCCGAGCCGGTCCTGAAGCCGGGGCTGAAGCTGCCGGATACCCCGCTCGGGGACGCTCTGCAGATATTCGGCCATCCTGGCATCGATGACGAGCGTCTCCAGTGGTTCGGGCGGCACGTCGGTGTGGATGTGGGCGTTGACCAGCTCGCGCGTCTTGGGGCCGAGTACCCGCCACAGCAGAGGGCTCGTGGCATGGCTGGGACGCACGGACTGATGAACCTTCGCAAGCCAGCGGTAGTCGTCAACGTGCCGGCTCAGCCGCGGGTCCGGGGCGAGTGCCTCCCACAACCGGGCCAGCCGGGCGAACGCCTCCGCGAACGCCTGTCGGGTCCCGGCATCGGGCAGCTTGTCCTGCGCCGCGAACAGCGCCTCGTAGCCATCCTCGGCACGGTCCACCCCCGAGAAGAACTCCAGGCACGCGCGCAGAGCCCCGGGGAACTCGTCCCACAGGCCCTCGATGCTGGTCACCGCACGCTCGACGGCCCGCTCGTCGAAGCGCATCGCCTGTCCGAGGCGGGCGAAAACACCGAGGTAATCCACGATCAGACCGTGCGACTTGGCCTGTTCGCTGCCCGGCCGCCGGTAGGGGCGGTTCACCCGGCAGACGGCCTGGAGGAGCGTGTGGTCGCGCATGACCTTGTCCAGGTACATCGTCTGGGCGATCGGGGCGTCGAAGCCGGTGAGCAGCTTGGCCGTCACGACAAGGATCTTCAGCGGGTCGTCCGGGTCGCGGAAGCGATCCAGCAGTGCCGCCTCTTCGTCCTTGTCCCTTCCGAAACGCTCCTGGATTTCCTTCGGCTGCCCCTGGGTGGACATCACGACCTCGCTGGTCTCCGGTCCCAGCAGTGCGTCCAGGTGCTTCTTGTACAGGACACATGCCTCCTGATCGAAGACAACGACCTGTGCCTTGAAACCCTCGGGCTCCACCTTCTCCCGGAAGTGCCGCGCAATGTCCTCACACACCATGCGAATGCGCTTGCGGGCCTTGATCAACGCCCCCATGCGCGCGGCACGGTTGGCCATGGCGGCCTTCTCACGAGGGGAGAGCCGCTCTGCGAGTTTCTCGAACTCGGCATCGAGGACTTCGCCGTCGATCCGGAAACGCGCATCCCGCGGCTCGAAGTGCAGCGGCAGTGTGGTTCCGTCACGAAGGGAGTCGGCCTGGGTATACCGCGAGAGGTAGCGGCCTTCGTCTTCCTCGCAACCGAACGTCTTGAAGGTGTTGACGTCGCTTCGGTTGACAGGGGTTCCGGTGAGACCGAAGAAAACCGCACCGGGCAGAGCCTCGCGCATCCTCTGCCCCAGATCCCGGTCCTGCGTGCGGTGCGCCTCATCGACCAGGCAGACGATGTCACGGCGTGCGGACAGAACCCGGTCCAGATTCTTGAACTTGTGCACGGTGGTGACGATGATCTTCCGCTGGCCCGTCGCGAGCATCTCCCCGAGATTGTCGCCGGAGCCCGCCGTGACCACGTTCGGGATGTCCGAGGCGCCGAAGGTGGAGGTGATCTGAGTATCGAGATCCAGCCGGTCCACGACTATCAGCACTGTGGGAGTGCCGGTGCGCGGGTCGGTACGCAGCGCCTGAGCCGTGAACACCATCAGCAGGGATTTGCCGGAGCCCTGGAAGTGCCACACCAGACCCTTCCGCGGAGCGTCCGCGTTATGCACTGCGGCAGCTGCCCGGTCGGCCATCCGCCTGCCGGCCTCGTACTGCTGATAGCGGCAGATGTTCTTGATCTTCCGGTGACGGTCATCAGTGCTGTAGACCGTGAAGTTCCGGATGATGTCGAGAACTGTCGACGGATTCAGCAGGCCGTCGACGGCCTGACGGAGGTACCCGGGGCCGGCCTCGGGATGCTCCTCGCGCAGCCCCGGCGACCACCACGGGCTCCACAGGTGAAGGGGCAGCCGGAGACTTCCGTAGCGCAGGTCACGCCCGTCGGTGGCGAAACACAAGGCATTGGGGACGAAGAACTCCGGTACGTCGTTCTGGTAGCCATCGACCTGGAGTGCCCCGTCGGCCCAGGTGATACCCGGGCGCGTAGCGGATTTCGCCTCACCCACCACCACAGGAATCCCGTTGACCCACAGCACGTGGTCGAAACGGCGCCGGGTCGTACCACGGCAGAAGCTGACCTCCGTGCTGAGGTGGTAGCGGTTGCGGGCGGGGTTATCGAAGTCGACCAGACGGACAGTGACATGCTCGTGGTCCTGCCCGAAGGGCATCGTGCGCTCTCCGAGCAGCCAGGAACGAAAGTCCTCGTTGGCCTTGACTACGCCTTCGCCACGTGCCGAACGAATCAGCCCGGTGAGCCGGTAGAGCACCTCGTCGGCGAGCTCGGGGTCAGCGGCGATGGCCGGGTTGAGACGGACCAACGCGTCGCGCACCTCGGACTCGACGAGGACATCCTGCTCGGTCCGGTCCAGCTGCGTCCCCCGACGGGCCCACGCGAGATCCGGAAGGGCGGTGAGCCGGTCGGTTACGAACGCCTGGACCGTGTCCTTCTCCCTGAACATCCCCCGCCCCTCACTCACCGTCAGCTGTCCCTCGCCCCATGTCCCACCTACTGCCGTGTCGGCCTATGCCGCCGTCGCCGCGTCCGCTGAGGCGCCCGGGCCCTGCAACAACACGTTCAAGGTGCGTTGCATCAGGTTACGGGTACGGGCGAGGTCCTCGCTGAGGGTGGTGCGCAGTTCGCGAGCGGCTTCGAGCCGCTCGACGACACGTCGCTGGACGGAGAGCGGTGGGACGGGGATTGGCTGTGCTGAGAGGAGGCCAGCCGGGAGGTGGGCGATGTTGGTGCCGGCGGACACCCGGGCGAAGGCCCCGAAGTGCTGGCAGCGGCGGAACCAGCCAAGCGCAAACTCTGGCAGAACCTCACCGCCGGCGCGGAAGCGCAGCAACGTCATTTGGAAACAGCAATCTTCGATCTCTCCGCGATACATTGCTGCCCGTCCGACCTGGTTACGGCTGCTGTTGCCTTCAACCAGCAGGACGTCCTTCGGTCGCAGTGCATATTTAGCAAAAGCGTCAGAATCGAAGTTCATCCCCAGTACGTCATCCAGCGACAGCTGGTCGTCGCCGACGTTTGCGACGCGGAGATAGGGACGCAGATCCGTACCCTCGTGCACCTTCGGCTCACGCTTCATACCCAGCTGCACTTCCCCCGCTTCGTCCACCCGCCGCACCGGCCACTCCGGCTCGTCGTACAGCTCGGCCAGTGCTGCAAGTTCTGCCTGCCGGGCGGCCTTCAACGCGGTCGCCTTCACCCGCGCGGCGCGCTCGAACGACCACAAGAGGTCAGCGATCCGCCGCTGTTCGGACAGTGGCGGAAGAGGGAACTCGTATTTCGCGATATCAGGCCAGTTCACATAGGGGTTCACCGATCCTCGCGACCACGACTCGGAGTGTCGGTGGAAAGGATCCGCCGTCATCACAAAGGGTAGAAAGTCGGGGAGGAGCTCACCCGGCTCTGCGCTTTCCGCCACGAATGTCGTGTTCGCGCATACACCGTCGAATTCCGCATAGGATACTTTGCGCAGATATGTCCGCCGGGACCCGTAGAGTACCTGACCGGGACGGAACCTGCGGTGGAACGCAGGTCCGAGGGAGCTCCCCTTCACTTCTCCCCAACGGCTGATGTGTAGCTGCCGGGAGTCCATGTGCTCACCGGCTACAAATCGCTCCAACCCATCTGCCATCGGATCTGTCGATTCCTTCACCTGCCGGACCAGCGATCCAAATCGCACCGTGCGCCAAGCCTCTTGCTGCATGTTCATTCCCCTCCCTTCAGCTTTGTGATCAGCTGGGTCACGCGACGAGTCTTGTCGCCGGTGCGTACGTCCCACTCCTCAAGCGCCTGCCGCAGGGGCACCTCGCCGGGACTCGCACCCCTTGATGACGGAGCACCGACGATGCGGCTTATTGCGAGGTCGGCTCCTCTGCTAAGTAGCGTGTCCCGGTCCATGTCCCGCGAAAGGCCGTCGATGGTCTGGCACTCGCGGTACGCGGCCAGAATCTCCGCGATGTGCTCCTCGCTCAGGAACGACTGGCCTCGCACCCGCTCGAACAGGTGTGCCGCATTGATGAAGAGGACCTTCCCCTCCCGGCCCGGCCGCTTCTGGGTGCGCAGCACCACCACGCACGCCTCCATCGGAGAGTTGTAGAAGAGCCCGGGCCCGAGTCCCATCACGCACTCCAGGAGATCGGATTCGATCAGCTTCTCCCGCAAGGCCCGCTCGTCTTCCCGGAAGAGCACCCCATGGGGGAAGAGGATGGCGCACCGGCCCGTCCCGGGGGCGAGTGAGGCGGCGATGTGCTGGAAGAACGCGTAGTCCGCTCTGCCCTGGGGAGGCACGCCCCACATGTTGCGCTGGTAGGGATCCTTGGCGAAGAGCGGCCGGTTCCACTGCTTGATCGAATACGGGGGATTGGCGAGCACCACGTCGAAGCGCCGCAGCTGGTCGCCTTCGAAGAACAGTGGTTCGGCGAGTGTGTCCCCGCGCTCGATGCGGAAGTTTTCGATTCCGTGCAGGTAGAGGTTCATGCGGGCGATCGAGGAGGTCATCACGTTGAACTCCTGCCCGTACAGGTGGAGCCGCCGGTGATCCTTCCCCTGCCGTTTCAGTTCGGCTGCTGCAGTGACCAGCATGCCGCCCGTGCCGCAGGTGGGGTCGTAAACCGTCTCTCCGGGCTCGGGTTCCAGCATCCGGGTCATGAGCTGGACCAGTGTCCGGTTGGTGTAGAACTCCTGGGCCGTGTGACCGGAGTCGTCCGCGAACTTCTTGATCAAGTACTCGTAGCCTCGGCCGAGTTCGTCCTCCGGGACCCGGGCCAAGGACAGGACCTGGGTGGAAAAGTGTTCCAGAAGGTCACGAAGCGTGGCATCAGAGATCCGCTCAGTGTTCGTCCACTGCGCGTCACCGAAGACCCCCGAGAGCTGGTCCGGGTTGGCCTTCTCGATCGCCTTCATGGCCTGGGCAAGCGCCGAGCCGAGTCCGGAGCGGGCCTCCCGAACATCTGCCCAGTGGTGACCGTCGGGGATCTGGAACTGGTAGTTCTCCTCCTTCGCCGCAAGCTGCGTGTCCCCGTCGTACGTGGCCAGGGCCTGCTCGCGCTCCTCGTCGTGCACGTCACAGATCCGCTTGAAGAAGAGCAGCGGGAAAATGAACTGCTTGTAGTCGCCCGCGTCGATGAGCCCCCGCAGCCGAACAGCCGCTCCCCATAGGTAGTTCTCCAGCTCCCGCTGGCCCAACTGCCCCGCTGCCACATCTGTACCGGGCAGCACATCCGCCGCGCTCCTGGCGCCGCTCATCCGAGGAGTCTCCATTCCTTGAGTAGACCGCGTAGTTCGTTCTCGGCCACCGCTGCGTCCGTCAGGGCGCTTTCCAGGGCCGCGACGGCCTCGCTCAGAGGTGGCAACTCGGCCGCGCGGTCCTTCCCGACGTACAGCGGGATGTTGAGGCTGCCGCCGTTCCTCTCGATCTCCGGGAGGCCCACTACGCGGCTGCGCCCCTTGATGTCCGCGAAGGAGCGGTACCAGCCGTGGATGCGGGAGGTGTGCTCGGCCTCCAGCACGTTCTGATTGCGACCCTTGCGTAGCTGGTCGGAAGCGTCGATGAAGAGGATCTTCCGTCGTCGGTCCTTCGGTTTCTGCGCGCGCAGCACGAGGACACAAGCGGCCAGTTGGGCGCCGTAGAAGAGGCGTTCCCCCAGCCCGATGACGGCCTCGATCGCGTCCGATTTGATGATCTTTTCGCGGATTCTGGCTTCGGTGCCGTCCCTGAAGAGAATGCCCTTCGGTAGGACGACAACCGCTCTGCCGGTGCCGGGCCGCATCGAGGTGAGCATGTGCTGGACCCATGCCCAGTCAGCCGTGCTGCGCGGAGGTACCCCGGTCTCACCACGTCCATAGGGGTCCCTGGCCCATTCCTTTTCGCCCCATGCGGCCAGCGAGAATGGCGGATTCGCGATCACGCAGTCAAAGGTCCGCAGACCTCCGTCCGCGAAGAACCGTGGGTCGCGCAAGGTGTCTCCACGCGCCACCTGGAAGTCCTCGATCCCGTGCAGGATGAGGTTCATGCGGGCGATGCCCGAGGTCGTGAGGTTCTTCTCCTGGCCGAAGACCCTGCCCCACAGCAGTTGGGGAGCCACTCCCTTCCGGGCGAAGTGGTGGGTGACCTCGATCAGCATGCCACCGGTGCCACACGCCGGGTCGTACACCGTCTCGCCCGGCTCCGGGGCGAGGATGTTCACCAGCAGCTCGACCACGGCGCGCGGCGTGTAAAACTCGCCGGCCTTCTTGTTGGACAGGTCCGCGAACTTCTTGATCAGGTACTCGTACGCCTGACCGAGTAGATCGGCGTCAGCATGCGCATCGCCGAGGAAGCGTGCGGAGAAGTGGTCAAGGAGTGCCCGCAGCACGTGGGGCGGGATGCGGTCACGGTTGGTCCACGGCGTGTCACCGAAGATGCCGTCGAGGGTGTCCGGATTGGCCTTCTCGATCGCGCGGAGCGCGTCCGTGAGGGCACGGCCGAGCTTCTCATCGGGCGCCGCTACGACATCGTCCCAGCGATGGCCGTCCGGGATGACGAAACGATGCTGATCAGCCTTGGCCGCGAAGTCGCGGTCCCCATCGGAATGGGCGAGAGCGTCGTCGAACTCCTCGCTGTAGACATCGCACAGGCGCTTGTAGAAGAGCAGCGGGAAGATGTAGCTCTTGAAGTCCGCTTGGTCTACCAGTCCCCGCAGGAGATGGGCGGCACCGAGTAGATGCGACTCCAGCTCACTGAGTGTGAGCGCCCTTGTCGCGTCTGGCAGCAGAGACAGCTGCTCGGTCGCTTCCCGCTCGGCCACAGCCGGACTCCACTTCCGTATATGGGGTGACACAGGGCCCTAAGAGTAGTGGCTGGCGAACGGCTCTCCGCTCCGTCGTCGGCGCCTCCCGGGAGGTCGGAGAAGGGAGTGTGGCGAGACGGTGTGCCGGGCGGCAAGCACGTCGGTGACCCTGATGGCCATCCCGGAGCAGGGTAGGTGCGGCGTGCAGCAAGATCGACTCTCGGTCTTCCCGGCCGGCTGTATGTCTGTGCGAGGGTCGGCGATCAGGCTGCTGGTGGCGTGCGGTTGGGTGGCGAAGGCGCGGAGGCTTACGGTCAGACCTTGATGACGGTGAAGCGTCCGCCGCCCAGCGCGGCGAGGTCCCCTGGATCCGAGGTGAGCACCGTGACGGGGCCGGGGGCGGCGAGGGCGGTGGCGCTGAGCATGGCGTCGATGGCGTACTTGTGGCCGTGCAGGCCGGCGTCGGCGAGGAGGACGGCGGCCCGGCGGGCGAGGGGCTCGGTGACCGGCTCGACGACGATGCGGGAGAGGGTCCATTCCAACGCTGGGCGATTGATGCGGGGGTGGACGACTTCTACGAGGGTGGCGGCGGAGGTGATGACCCGCATGTCGTCGGTGCGGGCCAGGGCGAGCCAGCCGGTGACCGTCCGGTCGCGCAGGACGGCCTTGGCCAGTCCCTCGCTGTCGAGGACCAGGGTGCCGCCGGGCACGGCGGGTGAGCGGGTCACGCGGCGTCGGCTCCATCATGAGGCTGTTCCCGGCGGGCTTGCTGGAGCTGGTCGCGCAGCGCCTGGATCTCCTCATCGGTGACGGGACCGTGTTCGGCCTCGGCGACGGCGATGAGTTCGTTGAGGTTGTCGCGCTCGATCTGCCGGGCTACGGCGGCGGCGACGTAGGCGGATAGGCCAGAGGGCCCGCTGCGGGCGCGGGCGGCTTCCGCGATGTCGCGCGGCATGGTGATCGAGTACTTGCCAGTAGGCTCACTCATGCTACCCATCCTACCTTTCATCCTCCCGTCGTGGTCCAGGGCTAATTGCGTCGGACGTCATGCCCGGGCGGGTTTGAGGCGTTCACCTGCACAGAAAGGTGGTGGACGCCATGAGAAGTCCGTTCGTACGGGGGTACGGCGTTCCCAGGCGGTAACGCGCAGGAAGCGTGGGCGTTGTCATGTCGCGTGGTGATCACCATGCCGTGGCTGGCGCGACGGCGCTGGCTGAGGAGTTCGGCGCCGCGTTCGTCCGGGCCGCCCGGGAAGCAGCTGTTGTGGAGCAGGACCGCGCTGGCATGGGCCATTGTGAGATTGGTGGCCACCGCGGTGGTCTGAGCTGGTACGCCTTCGCGTTGCAGTACATGGAGATGCGCTGGCCGCTGATCGCGGCGAAGGCCAGGGACGAGACCAATGGCGCGCTGTGCGCGATCACGCTGTCGATGCTCCGGGATGTTCGGAGTCGGCCGAGTGATCAGTTGTTGCGGCGCGCTGCGGGGCTGGGCGTTCGTCGTGCCCCGCCCGGAGCCGCCCGGGATGCCGGCCGATATTCGGCTGGCGCTGCGCTGGTGGCGGGGCGCCTCGCGGCCCCTGTCCGACGTGCTGGACCCGGCGGTGATGCGAGCTGTGCTCCAGTCTCTCCGGCTCGGGCAGGACGGCCTGGTGGGGGCGGCCGAGACCCAGCGGCACAAGCACAAGGTCCTGGTCAACGCGCTGCGTTACGCCGTCGAGCAGCGCATGCTCCCCGCTGATCCACTCGCCTCCATCAACTGGCGTGTGGCGGAGACCGTTCAGCAGGTAGACCCGAGGGTGGTGGCCAACCCCGTCCAGGCCCGCTCGTTGATATGTGCCGCCTCCTACGTCGGGAGTTACCGGCGGGCGCGTGGGCGGCGGCTGGTCGGTGTGTTCGCCGGCATGTACTACGCCGGGCTGCGGCCTGCGGAAGCGGGTCGCGGTGGCCCTGCCGGACTGCGTCCTGCCCCCGGAGGGCTGGGGCCGGGTCACCTTGCACCGCACGCTGCCGCAGGCAGGCACGAAGTGGACGGACACCGGACGAGCCCATGACGAGCGGGGCCTGAAGAACCGCCCGCCAGACGACACACGGGTGGTGCCGCTGCCACCGGAACTGGTGGCCTTGTGGCGGGAGAGCGTCGACACCTTTGGCACCGCGGACGACGGGCGGTTGTTCTTCAACGAACGCGGCGGCATTGTTGCCTCTGGCACCTATGGCCGGGTCTGGCATGAAGCGCGCGAGCTGGCTCTCCCGCCCGAGCTGGTGGACTCGCCGCTCGCGGGCCGCCCGTACGACCTGCGCCACTCTGCTCTGTCGACCTGGCTGAACGCCGGCGTCGACCCCACCGAGGTCGCTGAATGCGCCGGCAACAGCGTCGAAGTGCTTCTGACCCGCTACGCCAAGTGCCTGTATGGACGGCAGGCGATCGCCAACCAGCACATCGAGGCCCTGCTGGATCAGTACGAATAGCGACGTTACGCGATGCATGGCCGAGCGCTGCCGTGCAAAGGGGGTTCTCATGCTGTCGTGAGTGCCGCCGGTACGGGCCTCGCGCTTGGATTACTGTCGGCCGCATGACCGCGACAGGAACTGGAACGTTGTCCGTTGTGCTCGGCCGTTGCATCGAGCCCGGGACACCGCTGGGTCCGTTTACGGGTACGCCCCTCAGGGGATTCACCACGGCTTCCGAGACCGGGCTCATCCATGCGGTCGAAGACTGCCCCCGCCTACGCAAGGCATCCTCGGTGCACGCCGTCGACTTCACCCTTGACGTCTCCTCGCTGGCCCGACTCTGCACGAACTGGAGCTGCCGCTGGCCGGTGCCCGACCACGGCCTCTGGCCGGTCTTTCTCGACGCTCTGAACTCCTTTTCCGGGCTACGGATCGACGACGAGGACGTACAGGAGCAGCTTCCGGACGAGGCCGAGGTCGACGAGGCGGTACGGCTGCTGTCGCAGGGCGAGTACCCGGACGACGAAGACGACACTGACGCCTGGGAGCGATACCGGCAGGCAAGGGAATGCCGCGACGAGTTGCTGGCCGACTGGCAGGGCACGCAGGACCGGCTGATCACAGCCGGCGAGGCCCTGACTGCATGTCCCTGGTTGCATCCCTGGGCCGAAGCGCGGGTGATAGCGCACGCCAAGCTCGTCGAGCAGAAGCGGCAGATGGTGATCCGTTTCTACTCTCCCCGGGCGCTCGCCGAGGCCGCAGCCGTCGCCTCCCTGGCCGACCTCGAGGGGACCGCCGGCATCGGCTTCGGGATCTTCGGGCGCGATGCCCCCGTCGTATTGCGGAGGGTCTGGCAGGCGTGGCGTGCCCATGCTCGCTGGGGCGCCACGTCAGTCACCATGGCTGCGCTGTCGGCTGGCCAAGAGCTGCACGAGAACCTGGGGCGCCGCCGGAAGGGGCGGGAGGAGGCCGAAGAGGCACTGGGCCAGCTGACCTCCGACTGGGCCGACCAAGCCCGTCTCGCAGCTGCCGAGCAGTCGGCGGGGCGCCCCTGGCGCCTGATAGGCGTACAGATACCGTCCCCGCACCGCTCTCCACACGGTGGGAGTACGTACAACTCGCTGACCGTATGGGAGTTGGCGGTCGTCGCGGTCTACCAGGTTGCCGTGGACTGGTATCGGGGAACCGCTGCACTGTGGGTGCCCCATGGGATCGGTGAGCAACTCCTCGCACCGGAGGGCTCAATGGAGTCCGTCGATCTGCTGGAGGGCCCCGAGGACTGGGCAGCACCGGCTTCCGCGCTCCTGGCGGCCTGGGAGCCGAGGAGGGGCGAGAGCCCGGAATGAGGCCCGTTCCCCGTCTCTAGGGCGGCCCGCCTGCATCGCGCGAAAGTCAATCGGTCCCACGCGCCGTCCCCTCGCACGCCCGGTCGCTCCGGAAAGCCGCAGATCAGAGAGGTTCGTGCCGCGCGCTGGTCACCGTCGGCCGGTTGGCGCGGGTTTGCGTCCCGCGTATGTCCCGCGTAGGCGTCCGCTGCCCCGGCTGCGGGACGGAGAGCGGTGCCCCTTCCGCCCTCGTCTCTGTAAAGGGGCTGGTCAGCGGCGTGATGGCAGTCAATTGCTCACGGTCGGATAGCGTGTGCGTTTTGGCATGCACAAGAAAGGCCCTGACCGGCGTTTCCGCTGGTCAGGGCCTAAATTTCCGGTGCCCCCGGCAGGATTCGAACCTGCGCACACGGCTCCGGAGGCCGTTGCTCTATCCCCTGAGCTACGGGGGCGTGTCCGTCGCGGTCGGTGTTGCTCGCGGCGACGGGTAGAACACTACCAGCTCGCCCGGGGTGGTCATGAACGGGTTTTGGCGGGCCGTGACGGTGTCCGTGCGAGGTGTTGTCCCCCGCGGGGGGTGGAAGTGGGGAAAACCCGGACGCGGTGGCCGGGGGCGACCTACTCTCGAGTTGTGCCTAGGGCGTCCGGCCGGATTCTTGTTGTGGACGACAACAAGGTCATCCGGCAGCTGATCAGGGTCAACCTCGAGCTGGAGGGCTTCGAGGTCGTGACCGCGGGCGATGGTGTCGAGTGTCTGGAAGTCGTCCATCAGGTGCGGCCCGACGCCGTGACACTGGACGTGGTCATGCCTCGGCTGGACGGGCTCAGGACCGCTGCCCGGCTGCGTGCCGATCCTCGTACCCGGGACCTGCCGATCGCGATCGTCAGTGCCTGTACGCAGTACGAGGTCGACGCCGGGTTCGCCGCGGGGGCCGACGCCTTTCTGTCCAAGCCCTTCGAGCCCGCCGAGCTGGTCGGTCTCGTACGGCAGTTGGCCGAGCGGAAGGTCAGTGGGTCCGTCGTCAACCGGGTGTCCGGGCCGGGCTCCGGGGCCGGGGCCTCCGTGCCGCGGGTGCGCGGGCTCGCCAGGGGAGAGTGAGGCGTCCGCTCCGGTGTGAGCGGAAGGGCGGGTGCAGCCGGGCCGCCCCCGGCCCGCGTCCATATCCCGGGACTGCGGCAAATCGGTTCGCCTCCCCACCCCCCTCCTCCCCTACGCTTGTCCCGTGACCCCCGTCGAACTCTCCCGCACCGTGCTGCACGCGGTGCGGCGCGCCGTCGACGCGGGGGAGCTGAGCGTGGCCGTGCCGACGCGTGCCGTGGTCACGCCGCCGGGGCCCGGAGGGTGCGGGGACTATGCCACCGGCATCGCCCTCCAGCTGGCCCGGCCGGCCGGGCAGCCGCCCCTGAAGGTCGCCGAGGTGCTGCGGCCCCACCTCCTCGGGGCCGACGGGATCACCGACGTCGTCCTCACCGGGCCGGGGTTCCTCAACATCAGTCTCGACGGTGCCGCTTCCGCCGTCGGAGTCGTCGGCGAGGTCCTGCGCCGCGGGGAGCGGTACGGGTACGCCGACCACGCCGACGGGCGTGTCGTGCAGCTGCACTGTCCGCACGACCTGCGTGCCGTCGTCGTGGCCGAAGCCTCCGCGCGGCTGCTGCGCTCGCAGGGGGCGCTGGTGCGGGTGACCGCCGAGGGGTTCGAGGACGCCTGGACCTCCGCCCTCGGGGTCCGAGTCGACGCCGTCGGCCACGCCCCCGCCGAGCTGCCCGTCACCGTCCGACCCGTCCCCGCCCCCGAGTCCGCCGACCCGATGTCCCTCGGCCGTGACGCCGGACGCTGGGCCCTGCTCCATCCCGCGGCCCACGACCGGCCCCAGGCCGGCGACGAGCACCTCGTCCAGCGTGAGAGCAACCCCCTCTTCCGCGTGCGGTACGCCCACGCCCGCGCCCGTGCCGCCGGCCGCAACGCCGCCGATCTCGGGTTCACCGCCGCACCGGGCCCCCTCGGCGCGAGCACCGAGCAGGATCTCCTCGCCGCTCTCGCCGACCACCCCCGTGTCCTCGCCGCCGCCGCGGACCACCGCGCCCCCGACCGGCTCGCCCGGCATCTCGTCACCGTCGCCGACGCCGCGCTGCCGTTCCTGCCCACCGTGCTGCCGCGCGGCGGGGAGAAACCCTCGGCCGCCCACCGTGCCCGGCTGGCGCTCGCCGAAGCCGTCGGGGCGGTGCTGGCCGGCGGCCTGGCCCTCCTCGGCATCGACGCACCCGACCACCTCTGAGAGAGCACCGAAGACGCCATGAGCCGTTCCGCACACCCCGCCGGGCCCCGTCACGCCGATGTCCTGCCCGAGGGGCATTACACCGCCCCGGCGGAGGACCTGAACGCCCTCGATCCCAAGGTCTGGGCCCACACCGTGGGGCGGGACGCGGACGGTGTCGTCACCGTCGGCGGACTGCCCGTCACCCAGCTCGCCGAGGAGTACGGCACGCCCGCCTACATCCTCGACGAGGCCGACTTCCGGGACCGGGCGCGGGCCTGGCGCACCGCCTTCGGGGCCGACGCCGACGTCTTCTACGCGGGGAAGGCGTTCCTGTCGCGTGCCGTCGTGCGGTGGCTGCACGAAGAAGGGCTCAACCTCGACGTGTGTTCCGGGGGCGAGCTGGCCACCGCGCTCGCCGCGGGGATGCCCGCCGAGCGGATCGCCTTCCACGGCAACAACAAGTCGCCGGAGGAGATCGAGCGCGCCGTCCGCGCCGGGGTCGGGCGGATCGTGCTCGACTCCTTCCAGGAGATCGTGCGGGTCGCGCACATCGCCCAGTCACTCGGCAAGCGGCAGCGGGTGCAGATCCGCATCACCGTCGGGGTCGAGGCGCACACGCACGAGTTCATCGCCACCGCCCACGAGGACCAGAAGTTCGGGATTCCGCTGGCCGGCGGGCAGGCCGCCGAAGCCGTGCGGCGGGCCCTGACGCTCGACGGGCTCGAGGTGATCGGGATCCACTCGCACATCGGGTCGCAGATCTTCGACATGTCGGGGTTCGAGGTCGCCGCGCACCGGGTCGTGGGGCTGCTCAAGGACATCCGGGACGAGCACGGGGTCGAACTGCCCGAGATCGACCTCGGGGGCGGGCTCGGGATCGCGTACACCAGTGACGACGACCCCCGCGAGCCGCACGAGATCGCCAAGGCGCTCACCGAGATCGTGACGAGGGAGTGTGAGTCCGCCCGGCTCGCCACCCCCCGCATCTCCGTCGAGCCCGGCCGGGCCATCGTCGGGCCCACCGCCTTCACGCTGTACGAGGTCGGCACCGTCAAGCCGCTCGACGGGCTGCGGACCTACGTCTCCGTGGACGGCGGGATGTCGGACAACATCCGCACCGCGCTCTACGACGCCGAGTACAGCGTCGCCCTCGTCTCCCGCACCTCGGACGCCGAGCCGATGCTCGTGCGCGTCGTGGGCAAGCACTGCGAGAGCGGGGACATCGTGGTCAAGGACGCCTTCCTGCCGGGGGACCTGGCCCCCGGTGACCTGGTCGCCGTACCGGCGACGGGGGCGTACTGCCGCTCCATGGCCAGCAACTACAACCACGCGCTGCGTCCGCCGGTCGTCTCCGTGCGGGACGGTGCGGCGCGGGTCATCGTGCGGCGGGAGACCGAGGAGGATCTGCTGCGGCTCGACGTCGGGTGACGCCCCGCGGCGGAGGAGCCCCCGCCGGAGGAGGGAGCGGGCGAAGATCTTCCGGCCCGCGACCCCTCCGAAAATGAAATAAACGTCTCACGATCCGGACGAAAGGCAGAAAATCCCGTCCGGTGCGTGAGACTGGTCCCACCGTAGACGGTAAGAGGAAACGAGGTCGGATGATGCGTACGCGTCCGCTGAAGGTGGCGCTGCTGGGCTGTGGAGTGGTCGGCTCAGAGGTGGCGCGCATCATGACGACGCACGCCGCCGACCTCGCCGCCCGGATCGGGGCCCCGGTAGAGCTCGCGGGTGTCGCCGTACGGCGGCCCGACAAGGTGCGCGAGGGCATCGACCCGGCCCTCGTGACCACCGACGCCACCGCCCTCGTCAAGCGGGGGGACATCGACGTCGTCGTCGAGGTCATCGGCGGGATCGAGCCCGCGCGGACGCTCATCACCACCGCCTTCGCGCACGGTGCTTCCGTGGTCTCCGCCAACAAGGCGCTCATCGCCCAGGACGGCGCAGCCCTGCACGCCGCCGCCGACGAGCACGGCAGGGACCTGTACTACGAGGCCGCCGTCGCCGGTGCCATCCCGCTGATCCGGCCGCTGCGCGAGTCCCTCGCCGGCGACAAGGTCAACCGGGTGCTGGGCATCGTGAACGGGACGACCAACTTCATCCTCGACGCCATGGACACCACCGGGGCGGGTTATCAGGAGGCCCTCGACGAGGCCACCGCCCTCGGATACGCGGAGGCCGACCCGACCGCCGACGTCGAGGGCTTCGACGCCGCCGCCAAGGCCGCCATCCTCGCCGGGATCGCCTTCCACACGCGCGTGCGCCTCGACGACGTCTACCGCGAGGGCATGACCGAGGTCACCGCGGCCGACTTCGCCTCCGCCAGGGAGATGGGCTGCACCATCAAGCTGCTCGCCATCTGCGAGCGGGCGGCGGACGGAGGATCGGTCACCGCGCGCGTGCATCCCGCGATGATCCCGCTCAGCCACCCGCTGGCCAACGTGCGCGAGGCGTACAACGCCGTGTTCGTGGAGTCCGAGGCCGCCGGACAGCTCATGTTCTACGGGCCCGGCGCCGGCGGCTCGCCGACCGCATCCGCCGTGCTGGGCGACCTCGTCGCCGTGTGCCGCAACCGGATCGGCGGCGCCACCGGACCCGGCGAGTCCGCGTACGCGGCGCTGCCCGTCTCCCCGATGGGCGACGTCGTCACGCGCTACCACATCAGCCTCGACGTGGCCGACAAACCGGGCGTGCTCGCCCAGGTCGCGACCGTGTTCGCGGAGCACGGTGTCTCCATCGACACCGTGCGGCAGTCCGGCAAGGACGGCGAGGCATCCCTCGTCGTCGTCACCCATCGCGCGTCCGACGCCGCCCTCGGCGGTACGGTCGAGGCGCTGCGCAAGCTCGACACCGTGCGGGGTGTCGCCAGCATCATGCGGGTTGAAGGAGAGTAACCAGCAATGACCCACCAGTGGCGCGGAATCATCGAGGAGTACCGGGACCGGCTGCCCGTCTCCGACAGCACGCCCGTCGTGACGCTCCGTGAGGGCGGCACCCCGCTCGTGCCCGCGCAGGTGCTCTCCGAGCGCACGGGCTGCGAGGTCCACCTCAAGGTCGAGGGGGCGAACCCGACCGGGTCCTTCAAGGACCGCGGCATGACCATGGCCATCAGCAAGGCGAAGGAGGAGGGCGCGCAGGCCGTCATCTGCGCCTCCACCGGCAACACCTCCGCCTCCGCCGCCGCCTACGGCGTGCGCGCGGGCATGGTCTCCGCCGTGCTCGTGCCGCAGGGCAAGATCGCGCTCGGCAAGATGGGCCAGGCCCTCGTGCACGGCGCGAAGATCCTCCAGGTCGACGGCAACTTCGACGACTGCCTCACGCTGGCCCGCGCGCTCAGCGACAACTATCCGGTGGCACTGGTCAATTCGGTCAACCCGGTGCGCATCGAGGGGCAGAAGACGGCCGCCTTCGAGATCGTGGACATGCTCGGCGACGCGCCCGACATCCACGTCCTGCCGGTGGGCAACGCGGGCAACATCACCGCGTACTGGAAGGGGTACCAGGAGTACGCCGCCGACAAGGTCAGCACGAAGCGGCCCCGCATGTGGGGGTTCCAGGCCTCCGGCAGCGCCCCGATCGTGCGCGGCGAGGTCGTCAAGGACCCGTCGACCATCGCCACCGCCATCCGGATCGGCAACCCCGCCTCGTGGGACTTCGCGCTCGCCGCGCGGGACGAGTCGGGCGGCGCCATCGACGAGGTGACGGACCGTGAGATCCTGCGTGCCTACCGGCTGTTGGCCTCCCAGGAGGGCGTCTTCGTGGAGCCCGCGTCCGCCGCGTCGGTGGCCGGTCTGCTCAAGGCCGCCGAGCAGGGCAAGGTCGACCCGGGGCAGCGCATCGTGTGCACCGTCACCGGCAACGGGCTGAAGGACCCGGACTGGGCCGTCGCCGGTGCCCCGCAGCCGGTCACCGTCCCGGTCGACGCGGCGACCGCGGCCGAGCGGCTCGGCCTGGTCTGAGCGGTTCGGCCCGGTCCGAGCGCCGTACCTGTGCGACGCGACCGGCGTAAGAGGGCGTAAGCGACGCCCGGCCGGGAATGCCACCGACAGGGGGTGCACAGGGGGCTTACGACACGCATCGTGCGCCTCCTGTGCGCCCTATGTCGCCACAGAACCTTCCTTCGATAGGCTGTACCTAACCCGCCTGCCGCATATGCCGCGGTGCCGCGCCGTCCCCGCGTCGCGCCCAGGGTTCGGTACGTCGTCGTCATCGAATGTCACTCGACACTCACGCCAGTTCTCGACAGTCACGCAGCTCAAGGAGAGTCATCGAGCGATGGCCGGTCCAGCCTTCCGCGCCGCCGCCGTCAGGGTGCGCGTCCCCGCCACCAGCGCCAATCTCGGTCCGGGCTTCGACGCCCTCGGCCTCGCGCTGGGTCTCTACGACGACGTGGTCGTCCGGGTGGCCGACTCCGGGCTGCACGTCGACATCGCCGGTGAGGGCAGCGAGACCCTCCCGCGCGACGAGAAGCACCTCCTCGTCCGCTCCCTGCGTACCGCCTTCGACCTGCTCGGCGGACAGCCGCGCGGCCTGGAGATCGTCTGCGCCAACCGCATCCCGCACGGCCGCGGTCTCGGTTCCTCCTCCGCCGCCATCTGCGCCGGCATCGTCGCCGCCCGCGCGGTGACCATAGGCGGCGAGGCCCGCCTCGACGACGCCGCGCTGCTCGACCTCGCCACCGAGATCGAGGGCCACCCCGACAACGTGGCGGCCTGTCTGCTGGGCGGTTTCACCCTGTCCTGGATGGAGTCCGGCGCCGCCCGGGCCATCAGGATGGAGCCCGCCGATTCCATCGTTCCGGTGGTTTTCGTGCCCGGGAAGCCGGTCCTGACCCAGACCGCGCGCGGACTGCTCCCGCGCAGCGTCCCGCACGTCGACGCCGCCGCCAACGCCGGCCGTGCCGCGCTGCTCGTCGAGGCCCTCACCCGGCGCCCCGAGCTGCTGCTGCCGGCCACCGAGGACCGCCTGCACCAGGAGTACCGCGCGCCGGCCATGCCGGAGAGCGCGGCGCTGGTGGAACGGCTGCGTGGTGACGGCATCCCCGCGGTGATCTCGGGTGCCGGACCCACGGTGATGGCACTGGCCGACGCCGACACGGCCGACAAGGTCGAGGCGCTGGCCGGAACGGACTGGGCGGCCAACCGGCTCGGCCTGGACCAGCAGGGCGCGATCGTCCTGCCCCTGGCGACCGCCAGTGACACCTGACGCGGACGGTTGCCGGATTTCGAGAGGGGGAATGTTTGTTGGATCCGGTAGTGTTAACCTCAAGTCTGCACCCGACCCCACCATGGCGAGGTGCCTCGTGTCCCCGTCCGGGACAGACATTCTTCCGGGAGCCCCCCAAGCCGCATTGTGCAGTGGATGTCGTACGTGATCAGTACGGCCATCACGGGCATTGAGCGGCCCGTCAGAGGGGGTTACCCCCTCTGGGGGAGTTTCGGAACCGGTGCGACCACGCCGCCTGACACAGACACCGGGTGCCACGGCTAGGGGAAGCGCCATCACCAGATATCTCTTCCGCCGTTCAGGCGGACCACCGCCCCGGCACGGTTCGCACAGCAAGGACCGAAGTCGGACAGCACAACCGGTCGCCGAGCCAGACAGGCCGACGTCCGCTCCAGGGAAGGACCCTTCGTGAGCGACACCACCGATCTGATGGGCGCACGTGTCGAGGAGACCGCTGCCGCGCCCGCCACGGACGCCTCCGCGCCTGCCACCGGTGCCGGCTCCCGGCGGCGCCGCGGTACCGGCCTCGACGGCATGGTGCTGGCCGAGCTGCAGCAGGTCGCATCCGGCCTCGGCATCAGGGGCACCGCGCGTATGCGCAAGAGCCAGCTGATCGAGGTCATCAAGGAGGCGCAGGCCGCGGGGGGAGCCCCCGCCAAGGCCGCGCCCGCCGCGGACACCGCGGGCGAGACCAAGCCGAAGCGCCGCAGCACCTCCCGGACCCGTACGGGCGACGAGGCACCCGCCGAGAAGGCGGAGAAGGCCGGCAAGGCCGACAAGAAGGCGGACAAGGCGGCCGCCGACAAGGCCGCCCAGCAGCAGATCGACATCCCCGGTCAGCCGTCCCCCAAGGTCAACGCCTCGGCCGAGCAGGCCGCCCCCGCCGACGAGGCCCCCTCCGAGCGCCGTCGTCGCCGGGCCACCGCCGACGCGGGCAGCCCGTCCGGCGGCACCGACACGGTGGCCGTCGAGACCCGCGCCGAGCCGAAGGCCGACGCCTCGGCCGCGCAGCAGCAGACGCAGGGCCACCAGGGCCAGGGCGACGCCCGTTCCGACGGCGAGGGCGGCGAGGGCCGTCGTCGCGACCGCCGTGACCGAGGCGACCGCGGTGACCGTGGCGACCGCAGTGACCGTGGCGACCGCGGCGGCCGCGACCGGCGCAGCAAGGGCGACGACCAGCAGAACCAGGGCGGCGGCCGCCAGGACCGTCAGCAGCAGGGCGGCGGCGGACGCCAGGACCGCCAGCAGCAGCACGACGACGGCTACGACGACGACGGCAGCGGCCGTCGCGGCCGTCGCGGCCGCTACCGGGACCGCCGGGGCCGTCGCGGGCGCGACGAGATCCAGGAGCCGCAGATCAACGAGGACGACGTCCTCATCCCGGTCGCCGGCATCCTCGACATCCTCGACAACTACGCGTTCATCCGGACCTCCGGCTACCTGCCCGGCCCCAACGACGTGTACGTCTCCCTCGCCCAGGTCCGCAAGAACGGCCTGCGCAAGGGCGACCACATCACCGGTGCCGTGCGCCAGCCCAAGGACGGCGAGCGCCGCGAGAAGTTCAACGCGCTGGTCCGCCTGGACTCGCAGAACGGCATGGCGCCCGAATCCGGGCGCGGGCGCCCGGAGTTCAACAAGCTGACGCCGCTGTACCCGCAGGACCGCCTCCGTCTGGAGACGGACCCGGGCGTCCTCACCACCCGCATCATCGACCTGGTCGCACCGATCGGTAAGGGCCAGCGCGGTCTGATCGTGGCCCCGCCGAAGACCGGCAAGACCATGATCATGCAGGCGATCGCCAACGCGATCACGCACAACAACCCCGAGTGCCACCTGATGGTCGTCCTGGTCGACGAGCGTCCGGAAGAGGTCACCGACATGCAGCGGTCGGTGAAGGGCGAGGTCATCTCCTCGACCTTCGACCGCCCGGCCGAGGACCACACCACGGTCGCCGAGCTGGCCATCGAGCGCGCCAAGCGCCTGGTGGAGCTGGGTCACGACGTCGTCGTGCTGCTCGACTCGATCACGCGTCTGGGCCGTGCGTACAACCTCGCCGCCCCGGCCTCCGGCCGCATCCTGTCCGGTGGTGTCGACTCGACCGCCCTGTACCCGCCGAAGCGCTTCTTCGGTGCGGCCCGCAACATCGAGGACGGCGGTTCGCTGACCATCCTCGCCACCGCCCTGGTGGACACCGGGTCCCGCATGGACGAGGTCATCTTCGAGGAGTTCAAGGGCACCGGCAACGCCGAGCTCAAGCTCGACCGGAAGCTCGCCGACAAGCGCATCTTCCCCGCGGTGGACGTGGACGCGTCCGGTACCCGTAAGGAAGAGATCCTGCTCGGCAGCGACGAGCTCGCCATCACCTGGAAGCTGCGCCGGGTGCTGCACGCCCTGGACCAGCAGCAGGCGATCGAGCTGCTCCTCGACAAGATGAAGCAGACGAAGTCGAACGCCGAGTTCCTGATGCAGATCCAGAAGACGACTCCGACGCCCGGCAACGGCGACTGAGTCACCGGCCCGACAGCCGTACGGAAGTCCCGCTTCGTCACACCGGTGACGGGGCGGGACTTCCGGCTTGCCGGGCTTGTAGGATCAGCGCACCGCAGTGGGGGGGAACGTATTTTCGGATACGCCCACAGGGTGATCAGTGCTGCCTTCACGGGCCCGCACCCAGGGGCTGTTCTCTCCTGCCTGCGTCTACCGCGACAGGAGACCTGAGTGACATCTACCCCTCGAAGAGCCCGCCTGGCTCTTCCCGCGGCCACCGCCGCACTCGCCCTGTCGGGCGCGGTCCTCGCGGCCGTCCCCGCCCAGGCGTCCGGCGGGACCCCCGTCCCGCCCCGGCCGGCCGTCACCGAACGACCCGCCGCCGCGTCCCACGCCGAGCTGACGCAGCGCGCCCAGGACTCCGGGGCCGCCCTCAGGAACGGCACCGCGACCGCTCCCGGCGCGCAGCCGGAGGCCGGTCCGAGCGCCGGGGCCCCGTCCGGCCGGGTCGACCCGAAGATCATCGGCGGCAAGGACGCGTCGATCTCCGAGGCGCCGTGGATGGTGCAGCTGCACTACTACGACGACAAGGGCAACGACGACCCCGCCGACGACGAGGGCTACTTCTGCGGCGGCACCCTGGTGGCCCCGGCGAAGGTCCTGACCGCCGCGCACTGCGTGTACGGCCTGGACTGGACGGAACACGGAACCATCGTCGCCGGCACCGCCCAACTGCCCGACGACACGGGCCTGCACGGCGGCCGGCCCGCCGGGGTATGGCGCCAGTGGGTCAATCCCACGTACCGGCCGAGCAGCACCTCGGGCGGTGACCTGGCGGTGCTCACGCTGACCGAGGCGCTGCCGTACAAGACCCTGCGGCCCACGACGAGCGGCGACACCGCCTCCTACGCCAACGGGACCCCGGCGACGGTGTACGGCTGGGGGCGCACCAGCTCCACCAGCCAGGAGATCTCGCCGACGCTGAGGAAGGCGACCGTGCCGATGCGCTCGGACGCCTCCTGCACCTCGTACTGGGGCTCCGACTTCGCGCCCGGCCAGATGGCCTGCGCCGGTGACCCGGCCGCCGGCCAGGACGCCGGTACGGTCTCCCCGTGCAACGGCGACTCCGGCGGCCCGCTCGTGGTCAACGGCCGGATCGCCGGTGTGGTGTCCTGGGGCGTCGAGGACTGCGTCGCCTCGGGCGCCTACGCCGTCTACGCCAAGGTCAGCTCCTACGTCGGCGAGGTCAACTCCCGCGTCGACGACTCCGACCTCGACTTCGACGGCCTGGCGGACCTGTTCGCACGCACCCCCGGCGGGGAGGCGTACGAGTACTACTCCGTCGGCGACGGAGCGCCCTACCTGGCCAACCGCCTCTCGCTCGGCGACTGGGGCGGGGTGAACCTGGTGCGCCAGGGAGACCTGGACCGCGACTTCTACCAGGACTACGTGTACCGCGCCTCGGACGGCGTGCTGTACACCCTCGCCTTCGACGGGGTCGACAGCTACGAGTCGATCCGGGTCGGCGGCGGCTGGAACGCGATGAAGGACCTCCGCGTCCCGGGCGACCTCTCCGGCGACGCGCTGCCCGACCTGGTCGCCAAGGACAAGGACGGCGTCCTGTGGCTCTACCCCGGCAAGGGCGACGGCACCTTCGGCAGCCGCGTCCGGATCGGCGGCGGCTGGGGCGCGTACACGATCACCGGCAAGGGCGACTACAACCGCGACGGCAGGCCCGACCTGCTGGCGCGGGACGGCTCGGGCGTCCTGTGGCTGTACCCGGGCACCGGGAAGGCCGCGCCGGCGCTCGGCAGCCGGGTCAGGGTCGGCGGCGGCTGGAACGCCTACGGCGCCCTCGCCACCGCCGGTGACATCACCGGGGACGGCAGGCCCGACCTGCTGGCCCGCGACAGCTCCGGTGTGATGTGGCTGTACAAGGGCACCGGCAAGTCGGGCACGGCCACGTTCAAGGCCCGGGTCCGGGTCGGCGGCGGCTGGAACGCGTTCAACCTCTTCGGCTGAGCGAACGATCCCCGCGGGGCCGCCTCCACTCCGGGGGGCGGCCCCCTCGCCGTTCACCGGGCCCCGGGCTGCGAGCTTCACCACACGCCGCGGCCCGGCCGGTGCCCCGGCGGGGCCGGACCGGTGGACGCGGATTCCCAGGTCAGCGCAGCGAGCCCCGGCGCGCCGAACACGCTCCGTCACCGTTTCCCCACCGGGTCGCCACAGACCGTTGTGCAACCCTGTCCCGAGTTCCGCCGTCTGAGCTACGGAGGGACCATGGTGAGGTACCGGCGCCGAATCCGCGGAGCCGACCGACCCGACCCTGAGCGCAGGGGGTAACCGACCGGACGAACACCGAGGAGCCCATGTCCGCCGAGAGCACGCCGGATCCCGCGATACCCGGCCCCGGCCAGTCCCCCGCCCCCGGCCACGGCCGCCGGGGCAAGGGCCGCCGCCGCAAGCCCACGGCCAAGCGGCGCAAGGCCCTGCTCGTCGCGGCCTGGAGCGCCGCGGGCATCGTGGTCCTGGGCGGCACCGGAGCCGGAGTCCTGTACTTCAAGCTCAACGGCAACCTCACGAGCGTCGACATCGACCAGGCGCTCGGCGCCGACCGGCCCGAGAAGGCCGACAACGGCTCGGAGAACATCCTGGTCCTGGGCTCCGACACCCGCTCCGGCGGCAACAAGAAGCTCGGCGGCGGCACCGACGACGGCACCGCCCGCTCGGACACGGCGATGATCGTGCACGTCTACAAGGGCCACAAGAAGGCCAGCGTGGTCTCCATCCCGCGCGACACCCTCATCGACCGGCCCGACTGCACCGACACCGACGGCGCCGAGCACCCCGCCGCCGACGGCGTGATGTTCAACTCCGCCTACTCCACCGGCGGCGCCGCCTGCGCCGTCAAGACCGTCGAGTCGATGAGCGGCCTGCGCATGGACCACTACCTGGAGGTCGACTTCAGCGGCTTCCAGAACCTCATCGACGACCTCGGCGGCGTCCAGGTCACCACCACCGCGGACATCAAGGACCCCGACAGCCACCTCGACCTCACGGCCGGCACCCACCGGCTCGACGGCGAGCAGGCCCTCGGCCTGGTCCGCACCCGGCACGGCGTCGGCGACGGCTCGGACCTCGGCCGCATCCAGCTCCAGCAGGCCTTCGTCAAGGCCCTCGTCCACCAGGTCAAGGACATCGGCCTGCTCGGCAACCCCAAGAAGCTGTACGACATCGCCGACACCGCCACCAAGACCGTCACCACCGACTCCGACCTGGGCTCGGTGAACTCCCTGATGTCCTTCGCGAGCGGTCTGAAGGGCATCGGCCCGGACAAGATGCACATGGCCACCATGCCGGTGATCTACGACCCCGCCGACGCCAACCGCGTCCTGGTCGAGAAGGACAAGGCCCAGCAGGTCTGGACGGCCCTGCGGAACGACCGCCCGATCCCGGAGTCGGCCACGGAGGGCACGGCCACCGGCGAGGCCAAGGGCGTCGTCAACACCGGGGAATAGTTCACGCCGCCCCCCGGTTTTGGGGGATGACGCCAGTCCTGGCAGACTGGTACGTCGGCTCCGGTTCACGCTTCCGCATCCCGCGGCTGCGACCCGGCGCCCTCCCGGAACAGTAGGAGACACCTTGAAGCGCGACATCCACCCCGAGTACGTCGAGACGCAGGTCAGCTGCACCTGTGGCGCGTCGTTCACCACCCGTAGCACCATCGAGTCCGGCACCATCCGGGCCGAGGTCTGCTCCGAGTGCCACCCGTTCTACACGGGCAAGCAGAAGATCCTCGACACCGGTGGCCGCGTGGCCCGCTTCGAGGCCCGCTTCGGCAAGGCTGCCGGCTCCAAGAAGTAGCGAGCCTCCAACCGCCGGTCCACGGCCGCATCCCCTCCCCGGGGAGCGCCGGGACCGGCGTTTTTGGTCGCCCGCCTTCCCCTTCCCAAGCAGTAAGCAGGAGCCCAAGATGTTCGAGGCCGTCGAGGAACTCGTCGCCGAGCACGCCGACCTGGAGAAGAAGCTCGCCGACCCGTCGGTCCACTCCGACCAGGCCAACGCGCGCAAGCTGAACAAGCGGTACGCCGAGCTGACCCCGATCGTCGCCACGTTCCGCTCCTGGAAGCAGACCGGCGACGACATCGAGACCGCGCGCGAGTTCGCCGCCGACGACCCCGACTTCGCCGCCGAGGTCAAGGAGCTGGACAAGCAGCGCGACGAGCTCACCGAGAAGCTGCGCCTGCTGCTGGTCCCGCGCGACCCCAGCGACGACAAGGACGTCATCCTCGAGATCAAGGCCGGCGCCGGCGGCGACGAGTCGGCGCTCTTCGCCGGCGACCTGCTGCGCATGTACCTGCGGTACGCCGAGCGGGTCGGCTGGAAGACCGAGATCATCGACTCCACCGAGTCCGAGCTGGGCGGCTACAAGGACGTCCAGGTCGCCGTGAAGACCAAGGGCGGCCAGGGCGCCACCGAGCCCGGCCAGGGCGTCTGGGCGCGGCTGAAGTACGAGGGCGGCGTGCACCGCGTGCAGCGGGTGCCGGCCACCGAGTCCCAGGGCCGCATCCACACCTCCGCCGCGGGTGTCCTGGTGACCCCCGAGGCCGAGGAGATCGACGTCGAGATCAACCCCAACGACCTCCGCATCGACGTCTACCGGTCGTCGGGACCCGGCGGCCAGTCCGTCAACACCACCGACTCCGCCGTGCGCATCACGCACATCCCGACCGGAGTCGTCGCCTCCTGCCAGAACGAGAAGAGCCAGCTGCAGAACAAGGAGCAGGCGATGCGTATCCTGCGCTCCAGGCTGCTCGCGGCGGCGCAGGAGGAGGCGGAGAAGGAGGCCGCGGACGCCCGGCGCAGCCAGGTCCGCACCGTCGACCGCTCCGAGAAGATCCGCACGTACAACTTCCCGGAGAACCGCATCTCGGACCACCGCGTCGGCTTCAAGGCGTACAACCTGGACCAGGTCCTGGACGGCGACCTCGACCCGGTGATCCAGGCCTGCGTCGACGCGGACTCGGCGGCCAAGCTCGCCGCCGCCTGAGCACCGCCGCACCACCCGCACCGGACCACAGCTCAGCCCCGGAGGACCAGCGTGAACCTGCTGCTCATGGAGGTGGCCCAGGCCACCCAGCGGCTGGCCGACGCCGGCGTGCCCTCGCCGCGCACCGACGCGGAGGAACTCGCCGCGTATCTGCACGGCGTCAAGCGGGGCGAGCTGCACACCGTGCCGGACGCGGAGTTCGACGCCCGGTACTGGGAGGTCGTCGCCCGGCGTGAGGCGCGCGAGCCGCTCCAGCACATCACCGGCCGCGCCTACTTCCGCTACCTGGAGCTCCAGGTCGGCCCCGGCGTCTTCGTGCCCCGCCCCGAGACCGAGTCGGTCGTCGGCTGGGCCATAGACGCGGTGCGCGCCATGGACGTCGTCGAACCGTGCATCGTCGACCTGTGCACCGGCTCCGGCGCCATCGCGCTCGCGCTCGCCCAGGAGGTGCCGCGCTCCCGCGTGCACGCCGTGGAGCTGTCCGAGGACGCCCTCAGATGGACGCGCAAGAACATGGAGGGGTCCAGGGTCGACCTGCGCCAGGGAGACGCCCTCACCGCCTTCCCGGACCTCGACGGCCAGGTCGACCTGGTCGTCTCCAACCCGCCGTACATCCCGCTCACCGAGTGGGAGTACGTCGCCCCCGAGGCCCGCGACCACGATCCCGAGCTGGCCCTGTTCTCCGGCGAGGACGGCCTCGACCTGATCCGCGGCCTGGAACGCACCGCGCACCGGCTGCTGCGCCCCGGCGGCGTGGTCGTCGTCGAGCACGCCGACACCCAGGGCGGCCAGGTGCCGTGGATCTTCACCGAGGAGCGGGGCTGGGCCGACGCGGCCGACCACCCCGACCTCAACAACCGGCCCAGGTTCGCGACCGCCCGCAAGGCACTGCCGTGAGCGACCGCACCCCGCTGACTTCGATCCCGCAGTACGTGTACGAGGAGGCCCGCTAAATGGCACGGCGATACGACACCAACGACTCGACCGACCGAGTGACCGGTCTGCGCGAGGCAGCGTCCGCCGTCCGCCGTGGCGAGCTCGTGGTGCTGCCGACGGACACCGTGTACGGCATCGGCGCGGACGCCTTCACCGCGGAGGCCGTCGGCGACCTGCTGGAGGCCAAGGGGCGCGGCCGCAACATGCCCTCCCCGGTCCTCATCGGCTCGCCGAACACCCTGCACGGCCTGGTCACGGACTTCTCCGAGATGGCCTGGGAGCTGGTCGACGCGTTCTGGCCGGGCGCGCTGACCCTGGTCGCCAAGCACCAGCCGTCGCTGCAGTGGGACCTCGGCGAGACCCGCGGCACGGTCGCCGTGCGGATGCCGCTGCACCCCGTCGCCATCGAGCTGCTCACCGAGGTCGGCCCGATGGCCGTCTCCTCCGCCAACCTGACCGGCCACCCGGCCCCCGAGGACTGCGACGCCGCCCAGCAGATGCTCGGCGACTCCGTCTCCGTCTACCTCGACGGCGGGCCCACGCCCGGCATCGTCCCGTCGTCCATCGTCGACGTCACCCGCGAGGTGCCCGTCCTGCTGCGCGCGGGCGCGCTGTCCGCGGAGGAGCTGCGCAAGGTGGTACCCGACCTCGAGGTGGCGAATTGACGGCCCCTGAGACGGGGCGTGGCATAGGCAACGGGGAACGCGCCGCGGAGATCACGACCACGTTCGTCGGACTCCCGCGCGACAGCTTCCGCATCCTCCACGTCAGCACCGGAAACGTCTGCCGCTCGCCCATCACCGAGCGGCTGACCCGGCACGCGGTGCAGGAGCGGCTCGGCGTGCTGGGCGGCGGCCTGATCGTGGAGAGCGCCGGCACCTGGGGCCACGAAGGCGCCCCCATGGAGGCGAACGCCGAGACGGTCCTCACGGACTTCGGCGCCGACCCCGCCGGCTTCACCGGCCGCGAGCTGCTCGACGAACACGTGGTCCGCGCCGACCTGGTGCTCACCGCGACCCGCGACCACCGGGCGCAGGTCATCTCCATGGGCCACTCGGCGGGCCTGCGCACCTTCACCCTGAAGGAGTTCACCCGCCTGGTGAACGCCATCGACCCGGCGACGCTGCCTCCCCTGGAGGACGGCGTGGTCACCCGCGCCCGTGCCCTGGTCCGCGCGGCCGCCGCGCTGCGCGGGTGGCTCCTGGCCCCCACGGTGGAGGCGGACGAGGTGTACGACCCGTACGGCGCCCCGCTGACCTTCTTCCGGTCGATCGGCGAGGAGATACACCAGGCACTCGACCCCGTGGTGACGGCGCTGACGGGGGTTCGGGCGCGGGCGTGAGGCGGGGCGGTCTCCGGGCCCGTGAGTCGGTGGACGGAGTCCGCCGCAGCGTCGCGAAGCCCGGGAGGCCCGCCGGGGCCGAGCGGTGCGAGGGGCGCGTCAGGGACCGGGGCCCCCGTGGTGACGGCGCTGACGGGGGTTCGGGCGCGGGCGTGAGGCGCGTCAGGGACAGGGTTCGGGTCATGAGGCGCTGACGGGGGCTCCGGTGCGGGCGTGAGGCGGGGTGGGGCTTGCGGGCCTACATTGGTCGTACGTCACCGTCGACGCATGCCCGGAGCGCACCATGTCGGTCACCCACGACATCATCGAGGCCGATGACAGCTCGCTCGGCGTCCTGCTGCGCCAGGACCCCGAGCTGGCCGAGATCCTCTTCGCCGAAGGCCGCCGGCAGTCGACGACCCTCCAGCTGATCGCCGCCGAGAACTTCACGTCCCCCGCCGTGCTGGCCGCCCTCGGCTCGCCGCTGGCCAACAAGTACGCCGAGGGCTACCCGGGCGCCCGCCACCACGGCGGCTGCGAGATCGTCGACGTCGCCGAGCGGCTCGCCGCGGAGCGGGCCCAGGCACTGTTCGGCGCCGAGCACGCCAACGTGCAGCCGCACTCCGGCTCCTCCGCCGTGCTGGCCGCCTACGCCGCGCTGCTGCGCCCCGGCGACACCGTCCTCGCCCTGGGCCTGCCGTACGGCGGCCACCTCACCCACGGCTCGCCGGGGAACTTCTCCGGCCGCTGGTTCGACTTCGTCGGCTACGGCGTGGACGCGGAGACCGGGCTGATCGACTACGACCAGGTGCGCACCCTGGCCCGCAGCCACCGCCCCAAGGCGATCGTGTGCGGCTCCATCGCCTACCCCCGCCACCTCGACCACGCCGCCTTCCGCGCCATCGCCGACGAGGTGGGCGCCTACCTCATCGCGGACGCCGCGCACCCGATCGGCCTGGTCGCCGGGGGAGCGGCGCCCAGCCCGGTGCCGTACGCCGACATCGTGTGCGCCACCACGCACAAGGTGCTGCGCGGACCCCGCGGCGGCATGATCCTGTGCGGAAGCGAACTGTCCGAGCGGGTCGACCGGGCCGTCTTCCCCTTCACCCAGGGCGGCGCCCAGATGCACACCATCGCCGCCAAGGCCGTCGCCTTCGGGGAGGCCGCCACCCCCGCCTTCGCCGCGTACGCCCACCAGGTGGTCGCCAACGCGCGGACGCTCGCGGCCCACTTGGCCGCCGAGGGACTGGTCGTCACCACCGGCGGTACGGACACCCACCTGCTCACCGTCGACCCCGCCCCGCTCGGTGTCGACGGGAAGGCCGCACGGGGACGGCTGGCGGCCGCCGGGATCGTCCTGGACTGCTGCGCGCTGCCGCACGGCGACGCCCGCGGGCTGCGCCTGGGCACGGCGGCGGTGACCACGCAGGGCATGGGGGAGCGGGAGATGCGGGCGGTGGCCACGCTGCTCGCGGGGGTGCTCAGGGGCGACACCGACGCCGCCGCGGCGCGGGACGACGTACGGGATCTGGTCACGGAGTTTCCCCCGTATCCGGAATGAGGCAGGGTAGGCGCACACGCGTGCACAGCCACACGTGCAACCATCGTCGCTACCCGGAAGTCCTCATCCATATGCCTGCATCGCTAGGCTGTGAGGCCGGGAATGGCCAGCGAGACCTGTGGGGAAGCCCGTGCGTGAATACCTGCTGACGCTCTGCGTCACGGCCGCGGTGACGTATCTGCTGACAGGGCCGGTACGGAAGTTCGCGATCGTGGCGGGAGCGATGCCGGAGATCCGGGCACGTGACGTGCACCGGGAACCCACTCCGCGGCTCGGCGGGATCGCCATGTTCTTCGGGCTGTGCGCGGGCCTGCTGGTCGCCGACCACCTGACCAATCTCCACCAGGTCTTCGAGAAGTCCAACGAACCGCGGGCGCTGCTCTCCGGCGCCGCCCTGATCTGGCTGATCGGTGTCCTGGACGACAAGTTCGAGATCGACGCCCTGATCAAGCTGGGCAGTCAGATGATCGCCGCCGGTGTGATGGTGGTGCAGGGTCTGACGATCCTGTGGCTGCCCATCCCGACCGTGGGCACGGTCGCGCTGACCCAGTGGCAGGGCACGCTCCTCACGGTGGCGCTGGTCGTCGTGACCATCAACGCGGTCAACTTCGTGGACGGCCTCGACGGTCTCGCGGCCGGCGTGGTGTGCATCGCGGCGGCCGCGTTCTTCATGTACGCCTACCGGATCTGGTACTCGTACGGCATCGAGGCCGCGGCGCCCGCCTCGCTGTTCGCGGCCATCCTGATGGGCATGTGCCTGGGCTTCCTGCCGCACAACATCCATCCCGCGCGCATCTTCATGGGCGACTCGGGCTCGATGCTGATCGGCCTGGTGCTGGCGGCGAGCGCGATCTCCATCACGGGCCAGGTGGACCCGGACAGCCTCTTCGGCGGTTCCGAGCGCAACACCGTGCACCAGATGGTGCCGGTCTACATCCCGCTGCTGATGCCGCTGACCATCATCGCCATCCCGGCTGCCGACCTGATCCTGGCGATCGTGCGGCGCACCTGGCGCGGCCAGTCGCCGTTCGCCGCGGACCGGGGTCACCTGCACCACCGCCTGCTGGAGATCGGCCACTCGCACAGCCGCGCGGTGCTGATCATGTACTTCTTCTCGGCGCTGATCGCGTTCGGCGCGCTCGCCTACTCGGTGAACGCGGCGTCGATGTGGATCGTGCTGGGCGTCGTCTTCCTCAGCGCGATCGGTCTGGTCCTGCTCCTGCTGCCGCGCTTCACCCCGCGCGCCCCCCGCTGGGCCGAGGGCTTCGTGCCGCCGCGCTACCGGCGCCGCCGGGCGGCCGCCGCCACCCGGACCGAGGGCGAGGCCGCGGCGGCCGCGGACGCCGACGACGACGCGGAGCGGGAGCGCGTCACCGTCGGCGTCGCGGGCGTCAACGGCGCGACCGCCGTCGGACCTCGTACGCGGGGCCGGTAGGAAAGGTGAGGGGGGCGAAACCCGCCCATTACCAGACAAGTGGGCGCAGTAATTGCACAAACGCGCACTGTCACTCTCACGTGTGACAGCAAGCACACCCACAGGTAAAGACCTCATCAAATAGTTTGTGATACGGTTCACGAGTATTCCCGGGGTAGAGCCCAAGGACCGTAGTGCGACGGTCTCTTGAACGTGCGGACACCGTCCGCCCCGGGGCTACGCTCGTCCATGACGACACCTGCCCCCTGTGTGTTGAAAGCGGAGTTGCCGCCATGCCGTCCAATGACGTCCGGATCCTGCTTCAGGCTGCCGTGCCCACGGCTGCCGTCGGCGCTGTAGCCGCCGTCGTCAGCGCCGTGGTCGCCGGCGGCAAGGGCGCGGTCGGAGCCGTCGTCGCGACCGTGGTGGCGATGCTCTTCATGGGGATCGGCCTCTACGTCCTGCAGCGCACCGCCAAATCGCTTCCGCACCTTTTCCAGGCGATGGGCCTGATGCTCTACGCGGCACAGATCCTGCTGCTGTTCGTCTTCCTCGCCGCGTTCAAGAACACGACGCTGTTCAACCCCCGGTCCTTCGCGATCACTCTGGTCGCCGTCACGCTCGCGTGGATCGCCGCGCAGACGCGGGCGCACATGAAGGCCAAGATCCTCTACGTCGAGCCCGAACCGAAGGGCGAAAAGCCCGAAAAGACGGGCCACTCGTCGTGAGGGGTAGGGCCGGGATAAAGAGGCATGTGAAGTCCTGCTATCGTCCGGTGCCAACTGCGGCATCGCGGGCGCGGGCATCTCGGCTGACGCCTGCTGAATCGCGAGGCGAGATGCCCCACAGCCGCCCCCACATCCGTTACACCAGTCCCGTGCCGAACAGCGGCCCTGCGCCGCGCCGACACAACGAGGTTGCCGTATCCATGCGCCACGCTGAAGGAGCCCGCGGTGAGTGCTGACCCGACGCAGGTGCTCGCCTTCGAGACCGACTGCCACATCTTCGACGGCTGTGGCTTCCCGGCTCCCGGCCTGCACTCGTTCCTGTTCGAACCCCTCTGGGGTGACGCGGACAGCAGCGTCTACTTCAACAAGACGATGCTGCTGGCGCTGCTCGGCTCGATCGTCATCGTCGCGTTCTTCTGGGCGGCCTTCCGCAAGCCGAAGGTTGTCCCGGGCAAGCTCCAGATGGTCGCCGAGGCCGGCTACGACTTCATCCGACGTGGTGTCGTGTACGAGACCATCGGCAAGAAGGAGGGTGAGAAGTACGTCCCGCTGGTCGTCGCGCTCTTCTTCTTCGTCTGGATGATGAATCTCTGGTCGATCATCCCGGTCGCCCAGTTCCCGGTCACCGGCATCATTTCGTATCCGCTGGTGCTGGCCCTGATCGTCTACATCCTGTGGGTCTCGCTCACCTTCAAGCGTCACGGATTCGTCGGCTTCTTCAAGAACGTGACGGGCTACGACAAGTCGCTCGGCGCCGTGCTGCCGCTCTCCATGACCATCGAGTTCTTCTCGAACCTGCTGGTCCGTCCGTTCACGCACGCCGTGCGGCTGTTCGCCAACATGTTCGCCGGCCACACGCTGCTGCTGCTCTTCACGATCGCCAGCTGGTACCTGCTGAACGGCATCGGCTTCGCCTACGCCGGTGTCTCGTTCATCATGACGATCGTGATGACGGCCTTCGAGCTCTTCATCCAGGCACTGCAGGCCTACGTCTTCGTTCTCCTGACCTGCACCTACATCCAGGGCGCCCTCGCCGAGCACCACTGAGCGTCCCGCACCCCCAACACCTGGTCGTCCGGTGGCCAACCCCCACCGGTCCGTAAAGAAAAGGAAGAACTGGCATGTCCCAGACCCTTGCCGCTGTCACCGGTGACCTGAAGGCCCTCGGCTCCATCGGTTACGGCCTCGCTGCCATCGGCCCCGGCGTCGGCGTCGGCATCATCTTCGGTAACGGCACCCAGGCCCTCGCCCGTCAGCCCGAGGCGGCCGGCCTGATCCGCGCCAACCAGATCCTCGGCTTCGCCTTCTGTGAGGCGCTCGCCCTGATCGGTCTGGTCATGCCGTTCGTTTACGGCTCCTGATCTCAGGCAGACCACAAGCCACTTAGACGAAAGGCACTGATGTGAACCCCATGGTTCAGCTCGCGGCGGAGACGGAGAACCCTCTCGTTCCGCCGATCCCCGAGCTCATCATCGGTCTGATCGCCTTCGTCATCGTCTTCGGCTTCCTCGCCTGGAAGCTCCTCCCGAACATCAACAAGGTTCTGGAAGAGCGCCGCGAGGCCATCGAGGGCGGTATCGAGAAGGCCGAGGCCGCGCAGACCGAGGCCCAGAGCGTCCTCGAGCAGTACAAGGCACAGCTCGCCGAGGCCCGGCACGAGGCCGCGCGACTGCGTCAGGAGGCGCAGGAGCAGGGCGCCACGCTCATCGCCGAGATGCGCGCGGAAGGCCAGCGGCAGCGTGAGGAGATCATCGCCGCCGGTCATGCCCAGATCCAGGCCGACCGCAAGGCCGCCGCTTCCGCGCTGCGCCAGGACGTCGGCAAGCTGGCCACCGAGCTGGCCGGCAAGCTGGTCGGCGAGTCCCTCGAGGACCACGCCCGCCAGAGCCGGGTGATCGACCGCTTCCTGGACGAGCTGGACGACAAGGCGACGACGGCAGAGGCAGCCCGATGAGTGGGATGCACGGAGCGAGCCGCGAGGCCCTGGCCGCCGCACGCGAGCGTCTCGACGCGCTGACGGACTCCACGTCCGTGGACGCCGGCTCGCTCGCCGACGAGCTGGCCTCCGTCACCGCGCTGCTCCACCGCGAGGTGTCGCTGCGTCGGGTCCTCACCGACCCGGCGCAGGCCGGCGAGGCCAAGGCCGAACTCGCCCAGCGTCTCCTCGGCACCCAGGTCAGCGGCCCGGCCGTCGACCTGGTGGCCGGCATGGTGCGCTCCCGCTGGTCGCAGTCCCGCGACCTGGTGGACGCGCTGGAGGAGCTGGCGAACACCGCCGACCTCACCGACGCCCAGAAGCGGGGCCGCCTCGACAACGTCGAGGACGAGCTGTTCCGGTTCGGGCGGATCGTCTCCTCCAGCACCGAGCTGCGCGCCGCGCTCACCAACCGGTCGGCCACCACCGCGGCCAAGGGCGAGCTGCTGAGCGACCTGCTCGGCGGCCGGGCGGAGCGGACCACCGAGCGTCTGGTGACGCGCCTTGTCACCGTGCCGCGGGGACGTAGCCTGGAGTCGGGACTCGAGTCCCTGTCCAAGCTCGCCGCCGACCGGCGGGACCGGATGGTCGCCGTGGTCACCTCGGCGGTGCCGCTGAGCGACACGCAGAAGCAGCGCCTCGGCGCCGCCCTCGCGAAGGTCTACGGCCGTCCGATGCACCTCAACCTCGACGTGGACCCCGAGGTCCTCGGCGGCATCCGGGTGCAGGTCGGTGACGAGGTCATCAACGGCTCCATCGCGGACCGCCTGGAGGACGCCGGCCGCCGGCTGGCGAGCTGACGCTCCCGCGCGACAACAGCACAGCAAGCAAGAGCAGTAACAGAGCAGTAGCAGTACGTACTTACGACGGCCCTGGTTGGGCCGTGCAGAGGATTCACCTCTCATTGGGGGGAGTCCCGACTCGTGGAATACCCCCCAAGTGAAACTTCGGGCCCAACAAGGAGAGCAGGGAACTCAGATGGCGGAGCTCACGATCCGGCCGGAGGAGATCCGGGACGCACTGGAGAACTTCGTCCAGTCGTACAAGCCGGACGCGGCCTCGCGCGAGGAGGTCGGTACGGTCACCCTTGCCGGCGACGGCATCGCGAAGGTCGAGGGCCTGCCCTCGGCCATGGCCAACGAACTGCTGAAGTTCGAGGACGGCACCCTCGGCCTCGCCCTCAACCTCGAGGAGCGCGAGATCGGTTGCGTCGTCCTCGGTGAGTTCAGCGGCATCGAGGAGGGGCAGCCGGTCTCGCGTACCGGTGAGGTCCTCTCCGTGGCCGTCGGCGAGGGCTACCTCGGCCGCGTCGTCGACCCCCTCGGCAACCCGATCGACGGCCTCGGCGAGATCGAGACCAGCGGTCGCCGCGCCCTCGAACTGCAGGCCCCCACGGTCATGCAGCGCAAGTCGGTGCACGAGCCGATGGAGACGGGCTACAAGGCCGTCGACGCCATGACCCCGATCGGCCGCGGCCAGCGCCAGCTGATCATCGGCGACCGCCAGACCGGCAAGACCGCCCTGGCCGTCGACACGATCATCAACCAGCGCGACAACTGGCGTACCGGCGACCCGAACAAGCAGGTCCGCTGCATCTACGTCGCCATCGGCCAGAAGGGCTCCACCATCGCGTCCGTGCGCGGCGCGCTGGAGGAGAACGGCGCGCTGGAGTACACGACCATCGTGGCCGCCCCGGCGTCCGACCCGGCCGGCTTCAAGTACCTGGCGCCGTACACCGGCTCGGCCATCGGCCAGCAGTGGATGTACGAGGGCAAGCACGTCCTGATCATCTTCGACGACCTGTCGAAGCAGGCCGACGCCTACCGCGCCGTGTCGCTGCTGCTGCGCCGCCCGCCGGGCCGCGAGGCCTACCCGGGTGACGTCTTCTACCTGCACTCCCGTCTGCTGGAGCGCTGCGCGAAGCTCTCCGACGCCGAGGGCGCCGGCTCGATGACCGGTCTGCCGATCGTCGAGACCAAGGCCAACGACGTGTCGGCGTTCATCCCGACCAACGTCATCTCCATCACCGACGGCCAGTGCTTCCTGGAGTCCGACCTGTTCAACGCCGGTCAGCGTCCGGCCCTGAACGTCGGTATCTCGGTCTCCCGCGTCGGTGGCTCCGCCCAGCACAAGGCCATGAAGCAGGTCTCCGGCCGCCTCCGCGTCGACCTGGCCCAGTTCCGTGAGCTGGAGGCGTTCGCCGCCTTCGGTTCCGACCTGGACGCCGCGTCGAAGTCGCAGCTGGAGCGCGGTCAGCGCATGGTCGAGCTGCTGAAGCAGAACCAGTACCAGCCGATGTCCACCGAGGACCAGGTCGTCTCCGTCTGGGCCGGTACCACCGGAAAGATGGACGAGGTGCCTGTCGCCGACATCCGCCGCTTCGAGAAGGAGCTGCTCGAGTACCTGCACCGCCAGGAGCAGGGCCTCATGACCTCCATCCGCGAGGGCGGCAAGATGTCCGACGACACCTTGCAGGCCGTCGCCGACGCGATCGCGGCGTTCAAGAAGCAGTTCGAGACCTCGGACGGCAAGCTGCTCGGCGAGGACGCCCCGTCCGTCGCCAAGTGACGTAAGGAAGGGACCTGACTCATGGGAGCCCAGCTCCGGGTCTACAAGCGTCGCATCCGATCCGTCACCGCGACCAAGAAGATCACCAAGGCGATGGAGATGATCGCCGCCTCGCGCGTCGTCAAGGCGCAGCGCAAGGTGGCGGCCTCCACGCCGTACGCGCGGGAGCTCACCCGCGCGGTCACGGCGGTCGGTACCGGGTCGAACACGAAGCACCCGCTCACCACGGAGGCGGACAGCCCGAGCCGTGCCGCGGTCCTGCTCCTCACGAGCGACCGCGGTCTGGCCGGCGCCTTCAACTCCAACGCCATCAAGGCGGCGGAGCGGCTGACCGAGCGCCTCGAACGTGAGGGCCGCCAGGTCGACACGTACATCGTCGGCCGCCGTGGTCTGGCCCACTACAACTTCCGCGAGCGCAAGGTCGTGGAGTCGTTCACGGGCTTCACCGACGAGCCGACGTACACGGACGCCAAGAAGGTCGCGGCGCCGCTCATCGAGGCCATCGAGAAGGACACGGCCGAGGGCGGCGTGGACGAGCTCCACATCGTCTACACCGAGTTCGTCTCGATGATGACGCAGACGGCGGTCGACTCCCGGCTGCTGCCGCTGAGCCTCGACGAGGTGGCCGCCGAGTCGGGCGCGAAGGACGAGATCCTTCCGCTGTACGACTTCGAGCCGTCGGCGGAGGACGTCCTCGACGCCCTGCTGCCTCGCTACGTCGAAAGCCGCATCTACAACGCGCTGCTGCAGTCGGCCGCTTCCAAGCACGCCGCCACCCGGCGCGCGATGAAGTCGGCCACCGACAACGCGGGCGAGCTGATCAACACGCTCTCCCGTCTTGCCAACGCGGCCCGCCAGGCCGAAATCACCCAGGAAATCAGCGAGATCGTCGGTGGCGCCAGTGCCCTGGCCGACGCGAACGCGGGGAGTGACAACTAATGACCACCACTGTTGAGACCGCGACGGCCACGGGCCGCGTCGCCCGGGTCATCGGCCCGGTCGTCGACGTGGAGTTCCCCGTCGACGCGATGCCGGAGATCTACAACGCGCTGCACGTCGAGGTGGCCGACCCGGCCCAGGAGGGTCAGCTCAAGACGCTGACCCTGGAGGTCGCCCAGCACCTCGGTGACGGCCTGGTCCGCACCATCTCCATGCAGCCCACCGACGGTCTGGTCCGCCAGGCCCCGGTGACCGACACGGGCGCGGCCATCTCCGTCCCCGTCGGCGACTTCACCAAGGGCAAGGTGTTCAACACCCTCGGCGAGGTGCTGAACGTCGACGAGCAGTACACCGGTGAGCGCTGGCCGATCCACCGCAAGGCCCCGAACTTCGACGAGCTCGAGTCGAAGACCGAGATGTTCGAGACCGGCGTCAAGGTCATCGACCTGCTGACCCCGTACGTCAAGGGCGGCAAGATCGGTCTGTTCGGTGGTGCCGGCGTCGGCAAGACGGTGCTCATCCAGGAGATGATCTACCGCGTCGCCAACAACCACGACGGTGTCTCCGTGTTCGCCGGTGTCGGCGAGCGCACCCGTGAGGGCAACGACCTCATCGACGAGATGAGCGAGTCCGGCGTCATCGACAAGACCGCGCTCGTCTTCGGTCAGATGGACGAGCCGCCGGGCACCCGTCTGCGCGTCGCGCTGGCCGGCCTGACCATGGCCGAGTACTTCCGTGACGTCCAGAAGCAGGACGTGCTGTTCTTCATCGACAACATCTTCCGCTTCACCCAGGCGGGTTCCGAGGTGTCGACCCTGCTCGGCCGCATGCCCTCCGCGGTGGGCTACCAGCCGAACCTGGCCGACGAGATGGGTCTCCTCCAGGAGCGCATCACCTCGACCCGTGGTCACTCGATCACCTCGATGCAGGCGATCTACGTCCCCGCGGACGACCTGACCGACCCGGCCCCGGCCACCACCTTCGCCCACCTCGACGCGACGACGGTGCTCTCCCGTCCGATCTCCGAGAAGGGCATCTACCCGGCCGTGGACCCGCTGGACTCGACGTCCCGCATCCTCGACCCGCGGTACATCGCGGCGGACCACTACCAGGCCGCGATGCGCGTGAAGAACATCCTGCAGAAGTACAAGGACCTGCAGGACATCATCGCGATCCTCGGTATCGACGAGCTGGGCGAAGAGGACAAGCTCGTCGTCCACCGCGCCCGTCGCGTGGAGCGCTTCCTGTCCCAGAACACCCACGTCGCCAAGCAGTTCACCGGCGTCGACGGGTCGGACGTCCCGCTGGACGAGTCGATCGCGGCCTTCAACGCGATCTGCGACGGCGAGTACGACCACTTCCCGGAGCAGGCGTTCTTCATGTGCGGTGGCATCGAGGACCTGAAGAACAACGCCAAGGAGCTGGGCGTCTCCTGAGCCCCGGCTCGCGGTGAGCCGCACGGTTCACCACCCGGAGGGGGCGGGCGCGTCCCGTCCCCTCCGGCACGCCCCTTAGACTTGTAACCAACACCCGGCTCTCCCGCCGGGTGGTGACCCGAGGAGCCACCTTGGCTGCTGAGCTGCACGTCGCGCTGGTCGCGGCCGACCGAGAGGTCTGGTCCGGCGAGGCCACCCTGGTCGTCGCGCGCACCACGTCCGGCGACATCGGCGTCATGCCCGGTCACCAGCCGCTGCTCGGTGTGCTGGAGTCGGGCCCGGTGACCATTCGTACGAGTGACGGCGGGACGGTCGTCGCCGCGGTGCACGGCGGTTTCATCTCGTTCGCCGACAACAAGCTGTCGCTGCTGGCCGAGATCGCCGAGCTGTCGGACGAGATCGACGTCCACCGCGCCGAGCGGAAGCTCGAACGGGCGAAGGCGGAGGGCGACGCCCACGCCGAGCGTCGCGCGGACGTCCGACTGCGCGCGGCGGCGGGACGCTGATCCACAGCACAGTGCGATAGCGTCGTGCCATGACGTCACTCAGCCGCGGCTGGGACCGGAGCCATCCGGACCCGGCCGCGGCTGAGGCAGATCCGGGTGTTTTTTCCGTTCCGTTACCTAGGAGACGAGGAGGTCGGTGTCGATGGCCCTCGCTCTGACTGTGTGCGGAATCGTGGTGGCCGTGGTGGTGATCGGCCTCTTCGTCTTCGGCCTGCGCCGCCGGCTGATCCAGCGCTCGGGCGGCACCTTCGACTGCTCCCTGCGCTGGGACGCCCCCAAGGAGGGCGACCCCGCCGACGGCAAGGGCTGGGCCTACGGGGTGGCCCGCTACAACGGCGACCGGGTCGAGTGGTACCGCGTCTTCTCGTACTCCCCCCGCCCGCGCCGCGTGCTGGAGCGCTCCGCGATCGAGGTGGCCGGCCGCCGGGTTCCGGACGGGGAGGAGGAGCTGGCGCTGCTCTCCGACGCCGTGGTCCTGGCCTGTCTGCACCGGGGCACACGGCTTGAACTGGCGATGAGCGATGACGCGCTGACCGGATTCCTCGCGTGGCTGGAAGCAGCCCCGCCCGGTCAGCGCGTCAACGTCGCCTAGCGGTTCTCGCAGCTGTTCTTACTTGAGTCCGCTGTCGATGGCGCTCACCAGCTCGCCGTTCGTGGTGTCGCCGCTGAACTCCCAGAAGAAGGCGCCGCCGAGGCCCTGCTGCTCGGCCCAGTCCATCTTCGACTTGATGGTGGCCGGGGTGTCGTAGGACCACCAGTTGGAGCCGCAGTGGGCGTACGCGGTGCCCGCGACGGTGCCGGTGGCCGGGCAGCTGTTCTTGAGGACCTTGTAGTCCTCGATGCCCGCCTCGTACGTGCCGGTCGCCGGTCCGGTGGCGGTGCCGCCGGGCGCGGACTGCGTGACGCCGGTCCAGCCGCGGCCGTAGAAGCCGATGCCGATCAGCAGCTTGTCGGCCGGGACGCCCTTGGACTTGAACTTCGCCATCGCGTCGGCGGTGTTGAAGCCCTGCTGCGGGATGCCGTCGTACGCGGTCAGCGGCGAGTGCGGAGCGGTCGGGCCGTTCTTCGCCCAGGCGCCGAAGAAGTCGTACGTCATCACGTTGTACCAGTCGATGTACTTCGAGGCCTCGCCGTAGTCGGCGGCGTCGATCTTGCCGCCGTCCGAGCCGTCGGCGGTGACGGCCGCGGTGATCAGGTAGTCCTGACCGAACTCGGCGCGCATGGCCTTCATCATGCTGCTGAAGGCGTTCGGGGCGCTGGTCTCGTCACAGCTGAGACCGCAGGCGTTCGGGTACTCCCAGTCCAGGTCGATGCCGTCGAAGACGTCGGCCCAGCGCGGGTCCTCGACCAGGTCGTGACAGGACTTGGCGAACGCGGCCGGGTTCTTCACGGCGTCGGGGAAGCCGCCGGACCAGGTCCAGCCGCCGAAGGAGTAGAGGATCTTGATGTTCGGGTACTTGGCCTTCAGCTTGCGCAGCTGGTTGAAGTTGCCGCGCAGCGGCTGGTCCCAGGTGTCGGCGACGCCGTCGACGGACTGGTCGGCGGTGTACGCCTTGTCGTAGTCGGCGTAGGAGTCGCCGATGGTGCACTTGCCGCCCTGGACGTTGCCGAAGGCGTAGTTGATGTGCGTGATCTTGTCGGCGGAGCCGGAGGTGACCAGGTTCTTCACGTGGTAGTTGCGCCCGTAGACGCCCCAGTTGGTGAAGTAGCCCATCTTGACCTCGTCACCGGTGCCGGGGTTGCCGCCGTCCCCGCCGGTGGTGGTGACCTTCACGGAGCCGCTGGCCGGACCGGTCTGGTCGGCGGTGTCGCGGGCCTTGACGCTGTACGAGTAGGCGGTGCCCTTGGTGAGGCCGTTGTCCGTGTAGGTGGTGCCGGTGACGGTGGCGACCTTCGCGCCGTCCCGCAGGACGTCGTAGTTCTTGACGCCCTTGTCGTCGGTGGCCGCCGACCAGGACAGCTTCACCGAGGTGTCGGTGACGTTCGAGGCGGTGGGCGTGCCGGGGGCGGAGGGGGCCGCGTCGCCGGGGACGGAGGTGCCGTCGCAGCTGCCGCCGTTGAGCTTGCAGTTGGACGGGGAGCCGGGGCCGCTGCCGTTGAAGCCGAAGGAGACCGAGGCGCCGGGGGCGAGCGTCCCGTTCCAGCCGACGTTCTTGGCGGTCCAGTGGTCGCCGGAGTTGGTGACGGTGGCGTCCCAGGCGGAGGTGACCTTGGTGCCGGTGGGGAAGTCCCACTCGACGGTCCAGGAGCTGAGGGAGGTGGTGCCGGTGTTCTTCACCGTCCAGCTGCCGCCGAAGCCCGTGCCCCAGTCCGAGGTCTTGGCGAAGGTGGCCGTCGCGCTGGTGGCCGCCTGGGCCGGGCTCGCGAGGCCGACCAGGCCGGCGAGGGGAAGCGCCAGGGTCGCTGCGAGTGCCGCGGCTTTGTGTCTGAAGCGCATGTGCGCCTCCTTATATGGGGTTGTTGTTGTGGGCATGACTGAGCCTCATGCCCGCAGTGCCGCGAGAATAGAAAGGTCTGGACCATAGGTCAATAGGTCTGGACCAATGTGGCGGCCGGTGGTTGAGCCCGTGGTGGAGAGGGAAAACTAGATCCCCAACTCCTGTGCCAGCACCGCCGCTTGCACCCGGCTGCGCAGCCCCAGCTTCCCCAGCAGCCGGCTGACGTGCGTCTTCACCGTGGCCTCCGCCATCTCGAGACGCTCGGCGACCGCCGCGTTGGACAGCCCCTCGCCGAGACAGGACAGCACCTCGCGCTCACGCCGGGTCAGGTCCCGCAGCACCGCGGGGTCCGCGGCCGGCTCCCGCACCGGCCTCGCGGCGAACTCGGCGATCAGCCGCCGGGTGACGGCCGGGGCCACGATGCCCTCGCCGCCCGCCACCGTGCGCACGGCCGCGATCAGGTCCTTGGCCTCGGCGTTCTTCAGCAGGAACCCGGCGGCTCCCGCCCGCAGCGCCCCGAAGACGTACTCGTCCAGGTCGAAGGTGGTCAGCACCAGCACGTCGGCGAGACCTTCCCCGACCACGATCCGGGTCGCCGAAACGCCGTCCAGGCGCGGCATCTGCACGTCCATCAGCACCAGGTCGGGACGCAGCTCGCGGGCCAGCGCCACCGCCTGCTCGCCGTCCGCGGCCTCGCCGGCCACCTCGATGTCCGGTGCGCTGCCCAGGATCAGCACCAGTCCCGCGCGGACGGCGGACTGGTCCTCGGCGATGAGGACGCGGATCATGCCAGGTCTCCTTCGGTCAGGGGCAGGGTGGCGCGCACGGCCCAGATCTTGCCGCCCGCCGAGCCGGGGTCCGCCACCGCTCCGGCCTCGAACGCCCCGTGCAGCAGCGCGGTCCGCTCCCGCATCCCGACCAGACCGGCACCGGAACCGGGGACGCGCGGGGTGTCCCGGTCGCCGTACGGGCTGGTCACCTCGACCCGCAGGGCGTCGTCGTGCCGGGCGAGCCGGACCCGGACGGTGCCCCGCGAGGCGTGCTTGAGCGCGTTGGTGAGCGACTCCTGCACGATCCGGTACGCGGCCAGCTCGACCGGCGCGGGCAGGTGGTCGCCGGGTGCCGCCTCCAGGGCGACGTCGAGGCCGTTGGCGCGGGCGCCGTCGACCAGCGCGCCGAGCCCGCCGAGGGTGGGGGCGGGGGCCGGTTCGGTGTCCCCGCCGCTGTCCCGCAGGATGCCGATGAGGCGGCGCATCTCGGCCAGTCCCGCCACGCTGTTCTCGCGGATCACACCGAGCGCCTGCCGGGTGGTCGCCGCGTCGTCCAGGGAGAGCGCGGCCGTGGAGTGGATGGCGATCGCGGAGAGGTGGTTGGCGACCATGTCGTGCAGCTCGCGGGCCATCCGGGAACGTTCCGCCGTCACCGCCTGGACCCGGTCCATCTCGGCGAGCAGCGCGGTCTGCTCGGCCCGCAGCAGGGCGGCGTCGGCGGCCTCGCGGTGGTTGCGGACGATGAGCCCGGTGGAGGCGGGCGCGAAGGACACGATGCCGACGGCGACGCCGATGAGCAGGGTCTCGGGCACCCGCCACACGGCGAACGGCACCAGCGTCGAGGCGACGGTGAGCAGCCCGGTGATCCACGGGATGCGGCGGGCCGAGGCGGGCGTGCCGTACAGCACGGCGGCGTACATCAGGTCGGTGTACATGATCACCGTGACCAGGCTGCCCTGGGTGAGCGTGTCCGCGATCAGCGCGGCGGTGCCGACCAGCAGGCCGGTGCGCGGCGCGGACCGGCGCAGCAGCTCGCAGCCGGCCATGACGGTGAGCGGGACCAGCAGCGGCCAGCGGCCGTCGAACAGCACGATCGGCTCGTCGGCCGGCCGCACGCCCAGACCGATGCCCCACAGCAGCAGCCCGCCGAGCAGACCGGCCGACGCGGCGTACACGTCGAAGCGGCGCGGGCGGGGGAGTCGTGCGGCCATGTCACCATCCAACACGGCTCGCGCCCCGCCCGCCTGATCCCCGGGGAGGGTCCCGCACTGCATCCTTCGATGTACCGGAGGTTCGTCACCGGCGACGACGAACGCGGCGGATTCCCACGGGAGCCTGGAAGGGTGAACGAAGGGAGTATGCCGTGGTCGTCGCTTTGATCATCGCCTGCGAGGTCGGCTTCTGGGTGCTGCTGGTCTTGGGGCTCGGCGCCCGCTACCTGCTGAAGTGGCGGCGCACCAGCGTGTTCCTGCTGCTGTGCGAGCCGGTGCTGGAACTGGTGCTGTTCGCCGTGACGGCGTGGGACCTGAAGAACGGCGCCGAGCCCGGCTGGGAGCACGGCCTGGCCGCGCTGTACATCGGCTACACCGTCGCCTACGGCCGGTACACGATCCGCTGGCTCGACGGCCACGCCGCCCACCGCCTGGCCGGCGGCCCGCCCCCGGCCAAGCCCCCGCGCTACGGCATGCCCCGGGCGCGCCACGAGGGCCGGCTGTGGCTGCGCACCCTGCTGGGTGTGGCCGTGGCCTGCGCACTGCTCCAGGGCGCGGTCTGGTACGTCGGCGACGAGGGCGACATCTCGTCCCTGCGCGCCTTCCAGTGGACGGCGATCCGGGTCCTGGGCATCCACGGCCTGGTGGCGCTCGCCTACCTGATCTGGCCGAAGAAGGCCCCGGCGGAGACGGCCGGGCTCGCCGTGGAGGCGCGGACGGGTAAAGCGGGGGCGCGCCGATGAGGTACCTGTCCGAGCGGCACCTGTGGGAGGGCGCGGCGACCTTCGTGGCCGGTCTCGCCCTGTGGCTCTTCGCCGGGGACGTGGAGGTCCCCGTCGTCGACCTGGCGAAGGCCGGCGTCGTGATGATGTGCGTCGGCGGCGCGCAGACCGGGTGGGGCGTCGTCCGGTCGGCGCGCCGGCTGAACGTCTAGCGCTCCCCGCCCGGCACCCACAGCACGTCGCCGACCTCCTTGTTGGCCACCCGGGCCAGGATGAACAGGAGGTCGGAGAGCCGGTTCAGGTAGGTCGCGGTGAGCGGGTTCATCGTCTCGCCGTGGGCCTCCAGCGCCGCCCACGTGGAGCGCTCGGCCCGGCGGACCACCGTGCACGCCTGGTGCAGCAGGGCCGCGCCCGGGGTGCCGCCGGGGAGGATGAAGGAGCGGAGCTTCTCCACCTCGGCCAGGTAGCGGTCGCAGTCCGCCTCCAGCTTGTCGACGTAGAACTGTTCGACCCGCAGCGGCGGGTACTCCGGGTTCTCCACCACCGGCGTCGACAGGTCCGCGCCCACGTCGAACAGGTCGTTCTGGACGCGGACGAGGACCTTGACGACCTCCTCGGGCAGGCCGCCCAGGGCGATGGCGGTGCCGATCACCGCGTTCGCCTCGTTGGCGTCGGCGTACGCGGAGATCCTGAGGTCGGTCTTGGGGACCCGGCTCATGTCACCGAGGGCGGTGGTGCCCTGGTCGCCGGTCCGGGTGTAGATGCGCGTCAGGTTGACCATGGGGCCAGCGTAGTTACGCCCCGGCGGTCCGGAAGACGCGGCTGCCCACGGTCACGGCCAGTGCGGTGAAGGCCAGGGCGACCAGGACGCCGTACAGCATGTGTGCCGTCGCGTAGGAACCGGTGTACGCGTCGCGCACCGCGTCCACCAGGTAGCGGAACGGCATCAGGTGCGAGAGCACGTCCAGCCACGCCGGGCCCAGGGTCATCGGCAGCATCAGGCCGGACAGCAGCATCGACGGCATGGTGAGGGCGTTGATCGTGGGCCCGAACTCCTGCGGCGTCCGCACCTTCATCGCCAGCGCGTACGACAGCGAGGCCAGCGAGACCGTGAGCAGGGCGACGAAGGCGAAGCCGATCAGCACGCCGGGCAGCGGCGCGCGCAGGCCCATCACCACGGCCGCCAGGACCAGCAGCACCGCCTGGAAGGCGAAGACCGTCGCGTCCCGCAGCACCCGCCCCAAAAGCAGCGCCAGGCGGCTGACGGGCGTGACGCGCATCCGCTCGACCACCCCCTGGCCGTTCTCGATGATGATCGAGAACCCGGCGAAGGAGGCGCCGAACAGGCCCAGTTGCAGCAGCAGGCCGGGGACCAGCACCTGCCAGGAGCTGCCCTGCCCGCCGAGCGGCAGGTCGGTCAGCAGCGGGCCGAAGAAGAGCAGGTACAGCAGCGGCATCAGCACGCCGAACAGCAGCGCGAAGCGGGAGCGCAGCGACTGGCGCAGGTAGCGGCCGTAGACGAGGCCGGTGTCGTGGAGCAGCATCGGTGTTCCCTGGGGTGTCAGACGGCTACGGGGGTGGCGTCGGCCGGAGCGGCGCTGCGGCCGGTGACGGCCAGGAAGGTGTCCTGGAGGGAGGCGTCGGGCGCGCCGCCGAACTCGAGCTTCAGGGCGGCCGCAGTGCCCTCGGCGACCACCGCACCGCCGTCCACGACCACCAGGCGGTCGGAGAGGGCGTCGGCCTCGTCGAGGTAGTGGGTGGTCAGGAAGACCGTGGTGCCGTGCTCGTCGCGCAGGCGGCGGACCAGGTCCCACAGGTCGGCGCGGGCGCCCGGGTCAAGTCCGGTGGTCGGCTCGTCCAGGAAGAGCACCTTCGGGCGGTGCGTCAGTGCCATCGCGATGTCCAGCCGGCGCCGCTGCCCGCCGGACAGGGTGCCGCACTTGCGGTCGAGCAGCTCGGTGAGGCCCAGGTCGCCGGCCAGCTCGTCGGCGCGCTCGACGGCCCGCGCCTTGGTCAGCCGGTACAGGCGGCCCTGGGTGACCAGCTCCTCCCGCACGGTGATCTGGGTGTCCACCCCGCCCGACTGCGCCACGTACCCGCAGGCCGCGCGCACCCCGGCCGGGTCGGTCGCCAGGTCGTGGCCGGCGACGGTGGCCGCGCCGCCGGTGGGGGCGAGCAGGGTCGTGAGCATCCGCAGCGTGGTGGTCTTGCCGGCGCCGTTGGGGCCGAGGAAGCCGAGGATCTCGCCCTCGCGGACGGTGAGGTCGATGCCGCGCACCGCCTCGACGGGACCGCGCTTCGTGGTGAAGGTGCGGGCCAGCCCTGCCGCACTGATGATTGCCATGCGCTCCAGAAAAACAGAGTCACTGAAATTTTGCAATGACCCCAAGTTTTCAGCGGCCCCAGGGAGTGGCCACGGCGCGGCTAGGATTGCGGACATGGCCGAGGGACTCAGGGAACGGAAGAAGCGGCAGACCCGGCAGTACATCTCGGATGTCGCCACGGGGCTGTTCCTGGAGCGCGGCTTCGAGGCCGTGACGGTGGCGGAGGTCGCGGACGCCGCGAACGTCTCCGTCAACACCGTCTACAACTACTTCCCGGCCAAGGAGGACCTGTTCCTCGACCGTTCCAAGGGCGTGGTCGACCGGCTGTCGCGCTGGGTGCGCGGGCGGCGTGACGGGGAGTCGGCCGCGCAGGCCGTGCTGCGGGAACTGCGCGAGGAGGTCGAGTCGGTTTCGCCCCGGATCGGCCTCATGGAGGGATACGCGGGCTTCATGGGAGTCATCCACTCCTCGCCCGCGCTGCGTTCCCGGCTCTGGGCGATCGGCCAGGAGGTGCAGGACAACCTCGAGCGCACCCTGCGCGAGGAGACCGGCGCCCCGGACGACGACCCCGTCCCCTCGCTGATGGCGGGTCAGGTCAACTGGCTGCACGGCACGGTGATGGCGGCCATCGGCCGCCGCATGATGGCCGGCGGGAAACCCGCCGAAGTGTCCCGGGACATCCTCGTGCTGCTGGACGAGATGGAGGACCTGTTGAGTGACAGAGTGCTCAACTACGCCGTACGGGGCGCCGAGTGACGCCCGGACGGCACCCCTCGGTGTGACGTCCGTCATTTGAGACGTGACGCGCGTTACTAACCGGTCACACAGCGCCTCACGCCCGCTAATCTCCGGCCGAGAGACGAGAATCAGCGCGTATCAGGGGAGTCGCACAGTGGCACGGAAGCTCGCCGTCATCGGAGCCGGTCTCATGGGGTCCGGCATCGCCCAGGTCTCCGCGCAGGCGGGCTGGGACGTCGTCCTGCGAGACGTCACCGACGAGGCGCTGCGGCGCGGCACCGACGGCATCAGGGCCTCCTACGACAAGTTCGTCGCCAAGGGGAAGCTCACCGCCGACGACGCCGAGGCCGCCCTCGGGCGCATCACCGCGACCACCGACCTGGACGCCGCCGCCGACGCGGACGTCGTCGTCGAGGCCGTCTTCGAGAAACTGGAAGTCAAGCACGAGATCTTCCGTACCCTGGACAAGCTGGTGAAGGACGGGGCGATCCTCGCGTCCAACACCTCCGCCATCCCGATCACCAAGATCGCGGCCGTGACGGAGCGCCCCGAGCGGGTCGTCGGCACGCACTTCTTCTCGCCGGTCCCGATGATGCAGCTGTGCGAGCTGGTGCGGGGCTACAAGACCAGTGACGAAACGCTCGCCACCGCACGCGAGTTCGCCGAGTCCACCGGCAAGACCTGCATCGTCGTCAACCGCGACGTCGCCGGCTTCGTGACCACCCGGCTCATCTCCGCCCTCGTCGTCGAGGCCGCGAAGCTGTACGAGTCGGGCGTCGCCACCGCGGAGGACATCGACCTCGCCTGCAAGCTGGGCTTCGGCCACGCCATGGGACCGCTGGCCACCGCCGACCTGACGGGCGTCGACATCCTGCTGCACGCCACGGGCAACATCTACACCGAGTCCCAGGACGAGAAGTTCGCCCCGCCGGAGCTGATGCGCCGGATGGTGGACGCCGGTGACATCGGCCGCAAGAGCGGGCAGGGCTTCTACAAGCACTGAGGTCGCATCAGCCGCGGCAGACGTCACACGCCGGGGTGAATTCGGTATCGGTTCGCTTACAGGCGGCAACCTCCGGTCGTTTCGGCCAGTCAGAGGGTGCAACGCCTGATATCGCCGAGAGACCACACGCACGGAACGCAACGCCAAGACGAAGAAGACGACGAAGAAGACGCACGCCGGGGAGCGCATATGCACATCAGGGGCGACCACGTCGAGCTGGTCGTCGGGGGCCGCCTCGACGTCCGCAGCGCGGCGGACGCCCGTACGGTCCTGCACTCGGCCGTCGACGACGGAGTCGGCGACCTGGTGCTGGACCTGTCCGAACTGGACTCCTGGGACGCCACCGGGCTCGGCGTCATCATGGGAGCCCACCGGCGGGCCGGGCGCTGCGGGCGGCGACTGGTGCTGCGCGACGTACCGCCGCAGATGCAGCGCCTGCTGGTGGCCACCCGGCTGCACCGGATCCTGGCCATCGAGGGCGGCATCGGTGTGGAGACCCTGCCCCGTGTGTAAGTGAAGGTTCACACCTCCGACACACGCAATCCTCACGAGACCGTGACCTCTCGGGCCGTCCGGCACCCCGGACTGTCGGCGATACTGGGCGAAGGTTTAGGGTCTGGCTGCCCGCTGCCTTAGCAAACCCGCCGGCGGGCCCGGACCAGAAGCGACAGCGCGGTGTGCGGCAAGGCCGGGAGGGTGGTCCCGACCGGGGCCCTGCACACGACGCTTTTGGGGGGCTTGAACCAATGGACCCGACCAACCGGGGCCCTGAGGAGTACGGCCAGGACGGCGACCACCAGGCGCCGCGCCCGCGCCCGCACAGGGACCCCCTCACCTCCGACTTCGGACAGCACGCGCCCGCGCTCGCCCGCACGGTGCAGCTGGTGTCCGGCGACTTCCTGCTCACCGTCAACCCCGTCGACGGCAGCGAGATCGAGGTCTGCCCGCCCGCCGAGCGGCCCGCCCGGCCCGAGAAGCTCACCGCGGCCGAACGCGCCGAGGCGGAGCGCGCCGCGCGGCCGCCCGTACCCCCGGGACCGGTCCGCACCGTCCTGGGCCTGCTGGCCCGCGAGGACGAACGCGAACGCCTGGTGCGGCTGCTCGCCCGCGGCCGCTCCGTCCGCCTCACCGGCCCCGCCGGCTCCGGCCGCACCAGCCTCCTCGACCTCGTCGCCGAGGACTGCGCGGGCCTCGCGCCCGACGGCGTCGTCCGGCTCAACGGCCACCACCGCACCGCCGACGACCTGCTCCACGACCTCTTCTACGCCGTCCACCGCGCATCCCTGCACCGTCCGGGCCGCACCGAACTCCTCGGGTACCTCCGCGAGGTGGGCGCGGTCGTCGTCCTGGACGACATCGAGTTCGGCGGCACCGCCCTCGACGAGCTCCTCGACGCCACCCCCGAGTGCGCGTACCTCTTCGGCGCGACCCCGGAGGTGGCCGCACCCTCCGCCGACTCGGCCGTCGAGGAGGTCTTCCTCGCCGGCCTGGACCGCTCGGACGGCGTGGAGCTGCTGGAGCGCGCCGCCGGGCGCCCCCTCACCGAGGAGGAGGCCAACTGGGCCGGCGACCTCTGGTTCGAGTCCGAGGGCCTGCCGCTGCGCTTCGTCCAGGCCGGTGCCCTGCTGCGCCGCCGGGACCGTGAGCGGGCCGGTGCCGACGCCGTCGACGAGTTCGGCGTCTTCGCCGACGCCCGCCCGGCCGACGACACCCCCTACGAGGCCACCGAGGCCGACGACGTGCCCCTGCCGTCCCTCGGCGAGGCCGCCGCGCCCGCACCGCTGCTCGCCTCCCGGCTGAGCGCCTCCGCCCGCGCCACCCTGGAGTTCGCCGTCGCGCTCGGCGGCGAGGTGCCGCACCAGGCGCACCTGCCCGCCCTGGTCGGCGACACCCACGCGGACGCCGCCCTCGGCGAGCTGACCGACTGCGGACTGGTCTCCCCGGTCGGCTCCCGCTACCGGCTGGCCGCCGGGGTGCTCACCCAGCTGGAGAGCGCCGGGTACACCGACGCCGTACGGGAGCGGGCACTGGCCGCCGCCCAGCACTACGCCTGGTGGGCCGGGCACCCCTCGGTCACCCCGGAGCGGGTCTGCGCCGAGGCCGACGCCGTCCTGGCCGCCCTCGCCGTGCTGGTGCCGACGACGACCCCGCCCGCGGACGACGCGGAGAGCCCCGCCGTCCAGCTGGCCCGCACCGCGGCGCCCGCGTTCGCCGCCGGACTGCACTGGAGCGCCTGGCAGCGGGCGCTGCGCTCCGGCACCGAGGCCTCCCGGCTCGCCGGTGACGTCGCCGAACAGGCCTACTTCCACCACGAGCTGGGCGTCCTCGCGCTGTGCGAGGACCGGCTGGACCGGGCGCGCGCCGAGCTGGAGGCCTCCATCGGGCTGCGCGGCGCGCTCTCCGACAAGCGCGGCGCCGTGGCGGGCCGCCGCGCCCTCGCGCTGGTCGCCGACCGCACCGGGGACACCCCGGGCCTGGGCAGCGGCGCGGGCGCGTTCGGCGCGGCGGCGCCCGTCGCCGGGTTCGGTGTCGTCGGCGCCGGGCTCGGTCCGACGGTGGGGGAGGAGGTGCCCGACGCCCGCAACGAGGAGTCGGTGTCGCCGTCCGCGGGTGTCCCCGCGCCCTTCCCGCCGCTCCAGCCGCCTCCCCAGTCCCCGACCCTCGTCACCCGCCGGGAACCGGAGGAGGAGCCGTCCCGCACGGTCGCGGGCGGCATCAAGGGCTTCGCCCGGCGGAACCTGGTGGCCGCGGGCGCGGGCGCCCTGCTCGTCGCCGTGCTCGGCACGGTGGTGACCCTGGGGGCCACGTCGGAGAACGACCCCGGTGACCCCTCCAACGAGGTCGGCGTCAACCCGTCGGCGAGCCAGGGCATCGACGACGGCAGCCTGGGCGCGGACCGGCCCTCGGACGACGGCAAGGACCGGGAGACGCCCGGCGGCCCGGCCGACTCGGGCCCGGACGGCACCCCGGGCACGTCGGACGACCCGACACCGACCGAGTCGGGGCGGCCCTCCGGCGGGCCCAGCGGCACCGGCGACACCACCGACCCCGGTGACGACGAGAGCCCGGACGACCCCGGGTCGCCGGACGAGCCCAGCAAGTCGCCGAGCGCGCCGACGACGAAGCCGACGTCGCCGAAGCCGACCGACACCGAGCCGACGGACCCCGGGACGCCCACCGAGTCCGACGACCCCACCACACCCGCCCCCACCGACACGGACACGCTGCCGCCCTCGACTCCGGAGACCTCCGACACGGCGAGCCGGGAGTCGACCCCCACCGCCGCCGGTTCCCCCGCGGACACCGCGACCGCCTCGCAGAGCGGCGCGGCGACCGGCGGACCGGGCACGGTGACGGGCCCGGTCATCTGACCCCGCGGGACGGGCGGCAGCGCGAAAGGGCCGGGTCCGCCGCACGGACCCGGCCCTCCTCCGCGTCGTACCCGACGCCCGCTCAGAACAGCCGCAGCTTGTCGTCCTCGATGCCCCGCAGGGCGTTGTAGTCCAGCACCTGGCAGCCGATGCCGCGGTCCGTGGCCAGCACGCGGGCCTGCGGCTTGATCTCCTGGGCGGCGAACACGCCGCGCACCGGGGCGAGATGCGGGTCGCGGTTCAACAGCTCCAGGTAGCGCGTGAGTTGCTCCACGCCGTCGATCTCGCCGCGCCGCTTGATCTCGACCGCGACGGTCCCGCCCTGGGCGTCCCGGCACAGGATGTCGACCGGGCCGATGGCGGTCATGTACTCACGGCGGATCAGGGTGTAGCCCTCGCCCAGGGTGTCGATGCGGTCGGCCAGCAGCTCCTGGAGGTGTGCTTCCACGCCGTCCTTGATCAGGCCGGGATCGACGCCCAGTTCGTGCGAGGAGTCGTGGAGGATCTCCTCCATCGTGATGATGAGCTTCTCGCCCGCCTTGTTGACGACCGTCCAGACGCCCTCCTCCTCGCCCGTGCCCTCCTTCAGGGTGCAGGGCGGCGACATCCAGTTGAGGGGCTTGTAGGCCCGGTCGTCGGCGTGGATCGAGACGCTGCCGTCCGCCTTGACCAGGATCAGCCGGGGGGCCGAGGGCAGGTGGGCGGTGAGCCGTCCCGCGTAGTCGACGGAGCAGCGGGCAATGACGAGACGCATGGTCGGCAACGCTACTCGACGGGCCCGGCCCGACGCGATTCGCCCGGACCCGGTCGCCGCGCACGCTGTCCCACTTCTCCCATTGGCCCCGTCTTGCGCACTGGCCGATTGTGGGCCTACCGGATGGTGTCCATCTGGGCATTCTCCTGGTGCGGTCACGATCGGTTGCTTACGGTATTGAACGGGAGGTCGCGAACTGTATACGCAGCGTGTTCGGAATCGCGCACTCCCTTCACTGTCCGGCAACCCCTGCTGGTCGGGGGTGCGAGAGGAGAACCCATGTCGCTCGACGTCTCACCGGCCCTACTCGAACAGGCCGAGCGAGGCGAGGTCGACGAAGCAGAATTCGTCGACTGCGTCCGGACCTCCCTGCCCTACGCATGGGAGATGGTCAGCTCCCTGGTGGCACAGCTGAAGGTCGACGGCGGAGCGTTCGCCGACAACCAGACGCCCCCGCCGGACGAGCAGGCGCGCGGTCAGCTCCTGCGTGCGCTCGCGAGTGACGCCATACGCGGTGCACTGCAGCGGCACTTCGGGGTGCGGCTGGCCTTCCAGAACTGCCACCGGGTGGCGGTGTTCCCGTTGGACTCCTCTGTCGACGAGACGCTGACCAAGTTCACGTCGGTGCGCAGCCAGTTGCTGAACCAGTCGCCGGAACTGCGCGACTGCTGACGGCCCCTAGAGCGCCCGCTTGCCGCTCCGTACGCGGGAGGTGCAGTTCTGTACCGGAGCGGCAAGCTCCCCGCCCGCCGGCTCAGCGGAGCTGGGGGAGTACCTCGGCCCCGAGCCGGCGTACGTTCTCCTCGGTCGCCGCCAGGTCTCCGGAGCCCTCGACGAGCAGGGCGAAGCGCGAGACGCCGGTCCGCTCGCCGGTCGCCGCGAGCCGGTCCGCGCACAGCCGGGGCGTGCCCACCGGGTGCAGCCCGCAGAGCAGTTCGGTGTACGCGTGCGGGTCGCGCATCCGCCGGGCCCGGCCGTCCACCGTGACATGGGCGCCCAGGCCCTGCCGCAGCCACCCCGGCATCGCCTTGAGCAGGGTCTCCGCCGCGTCCGTGCGCCGGTCCGCGATCTGGCAGACGCCGGCCGAGACGTGCGCCGCGCCGTGGACCTCCGCGGCCGCGCGTCCGGCCGCGCGGGCGTGCCGGCGCCACAGGGCGACCATCTCCGCCTTCTCCTCGTCGCCGACGTGCATCCCGAGGAGCATCGGCAGTCCCCGCTCGGCCGCCAGGCGCACACTCGACGGCGAGGTGCAGGCGACGACGACCTCCGGGCCCGGCTCCTCGGAGAGGGACTCCGAGGGCCGCGGCACGACCGGCACCTCGCGGAAGCGGTAGCGGTCCCCCGAGGCGCCGACGGCCGGTTCGCGCAGCCAGCGCAGCAGCAGGTCGAGCGACTCCGGAAAACCCTTCTCGTACGCCTCCAGACCCGCGCCGAACACCTCCAGGTCCACCCACGGACCGCCGCGCCCCACGCCCAGCGAGAAACGGCCGCCGCTCGTGACGTGCAGCAGCGCGGCCTGCTCGGCGAGCGCCACGGGGTGGACGGTGGGCAGCACACTGACCGCGGTGCCGACCCGCAGGCGCCGGGTGCGGCCCAGCAGCAGGGCGGCCAGGGTCACCGCCGACGGACACGTGCCGTACGGCACGAAGTGGTGTTCGGCCAGCCAGGCGGTGTCGAGCCCGGCCTCCTCGGCGACCTCGGCCGAGCGGACCGCGCGGTGCAGCGCTTCCCCCTGGCCCTGGCCCGGGAACTGGGCCCCCAACACGAAACTTCCTACGCGCATTGCCTTTTCCTGCTTCCTCGGCCCCGACGTGGAGCTCCCCCTGCCCGGCATAACCGCCTGACACGTGCCGAGGACACGGCCGGACGGAGGGATTTGCGGATTGTCTGCAGAATCGGCCGTTGTGGGGCGGCGCACGGGCCCGGACGGGAACCCCGCGCGGGGGACTTGCGGTGTTCCGCGCCGTACGCGTACCCGTGTCCGTGCCGCGTAGGCTGGATGCCGCCCTGCTTCCTGTATAGCTCCGTGAGGTGTCCCGTGTCCCCGCGTCGCAACCGACCCAAGGGAGCCGGTCCGTCCGGCCGGAGCGCCGAGGAGGACGGTTCCGGCCGTTACGGCGGCTGGCAGTCCTCGGAGAGCTGGCAGGGCGAGGAGTGGAGCGTACGGCACGTGGCGGGCGCGAGCGCGCAGGGCAAGTCGTACCGCTGCCCGGGGTGCGACCAGCTCATTCCCGACGGCGTCCCGCACGTGGTGTCCTGGCCCGCCCACTCGGGCGTCGACGACCGCCGGCACTGGCACAAGGCGTGCTGGAACGCGAAGGACCGCCGCACCACGCGGGTGCAGCGGTCCCGTAACGCGCCGAGGTTCTGACCGCCCTCTACACGTCCCGCTTCTCCAGCAGGGTGAAGGCGGCGGCGAGCGCGGCCGCGGTCACGCCGAGCACGATCCACAGCGGGTCCCAGCCCGAGGGCCCGGACTCGGAGAGCGAGTTGGCGTAGAAGATGCTCATCTGGTTCGGGATCGAGTACTCGAACAGCGCCTGCTGCACGTCCTTGAGCGACTCCGAGAACATGAACAGCGCGATCACCAGCGGCGCGAGCAGGATGCCGATCATGATGGTGATGGCGCCCGCCGAGTGCCGGATGATCGAGCCCATGGCCAGCGAGAGCAGCCCGAGCAGCGCGATGTAGAGCGAGACCCCGACGGTGCCCTTCAGCCACTCCGCGCCGGTCGGGTTCTGCGCGCCGTTGCCCTCCAGCATGGACACGTGGGCCAGCCCGACCAGCGTCGCGGAGACCAGCGTCACCACGAACGCCACCAGGAAGAACACGATGCCCTTGGCCGCCAGCACCCGGCCGCGGCTGGGGCAGGCGGTCATCGTCGTGCGGATCATGCCCGTGCCGTACTCCGAGGCGGTGGTCAGCACGCCGAGCGTGATCACGCACATGCTGCCGAGCAGCAGCCCGAAGAAGCCGAGGCTCAGCGCGCTCTCGCCGGCCAGGTCGGAGTCCGAGCCGGCCACCACCGCGCCGGTCAGCAGCCCGATGCCGAGGACCAGCAGGACGAACACGCCCAGCGTCCACATCGTCGAGCGCACCGACTTGATCTTCGTCCACTCCGAGGCCAGCGCGTGCACGAGGGTCGTGCGCACCACCGGGATCGGCGACGTGTAGGTCGGGTACGGCGAACCGGGCGCCGCGTGCCAGTCGGGCGCGGCCTGCTGCGTCGGGGGCTGGGGCGTGCTCATCGGGCGTCCTCGGGCTTGGTCGGGTCGGTGACGGGCGCGGCCGCGGGCGGCGCCGGTGCCGCGGCGGGCGCCTGGGGCACCGGCGGGGCCTGGGGCGCCTGCCGCGCCGCGTACGGGTTGGCCGGCGGACCGCCCGGCACCGTCCCGGGCGCCGCCGGTGCGCCGTACGGGCCCGCGGCGGCCTGACCCGGCGCGCCCTGCGACGCGGCGAAGGGCTGACCGCCCTGCTGGGGCGGCGGCGGGGCGTACCACCCGGGCTGGCCCTGTCCCGGTACCGGCATCCGCGGCTGCGCGCCGGGCGGCAGGGGCTGCTGGAGCCCGGCCTTCTGGTCGGCGGTCGACCGGTAGTCCACGGCGCCCTGCGTCATCCGCATGTACGCCTCCTCCAGCGAGGCCCGGTGCGGCGACAGCTCCCACAGCCGTACGCCGGTGTCGTGCGCGATGTCGCTGATCCGGGGGAGGGCGAGCCCGGTCACGCGCAGCGCGCCGTCCTGCTCGGGCATCACGTGCCCGCCCGCCTCGGTCAGCGCCGAGGTCAGCTTCTCGCGCAGCTGCGGATCGGTGTCCGGCGTCCGCACGCGGGCGAAGTCGGCGGAGTTGGCCGAGATGAAGTCCGTCACGCTCATGTCGGCGAGCAGCTGGCCGCGTCCGATGACGATCAGGTGGTCGGCGGTCAGCGCCATCTCGCTCATCAGGTGCGAGGAGACGAAGACGGTGCGGCCCTCCGCCGCGAGCGCCTTCATCAGGTTGCGCACCCAGTGGATGCCCTCCGGGTCGAGGCCGTTGACCGGCTCGTCGAAGAGCAGCACCTGGGGGTCGCCGAGGAGCGCGGCGGCGATGCCGAGCCGCTGGCCCATGCCGAGCGAGAAGCCCTTGGAGCGCCGCCTGGCCACGTCCTGGAGGCCCACCACGCCGAGCACCTCGTCCACCCGGCGGGCCGGGATCCCGGACAGCTGGGCGAGGCTCAGCAGATGGTTGCGGGCGGCCCGGCCGCCGTGCACCGCCTTGGCGTCGAGCAGCGCGCCGACGTGCCGCGCGGCGTTCGGCAGCCTGCGGTACGGGTGGCCGCCGATCGTCACGTGCCCCGCGGTGGGGTTGTCCAGGCCGAGGATCATCCGCATCGTCGTCGACTTGCCGGAGCCGTTCGGCCCCAGGAAGCCGGTGACGGCACCGGGCCGCACCTGGAAGGAGAGGTTGTACACGGCGGTCTTGTCGCCGTATCGCTTGGTCAGGCCGACAGCCTCGATCATGCTCCGCACCCATCGGAAGGTTCAGGGACAGCAGGGCACACGCCCCCGTAAGGGTTAGGAGGATATCCAGGCGCTGACGGTTCCGTTCAAGCGCGGGCAAAAAACGACGCCGTACGAAGACCGGACGGAGGGGGTCAGGCGTCCCTCCGCTTCAGCACCGCGTACCCGCCCACGAGCGCCGCGATCACCCACAGTGCCATGATCCCGAGGCCGCCCCACGGTCCGTACGGGACGTCGTCGTCGATCGGCGTGACCACCTGCATGATCTTGCTGCCGGCCTGGTCCGGCAGGAACCGGCCGACCTTCTCCGTCGCGGGGACGTTGCCCAGGATGTTGGAGATGAGGAAGAAGAACGGCATCAGGATGCCCAGCGACAGCATCGGTGAGCGCAGCATCGCCGCGACGCCCATCGAGAACATCGCGATGAGGGTCATGTAGAGGCCGCCGCCGAACACCGCGCGCAGCACGCCCGGGTCGCCGATCGACGCCTTGAGGTCGCCGAGCATCGCCTGGCCCAGGAAGAACGTGGCGAAACTGGTGACCATGGCCACCACGAGTGCGAGGGCGGTGGCCACCGCGATCTTGCTGAACAGGAAGGTGCCGCGCCGCGGCACGGCGGCCAGCGAGGTGCGGATCATCCCGGAGCTGTACTCGTTGCCCACGACCAGCACCCCGAACACGATCATCGCCAGCTGGCCGAGGCTGGTGCCGGCGAAGCTGATGAAGGTCGGGTCGAAGGAGAGCTGGTCCCGCCGGCTCATGTCGCCGAACTCGTTCTTCGACAGGGCCGAGATCAGCATGCCGAGGGCGATGGTGACGACCACGGCGAGGCCCAGCGTCCACACCGTGGACGCGACCGACCGGATCTTGGTCCACTCGGACCGGACGACCTGTGTCGCCGCCATGCTCAACCCCTCTTCCAGTCGCTGCCCCACGGCTGCTGCGGAGGCTGCCCCGATGGCTGTTGCTGCTGCGGAACCGCGCCGGGCGGCTGCCCGTCGTGCGCGTGGTACTCCACGGACTCCGCGGTCAGCTGCATGAACGCCTCCTCCAGGGAGGCGCGCTGCGGGCTCAGCTCGTGCAGCACGATCTGCTGTCGCGCCGCCAGCTCGCCGACCGCCTCCGACTTGTCGCCGTCCACTTCCAGGGCCCCGTCGCCCGCCTCGACGACCGCGACCCCGGCACCGTGCAGCGCGTCGAGCAGCTGCTCGCGCTGCGGGGTGCGGATCCGGACGTAGCTGCGCGAGTTCTCCGCGATGAACTCGGCCATCGAGGTGTCCGCCAGCAGCCTGCCCTGCCCGATGACCACCAGATGGTCGGCGGTCAGCGCCATCTCGCTCATCAGGTGCGAGGAGACGAAGACCGTACGGCCCTGGGAGGCCAGGGTCTTCATCAGATTGCGGATCCAGTGGATGCCCTCGGGGTCCAGACCGTTGACCGGCTCGTCGAACATCAGGATCCGCGGGTCGCCGAGCAGCGCGCCGGCGATGCCGAGCCGCTGCCCCATGCCGAGGGAGAAGCCCTTGGTCTTCTTCTTGGCGACCGCCGAGAGCCCGACCGTGTCCAGGACCTCGCGCACCCGGCTCGCCGGGATGCCGTTGCTCTGCGCGAGGCACAGCAGGTGGTTGTAGGCGCTGCGCCCACCGTGCCAGGCCTTGGCCTCGAGGAGCGCGCCGATGTACGTCAGCGGGTCCTTCAGCTGCTCGTAGTGCTTGCCGTCGATCCGCACGTCCCCGGCGGTCGGCCGGTCCAGGCCCAGCACCATCCGCATGGTCGTCGACTTGCCCGCACCGTTGGGGCCGAGGAAGCCCGTGATGATGCCGGGTCTGACGGTGAATGAGAGATTGTTGACCGCCACCTTCTCGCCGTACCGCTTGGTCAGCCCCTCAAGCTCGATCATGGCGCCCACGCTAGAACGGGACGAGGCCCACTGCCACCCCAGTGGCAGAAGGCCTCGTCCTGTTCGTACGTATTCAGCAGGTGCGCGCCCCCGTGCGGGCCGAGCCGCCTCAGCGGGACTGCTGGGCCGGCACCCCGCGGGAGACCGACTCGTCCTCGACCGACGGAGCGGCGGCCACCGCGGCACCCGTGAGGGACGCCAGCATCTCGCGCACATTGGTCAGCTGCGCGTTGATGGAGTCGCGGCGGTTGGTCAGGGCGGCCAGCTCGCGCTCCGACTCCGAACGGATCCGGTCGGCCTTGGCGTTGGCGTCGGCCACGATGTCCTCGGACTGGCGCTGCGCCGTCTCCACGGTCTGCCGGGCCCGGCGCTCGGCGTCCGTGCGCAGCTTCTCCGCCTCCAGGCGCAGCTGCTCCGCGCGGTGCTCGATCTCCGCGAGCCGCTTCTCGGCCTTGGCCTGACGGGAGGCCAGGTCCCGCTCGGACTGCTCGCGGCGCTTGGCGAGGTTCGTCTCGAAGTCGGCGGCGGCCTGCGCGGCCTTGGCGCGGGTCTCCTCGAAGAGGGCGTCGGCCTCGTCGCGCTTGGACTGCGCGTCCTTCTGCGCCTCGGAGCGCAGCTGGGAGGCGTCGCTCTTGGCCTTCTCGACGATCCGGACGCCCTCGTCCTCGGCCTTGGCCTTGCGCTCGGCGGCGTACGACTCCGCGTCGTTGCGCACCTGCTGGGCGGCCGACTCGGCCAGCTCGCGGTGCTGCTCGGCCGCGCGCCGGGCCTCCTCGCGCAGGTCCTTCGCCTCTTCCTCGGCGAGCCGCAGGATCTTCTCGACCCGGGCACCGAGACCGGCGTACGACGGCTCGGCGTCGTTGACCTGGGCCTGGGCGTTCTGAGTCTCGAGGTGGAGCTCCTCGATGCGCTTTTCCAGAGCGGTGATGCGGGCGAGAGCGCTGTCACGGTCGGAGACGAGCTTGGAGATACGTTCGTCCACCTGAGCGCGGTCGTACCCACGCCGCACAAGCTCGAAGCCGTAGGGGGAAGTGTCGCTCATGGGGTTCCTGTCGAAAGAGACCGGGTGAGGTGATAGAGGGAATCCTAGGCGCCAATGCGGTGTGTCATCGAGCGGATGCACGTTTGATACGGAGAATGACACCTCTTTTGAGTGGCTGACCCTCGGATGGCTTGCCAAAGCCTCGGGCAGGGGTCCCGTCGGGACTCGGCCAAAGATCTCCAGCAGACACCCAAACCACCCCGAATGCTAGCCGTCTGACGACTTGCCACCCGAACGTGGGGCGCCCACCGTCGCACCGGCCTTCACCCCGTTGTCCTTCGCGCCCCCGGGCGCCTCGAACGACTCCAGTGCCTCCAGCACGTCCTGCACCCGGGAGATCTCCGCGTTGATGTCCTCGCGGCGCCGGACCAGCACCTCCAGCTCGCGTTTGCCCTCGTCGACCGTGCGCCGGGCCTCGCGGACCGCCTCGGCCTTCAGCTCCTCGGCCTCGCGGACCAGGGTGGCCTTCTTCTGCTCGGCCTCCTTGAGCAGCCCCTCGGCCTTCTTGACGGCCGCGATGCGCACCTTGCCCGCCTCGGAGTTGGCCTCCGACACCAGCTCCTTGGCCTTCGCCTCCGCCTTGGCCAGCTGCTCCTCGGCGGCCTTGATGAGCGCGTCGCAGCGGTCGCCGGCCGACTTCATCGTCTCGGCGGCCTCGCGGCGGGCCCGCTCGTGCAGCTCCTCGATCTCGGAGGTGAGGCGCTCGCGCAGCTCCTCCGCGCGCTCCCTGATGGCGGTCGCGTCCCGACGGGCGCCGACCAGCAGCTCGTCCGCGTCCGTACGGGCCTTCTCCACCCGGGTGTTGCCCTCGACGGTCGCCTCCTGGACGATCCGGTCGGCCTCCGTGCGGGCCGCGCCGACCATCGTGTCGGCCTGCGACTCGGCGTCCGCGGTGGTCTTCTGCGCCTGCTGCTGCGCCTCGGTGAGCAGCTTGTCGGCCTCGGCGGTGGTCTCCGTGATGAGCGTGTCGACCTGCTCGGCGGCCTCCGAGCGCCGCTTGTTGGCGTCCTTGCGGGCCTCGTCGAGGGTCCGCTCGGCCTCCTCGCGGGCCGCCGTGGTGACCCGCTCGGCCTCCGCGGCCGCCTCGCGGCGGACCCGGTCCGCCTCGGTGCGGATCCGCTCGGCGTGCTGCTGCGCGGAGCCGACGGTGTCGGCGGCCTCGGCCCGCAGCCGCTCCGCCTCCCCGGTGGCGTCCGAGACCAGCTGCTCGGCCCGGGCGCTCGCCTCGCCCCGTACCCGCTCGGCCTCGGCGATCGTCTCGGTGCGCAGCCGCTCCGCCTCGGTGGCCGCCTCGGTCCTGACCCGCTCGGCCTCGCTCGCCGCCTCGACGGTGACGCGCTCCGCCTCCGCGAGCGTCTGGGTCCGGATCCGGTCGGTCTCGGCCGCCGTCTCGGTGGTGAGCCGCTCCGCCTCGGAACGCGCCTCGGTGATCAGGGTGTCCGCCTGCGTCGCCGCGTCGGACCGGATGCGGTTGGCGTCCTCGCGGGCGTCCGCCCGGGTGCGGGACGCGGACTGCTCGGCCTCGGCGATGGCGTCGGAGGCCTCGGTGCGCACCCGCTGGGCGTGCTCGGAGACGTCCGCGCGGATCCGGTCGGCCTCCGTGATGGCCTCGGACACGGTCCGCTCGGCCAGCGTCTTGGCGGCCTCGGTCTCCTCCTGCGCCTCGCGCCTGAGCCGTCCGGCGTCCTCGCTGGCCCGCTCGCGCTCGGCGTAGGCGTCGGCGCGGACCCGGTCCGCCTCCTCCTGGGCCTCGTGCCGGGTGCGCTCGGCGGCGTGCTCGGCGGCGCTGCGCAGCCCGGTGATCTCCTCCTGGGCCTGCTCGTGCAGCCCGGCGACCGACTCGCGCACCTGCGTCGCGTGCTGCTCGGCGGCCGACACCATCTCGGTGGCGCGCCGGTCGGCCTCCTCGACCAGCCGGACCGCCTCGGCCTGGGCCTCCTCCACGCGGTTGCGCGCCGAGGCCAGCAGCTCCTCGCTCTGCTCGCGGGCCCGCTCGCGCTCCTGGTCGGCCTCCTGCCGGGCGGACCCGAGCAGTTCCTCCGCCTCGCGGCGGCGCCGGGCGGCCTCCTCCTGGGCGGCGGCCAGCGCCTCCGACGCCTCGGCCGCGATGCGCTCGGCGGCGGTCTGCGCCTCCGCCCGCACCCGGTCGGCGCTCTCCTGCGCCTCCGACTTCAGCCGCTCCGCCTCGCTCGCGGCCTCGGTGCGCAGCCGTACGGCGACGGCCTCGCCCTCCGCGCGGGAGGCGGACGCGTCCGCGGCGGCCTCGGTGCGCAGCCGCTCGGCCTCCGTCTCGGCCTGCTGCTGGAGCGTACGGATGCGCTCCGCGGCCTCGGTGCGCAGCCGCTCGCTCTCCTCGGCGGCCTCGCGGCGGATCCGCTCGCCCTCCTCGCGGGCCTCGCTCAGCGCCTCCTCGGCGGCGGTGCGGCGCTCCTCGGCCTCGGTGTGCAGCCGCGTCAGCTCCTCGGCGGCCTCCGCCTGCCGGGCCTCGACGGCGCGCTCGGTCTCCTCGCGCAGCTCGCGGGCGGCCCGCTCGGCCTCCGCTTGGAGCTCCGCCACCCGCTCGGCGGCCTCCGCGCGGTGCCGCTCGGCCTCCGCGCGGGTGCGCTCCAGGGTCTCCTCGGCCTGCCGGCGCAGGGTCGTCGCCCGCTCGATGGCCTCGGTGCGGACCTTCTCGCTGTCCGCCGTCGCGGACTGCCGCAGCTCGTCCGCGTCCGCCTTGGCCTTGGCGAGCAGCTCCTCGGCGGTCTTCGCCGCCTCCTCGATCTGCGCCACGGCCTCCTTGCGGGCCTCGGCGCGGATCTTCTCGCCCTCGGCGACCGCGTCCGCCCGCAGCTGCTCGGCCTCGCCGCGCAGCCGGCGCGCCTCCTCCTGCAGCTCGACGGTCTTGGCGCGGTACTCCTTGGTGTCGTCCTTCGCCGCACCCTTGAGCTGCTCGGCGATGTCGTGCGCCTCGGCGCGCAGCCGGTCCGCCTCGGCCTCGGCCTCGGTGCGGATCCGCTCGGCCTCCTCGGTGGCGGCCTTCGTGGTGCGCTTGGCGTCCTCGGACGCCTTGTTCAGCACGTCCTCGGCGGTCTTGGCCGCCTTGGACAGCTGGGTGGCCGACTCCTCGGCGGTGATCGTGCGGGCCTTCTCGGCCGCCTCGGCGACGATCCGCTCGGCCTCGGCACGGGCGTCCGCGACCACCTGCTCGGCCTCGGACCTGGTGCTCTCCGCGTCCTTGGTGGCCTCGCCGACCAGCCGGGCGACCTGCTCCTTGGCGGTACGGGTGCGCTGCTCGTTGGTGGCCTCGGCGCTCGACAGCGCCTTGGCCGCGGCCTCCTCGGCCTCGGCGACCACCTTCTCGGCCTCGGCCTGCGCCTTGCGCAGCGCCTCCTCGGCCTGCGACATGCGCTGCTCGGCGGCCCGGCTCAGCTCCTGGACCTCGCGGCGGGTGGACTCCGACTCGCTGGCGGTGGAGCTGCGCAGCTGCTCGGCGTGCTCGGTGGCCTCCTGCGCCTGCGTGGAGGCGGCGTTCAGCAGCCGCTCGGCGTCGGTACGGGCCCGGCGCAGGATCTGCTCGGCCTCGGCACGCGCGCTCTCCGCGTCGCTGCGCAGCCGCTGACGGGCCTCGGCGGTCAGCCGCTCCGCCTCCGCGCGGGCCGCGGCCATCGCCTGCTCGGCCTCGGCACGGGACTCGTCGAGCAGGCGCCGGGCCTGCTGCTCGGTACGGGCGCGCAGCTGCTCGGCCCAGGCCACGTTCTCGTTGACGTGCGACTCGACGGTCTGCCGGCGCTCGGCCAGCTCCTGGTCCAGCTGCTGGCGGCGGGTCACCGCCTCCTGGTGCAGCTCCGCCTGGAGCCGGGCGGCCTGCTCGGCGTGCTCCTGGAGGATCCGCTGGGTCTGCGCCCGCGCCTGGCTCAGCTCCCGCTCCGCGTCGGCGCGCAGCTGGTCGGCCTGCGTCTGCGCGTTGCGCAGCAACTGCTCGGCCTGGTACCCGATGTCGCCGCCGTCGAAGGCGGGCCGGGACATGATGGTGCGCCGCGCCTCGTGCAGCTTGGCGCGCAGCACCTCGACCTGGTAGCCGAGGTCCTCGGCGTGCTGGATCGCCTTTTCCCGCTCGGTCTTCAGCCGCTTCATCTCGGCCTCGAACCGAGAGAGGTGGTCGACGTCAGCCGCCGGCTCTCGCTCCTGGCTCTCGTAGCCCCGCACTGCGCGGTCCCATCCGTCCCCTGGTCGCAAATCTTCCCGAACGGGCTCCGTCCGTCCGCCGGACGGGGCCCCCGGGGAATGGTGTCAGATCAACGGCGGAGCATGTGCTGCTGCCCCGTCGCCGACCCCCCGAAACACGACCCCGGCGGTCCCGTCGTCGCACGATGACAGGACCGGGTCACCCTGGACTGAGCGGCGACCGCACCCAACCCTACCGGCCCCTATGTACGAGGGTCAGTGCTCAGGTGACTCAACGGCCGCCGATGTGACCAGTTCTGTCAGAACGCCATGGCAGTCCTTGGGGTGCAGGAAGGTGATCCGCGACCCCATGCTTCCGCGCCGGGGCTCGTCGTACAGCACGCGTACGCCCTTGCCCCGGATGTCCGCGGCGTCCGCGTCCACGTCCGCCGTACCGAAGGCGATGTGGTGGACGCCCTCGCCGTTCTTGGCGAGCCACTTGCCGACCGCGGAGTCCTCGCGGGTGGGCTCCAGGAGCTGGAGGTACGAGGCGCCCCCGTCCGACGTATCGTTGATCTTGAGCATGGCCTCGCGCACCCCCTGTTCGTCGTTGACCTCGGTGTGGAACACCTCGAAGCCGTAGGTGGCACGGTAGAACTCGACGGTCGCGTCGAGGTCGTGGCAGGCGATTCCGATGTGGTCGATTCGCGTCAGCATGATTTCAGTGCAGCGCTCCGGAGGTGGTTACGCAACGTGCGCGCGATCACACCGACAGCCCGGTGACGGGCGGGATACCGCTCAGTACATTCGAGTAAACCCTCGTTCACTCCTCGGCCTGTGCGGGCCGGAAAAGGGGATCGCAGCCCATGTCTTCTGCATCGAACGGCACGACTTCCGTCATCGTCGCGGGTGCCCGCACCCCGATGGGGCGGCTGCTCGGCTCCCTGAAGTCCTTCTCCGGGGCCGACCTCGGCGGATTCGCGATCAAGGCCGCCCTCGACCGCGCGGGGATCGGCGGCGACCAGGTCCAGTACGTGATCATGGGGCAGGTGCTCCAGGCCGGCGCCGGGCAGATCCCCGCCCGCCAGGCCGCCGTCAAGGCCGGCATCCCCATGAGCGTCCCGGCGCTCACGGTCAACAAGGTCTGCCTCTCCGGCCTCGACGCCATCGCACTCGCCGACCAGCTCATTCGCGCGGGTGAATTCGACGTGATCGTCGCCGGCGGCCAGGAGTCCATGACCAACGCCCCGCACCTGCTGCCCAAGTCCCGCGAGGGCTACAAGTACGGCGCGGTCCAGATGATCGACGCCATGGCCCACGACGGTCTGACCGACTCCTTCGAGAACATCGCCATGGGCGAGTCCACGGAGAAGCACAACACCCGGCTCGGCATCGAGCGCGCCGCCCAGGACGAGATCGCCGCCCTGTCCCACCAGCGCGCCGCCGCCGCCCAGAAGAACGGCGTCTTCGACGCCGAGATCACCCCGGTCGAGATCCCGCAGCGCAAGGGCGACCCGGTGCTGTTCGGCAGGGACGAGGGCATCCGCGGCGACACCACCGCCGAGTCGCTCGGCAGGCTCCGTCCGGCCTTCGCCAAGGACGGCACCATCACCGCCGGCTCCTCCTCGCAGATCTCCGACGGCGCGGCGGCCGTGGTCGTGATGAGCAGGGCCAAGGCCGAGGAGCTGGGCCTGGAGTGGATCGCGGAGATCGGCGCCCACGGCAATGTCGCGGGCCCGGACAACTCTTTGCAGTCGCAGCCGTCGAACGCCATCCGGCACGCCCTGAAGAAGGAGGGCCTGGAGGTCGGCGACCTGGACCTCATCGAGATCAACGAGGCCTTCGCGGCCGTCGCCGTCCAGTCAATGAAGGACCTCGGCGTGTCCACCGAAAAGGTGAACGTCAACGGTGGTGCCATCGCCCTGGGGCACCCGATCGGCATGTCCGGCGCCCGGCTGGTGCTGCACCTCGCCCTGGAACTGAAGCGGCGCGGCGGCGGGATCGGCGCGGCGGCGCTGTGCGGCGGCGGCGGTCAGGGCGACGCGCTGATCGTGCGGGTGCCCGGGGCCTGACCCCGCGGCCACGACCTTCCGAACGGAGCTGAACGGAGCTGTGATGCAGGACGTCTCCTCACTGGTGGCCCAGGCCCGAGAAGGCCGGCCGCGGGCCGTGGCCCGGCTGATCTCCCTGGTGGAGGGGGCGTCCCCGCAGCTCAGGGAGGTCATGGAGGCGCTCGCGCCGCTCACGGGCAACGCCTACGTGGTCGGTCTGACCGGCTCCCCGGGCGTCGGCAAGTCGACGTCCACCTCGGCGCTGGTGACGGCGTACCGCAAGCAGGGCAAGCGGGTCGCCGTGCTCGCCGTCGACCCGTCCTCCCCCTTCTCCGGCGGTGCCCTGCTCGGCGACCGGGTGCGGATGTCGGAGCACGCCTCCGACCCGGGCGTCTACATCCGCTCGATGGCGACCCGCGGTCACCTCGGCGGCCTCGCCTGGGCCGCGCCGCAGGCCATCCGCGTGCTGGACGCGGCCGGCTGCGACGTGATCCTGGTCGAGACGGTGGGCGTCGGCCAGTCGGAGGTCGAGATCGCCTCCCAGGCCGACACCTCCGTCGTCCTGCTCGCCCCCGGCATGGGCGACGGCATCCAGGCGGCCAAGGCCGGAATCCTGGAGATCGGCGACGTCTACGTCGTCAACAAGGCCGACCGCGACGGCGCCGACGCGACCGCCCGCGAGCTGAACCACATGCTGGGTCTCGGCGAGGCACGCGCCGCCGGAGACTGGCGCCCGCCCATCGTCAAGACGGTCGCCGCCCGCGGCGAGGGCGTCGACGAGGTCGTCGAGGCGTTGGAGAAGCACCGCGCGTGGATGGAGGAGCGGGACGTCCTCGGCGAACGCCGTCGCGTCCGCGCCGCCCGCGAGGTCGAGACGATCGCCGTCACGACCCTGCGCGAACGCATCGGCGACCTGCACGGCGACCGGCGGCTGGGCGCCCTGGCGGAGCGCATCGTCGCCGGGGAGCTGGACCCGTACCGGGCGGCGGACGAGTTGGTGGCGGGGCTGACGGAGGGCTGAGTGGGCGCGGGGGGCGGCTTTCCGGCGTGCAGCCTCTTTCGCCCCCGCCGCCCCTTCCCTTCCCGTCCCTGGGGGCTGCGCCCCCAACCCCCCCTTTTTTCGGCCCGAACGGCCCCGTCCTCAAACGCCGGACGGGCTAGAATCCCCCGCGTGTTCCTCCTCTTGGCATAGGGCCCGCCCCGCACGCGACCGCCGCATCCGGCCGTCGCGCGCATCGGCGTCCCCCGGTCACCTTCCTGCTGAGGAACCCTTCGCGTGTCCACGCCCCTTTCGCGGCCCTCGTACGCCGCCGTACTCCGCGTCCCCCATGCCCGCCGCACCTTCGCGGCCGCCCTCGTCGGGCGGCTGTCGTACGGCACGGTCTCCCTGGCCCTGATGCTCTCCCTGACCCGGTCCACCGGGTCGTACGCCGTGGCCGGGCTGGTCATGGCGCTCTTCGGTGCCACGAGCGTCTTCCTGTCCCCCTACCGTGCCTCCCTCGTCGACCGGCACGGTCCGCGCCGGGCCCTGCTGCCCATGGCCCTGCTCTACGCCGTCCTGCTCTGTGTGCTGGCGGCGGTCTGCCGGCGTCCGGGCACCTCCGAGGCCGTCCTCGCGGTGACCGCCGCGTTCGCGGGCGCCTGCACGCCCCCGCTCGGTCCCACGATGCGCGCGGTATGGGCCCAACTGCTGTCCGACCGGGCCCTGGTGCAGCGCGCCTACAGCCTGGACGGCGTCGCCGAGGAACTGCTCTTCGTCTCCGGCCCGCTCCTGGTCGGCGGCATCGTCGCCGTCGCCCCACCGGTGGTCGGCGTCCTGCTCAGCGCGGTGCTGGTGGCGGTCGGCACCCTCGCCTTCGTCACCTCACCGGCGACCGCCGTGCCGCGTCCGGCGGGGCGGGAGGAGAACACCGGCCCCGCACCCGGGGCCGACGCCACCGGACAGGTCCGGGCCCTGGTGCAGCCCGTCGTCGTCGCGGCGGCCGTCGGTGTCTCGGTGAGCGCCGTCGACCTTCTCGTCGTGGCCTTCGCGGGGGAGCACGGCCTCGGGGACGGCGCGGTCGCCTGGGTGCTCGCGGCGCTGTCGGTGGGCAGCGCGGTCGGCGGTCTCGTCAACGGCGCCGTCGCCTGGGGTTCGCCCACCCGGGCGCGGCTCCCGTTCTTCGCGGCCGGTGTCGGCCTCTGCCTCGCCGCCGCGGGCCTCGCGCCCGGACTCGGCACGCTGGTCCCGGCCGTCATGTGCGCGGGGCTGTTCGTGGCCCCGGCGCTGACCACGGCGTACCTGATCGCCGACGAGAGCGCGGCACCCGGGTTCCGGGTCCGGGCGGGCGCCTGGTGCAACACCGCCGTGAACGCCGGGATGTCGGTCGGCGCCGCCGCGGTGGGTCTGCTGGTGGAACGGCTGCCGCTGCCGGTGTGCTTCGCGGTGTCCGGCGCGGTCGCCGCGGCGGCGGCCCTGGTGCCGGGGCACCGCCGCGGTGGTTCCGCCCGGTGGGCGGGGCCGATCAGTCGTCGTCGGAGTCGTGCGCGTCGTCCGAGTCGTGGGAGTCGTGCGAGTCGTCGGCGTCGTCCGAGTCGTGCGAGCGGTCGGCCGTGACCTTGCCGGTCTTCGGGTCGACCCGCCAGTCCTGCCCGCCCTTGCCGGAGGTGTGCGTCTCGACCTCCCAGGCGGGCTTGCCGTCGCCGTGGTAGCCGTCCTCGTCCAGCTCGACGGAGGTGACGGTGCCGTGGCCCGCCGCCGCCTTCGCCGCCTCGGCGGCGTCGACGGAGGTCCCCTTGAGGGCCGTGCGCACCTCGGCGGTGTCGTCCTCGTCGTCGTCCCGCTCCGAGCCCAGCACCTTGCCGGTGGCCGGGTCGACCCGGACGCTGTGCCAGGTGCCGTCGCCGGAGAGGACGTCGACCTCCCAGGCCGCGCGCTCCCGGCGGTCGTCGCCGTCGTCCCCGGAGTCGTCCCCGTCGTCGTCCTCGTCGTCCAGTTCGGCGGAGACGGCGGTGCCCGGGGTGTCCGCGAGGGCGGAGGCGACGGCGTCGGCCGCCGTCACCTTCGCGGAGGCGGCTCCGGAGTCGCCGTCGGGGGCGTCGTCCCGGTCGTCGGCCTCGTCCCGTACGCCGCCGTCGTCCGACACGCTCACGTCCGCGCGGGGCGCCGTGCCCCGGTCGTCGTCCCCCGTCGTCGCCAGGGCCGTCGCCGTACCGCCCCCGACCAGTGCGGCGGCGGTGACGACGGCGATCACGATGTTGCGCTTCATCAGGTTTCCTCCGAGTCGTCCACAGTCCAGCGGTTTTCGGTGACTTCACTGTCGCGGACCGACGCTGAGGCCAGGCTGAAGCCGCCTGAAGGGATCTTCAGCTCGCCTTTGCCACTCTTTACGCATGCGCCTGTTGATCGTGGAGGACGAGAAGCGCCTCGCCGTGTCGCTCGCCAAGGGCCTCACCGCGGAGGGATACGCCGTGGACGTCGTCCACGACGGCCTGGAGGGACTGCACAGGGCGGGCGAGGGCGTGTACGACCTCGTCATCCTCGACATCATGCTGCCCGGCCTCAACGGCTACCGGGTCTGCGCCGCCCTGCGCGCCGCCGGGCACGACGTGCCGATCCTGATGCTCACCGCCAAGGACGGCGAGTACGACGAGGCCGAGGGACTGGACACCGGTGCGGACGACTACCTCACCAAGCCCTTCTCGTACGTCGTCCTGGTCGCCCGCGTGAAGGCCCTGCTGCGGCGCCGGGGACAGGGCGCCGGCGCCTCTCCCGTGCACGTCCACGGCGACCTCAGGGTCGACACCGCCGCCCGCCGGGTCTTCCTCGGCGAGGACGAGGCCACCCTCACCGCCAAGGAGTTCGCCGTCCTGGAGCAGTTCGTGATGCGGGCCGGGGAGGTGGTGTCCAAGGCGGAGATCCTGGAGCACGTCTGGGACTTCGCCTACGACGGCGACCCGAACATCGTCGAGGTGTACGTCAGCGCGCTGCGGCGCAAGCTGCGCGCCGGGCTCATCCGGACCGTGCGCGGCGCCGGCTACCGGCTGGAGACCGGGCGGTGAGCCGCCTCTTCGGCTCGGTGCGGGCCCGCGCCACGCTTGCCGCGACCCTGGTGGTCGCCGTCGCCCTCGTCGCGGCCGGCACCGCCGTCCTGCTGTCCCTGCGCTCCAACCTGCTCGGCGAGGCGGGCACCCAGGCGGAGCGCTCGGCGCGGGAGGTGGCGACGGAGCTGGCCGTCGGGACGCCGTACGCGGACCTGTCGCTGGACGTGGACGACCGGCCGGTGCAGGTCGTCGACGACGACGGTGTGCTGGTCGCCGCGAGCGAGGACCTGGAAAGGATCAGCGGCACCGGCGTCGGCACGGTGAAGCCGCGGCCCGCCGCCTCCCCGGGCGGGGAGGACCAGGACACCGACGACGATGACGACTCGGGCGAGTCTCTCGACCCCGGGGAGATCGGCGGCCGGATCACCGTCAGCGACGGCTCGGCGACCATCGACGGGGACACGGAGGACTACCGTTTCGCGGCCGTCCCGGTGAAGACCGACGACCGGGGCACGCTCACCGTCTACGCCGGTGCCCCGCTCTCCGCCGAACACGGCGCCGTGAACACCGCGCTGACCGTGATGCTGATCGGCTTCCCGCTGCTGCTCGCGGTCGTGGCGTGGGTGACCTGGCTGGTCACCCGGCGCGCGCTGCGCCCGGTGGAGGGCATCCGGCGCGAGATGGCCGCGATCACCGCCAGCGAGGACCTGGCCCGCCGCGTCCCGGTGCCGGACACCCACGACGAGGTGGCCAGGCTCGCCTCGACCACCAACGAGACGCTGGCCGCGCTGGAGTCCTCGGTGGAGCGGCAGCGCGGCTTCGTCGCGGACGCCTCGCACGAGCTGCGTAGCCCGATCGCGTCGCTGCGCACCCAGCTGGAGGTGGCCGCCGCCCATCCGGAACTGCTGGACCTGGACGGCGCCGTGGCGGACACCGTACGGCTCCAGCGCCTCGCCGCCGACCTGTTGCTGCTGGCCAGGCTGGACGCGGGGGAGCGGCCCGCGGAGGCCCGGGTCGACCTCGCGGCGCTCGCGCGGGAGGCGGCCGAGGGCCGGACCGGGGTGAGCGTGCGGGGCGAGGGCGCGGTGCGGGTGGCCGGATCGCGGGGGCAGCTGGGGCGGGTACTGGCCAATCTGCTGGACAACGCCCAGCGGCACGCCCGCGCGGCGGTGGAGGTGTCCGTGCGGCGGGACGGGACCACGGCGGTGGTCGCCGTGGCCGATGACGGCGAGGGCGTGCCGGCGGCCGACCGGGAGCGGATCTTCGAGCGCTTCGTACGGCTCGACGCCGCCCGCAGCCGTGACGACGGCGGCGCCGGCCTCGGGCTGGCCATCGCCCGCGACGTCGCCGTACGGCACGGCGGCACGCTCACGGTGCACGACGCGCCGGCAGGCGGCGCCCTGTTCGAGCTCCGCCTGCCGGGTGCCTAGGCCGTCGCGGCCGTCGGGAACGAGATCAGGGACGTCCCCGCTGCCCGCGCAGGTGTTCCGCGATGGGCTTGAGGGCCTTGTCCAGCTCGGTCAGGTCCTCCGGGGCCAGCAGGTCGATGAAGTGCCTGCGGACGGAGGCCACGTGGTGCGGCGCGACCTTCCGCATCGTCTCCAGGCCGTGCTCGGTGAGGACGGCGAAGAGCCCGCGCCGGTCGGACTCGCAGTTCTCCCGCCGGACCAGGTTCGCGTTCTCCATGCGGGTGATCTGGTGGGAGAGGCGGCTCTTGGACTGCATCGTGGCGGTGGCCAGATCGCTCATCCGCATGCGGTCGCCCTCCGACTCGGAGAGGTTCACCAGGATCTCGTAGTCGTTCATTGTCAGGCCGAACGGCTGCAGGTCCTTCTCGAGCTGGTGCGTCAACAGCCTGTTGACCTCCAGGTGGGTGCGCCAAGCACACTGCTCCGTATCGGTCAGCCAGCGAGTGGCCGTCTCGGTCTCCATGAATGAAGTCTACCTAAAAGGTTGAAAGGCGAACTAGTGAGGGGTTGTCCGTGACGGTGACGGTGCGCACGCGTTCGATGTCACACTCCGCAGATTACCGCTCACAGCCCGAAGCGGCGCTGGAGGTCCCCCAGCTGTCCGGGAAGCCCCGGTACCCCTGACCGGCCTCCCGGCGCTCCGGAGGCACCGCCGCCGGGCACCCCCGCCTGCTGCGGAGGAGCCCCCACGGCCTGCTCCGCCATCAGCGCCTCGCTCGACTGCAGCAGCACCGTGCCGGCCCCCACGAACTCGAACTGGTGCTCCTCCCCGGAGGCCCCGCCGAGCCCCGTCATCGCACGTAGACCGCCCAGTAGGCCCGTCATGTACCCGTGGTCGTAGTGGTGGCACGGGGACGGGCAGTCGGCCCAGCCGACCAGGGCCTGCGGGTCGACCCGGACCGGCGGTTCGACGAACACCACCGGGCCGTTCGACGCGGCCACGAACTTTCCGGTTCCGATCAGCGTCAGGAAGCCCGGCACGATCGACTGCTTGAGCGCGAGGCTTGGCTGAAAAGCGAGCAGGTTGCCCGAGCGAATGGTCAGGTTGCCGTCTTCCAGATCGTATGAATTCACGTCGAAGGCCCGGTCGGCGAGGAGCATCTTGCCCGAGCCCTCCGCCACGACCCAGTCGCTCGCGTGCAGAGGCGAATGGAACGACGTCCGCACCAGACGGTCCAGCCGGCCGTGCCCGATGCCGTTGAAATCGATCGTCCCGTAGTAGGCGATCATCTTCCCCTTCTGCAGGAACCACTGGCTCCCCTTGAGCTCCACGCAGAAGGTGTACGCGTTGACGTTGTCGTCGGCCGGCAGTGACGCCGGGTCGTGGTGGACCGTGCTCACAGCTTCTCCTCCGACGCCTGGACGAACACCGTGCCGCTGCCGCTCAGCTCCAGCTGGAACGCCTCGCCGGAGCCGCGTCCCACCATGTCCCGCCAGCCCAGGGCCGTGGACAGCTTGTTGCGCACGTCGCCGTGGTGGGCGACGTAGGCCTGCGGGTCGACGCGCACCGGGCGCTGCGGGGTGATGGGCACCTCGAAGACACCGCCGTGGGCCATCACCGCCACCGAGCCGTGGCCCTTGAGGGACGTGGTGAACAGCCCCTGCCCGCTCACCTGGCCCCGCACCATGCCCATGACGCCGCCCTGCGAGCCGAGGAACACCGTGCTCTGCTCCAGGGTGCCCTCGAAGGCGAGGAGGCGGTCCGCCTCGACGTACAGGGTGTCGCCCGCGAGGTTGATCACCTGGACGTGGTGGCCGCCGTGCCCGAAGAACACGGTGCCGCTGCCCTCGACGGTCATCAGCGGCGTGTCCTCGTTGGCCACCCGGCGTCCGATCATCGACATGACCCCGCCCTGGCCGCCGCGGAGATTCGGGGTGAAGGACACCTCGCCCCGGTAGGCGAGCATGGCACCGCGCTGACTGAACAGCCGCTGCCCGGGTGCGACGGTCGCCTGGACCATCTTGGAGTTGATCTCCTGGAAGGCCATCTCAGACATCCCCCGCGATCGTGTTCCGCTCGCTCGGCTGCACGTACACCAGACCGTCGCCCTCGAAGCGGATCTGGAAGGCCTCACCGCCGCCCTCCCCGAGCAGCGTGCGGAAGGTCACACCCGACTGGAAGGACTGCCGCAGGTTCCCCTGGTGCGCCACGTACGCCCCCGGGTCCACGGTCAGCGGGTACTGCGCGCTGACCCGCAGCACCACCGCGGGACCGTCGGACATGATCGCCGCCTGCCCGTGCCCCTCGATCGTGGTGGTGAACAGCCCGTTGCCCTGGGAGGCGCCGCGGGTGCCCGTGAAACTGGTGCCGGTGCGCAGCCCGGCGTCGGCCGCCAGGAAGTTGCTCGACTCGACGTACAGCTTGTCGCCCCGGAGACCCACCAGGGTGATCTCCGAGGCCCGGTCCGCGAACCAGCAGGTCCCCTGCCCCCTCACCTCCATCACCGTCATCTGCTCGCCGGTGATCCGCCGGGTCACCATCCCCCGGATGCCCTCACCGCCGCCGCTCAGCTTCTTGAAGGCCATCTCCCCGTCGTACGCGACCATCGAGCCGTTCTTCGCCTTGACGGCGTCTGAGGTCATGTCGACGGCGAGGACCTTGCTGCTTTGAAGTCGGAACATCGCCACGCTGCGAAAGTAGCCCCGCCACGGGTGGACAGAACAGGGCCCACGGGTGGAGACCGACCCTGAGTCCATCCCTTGGGGCATTGTTTGCCACAATGGGCGAACGATTGTGCTTCCGTTCACAAGGCGGAGCGCACGCCGCCCGCGCCGTCAGCGACTCTCTCCCTCCCGAAGGTGACCCGTGGACCTCAAGACCGCCACCGCCCTCCGCCGCCTCCGCCTGGTCTCGGCCCCCGAGGCGATCTCGTTCCTCCTCCTGCTCGTCTGCTCCGTCCTGAAGCGGACCACCGACTTCAACGCGGTGCCGGCGATGGGCATGATCCACGGTGTCCTCTTCGTGCTGTACGTGATCTTCTGGGCGGACGCCTGGAACCGCGCCAAGTGGCCGCTGAAGACCGCCGCCCTCTACTTCGTCCTCTCGGTCCTGCCGACCGGCGGCTTCTTCGCCGAGCGCAAGCTCAAGCGCGAGGCCGAGACCGCGGTCATCGCCTCCCGCGCCCGCCAGGAAGGGATCGTCAACGCATGATCGTCGCCTTCTCCGTGACGCCGCTCGGCGTCGGCGAGGACGTGGGGGAGTACGTCGCCGACGCCGTCCGGGTGGTCCGCGAGTCCGGGCTGCCGAACCGCACCGACGCCATGTTCACCTCCGTCGAGGGCGAGTGGGACGAGGTCATGGACGTCGTCCGGCGGGCCGTGGCCGCCGTCGAGGCCCGGGCGCCGCGGGTCTCCCTGGTCCTCAAGGCGGACCTCCGCCCCGGTGTGACGGACGGCCTCACGTCGAAGGTCGAGACGGTCGAGCGCCACCTCGCCGGATGAACCCCGGCGAGCGCCCCCGCGCGGGCGGTGGTATCGAAAGGCGAGACGGAGCTGACCGGCATGTGACCGGCCGGTAAGGTCTCGTGCCGTGCCGAAGCCCCTCAGTCTCTCCTTCGATCCCATCGCCCGAGCCGACGAACTCTGGGAACAGCGCTGGGGCGGTGTGCCCTCGATGGCCGCGATCACCTCGATCATGCGGGCCCAGCAGATCCTGCTGGGCGAGGTCGACGCCGTGGTCAAGCCGTACGGGCTGACGTTCGCCCGGTACGAGGCGCTGGTGCTGCTCACCTTCTCCAAGTCGGGCGAACTGCCGATGTCCAAGATCGGCGAGCGTCTGATGGTGCACCCCACCTCCGTGACGAACACCGTCGACCGGCTGGTGCGCTCCGGCCTGGTGGCCAAGCGCCCCAACCCCAACGACGGACGCGGCACGCTGGCCACCATCACCGACAAGGGCCGCGAGGTCGTCGAGGCGGCCACCCGCGACCTGATGGCGATGGACTTCGGCCTGGGCGCGTACGACGCCGAGGAGTGCGGCGAGATCTTCGCGATGCTCCGCCCGCTGCGGGTCGCCGCGGGCGATTTCGAGGAGGACTGAGCGAGGGGGACCGGGCGGGCCGGCCGAGCCCGGCGAGTCGCCCGACCCGGTCGAAGATCGCGCGAAACGGGCGGTTACGCTCGGAGCCATGAAAAAGAGCGTGCTGACCCGCTACCGGGTCATGGCGTACGTCACCGGAGTGCTGCTGATCGCGCTGTGCCTCGGCATGATCGCGAAGTACGTCCTGGATCTGGGCGGCGCCGCCGACTTCACCCAGGTCGTCAGCATCGCCCACGGCTGGCTGTACGTCATCTACCTCGTCTTCGCCTTCGACCTCGGGTCCAAGGCGAAGTGGCCGGTGAAGAAGCAGCTCTGGGTGCTGCTCGCCGGGACCGTGCCGACGGCCGCCTTCTTCGTGGAGCGACGGATCAGCCGGGAGCTGGACGCGAAGGTCGCGGCCACCGAGGCGCCCGCCCCCGTCAAGGCGTAACCGGCTTCTCACGCGGCGCGCAAGCGCGACGCGGACTTCACCACGCTCTCCGGAGACCCCGTGGAGCCGGTGTACGGGCCCCGGCCGGGGGACGAGTACGAGGGCTTCGAGCGGATCGGCTGGCCGGGCGAGTACCCCTTCACCCGCGGCCTGTATCCGACCGGGTACCGGGGGCGTACGTGGACCATCCGGCAGTTCGCCGGGTTCGGCAACGCCGAGCAGACCAACGAGCGCTACAAGATGATCCTCCGCAACGGCGGCGGCGGGCTCTCGGTCGCCTTCGACATGCCGACGCTGATGGGCCGCGACTCCGACGACCCGCGCTCGCTGGGCGAGGTCGGGCACTGCGGGGTGGCCATCGACTCGGCCGCCGACATGGAGGTCCTGTTCAGGGACATCCCGCTCGGTGACGTGACGACCTCCATGACGATCAGCGGGCCCGCCGTGCCCGTGTTCTGCATGTACCTGGTCGCCGCCGAGCGGCAGGGCGTCGACGCGTCCGTGCTCAACGGCACGCTGCAGACCGACATCTTCAAGGAGTACATCGCGCAGAAGGAGTGGCTCTTCCAGCCGGAGCCCCACCTGCGCCTGATCGGCGACCTGATGGAGTACTGCGCGGCCGGCATCCCCGCGTACAAGCCGCTGTCGGTCTCCGGCTACCACATCCGCGAGGCCGGGGCGACGGCCGCGCAGGAGCTGGCGTACACGCTGGCCGACGGCTTCGGGTACGTGGAGCTGGGGCTCAGCCGCGGCCTCGACGTGGACGTGTTCGCGCCCGGCCTCTCCTTCTTCTTCGACGCGCACCTCGACTTCTTCGAGGAGATCGCCAAGTTCCGCGCCGCGCGCAGGATCTGGGCCCGCTGGATGCGGGACGTGTACGGGGCGCAGACCGACAAGGCGCAGTGGCTGCGGTTCCACACCCAGACCGCCGGTGTCTCGCTGACCGCGCAGCAGCCGTACAACAACGTCGTACGGACCGCCGTGGAGGCGTTGGCCGCCGTGCTGGGCGGGACCAACTCGCTGCACACCAACGCGCTCGACGAGACCCTCGCCCTGCCCAGCGAGCAGGCCGCCGAGATCGCCCTGCGCACCCAGCAGGTGCTGATGGAGGAGACCGGCGTCGCCAACGTCGCCGACCCGCTGGGCGGTTCCTGGTTCATCGAGCAGCTGACGGACCGCATCGAGGCCGACGCGGAGAAGATCTTCGAGCAGATCAAGGAGCGGGGGCTGCGGGCCCACCCGGACGGGCAGCACCCCGTCGGCCCGATCACCTCCGGCCTCCTGCGCGGTATCGAGGACGGCTGGTTCACCGGGGAGATCGCCGAGTCGGCCTTCCGCTACCAGCAGTCTCTGGAGAAGGACGACAAGAAGGTGGTCGGCGTCAACGTCCACACCGGCTCCGTCACCGGCGACCTGGAGATCCTGCGGGTCAGCCACGAGGTCGAGCGCGAGCAGGTGCGGGTCCTGGGCGAGCGCAAGGCCGCCCGCGACGACGCGGCCGTGCGCGGGGCGCTGGACGCGATGCTCGCCGCGGCGCGCTCCGGCGGGAACATGATCGAGCCGATGCTGGACGCGGTGCGGGCGGAGGCGACGCTGGGGGAGATCTGCGGGGTGCTGCGGGACGAGTGGGGGGTGTACACGGAGCCCGCGGGGTTCTAGCGCCCGGTGCCGGTGCGGGCGTCTCCAGGGGGTCCGCCCCCTGGGGACCCGGGCCTATGCCCACCCACGACCCGACTCGGTCGGTCTAGAGGTCACCCGCCACCCGCCACCCGCCGTCCGGCTCCGGCGGCCTTGAGGCGAGCCCCCACAGCAATACCTGGGTGAAGCCGTGTACCCAGTCCGCGTTGGCGGCCTGCGCGCTGACCAGGGTGCGGTGCACCACCGCTCCCGCGACCATGTCGAAGATCAGGTCCACGGTGCGGGCCGCCTCCGCGGCGTCCGGCTCCGGCGGCAGCTCGCCCCGGGTCTGGGCCCGCGCCCTGCCCTCCAGCACCAGGCGCTTCTGCCGCTCGACGATCGAGGTGCGGATGCGCTCGCGCAGCGCGTCGTCCCGCGTGGATTCCGCGACCACCGCCATCAGGCCGCTCCGGGCCTCCGGGCGGGCCAGGATCGCCGCGAACTGGAGCACCACGCCCTCGATGTCGGCGGCGAGGGAGCCGCGGTCGGGCAGTTCCAGCTCGTCGAAGAGCTCCGCCACCGCGTCCACGACCAGCTCGTTCTTCCCCGCCCAGCGACGGTAGAGCGTCGTCTTGGCAACCCCGGCCCGCGTGGCGACGTCTCCCAGGGTGAGCTTCGACCAGCCGAGGTCGACCAGCGCGGCCCGCGTCGCGGCCAGGATCGCGGTGTCCGCCGCGGCACTGCGCGGGCGCCCGGCACGGCCGGCGGGGGTGCTGCTCTGCATCCCCCGACCTTAACCGGCGGGTAACACGCGGTCGGTCGTGAGACAGATCACCGCGGCGGGGTGTTCCGGCGGGCCGTCCTGGCATTACGCTACGAGGCGTAGCGAAAGCGCGGGTCCGCCCGCGCCCCAGCGACGACCACGGGCGTGGGGTGGGGACCCGGCGCCGAACAGGCCACACACCGAACAGCACACATCCGGGCGGGCTTTCGACCCGGTTTTCACACGCGCGCGCCGTACGGGGGAGGATAGACCCATGCAGCCACGGAACATGTCCATGAGCGGGGTCGTCGACCTCGCCGCGGTGAAGCAGGCCCAGGAGGCCAAGGCGAAGGCGGAGCAGGCGCGCGCCCAGGCGGCCCGTCAGGGCGGTACGGGAGCCGTCTCCCCGGCCGACCTCGTCATCGACGTCGACGAGGCCGGTTTCGGGAGCGAGGTCCTGCAGCGGTCCACCGAGGTCCCGGTCGTCATCGACTTCTGGGCCGAGTGGTGCGAGCCCTGCAAGCAGTTGAGCCCGGTCCTGGAACGGCTCGCCGTCGAGTACAACGGGCGCTTCCTCCTCGCCAAGATCGACGTCGACGCCAACCAGATGCTGATGCAGCAGTTCGGCGTCCAGGGCATCCCCGCCGTGTTCGCGGTCGTCGCCGGACAGGCCCTGCCGCTCTTCCAGGGGGCCGCCGGTGAGGCGCAGATCCGCCAGACCCTGGACCAGCTGGTGCAGGTCGGCGAGGAGCGCTTCGGCCTGACCGGTCTCGTCGTCGACCCCGAGGCGGAGCCGGGTGCCGAGCGGCCCGCCGCCCCCGAGCGCCCCGCCGGGCCGCACGACGCGGCCCTCGATGCCGCCGTGCAGGCGATGGACGCGGGCGACCTGGGCGGTGCTGTCCAGGCGTACAAGAACGTGCTGGCCGAGGAGCCGGGCAACACCGAGGCCAAACTGGGCCTGGCCCAGGCCGAGTTGCTCCAGCGGGTACAGGACGCCGATCCGCAGAAGGTCCGTCAGGAAGCGGCCGACAAGCCGGGCGACGCCCAGGCGCAGATCGCCGCCGCCGACCTGGATCTGGTGGGCGGTCACGTGGAGGACGCCTTCGGTCGCCTCATCGACACGGTGCGCGTCACGGCCGGCGACGACCGGGACGCCGTACGGCTGCGGCTGCTGGAGCTGTTCGAGGTGGTCGGTGCCGACGACCCGCGGGTGACCGCGGCGCGCCGGGCACTCGCCCGCGCTCTGTTCTAGTCCGCGCCGGGGTCGGCGTTCTAAACGCCACCGACGTGTGGCGCGTGTGAAGGACCTGTCGAAGAGGCGTCACTGCGGCCGCGCTTTACCAAAACTTGGTAATCGCGGCCGCTGTTACTGCCAGTAAGTCAGCGGCGTCGATCTGTCGGACTCTGTCCATCGATCAATAGTTTTGTTCTGCCCCCATGACACACCCAGCGTCGCCGTTCGGGACCGGTGTGTCGTCCCGCGGTCACCCGGCCGCTACTAGCCAGTAACGAACCCCCTTGTGTCGACGGCGAGAATGCACCACGATCGGCGACGCTCGGTCCATTCCCGTACCCCGACAGCCGGTCGGGTGGCGGGGGTTCCTGGGTCCCCACCGAGCAGGGTCGGCGGCAGTGACGTCGGCCCTTGGGCAGGGGGGTCTTCGCTCATCCGGCGAAGCCTGTCCAGCAGGGTTGTGCGTGATGCGTGTCAGGCGCGACCAGTGGTTGTCGCTCGGGGGTGATCGCCGGTTATTCGGGCGCGTTGTACGTGCCGCCGAGTGCGGGCGCTCTCCTTCCCGAGGACGTAGCACTTCTCCCATCCCTGCCAGACCGCGCCGCCGAACCGGCGGCCGGCCGAGGCCAGGAGATGTACGTCCGAGAAGGAGGAAATATGGAGTCCCAGGTGCGTGGCGGGACCAGATGGAAGCGGTTCGCTGTGGTCATGGTGCCCAGCGTTGCCGCCACGGCTGCGATAGGTGTCGCCCTCGCGCAGGGCGCTCTCGCCGCGTCGTTCAGCGTTTCCGGCCAGTCGTTCAAGGTGACGGCGGACCAGCTCGACGGCACGGGCTTCTCCCAGTACGGGGCGATCGATTCGGGCTACACGCTGAAGGGCGAGAAGACGGCTCACCCCGTCGCGGTCTCGGCGTTCAAGTCCGCGTCGATCAAGAACATGTGCCAGTCCGTGGTCACCCCGGACATCCCGCTCATCGGCTCGGTCAGCCTCATGCTGAAGGCGGGCGGCGGTGAGAAGCCGGTCGAGGCCGAGAACCTGTACATCGACGTCGAGGACCTCGAGGCCGATGCCACGTTCCGCGGCATCGACATCGGTGTGGCGGCCAAGGACGCCAGCAAGGGTCCCGGCATCAAGAAGGGCGACACGGCGAACCCGTACGGGTTCGCGCAGCAGGCCGACTCGGCCACGCTGAAGAACGTGAAGCAGACGGCGTGGGCGACCACCGCCGGAACCTTCAAGCTCAGCGGTCTGAAGATGTCGCTGTCCAAGGGTGTCAAGGAGTGCTACTAAGCACTCGCTGACGGGCGGGGGAGCCGGTGGCGCCCCCGCCCGTCCACTCTCCGGCCGTGTCGTCACGCGCGGCCCACATCTCCACCACAGCAAAGCCGTACCAGGGAGCTGTTTTCCATGAGCGCCGAGACTCCTGCAGCAGCCGGCCAGTTCACCCGCCGTAGGCTGCAGTTCCGTGCCTGGCGAGGCGGGCGGCCGTTCTGGGCCGGCCTGTTCATCGCGCTCGGCGGACTCCCCATCGCCTACTTCCCGTACGCGAACCTCCAGATCGGTCACCTGACCCTCGCGATGGCCACCACCGCGGGCTCCGGGTCCCTGATCATCGGTGTGCTGCTGGTCGTCCTGGGCGTCAGCCTGTGGTTCCAGAAGCACATCCGCGTCTTCGCGGGTGTGGCGGCGATCCTGCTGGCGCTGGTCTCCATCCCCGTGTCCAACCTCGGCGGCTTCCTCATCGGCTTCCTGCTCGCGCTGGTCGGCGGAGCGATGGCCGTGTCGTGGGTGCCGGGCGAGCCGCCGCAGTCCGAGCCGCCGCTGGAGGGCAAGGGCACGGACGGCGCGCCCGAGGGCGCGGTCCCCGGTACCGCGGCCGACGACACCGCGTTCCCCGGCTTCCCGGGGCCCGGGACCCAGGCGTCCGGCCCCGCGGTGCCGGGGCCGCGGGGCGGGGTGGACGACGGGGAGCCCTCCCAGGCCTTCAGGGCGCCGGGGGCGCACGATCTGTCAGGAACGAGCCCGGCCAACGGGGCGAACGGGAGGCACAGTGCCGGCTGACGAGGTGACCCGCGGGACTGACGTGGAGTCGTCCCGTGTGAGAACCGGGCCGCGCCACGCGGCACCCAAGAAGCCGTTGTTCACCAGGTTCCACATGCCGGCCGGCAAGGCGATAGCCATCGCGGCGATGCCCACGGCCGTCCTCATGGGGATGGGGTTCACGCCGACGCTCGCCCTCGCCGACGGCAACGACGCGGCGCCGCCCTCCAACAGCCTGACGGCCGACGAGTACAAGGACTGCGTGGCGGCCCTGGAGGACGCCGAGAAGGACCCGTCCGCCTCGCCCACCCCCTCGCCCTCGGCGACCGACGGGGCCGACGACGGCAAGGACGACGCGAAGGAGCCCGACCCCTCGGCCTCCACCGGGGACCAGGGCACGGACGCCGGTTCGGACAAGGACGACCCCTCTTCGCCGGATTCAGGTTCCGACGACAAGGGCGCCAAGGACGAGCAGGACGCCCCCGCCCCGAGCCCCTCCGCGTCGCAGAGCCAGGAGGCGTCCGGCTCGACCGCCGCGCCGTCCCCCTCCGAGTCGGAGGAGAAGGGCGGTCTGCTGGAGGGCCTCGGCGACACCATCGAGGACATCTTCACCGGCGGCAAGAAGGCCGAGGAGAGCCCGAGCCCCACGCCGACCCCGTCGGCGTCCGAGGGTGCGGGCGACGCGTCCGACGCGCTGAAGGACACGACCGACGCGGTCACCGACACCGCGAAGGACACCGTCGAGGGCGCGACCGACACGGCGTCGAAGGCGGCCGAGGACACCGCGGACACGGTGGACAAGGCGGCCGAGGCGGCCAAGAAGGCGGCGGAGAAGGCCAAGGAGGACGCGGAGAAGGCCAAGGAGGACGCGACCGCCACGCCCAGCCCCAGCGCCTCCGAGAGCGCCGACGAGGCCGGCAAGGACGCCGAGGACTGCCCGGTCGCCACCGACGCGGAGGGCGGCGTCGACAACAAGGCGCCGCTGCCCGACGACCCGTGGTACCTCAACGCCAGCTCGCTGCTGCTGAAGGGCGCCTCCTACAAGGGCGTCGTCGAGGTGCGGACGGCCAACGGCACCACCAAGAAGGTGCTGAAGTACGTCATCTCCAACGGCACCGACATCGGCGACCTGCACCAGACGGTGAAGGACGAGCAGGCCGGCAAGACCTACCACGTGCAGGCGGCCAAGGGCTCCACGTCCACGATCCGCGACGGCGAGACGGTGATGTACACCGAGAGCATCTCGGGCAACCTGCTCGGGCTGATCCCGATCACCTTCGACCCGGAGAACCCGCCGCCGCTGGACATCCCGCTGATCTACTTCACCAAGGTGACGGTCGTCCAGGCCGGCCAGTTCGGCGGCACGCTGCACATCCCGGGGCTGCACCAGTACACGACCGACTGAGCACGCCCGCACCACGCCCGAGGGCGCCCCCTGCGACAGGGGGCGCCCTCGGTGCGTACGCCGGGTGAGGGCGCGGTCAGCCGCGCCGCGTCTCGCCCAGGTGCAGGACCCGGACCATGTTGGTGGTGCCGGGCACGCCGGGGGGCGAACCGGCGGTGATCACGACGACGTCGCCGTCGTTGAACCGGCCGAGGCGGGCCGTCTCCTGGTCCACCAGGTCGACCATCTCGTCGGTGCTGTTCACGAACGGCACCACGTGCGGCTCCACGCCCCAGCTGAGGGCCAGCTGGTTGCGGGTGGACTCGTCGGTGGTGAAGGCGAGGATCGGCTGGCAGGCGCGGTAGCGCGAGAGCCGGCGGGCGGTGTCGCCGGACTGGGTGAAGGCCACCAGGCCCTTGCCGCCGAGGAAGTCGGCGATCTCGGCCGCGGCCCGGGCCACCGAACCGCCCTGCGTGCGCGGCTTCTTGCCCGGCACCAGCGGCTGGAGGCCCTTGGAGAGCAGCTCCTGCTCGGCGGCGGTGACGATCTTCGACATCGTCTTGACGGTCTCGACCGGGTACGCGCCCACGCTCGACTCGGCGGACAGCATGACCGCGTCGGCGCCGTCCAGGATCGCGTTGGCCACGTCGGAGGCCTCGGCGCGGGTCGGACGGGAGTTGGTGATCATCGACTCCATCATCTGGGTCGCCACGATCACCGGCTTGGCGTTGCGCCGGCACAGCTCGATGAGGCGCTTCTGCACCATGGGGACCTTCTCGAGCGGGTACTCGACGGCCAGGTCGCCACGGGCGACCATCACGCCGTCGAACGCCATCACGACGTCCTCCATGTTCTCGACCGCCTGGGGCTTCTCCACCTTGGCGATCACCGGGACGCGGCGGCCCTCCTCGTCCATGACGCGGTGCACGTCGGCGACGTCCTTGGCGTCCCGGACGAAGGAGAGGGCGACCAGGTCGCAGCCCATGCGCAGCGCGAAGCGGAGGTCCTCGACGTCCTTCTCGCTCAGCGCGGGGACGTTGACCGCCGTGCCGGGCAGGTTGATGCCCTTGTGGTCGGAGATGACGCCGCCCTCGATGACGATCGCCTTCACCCGGGGGCCCTCGACCTCGGTGACCTTCAGCTCGACGTTGCCGTCGTTGATGAGCACCTGGTCGCCCTTGGCGACGTCACCGGGCAGGCCCTTGTACGTCGTGCCGCAGATCGTCCGGTCGCCGGGGACGTCGTCGGTGGTGATGGTGAACTCGTCACCGCGCACCAGCTCGACGGGGCCCTCCGCGAAGGTCTCCAGGCGGATCTTCGGGCCCTGGAGGTCGGCGAGGACACCGATGGCCCGGCCCGTCTCCTTGGCGGCGGCCCGCACCCGGTCGTAACGACCCTGGTGCTCGGCGTGGGTGCCGTGGCTGAAGTTGAAGCGGGCCACGTTCATTCCGGCTTCGATCAGCGTGACGAGCTGCTCGTGGGAGTCGACCGCGGGGCCGAGAGTACAGACGATTTTCGAACGGCGCATGGGTGCCATCCTATCGGTTTGTTTCGGCGCGGAATATTCCGTCTGGCGGAAAATACAAAAGGGCGGGATGCCGCTCAGGTGAGACGGGGATTCCCCGATTCATTTACCAGCGCGTAGGTCTGTGCCGCGATCTCCATTTCCTCGTCCGTCGGTACCACCGCCACCGCCACCCGCGCCCCCGCGGGCGAGATCAGCCGGGCCTCGTCGCCGCGTACGGCGTTCAGCTCGCCGTCGACCGCCAGGCCGAGCCCCTCCAGGCCCGCCACGGCCGCCTCCCGCACCGGCGCCGAGTTCTCCCCGACCCCGGCCGTGAACGCCACGGCGTCCACGCGTCCGAGAACGGCGTAATAGGCGCCGATGTACTTCTTGAGCCGGTGAATGTAGATGTCGAAGGCCAGCCGCGCCCGCTCGTCACCGGCGTCGACACGGCGGCGGATCTCCCGCATGTCGTTGTCTCCGCACAGTCCGATCAGACCGCTCCTCTTGTTGAGGAGAGTGTCGATCTCGTCGGCGGACATTTCCCCAACACGCATCAAATGGAAGATGACGGCCGGGTCCATGTCTCCCGAGCGCGTACCCATCACGAGCCCCTCCAAAGGCGTGAGTCCCATGGAGGTGTCCACGCACCGCCCGCCCCGCACCGCCGAGGCGGACGCCCCGTTGCCCAGGTGCAGCACGATGACGTTCACGTCCTCGGGCGCCTTGCCCAGCAGCCGCGCGGTCTCGCGGGAGACGTACGCGTGCGAGGTGCCGTGGAAGCCGTAGCGCCTGATGCGGTGCGCGTCGGCGGTCTCGACGTCGATCGCGTAGCGGGCCGCGGACTCCGGCATCGTCGTGTGGAAGGCCGTGTCGAAGACGGCGACCTGCGGCAGGTCGGGGCGCAGCGCCTGCGCGGTCCGGATGCCGGTGAGGTTGGCCGGGTTGTGCAGCGGGGCGACCGGGATGAGCCGCTCGATCTCGGCGAGCACGGCGTCGTCGATCACCGTCGGCTCGGTGAAGTGCTTGCCGCCGTGCACCACCCGGTGCCCGATCGCGGCCAGCTCCGGCGAGTCCAGCCCCAGCCCGTCCTTGGCCAGCTCGGCCGCCACGGCCTTCAGCGCCGCCTCGTGGTCCGGGACGGCCCCGCTCCACTCACGGCCGCCGCCACCGGCCGGCGTGTGCTTCAGCCGGGAGGTCTCCTCGCCGATCCGCTCGACGAGGCCCACGGCGAGGCGCTCGCCGCCACGCATGTCGATCAGCTGGTACTTCACCGACGACGAGCCGGAGTTGAGAACGAGGACACGGGTGCCGGTCACAGGTCGGACGCCTTCTCACTGGGGGACTGCTGGGCCTGGATCGCCGTGATGGCGACGGTGTTGACGATGTCCTGCACGAGCGCGCCCCGGGACAGGTCGTTGACCGGCTTGCGCAGGCCCTGGAGGACCGGGCCGACCGCGATGGCGCCGGCCGAGCGCTGCACCGCCTTGTAGGTGTTGTTGCCGGTGTTCAGGTCGGGGAAGATCAGCACGCTGGCCTGCCCCGCGACCGCCGAGCCGGGCAGCTTGGTCGCGGCCACCGACGGCTCGACCGCGGCGTCGTACTGGATCGGGCCCTCGATGCTGAGGTCCGGACGGCGCGAGCGGACCAGCTCGGTGGCCTCGCGCACCTTGTCGACGTCCGCGCCGGAACCGGACGTGCCCGTCGAGTACGACAGCATCGCGATCCGGGGCTCCACGCCGAACTGCGCCGCCGTCGACGCGGACTGGGCGGCGATGTCGGCGAGCTGCTCGGCGTCCGGATCCGGATTGACCGCGCAGTCGCCGTAGACCAGCACCTTGTCGGCCAGGCACATGAAGAAGACGGAGGAGACGATGGCGGCGTCCGGCTTGGTCTTGATGATCTCGAAGGCCGGGCGGATGGTCGCCGCCGTCGAGTGCACGGACCCCGACACCATGCCGTCGGCGAACCCTTCCTGCACCATCAGCGTCCCGAAGTAGTTCACGTCGGCGACCACGTCGTGGGCCAGCTCCACCGTCACGCCCTTGTGGGCGCGCAGGGCGGCGTACTTCTCGGCGAAGGAGTCGCGCAGCTCGCTGGCGGCCGGGTCGATCAGCTCGGCGCCGCCGAGGTCGATGCCGAGGTCGGCGGCCTTCTTGCGGATCTGCTCCACCGGGCCGAGCAGTGTCAGCTCGCACACGCCCCGGCGCAGCAGCACCTCCGCCGCGTGCAGCACCCGCTCCTCGGTGCCCTCGGGCAGGACGACCCGGCGCAGGTCGGAGCGGGCCTGTTCGAGCAGCTTGTGCTCGAACATCATCGGCGTGACGCGGTCGCTGCTGGGGGCGGAGACCCGCCGGTTCAGCTCGGCGGTGTCCACGTACCGCTCGAAGAGGCCGAGGGCGGTCTCCGCCTTGCGCGGGGAGGCCGCGCTCAGCTTGCCCTCCAGGGAGAACAGCCGCTCGGCGGTGGGGAAGCTGTTGCCGGTCACCGACAGCACCGGCGTGCCGGGGGCCAGCCGCGCCGCGAGGGTGAGGATCCCCTCGCCCGGCACCTCGTTCAGGGTCAGCAGGACGCCGGCTATCGGCGGGGTGCCGGCGCTGTGCGCGGCCAGCGTGCCGATCACCAGGTCGGCGCGGTCGCCGGGCGTGATCACCAGGCAGCCCGGGGTCAGCGCGGCCAGCAGGTTGGGCAGCATGGCCCCGCCGAAGACGAAGTCCAGCGCGTCGCGGGCGAGCCCGGAGTCGTCGCCGAGGACCACCCGGGCGCCCAGGGCGTGCGCGATCTGGGAGACCGTCGGCGCGGACAGGGCGGGCTCGTCCGGCACCACCCAGCACGGCACCGGCAGCCGGTGCGCGAGCCGCTCGGCGATCTCGTCCCGGTCCTCGCGCGCCACCCGGTTGGTCACCATGGCCAGCACGTCGCAGCCGAGGCCGTCGTAGGCGCGGAAGGCGTTGTGGGTCTCCGCGAGCACGGACTCGGCGCTCTGCCTGCGGCCGCCGACGACGGGGAGGACCGAGGCGCCGAACTCGTTGGCGAGCCGTGCGTTCAGCGACAGCTCGTCCGGGAACTGGGTGTCGGCGTAGTCGGTGCCGAGGACGAGCACGACGTCGTAGTCCCGCGCGACCAGGTGGAAGCGGTCGACCAGCGCGGAGACCAGCTCGTCCACGCCCTGTTCGGCCTGGAGGAGGGAGGCCTCCTGGTAGTCCATGCCGTAGACCGTGGCGGGGTCCTGCGCGAGCCGGTAGCGGGCGCGCAGCAGCTCGAAGAGCCGGTCGGGCCCGTCGTGCACCAGGGGACGGAAGACGCCGACCCGGTCGACCTGCCGGGTCAGGAGCTCCATGACCCCCAGCTCGACGACCTGGCGGCCGTCGCCGCGGTCGATACCGGTCACGTACACGCTGCGCGTCACGCGTGCTCTCCGTTTCGTCGGGGTGAGCGTTTCTCGTCGGGCTGAGCGGGTGGGCGGAACCGTCTTGACAGTACCTCTGGCGACGGTTAAGGCGCCCGTCAGCGTCCACCGCCGTCCGGGCCGTGAAACAATTGCATCGGCTCACCGGTGTCAACAGCGAGCAGGAGACACAGCACGATGCGTATCGGAGTTCTCACCGCAGGCGGCGACTGCCCCGGCCTGAACGCAGTGATCCGGTCGGTCGTGCACCGAGCGGTCGACAACTACGGCGACGAGGTCATCGGCTTCGAGGACGGCTACGCCGGACTGCTGGACGGCCGGTACCGCACCCTCGACCTCAACGCGGTCAGCGGCATCCTGGCCCGCGGCGGCACCATCCTCGGCTCCTCCCGCCTGGAGCGCGACCGGCTCCGCGAGGCCTGTGAGAACGCCTCGGACATGATCCAGAACTTCGGCATCGACGCCCTGATCCCGATCGGCGGCGAGGGCACGCTCACGGCCGCCCGGATGCTGTCCGACGCGGGCCTCCCGGTCGTCGGCGTGCCGAAGACCATCGACAACGACATCTCCTCCACCGACCGCACCTTCGGCTTCGACACGGCGGTCGGCGTCGCGACCGAGGCGATGGACCGCCTCAAGACCACCGCCGAGTCCCACCAGCGCGTGATGGTCGTCGAGGTCATGGGCCGGCACGCCGGCTGGATCGCCCTGGAGTCCGGCATGGCGGCCGGCGCCCACGGCATCTGCCTGCCCGAGCGCCCCTTCGACCCCGCCGACCTGGTCAAGATGGTCGAGGAGCGCTTCGCCCGCGGCAAGAAGTTCGCCGTCGTCTGCGTCGCCGAGGGCGCCCACCCCGCCGAGGGCTCCATGGACTACGGCAAGGGCGCCATCGACAAGTTCGGCCACGAGCGCTTCCAGGGCATCGGCACCGCGCTCGCCTTCGAACTGGAGCGCAGGCTCGGCAAGGAGGCCAAGCCGGTCATCCTCGGCCACGTCCAGCGCGGCGGCGTGCCCACCGCGTACGACCGGGTGCTCGCCACCCGCTTCGGCTGGCACGCGGTGGAGGCCGCGCACCGGGGCGACTTCGGCCGGATGACGGCGCTGCGCGGCACGGACGTCGTGATGGTGCCGCTGGCGGAGGCGGTCACCGAGCTGAAGACGGTCCCGAAGGACCGGATGGACGAGGCGGAGTCGGTCTTCTAGACCCCGGCCAGACCCCGGCCGTCCTCCCGCCGGTCGTGCCTGCGGGTGCCTGCGGGTGCCTGCGGGTGCCTACGGGTGCTACGGATGCTTCTCGACCGCCGACCAGAAGTGCTCCACGATCCGGTCCAGGAAGTCCCGGCCCCCGGCACTCGAGTCGGGGGCGCCGCCGCCCCAGCTGAGGGTGGCGGTCATGCGCCCCTGATAGTCCTGGTGCAGCACCTGGAGGACGTTCTCCAGCACGCGCCGGTCCAGCGGCGTCAGCTTGGCGATCGGGCGCACACAGCCCTGCCAGCGGGTGGTCACCGCGCTCGTCAGCAGCTCGGCCAGCTTCTCCTCGCGCCCCGTGACGGTCACGAAGTCGGGCAGCGAGAGACCGAGCACGTCGGCGAGCTGGGCCGACTGACGGTCGGTGCCGCGCCAGTCGTCCGCCTCCTCCATCCGCAGGTAGGCCGGGAGCCCGAGCCCGACCGCACGTGCCACGTCCTCGGGCGCCAGAGCGCGGGCGACGCGGTGCTCGCGCAGGGACTGCGGCCGGCCGATCAGCTCACCGGGCGAGCACCACAGCACCCCGGCGAGCGCGGTCAGCTCGGGGCCTTCGGGGGACGCCGTCCCCCGCTCCCAGGCGATGACGAGGTCGGGGCCGACGTACGGCAGGCCGTACGAGACCCGTATGCCGTGGGCGACGTGCTCGGGCCCCATGTTGAGGGCGGCACGCAGCCGACGGGCGGCGAGGGCGTTGAACGGGGGGCCCGACTGGCTCGGGCCGGGTGAGGGTCGGCGCACGCGCCACACCGTAGGGGTCCGCGGCGGTGCTGACTACGGGCTGTTCGGCCAGCGATACGGATTGTAGGAACGTACGGACCGAGGAGCGCTCACCCCTTCACCGCCCCGCCCAGCGCGAACCCGCCGCCCAGCCGCCGGGAGATCAGCACGTAGAGCAGCACCACCGGCGTCGAGTAGACGATCGAGAACGCGGCCAGCTGCCCGTACGCCACCATGCCCCGGTTGCCGAAGAAGTCGTTGATGCTGACCGAGGCCGGCATCTGGTCCGGGGAGAGCAGCAGCATGAAGGGGACGAAGAAGTTCCCCCACATCATCACGAACGAGAACACCGTCACCACCGCCACCCCGGGTCCCATCAGCGGCAGCACGATCCGCAGCAGCGACTGGAACGACGACGCCCCGTCCGTCCACGCCGCCTCCTCCAGTTCCTTCGGCACGCCGTCCATGAAGTTCTTCATGAGCCAGATCGCGAACGGCAGCTGCGAGGCGGCGAAGAAGAAGATCGTCCCCTGCATGGTGTCGATCATGTTGACCCGCACGAACAGGGCGTAGACGGGCACCATGATCGCCGTGATGGGGAGGCTGGTCGCGAACAGGATCCCGAGCAGGAACGGCCGGTTCAGCCGGGACCGGAAACGGGAGAGCGGATACGCCGCGAGCGCCGCGCACACCACCGTCAGCAGGGTCGCGCCGCCGCACAGGACCAGGCTGTTGAGCAGCGGGGTGAAAGTGATCTCCGGGGTGAGGATCGCGTCGAAGTTCTCCAGCGTGACCCCGTCGGGCACCTTCACGCGCAGGCTCGCGTGCGGGTCGAGGGCGGACAGCACCACCCAGGCCAGCGGCAGCACGAAGGCCGCAGCCACCACCAGCAGCCCGGCGTCGGCGGCCGCCCGCCGCCGGTTGCGCCGGGAGGAGGGGGTGCGGCGGGCTGTACGGGACGTGACCGTGGACGCCATGTCAGACCTCCGTGCGCAGCAGGCGCAGGTACACGACCGAGAACAGCGAGCCGATCAGCAACAGCAGCAGCGCGACCGCCGTGCCGTACCCGATCAGGCTGTTCTGGAAGGCCTGCTCGTACATGAACAGCGGCAGCGTCTGGCTCTTGCCGCTCGGCCCGCCCCGCGTCATCACCCAGATCAGCCCGAAGACCGACAGGGTCTGCAGGGTGTTGAGCATGAGGTTGGTGCCGATGGAGCGCCGGATCATCGGCAGCGTGATGTGCCACATCCGGCGCCAGCCGCTCGCGCCGTCGACCTCGGCGGCCTCGGTGACCTCCTTGGGGATCTCGTTCAGCGCGGCCGAGTACACCAGCATCGAGAACGCGGTTCCCCGCCACACGTTGGCGAAGGACACCGCCAGGATCGGCAGCGTGAACAGCCAGTTCTGCGAGGGCAGATGGAGCCAGTCCAGGATGGCGTTGAGGGTGCCCTCGCGCCGGAAGAAGGCGTAGAGCAGGAAGCCCGCCACCACCTCCGGCAGCACCCAGGCCGTGACAACGATGCCACCGGTGAGCGTGCGGACCGGCTTCGAGGCCCGCTGCATCAGCGAGGCCAGGGCGAGCCCCAGGGTGTTCTGCCCGATCAGCGAGGACAGCACCGTGAACACCAGGGTCAGCCATACGGCGTTGAGGAACGCCTCGTCCTTGAAGGCACGGGTGAAGTTGTCGAAGCCGACGAAGGACTCCTGGGCCTGACCGGTGAGCTGGAGGTCGGTGAAGGCGATGACGACGCAGTAGACGATCGGGCCGGCGAGGAAGAGCAGCAGCAGGACGACGGCGGGGGAGAGGGGCAGGGCGCGGAAGAGGGAGCGGCGGACGCTGCCGGACCGGCCGCCGGAGACGGCCGGGGAGGCAGGACCCTTACGGACCTCGGGCCCCGCGTGCTCCGGCGCGGCCGCCGTCACTTGCTCACCACCTGGTTGTCGGTGGCCTCCTTGAGCGCCTCGTCGTAGCCGCGTGCCGCCTCCTCGACCGACTTGTCGCCGGTCGTCACGCCCTCCATCGCCTCCTGGATGGCGACGGACACCTTCGGGTACGCCGGGTAGGCGGGCCGGTAGTGGGTGTCGGCGACGAGGTCGGTGAAGAACTTGATGCCGGGCTGGGCGTTGACGTAGGCGGGGTCGTTGGCGACGTCCTCGCGGACCGAGATGCCGGAGTTGGCGACGTACCACTTCTGCGCGTTGGCCTTGGTCTGCATCGTCTTGATGAAGTCGAAGGCCAGGTCGGGGTTGCCCGCCTTGGCCGGGACGGCCCAGGTCCACCCGCCGGACATGCTCACCCTGCCGGGAGCCTGCCCGTTCTGCGTGGGCATGGCGGCGAGCCCCAGCTCCTTCGACCACTCGGGCCACTCGTGCCCGCTGCCCTCCAGCCAGTCCTGCGGCAGCCAGGAGCCGTCGAGCGCGATCCCGAGCTTGCCCTGCGGCAGCAGCTCACCGCGCACCTTGGTGCCGAAGTTGGGGTCGAGTGCGTCGGAGACCTCGGGACCGAGCTTCTCCTTGTACACGGTCTCGACGAAGGAGAGGGAGTCCTCGAACCCCTGGCCCGCCGTGATCCACTTCTTGCTCCCCTTGTCGTACAGCGGGTCGGCGCCACCGTTCCCCGTGCCGTACAACAGCATCTCGAAGCCCTGCATGGTGGCCGCCTCGCCGGCGGGCTTGCCCGTGTAGACGTTGAGCGGCGTGACGCCGGGGACCTTCTCCTTGATGGTGCGGGCGGCGTCGAGGACCTCGTCCCAGGTCCTCGGCTGCCAGTCGGCGGGCAGCCCGGCCTTGGCGAAGACGTCCTTGCTGAACCACAGGCCCCGGGTGTCCGTCCCGTCCGGAACGCCGTACGTCTTCCCGTCCTCGCCCTTCGCGGCGGCCTTCGCCGTGTCGATGAACTGGTCCCAGTCCTTCCACTTGGCCAGGTAGTCGTCGAGCGGCTTCAGATACCCGCTGGTGATGTCCGAGTTGATGAGGAACGTGTCCTCGTAGACCAGGTCGGGGGCGGTCTTGGGAGAGCGGAGCATCTGCTGGAGCTTGGTGTAGTACTCCGAGTCCGGCGCCTTGATCGGCACCAGCTCGACCTTCTTCCCCGGGTTGGCCTTCTCGAACTGCTTCTTGATGGCGCCGAGGTAGGTGTCCATCACCTTGATGGAGTTGTCCGTCGACTGCTTGAAAGAGACCTTCACCGTGTCCGGATCACTGCCGGAGCCGCTCCCGCAGGCGGCGAGCGAGGTGGAGGCGAGCGCGGTGAGGGTGAACAGGGCGGTGAACCGGACGGTGGGGCGCACGGGCATGACCTCCTACGGGCACACGACGCTGTGGCCTGGACGGCTGCGTGGCGAACGTAAGAGGAGTGGTCTAGTCAGGTCAATGCGTGTGCGCAGGATTGGCCCTACAGGAGGTGATCGGCCTTGCCGGCCTTGATGCCGCGGATGAGGGCGCGGAGCGCGTCGCGGGGGTCGGTGAGGCAGCGGTCCTCCTGGCCGGGGACGGCGATGCAGGCGTTGCCGTCCGGGTCGGTGCCAATGCGGGAGCAGTTGTGGGCTGGCCGGGGCCGAATCCGGCCGGAACGGGAACGGAGTTCCGGACGTCCGGCATAGTCAGGAGCCACCGCCGGGAGAAGGGAATCGCGTGCCGGAACAGGACGTCACGGTGGGGCAGTTGCTGCTCGCCGAGTACGAGAGCGTGAAGAGCGAGCAGAGGGCGAGGATCGGGTTCCGGGACAACCTCCTCTACGTGACGCTCGCCGTCGTGGCCGCCGTCATCGCCGCCACGGCACAGGCGGAGCAGCCCTCGATGCTCCTCGCGCTGCCGCCGGTGTGCCTCGTCCTCGGGTGGACCTACCTCGTCAACGACGAGAAGATCTCGGCGATCGGGCTCTACGTCCGGGACGACCTGGGGCCCAAGCTGGCCGAACTCGCCGCGCCCGGGCCCGGCTTCGCGACCTTCGGGTGGGAGGCGTACCACCGGACCGACACCCGGCGCCGGTCCCGCAAGACGATCCAGACCGTGATCGACCTGACGGCGTTCTGCGCGGTACCCCTGGCGGCGCTGGTCGTCTTCTGGGCGAACGGGGACGCCTCCCGGCTGCTCGTCGCCCTCTCGGTGCTGGAGGCGCTGGCCGTGGCGGGGCTCGCCTCGCAGGTCGTGTGGTACGCGAAGGCGGCGTGAGCGCCCCGCGGGCCGCACCACCGGCGCGGGGCCGCGCGGCTCACCGGCGCCGTGCCCACCGGTACACCAACTCCGGGCGCCCCACCTGCCCGTACTGCGGGCTCCGGCCCGCCCGGCCCGCGTCCACCAGGTGCTCCAGGTAACGACGGGCCGTGATCCGGGAGATGCCCACCGCCTCGGCGACCCCGGCCGCCGTGAGGCCCTCGGCCGAGCCGCGCAGCGCGCCGGTCACCCGTTCCAGGGTCGGGCCGCTCAGGCCCTTGGGCAGGGCCGCCGGGCCGGGGGCGCGCAGGGTGGCCAGCGCGCGGTCCACCTCGTCCTGCCCGCTGGCCTCTCCGGCCGTGCCCCGGAACTCCGCGTAGCGCACCAGCCGGTCGCGCAGGGTGGCGAAGGTGAACGGCTTCAGCACGTACTGGACGACGCCCAGCGACACCCCCTCGCGCACCATCGTCAGGTCCCGCGCCGACGTCACCGCTATCACGTCGGTGTGATGCCCCGCCGCCCGCAGCGAACGGGCCAGCTGGAGTCCGTGCACGTCCGGCAGGTGCAGGTCGAGCAGGAGCAGGTCCACCGGCGTACGGTCCAGCATCCGCCGCGCCTCCGCGCCCGTGTGGGCCTTGCCGACGGCGACGAACCCGGGCACCCGGCCGACGTACATGACGTGCGCGTCCGCGGCGACCGGGTCGTCCTCGACGACCAGGACCCGGATGGGCTGCCCGGCGGTGCTCATACGGCACCCCCGGCACCCGGTCTGCCCGCCGTGGTGGCCGGTGTCGCCCCGCGGCCCCCGGCGTCGCCCAGCGGCAGCCGGGCCTCGAAGCGGGCGCCGCCGCCCTCCGCCTCCGTCACGGTCAGGCTGCCGCCGTGCCGCCGTACCGCCTGCCGGACCAGCGCGAGGCCCAGGCCGCGTCCGCCCTCGCCGGCCGGCTTGGTCGAGAAGCCCCGCTGGAAGACCAGGTCGGCATGGGCCGGGTCGACCCCGGCGCCGGTGTCCGACACCCGCAGCACCAGCTCGGAGCCGCCGGCACCGCGACCCTCCGTGTACGCCGCCACCGTCACCCGCGACGGCACCGCTCCCTGCGCCGCGTCCACCGCGTTGTCCACCAGGTTGCCCAGGATCGTCACCAGGTCCCGGGCGGGCAGCGACGGCGGCAGCAGTCCGTCGTCCAGTCGGCTGTCCTGCGACACCACCAGCTCCACTCCCCGCTCGTTGGCCTGCGCCGTCTTGCCCAGCAGCAGCGCCGCGAGCACCGGCTCGCTCACCGCCGCCACCACCTGGTCGGTGAGGGCCTGCGCCAGCTCCAGCTCGGCCGTCGCGAACTCCACGGCCTCCTCCGCCCGCCCCAGCTCGATCAGCGAGACGACCGTGTGCAGCCGGTTCGCCGCCTCGTGCGCCTGGGACCGCAGCGCCTGTGTGAAACCGCGCTCCGAGTTCAGCTCGCCCGTCAGCGACTGCAACTCGGTCACGTCCCGCAGCGTCACCACCGTGCCCCGGTGCTCACCGCCGGAGACCGGCGAGGTGTTCACCACCAGCACCCGCTCCGCCGCCAGGTGCACCTCGTCCACCCGGGGCTCCGACGCCAGCAGCGCCCCCGTCAGCTGCGAGGGCAGCCCCAGGTCCGCGACCGAGGCGCCGACCACGTCACCGCGCACGCCGAGCAACTCCCGTCCGCCGTCGTTGATCAGCGCGACCCGGTACTGCCCGTCCAGCATCAGCAGCCCCTCCCGCACCGCGTGCAGCGCCGCCTGATGGTAGTCGTGCATCCGGCTCAGCTCGTCCGCGTTCATCCCGTGCGTGTGCCGGCGCAGCCGCGCGTTGATCACGTACGTACCGACCGCGCCGAGCAGCAGCGCCCCGGCCGCCACCCCCGTCAGGGCCGTGAGCTGCTCCCGCGCCCGCTTGCTGATCTCCTCGACCTTGATCCCGGCGGAGACGAGGCCGACGATCCGGCCGTCGTCCGTGATCGGTGCGACCGCCCGTACCGAGGGGCCGAGCGTGCCCGTGTAGGTCTCGGTGAAGGTCTCGCCCCGCTGCGCGCGCTCGATGTGGCCCTGGAAGGGATGGCCGATTTCGGTCGGTTCGGGGTGGGTCCAGCGGATGCCCCGCGGGTTCATGATCGTCACGAAGTCCACGTCGGTGTCCCGCATGACCCGCACCGCGTACGGCTGGAGGCGCGCGGTCGGGTCCGGGGTGCGGATCGCCTCCGCCACGGACGGCGAGTCGGCGATCGCCAGCGACACCGCCCTGGCCTGGCGCCCGGCCGCCTCCTCCGCCTGCCCCCGGTCGCTGAGGTAGGTGAACAGCGCGTACCCGACCACCACGACCGCTATCAGTACGGCCTGCATGGCGAAGAGCTGCCCGGCCAGGCTCCGGGGTCTCGGGACACGGAGGTGCATGCCGCCAGTCTCCCTCGTGGCTGGATTGTGAACTAAATGAACGCAAGGGTGACCGCGCTCACATGCCGGGAGATAGTCACCGCATCCCCGATACAAACCCCCGGACGTGAGCCGCACGCCGGTGAGTACCGACGACGCCGTCAAGGAGGGCAGCCGTGACCAGCAACGCCGCTACGGCACCTGCCGCACCCAAAGCCAAGCGCGACCGCACGCACTATCTCTACATCGCCGTGATCATCGCGGTCGCCCTCGGTATCGCCGTCGGTCTGATCGCCCCGGACTTCGCCACCGAGCTGAAGCCGCTCGGCACCGGCTTCGTGAACCTGATCAAGATGATGATCTCGCCGATCATCTTCTGCACGATCGTGCTGGGCATCGGCTCGGTCCGCAAGGCCGCCAAGGTCGGCGCGGTCGGCGGCATCGCCCTGGTCTACTTCTTCGTGATGTCGCTGGTGGCGCTCGCCATCGGCCTGATCGTCGGCAACATCCTGGACCCCGGCACGGGCCTCGCGCTCACGGACGCCGTCAAGGAGACCGGCCAGGCACAGGTCGACGCGGAGGCCAAGGGCACCGTCGACTTCCTGATGGGCATCATCCCGACGACGATCGTCTCGGCGTTCACCGCGGGCGAGGTCCTGCAGACCCTGCTGATCGCCCTGCTCTGCGGCTTCGCGCTGCAGGCCATGGGCAACGCCGGCCAGCCCGTTCTGCGCGGCATCGAGCACATCCAGCGGCTGGTCTTCCGCGTCCTGGCGATGATCATGTGGGCGGCCCCGGTCGGTGCCTTCGGCGCCATCGCCGCTGTCACCGGCTCGGCGGGCGTCGACGCGCTCAAGAGCCTGGCCGTGCTGATGCTCGGCTTCTACGTCACCTGCTTCCTCTTCCTCTTCCTGGTGCTGGGCACGGTGCTGCGCGTCGTGGCCGGGATCAACGTCTTCTCGCTCTTCAAGTACCTGGGCCGCGAGTTCCTGCTGATCCTGTCCACCTCCTCGTCGGAGTCGGCGCTGCCGCGCCTCATCGCGAAGATGGAGCACCTGGGCGTCAGCAAGCCGGTGGTCGGCATCACCGTCCCGACCGGCTACTCGTTCAACCTCGACGGCACCATGATCTACATGACCATGGCCTCGCTGTTCATCTCGGACGCCATGGGTACGCCGATGTCGATCGGCGAGCAGATCCCGCTGCTGCTCTTCCTGCTGGTGGCCTCCAAGGGCGCCGCCGGTGTCTCCGGCGCCGGTCTCGCCACGCTGGCCGGCGGCCTGCAGTCGCACAAGCCCGCCCTGGTGGACGGCATCGGCCTGATCGTCGGCATCGACCGCTTCATGAGCGAGGCCCGCGCGCTGACCAACTTCGGCGGCAACGCCGTCGCCACCGTCCTCATCGGCACCTGGACCAAGGAGATCGACAAGGACCGGGTGAACGAGGTGCTGGCCGGCCGGGCCCCGTTCGACGAGAAGACGCTGCTCGACGACGGCCACGGCACCGCCGACCGCGAGGACACGCCGGACCTGCCCGAGCAGGGCGGCGAGAAGGAGCTGGCGAAGGCCTGACGGCCGTACGGCGCCCCCCCGCGTGCCGGGGCGGCTCCCGCACACCCCGGGCGGCTGAGGTGCTCCCCCCGTTGCTCAGCCGCCCGGCCCCCCGAAGAAGCCCCGCGCCCTCCCCCCGGCGCGGGGCTTCTTGCCTTGACGTCCGGGTCAAGGCTTACGTTCGTCGGCATGCGAATCGGCGAGCTGGCCGCACGGGCCGGGACCACCACGCGGACGCTGCGGTACTACGAGTCGCGGGGCCTGCTGCCCGCGCGGCGGCGCGACAACGGCTACCGCACCTACGACGAGGACGACCTGAAGCTGCTGCGGCAGATCAGGACCCTCCAGGACTTCGGGTTCGACCTGGAGGAGACCCGCCCCTTCGTGGAGTGCCTGCGCGCCGGGCACCCCGAGGGCGACTCCTGCCCGGCGTCCCTGGTGGTCTACCGGCGCAAGCTGGGCGAGCTGGACACGCTGATCGAGCAGCTCACGTCGGTGCGCGCGCAGGTCGCCGCGCAGCTGACGCGGGCCGAGGCGGCGGCTCCGGGGGGCCCGGAGCCCAAGTGCGAACTGGGAGGACACGGATGAGGACCAGCGGCGTGCCCGAGGTGACGGACGCGGACTTCGCGACGGAGGTGATCGGGTCGGACCTGCCCGTGCTGGTGGAGTTCACCGCCGACTGGTGCCCGCCCTGCCGGCAGATGGCGCCGGTGCTCGGCGCGCTGGCCGAGGAGGAGGGCGACCGGCTGAGGGTGGTGCAGCTGAACGTCGACCGGAACCCGGCGACCACGAACGCGTACAAGGTGCTGTCGATGCCGACGTTCATGGTGTTCCGCGGAGGCGAGCCGGTGAAGTCGATGGTCGGCTCCCGGCCCAAGCGGCGGCTCCTGGAGGAACTGGCCGACGTGCTCTGACCGGGCCCGGCACACGAAAAAATCCCCCGAGCAATTGCGCTCGGGGGATTTCTCTGCGTATATTCGTTGATTCGTGACTTCAGGAAAATGAGGTCGCGAAGAAGTTCAGTAGGCACAGTATATGCGGCCGGGAGTGGAATTGTCAAACACCGAATTTCCGGACGATGAATTGCTGCACGAGCAGGAATTCATCGACGGACTGTACGCGCGGGTGGACGCGCTGCGCGGCGACGCCGAGGACTCCGTCACCGACGCGCTCGCGCAGGGCAACACCCCCCAGCAGGCCCGCCTGGAGCGGGACATCCTGGTCGCCGAGCGCTCCGGGCTGCTCGCCGCGCTCAACGCGGTGGACGGCTCCCTCTGCTTCGGCCGGATCGACCTCACCTCCGGGCAGGCCCACCACATCGGCCGCATCGGGCTCCGCGCCGACGACGCCGAACGCACCCCCGTCCTCATCGACTGGCGGGCCGGTGTCGCCCGCCCCTTCTACCTGGCCACCGGCCACACCCCGATGGGGCTGCGCCGCCGCCGGCACCTCACCAGCGAGGGCCGTACGGTCACCGCGCTGCACGACGAGATCCTCGACCTCGGCGACGAGACCCGAACCGGCCACGAGGACCCCTCCGGCGACGCCGTGCTGCTCGCCGCGCTGAACTCCGCGCGCACCGGCCGCATGGGCGACATCGTGCAGACCATCCAGGCCGACCAGGACCGCATCATCCGCGCCCCGCACCGCGGTGTCCTGGTCGTCGAGGGCGGCCCCGGCACCGGCAAGACCGCCGTCGCCCTGCACCGCGCCGCCTACCTCCTCTACGAGCACCGCGAACTGCTCGCCAAGCGCGCTGTCCTCATCGTCGGCCCCAACCCGGCCTTCCTCGGCTACATCGGCGAGGTGCTGCCCTCGCTCGGCGAGACCGGCGTGCTCCTCGCCACCGTCGGCGAGCTGTTCCCCGGCGTGCGGGCCACCGCCGCGGACACCCCCGAGGCGGCGGCCGTGAAGGGCCGGGCCGGCATGGCCGACGTGCTCGCCGAGGCGGTCCGGGACCGGCAGGCGCTGCCCGACCCGGTGATCGCGATCGAGCACGACCGCGACGTCCTCATGCTCGACGACGACCTGGTCAACGTCGCCCGCGAGCGCACCCGCGCCGCGAAGCTGCCGCACAACGCGGCCCGCGAGCACTTCGAGGGCCACATCCTCAACACCCTGACCGACATGGTCGCGGAGCGCATCGGCACCGACCCCTACGACGGCAGCAACCTCCTCGACCCCAGCGACATCACCCAGATCCGCGACGAACTGGCCGAGAACCCCGAGGTCTGGTCCGCCATCGACCAGCTGTGGCCCCGGCTCACCCCGCAGCGCCTGGTCGCCGACTTCCTCGCCGCCCCCGAGGGCCTCCTGCCCGCCGAGGACGCCGCCGCCGTCCGCCGCCCGGTCACCCGGCGCTGGACCGTCGCCGACGTGCCCCTGCTGGACGAGGCGGCCGAACTGCTCGGCGTGGACGACCGGATCGCCCGCTCCCGCGCCGAACGCGAGCGCGAGGAGCAGATCGCCTACGCGCAGGGCGTGCTGGACGTGTCGTACGCGTCCCGGACCTACGAGTTCGAGGACAAGGACGAGGAGGACGCCGAGGTCCTGTCCGCGCACGACATCATCGACGCCGAGCGGTTCGCCGAACGCCAGGAGGAGGACGACCACCGCAGCGCCGCCGAACGCGCGGCGGCCGACCGCACCTGGGCCTTCGGGCACATCATCGTGGACGAGGCGCAGGAGCTGTCCCCGATGGCCTGGCGGCTGCTGATGCGCCGCTGCCCGACCCGCTCGATGACCCTGGTCGGCGACCCGGCGCAGACCGCGGAGGCGGCCGGTGTCGGTTCCTGGTCGAAGATCCTCGCCCCCTACGTCGAGGACCGCTGGGAACACACCCGCCTGGGCGTCAACTACCGCACCCCGGCCGAGATCATGGACCTGGCGGCGGCCGTGGTCCGGGCCGAGGACCCGGAGTTCACGCCGCCGAGTTCGGTGCGCTCGACGGGCGTACGCCCCTGGATCCGGGCCACCGGCGACCTCCCGGCCGCCGTCGCCGAGGCCGCCCGGGAACTGACCCCCGAGGAGGGCCGCCTCGCCGTCATCGCCCCGCGCGAGCTGCACCGGGTGCTCGCGGCCCGGCTCGACGGCGTGACGGCGGGCGCCGAGCCGGATCTGACGCGGAAGACGGTCCTCCTGGACCCGCGCCAGTCCAAGGGCCTGGAGTTCGACTCCGTCCTGGTCGTCGAGCCCGGCCGCTACGGCACCAGCGACCTGTACGTCGCCCTCACCCGCGCCACCCAGCGCCTCGCCGTCCTGCACAGCGAGCCGCTGCCGAAGGGGCTGGTGGACGCGGGCGACGCGGGCTGACGGTCAGGCCGGGCGCAGCCATACCGTCGCCAGGGGTGGCAGGGTCAGGCGGATGCTCGCCGGGCGGCCGTGCCACCCCCGCGCCTCCGGCTTGACCGGGTCCGGGGTGACCACGTCGCCGCCGCCGTACCGGGCGGCGTCGGTGTTGAGCACCTCGTGCCAGGCCGGGACGTCGTCGGGAACGCCGAGGCGGTAGCCGGAGCGGACCACCGGGGCGAAGTTCGACACCGCGAGCAGCGGGGTGCCGTCGGCGTCCAGGCGCAGGAAGGCCAGCACGTCGTCCTCGGCGGCGTCCCCGACCACCCAGGCGAACCCGGAGGGATGGGTGTCGCGCCGCCACAGCGCGGGCGTGGCCCGGTAGACGGTGTTCAGGTCCCGCACCAGGTCGCGCACGCCCCGGTGGTCCGCCGCCGCCCCGTACTCCGGGTCCAGCAGCCACCAGTCGGGGCCGTGCGCCTCCGACCACTCCGCGCCCTGGGCGAACTCCTGGCCCATGAACAGCAGTTGCTTGCCGGGGTGGGCCCACATGTAGCCCAGGTACGCCCGTTCGTTGGCACGCTGCTGCCACCAGTCGCCGGGCATCTTCGACACCAGCGACTTCTTGCCGTGCACCACCTCGTCGTGCGATATCGGCAGCACGTAGTTCTCGCTGTACGCGTACACCATGGAGAAGGTCAGCTCGCCGTGGTGGTACTTGCGGTGCACCGGCTCGCGGCTCATGTACTCGAGGGAGTCGTGCATCCACCCCATGTTCCACTTCAGCCCGAAGCCCAGTCCGCCGAAGCCGCTCGGCCCCTGGTGGTGCGTGGCCCGGGTGACCCCGTCCCAGGCCGTCGACTCCTCCGCCACCGTCACGACGCCGGGCACCCGCCGGTACAGCGTCGCGTTCATCTCCTGGAGGAACGCCACCGCGTCCAGGTTCTCCCGGCCGCCGTGCTCGTTCGGCGTCCACTGGCCCGGCTCGCGCGAGTAGTCCAGGTACAGCATCGAGGCGACGGCGTCCACCCGCAGGCCGTCGATGTGGAACTCCTCGCACCAGTACACGGCGTTGGCCACCAGGAAGTTGCGCACCTCACGGCGGCCGAAGTCGAACTCCAGCGTCCCCCAGTCCGGATGCGCCGCCCGCAGCGGGTCGGAGTGCTCGTACAGCGGGCGCCCGTCGAACTCGGCCAGCGCCCAGTCGTCGCGCGGGAAGTGCGCCGGCACCCAGTCCATCAGCACACCGATCCCGGCCCGGTGCAGCCGGTCGACCAGGTACTTGAAGTCGTCGGGGCCGCCGAGCCGGGCCGTGGGCGCGTAGAAGCCGGTGACCTGGTAGCCCCACGAGCCGCCGAAGGGGTGCTCGGCGACCGGCATCAGCTCGATGTGGGTGAAGCCGAGGTCCGCCACGTAGGCGGGGAGCTGCTCCGCCAGCTCGCGGTAGGTCAGGCCGGGACGCCAGGACGGCAGGTGGACCTCGTACACCGACATCGGCGCCTCGTGCGCGGGCGCGTCCGCGCGGCGGGCCAGCCACTCCCCGTCGCCCCACGTGTAGTCCGAGGCGTGCACGACGGAGGACGTGGCGGGCGGCACCTCCGTACGGCGGGCCAGCGGGTCGGCGCGGAAGGTGCGGGAGCCGTCGGGCCGGGTGATCTCGAACTTGTACAGCTCGCCCGCGCCGACGCCGGGCAGGAACAGCTCCCACACCCCGGTCGACCCGAGGGAGCGCATCGGGTGGCCGGTGCCGTCCCAGAAGTTGAAGCCGCCGGCCACCCGGACCCCGCGCGCGTTCGGCGCCCACACCGCGAACCGGGTGCCCGCCACCCCGTCCCGCGTCGTCGGGTGCGCGCCGAGCGCCCGCCACAGCTGCTCGTGCCGCCCCTCGCCGATCAGGTGCAGGTCCAGCTCGCCCAGGGTGGGCAGGAAGCGGTACGGGTCCTCGGCCTCCTGGACCGTCCCCTCGTACGTCACGAGCAACCGGTGGACCGGGACCTCGCCCAGCGGCACGAGACCGGTGAAGAACCCGTCACCGTCGTCGTGCAGCTCGACCCGCAGCTCCCCGGACAGCACGGTCACCGCCAGGGCGTACGGCCGGAACGCGCGGAACGCGACCCCGCCGGGCACCCGGTGGGCGCCGAGCACCGAGTGCGGATCGTGGTGCGTGCCGGCGAGCAGCCGCTCCCGGTCGCCGGCGTCCAGCGCGGGGGAGACGGCGACCTCGGTCTCGGGGGAGGCGACGGTGGCTGCCGATCCCGCCCTGGGCGCGGTCTTCTTCGGGGCCGTCTTCTTGGCGGCCGTCTGCTTGGTGACGGCCTTCTTGGTGGCCGTCTGCTTGGTGACGGCCTTCTTCGCTACTGCCTTCTTCGCGGCCTTGGCCGTCTCCTTCCCGGCCGTCTCCTTCCCGGTTGTCTTCTTCCCGGTCGTCTTCTTCGGGTCGGGGCCGCTGGACGAGGGGCGGGGGGTCACGGGCGGGGCCTCCTGGGCGAAGTGGGAGCGGGCGTGGGCGTCATGCGGGCTCGGGCACGGACAGGCGGCGCACCGCCGCCAGGGGCACCGGGAGCCAGTCGGGACGGTGCCGGGCCTCGTACAGGACCTCGTAGACCGCCTTGTCCGTCTCGTAGGCGCGCAGCAGCACCGGATCGGTGCGCGGGTCCCGGCCGCCGGCCTGCGCGTACCCGGTGCAGTACGCGGCCCGGCAGGACTCGGCCCAGCCCGGCACGCGTACCTCGGCCGAGTGCGCGGCGTAGTCGAAGGAGCGCAGCATCCCGGCGACGTCCCGCACCGCCGGCTGCGGCAGCCGGCGCTCGGCCAGGGGTTTCGCCGGCTCCCCCTCGAAGTCGATCAGCGACCACTCCCCGTCGGGCGAGCGCAGGCACTGGCCGAGGTGCAGGTCGCCGTGGACGCGCTGCGCGGTCCAGGTGCGGCCCTCTGCGGCCAGGTCGGCCAGCGCCGTGAACGCCGTCCGCAGCGCCGGTGCGTACGACCGCAGCAGGGGTACCGCCTGCACGGCCTCCTCCAGCCGCTCGATCATGCCGTCGGCGAGCCGCCGCGCCTGGGTGTGGCCGAGGGTGACGGTCGGCAGCGCGCGGGCCAGCGCGGTGTGCACCTCGGCGGTGGCCCGCCCCAGCGCCCGGGCCTCGGCGACGAAGTCCTCGCCCTTGGCCAGCTCGCGCAGCGCCAGCTCCCAGCCGTCGGTCGCACCCTGCAGATAGGGCTGGAGCACGCCCAGCACCCAGGACCCGTCGGCCAGGTCGGCCATCATCCATCCCGCCGGGGCCGGCACCCGGGGGCAGCCCTCCCGGGCCAGGGCCAGCGGCAGCTCCAGGTCGGGATTGACGCCGGGCACGATCCGCCGCAGCAGCTTGAGAATGAACGTATCTCCATACACGATCGACGAGTTGGACTGCTCGGCGGTCATCAGCCGCGGCACCAGCCCGCCGCGTATCCCGCCGGTGCGTATCTCCTGGCCCGGCTCCGGCTCCCCGCGCTCGAAGCGCAGCCCGCCGATACGGGCCCGGGTGCGCAGCGCCTCCAGCAGCACCTCGGCGGGGCGCGTGCCGATCAGGAGCTGGTAGCAGTCGCCGGGCTCCTCGGCCGCGCCACCGGCCGGCGTGTGCCGCTGGTGGGCGCGGACCAGCACGTGGTGGAGGCCGAGGCGGGAGTCGGCCGGGAGCAGTTCGGTGGCCGCGACCAGCGAGAAGCCGGTGACCGGGCGCCCCTTGCCGGCGAACCAGCGCTGCCGCGGCAGCCACTCCCGCAGCAGTGGATCAAGTGACGCAAGGAGGCCCGGAGGGCTCGCATCGGTGCGTATGACGGCTTCCGACATGACGTCGCGTCCTTTCCCCGGGATCGTCGGGGTGGTTACTGATGCGTGCCCCGGGCGGAACGGTGGAAACCGCCTCGCCCGGGGACGGGGCCGGTATCTAGACGGCGTCCTTGCGCAGCCGGAACCAGTAGAAGCCGTGACCGCCCAGGGTCAGCAGGTACGGCAGGTCACCGACGGCCGGGAAACGGACCCCGCCGAACAGCTCGACCGGATGGCGTCCGCCGAAGGCGCTCAGGTCCAGCTCCGTGGGCTGCGCGAACCGCGAGAAGTTGTGGACGCACAGCACCAGGTCGTCCCCGTACTCCCGCAGGAAGGCGAGGACCGCCGGGTTGGAGGAGGGCAGCTCGGTGTAGGTGCCCAGGCCGAAGGCGGGGTTCTGCTTGCGGATCTCGATCATGCGGCGGGTCCAGTGCAGCAGGGA
>NZ_MULI01000089.1 GCF_002939385.1 Streptomyces sp. MH60 | reverse complement strand
ATGTTGATGCGCTCACCGCGGAACATCGCGTCGCGCAGCCCGAACACATCGGTGGCGGCGGCCAGTTCCTGGAGCAGGGCCAGCGTCTCGTCGGTGACCAGGTTCTTCGAGTAGTCGATGCGCAGGTCGCCGACGCGCACGACGTACCGCTCCGCCCGCCCGGGGTCCTGGGCGAACAGCTCGCGCAGGTCCGGGTGGGGCAGCGCGCCCTTGCGGTGGTCCGCGAGCGCGGTCCACTGCGGACGCTGGTTGAGCTTGGTGGTGTCAGACATGGACAGGGGTCTCCTTGCCGGCCTCGCCGCGCAGGGCGACGGCGTACATCTCGTCGGCGTCGAGGCGCCTGAGCTCCTCGGCGATGAGTTCGGAGGTGGGGCGCACCTTCAGGGCGACGGAGCGCGGGGGCTGACCGGGCAGGGTCATCGTGGCGAGCGGCCCCTCCGGCCGGTCGACGACGATCTCGCCGCCCGCCGTGCCGAGCCGGACGGCGGTGACGACCGGCCCGTCGGTGACCACGCGCTCCACGCGGACGCCCAGGCGGGCCTCCAGCCAGCGGGCCAGCAGCTCGGCGGCCGGGTTGTCCGCCTCGGCCTCCACGACCGCGGAGGTCACCGGCACCCGGGCCTGGTCCAGGGCCGCGGCCAGCATCGAGCGCCACAGCGTCAGCCGGGTCCAGGCCAGGTCGGTGTCGCCGGGGGCGTAGGCGCGCACCCGGCGCTCCAGGACCTCCATCGGCCGCTCGACCGTGTAGAGGTCGGTGATCCGGCGCTGGGCGAGCGCGCCCAGCGGGTCCTTCGCGGGGTTGTCCGGCGCCTCGACCGGCCACCACACGACGACCGGCGCGTCCGGCAGCAGCAGCGGCAGCACCACCGAGTCGGCGTGCTCGGACACCTCCCCGTACATGCGCAGGACGACGGTCTCGCCGGTCCCGGCCTCGGAGCCGACCCGGACCTCGGCGTCGAGGTGCGAGCGGGTGCGGTCGCGCAGGTTGCGCGGGTGGCGCTTGATGACGACCAGGGTGCGCGAGGGGTGCTCGTGCGAGGCCTCCTCGGCCGCCTTGATCGCGTCGTAGGCGTTCTCCTCGTCCGTGACGATGACCAGGGTGAGCACCATGCCCACGGCCGGGGTGCCGATGGCCCGGCGGCCCTGCACCAGCGCCTTGTTGATCTTGCTTGCCGTGGTGTCGGTCAGGTCGATCCTCATGGCCTGCGCCAGCTCCGTCCGTCTCGTGCGAGCATCTCGTCGGCTTCCCGCGGTCCCCAGCCGCCCGACGCGTACTGCGCGGGCTTGTCGTGCGAGGCCCAGTACTCCTCGATCGGGTCGAGGATCCGCCAGGACTCTTCCACCTCCTGGTGGCGCGGGAACAGGTTGGCGTCCCCCAGAAGGACGTCCAGGATCAGCCGTTCGTACGCCTCCGGGCTGGACTCCGTGAACGACTCGCCGTAGGCGAAGTCCATGGACACGTCCCGGATCTCCATCGACGTGCCCGGCACCTTCGAGCCGAAGCGCACCGTCATGCCCTCGTCCGGCTGGACGCGGATGACGATCGCGTTCTCGCCCAGCTCCTCCGTGGCGGTGGAGTCGAAGGGGGAGTGCGGGGCCCGCTGGAAGACCACCGCGATCTCCGTGACCCGGCGGCCCAGCCGCTTGCCGGTGCGCAGGTAGAAGGGGACGCCCGCCCAGCGGCGGTTGTCGATGCCCAGCTTGATCGCCGCGTAGGTGTCGGTGGTGGAGGCCGGGTCGATGCCCTCCTCCTCCAGGTAGCCGGGCACCCGCGCGCCGCCCTGCCAGCCGCCCGCGTACTGCCCGCGCACCGTGTGCCCGCCCAGGTCCTCCGGCAGCCGCACGGCCCGCAGCACCTTCAGCTTCTCGGTGAGCAGCGACCGCGCGTCGAAGGCGGCCGGCTCCTCCATGGCGGTGAGGGCCATCAGCTGGAGCAGGTGGTTCTGGATGACGTCGCGGGCGGCGCCGATGCCGTCGTAGTAGCCGGCCCGGCCGCCGATGCCGATGTCCTCGGCCATGGTGATCTGGATGTGGTCGACGTAGGACCGGTTCCAGATCGGCTCGTACATCTGGTTGGCGAAGCGCAGCGCCAGGATGTTCTGGACGGTCTCCTTGCCCAGGTAGTGGTCGATGCGGAAGACCTGCTCCGGGTCGAAGACCTCGTGCACCAGCGCGTTCAGCTCGCGGGCGCTGTCCAGGTCGTGGCCGAACGGCTTCTCGATCACCGCCCGGCGCCAGGAGCCGTCCGGCCCGTCGGTCAGCCCGTGCTTCTTGAGCTGCTGGACGACCTTAGGGAAGAACTTCGGCGGCACGGAGAGGTAGAAGGCGTAGTTGCCGCTGGTGCCGCGGGAGGAGTCCAGTTCCTCGACGGCCTTGCGCAGCTGTTCGAACGCCTGGTCGTCGTCGAAGTCGCCGGGGATGAAGCGCATGCCCTCGGACAGCTGCTGCCAGACCTCCTCGCGGAACGGCGTGCGCGCGTGCTCCTTGACCGCGTCGTGCACCACCTGGGCGAAGTCCTGGTCCTCCCAGTCCCGGCGGGCGAAGCCGACCAGCGAGAAGCCCGGCGGCAGCAGGCCGCGGTTGGCCAGGTCGTACACGGCGGGCATCAGCTTGCGGCGGGACAGGTCGCCGGTGACGCCGAAGATGACCAGCCCCGACGGGCCCGCGATACGGGGCAGACGGCGGTCCTGCGGATCGCGCAGCGGGTTGCTCCAGTCGAGCGGTGCCACCGGCTCGACGGCCCCCTTGCCCGTGCCCCTGCTCTTCGCCCCCTTGGCGGGGCGGGCCGGCCCGGTCTTCTTCGCGCTCCGGGAGGACCCGGAGGGTCCGGCGGCCTTCGCCGCCCCGGCGGCGTCGGCCTCCTCCGCCGCCTGGGCGTGCAGCGGTCCGGCCGCGTCCTGGGCGGTCCGGGCCTCCTTGGCCTCCTTCGTCGCCTTGGTCTCCCGGACCGTCGTAGCGGGAAGCTCCTCGCTCATTCCCCGTCAACTCCCTTGCTGTCGAGGGACTTCGTCACGGCGACGAGCAGGTCCTGCCAGGCCGCCTCGAACTTCGCCACGCCCTCCTGCTCCAACTGCTCCACCACCTCGTCGTACGACACGCCGAGCCGCTCCACCGCCGCGAGGTCGGCCCGGGACTGGGCGTACCCGCCGGTGACCGTGTCACCCCGCACGTCGCCGTGATCGGCGGCGGCGTCCAGGGTGGCCTCCGGCATCGTGTTCACGGTGCCGGGAGCGACCAGCTCCTCCACGTACAGGGTGTCCCGGAATGCCGGGTCCTTCACACCGGTGGACGCCCACAGGGGGCGCTGGGGGTTGGCGCGGGCCCCGGCGAGGGCGGTGAAGCGGTCGCCCGCGAAGACGTTCTCGTACGCCTCGTAGGCCAGCCGCGCGTTGGCCAGCGCCGCCTTTCCGCGCAGCGCGAGCGCCTCGTCGGTGCCCAGGAGCGACAGGCGCTTGTCGATCTCGCTGTCCACGCGGGAGACGAAGAACGAGGCGACCGAGTGGATGCCGGCCAGGTCGATCCCGGCCGCCCGCGCCCTCTCCAGGCCGGCGAGGTAGGCGTCCATGACCTCGCGGTAGCGCTCCAGGGAGAAGATCAGCGTGACGTTGACGCTGATGCCGGCGCCGATGACCTCGGTGATCGCCGGGAGACCGGCCTTCGTCGCCGGGATCTTGATCATCACGTTGGGGCGGTCGACCAGCCAGGCCAGCTGACGCGCCTCGGCGACGGTGGCCCGCGTGTCGTGGGCGAGCCGGGGGTCGACCTCGATGGAGACCCGGCCGTCGCGCCCGCCGGTGGCGTCGTACACCTCGCGCAGCACGTCGGCGGCGGCGCGGACGTCGGCGGTGGTCATCATGCGGACCGCCTCGTCGACGGTGACGCCCCGGGTCGCCAGGTCGGCGAGCTGCTCCTCGTAGCCCTCGCCGGAGCCGATGGCGGCCTGGAAGATCGACGGGTTGGTGGTGACGCCGACGACGTTCTTCGTCCTGATCAGCTCGGCGAGGTTGCCGGACTCGATCCGCCGCCGCGACAGGTCGTCGAGCCAGACGGACACGCCCTGGTCGGCCAGGCGCTGCAGTGCTCCCGCGGTCGCGGTTGCTTCGGTCACAGTGATCATCATCTCTTTCTGCGATCGGATCGGGTCGGATCCGGTGGGGTCAGCCGCGGGAGGCGGCCAGGGATTCCCGGGCGGCGGCGGCCACGTGCCCGGCGGTGAAGCCGAACTCGGTGAACAGGGTCTCGGCGTCGGCGGAGGCGCCGAAGTGCTCCAGGGAGACGATGCGGCCCGCGTCCCCGACGAACCGGTGCCAGGTCAGGCCGATCCCGGCCTCCACGGCCACCCGGGCCCGCACGGACGGCGGCAGCACGCTCTCGCGGTAGGCGCGGGGCTGCTCCTCGAACCACTCCACGGACGGCATCGACACCACCCGCGTGGCGGTGCCCTCGGCCTCCAGCTCCTCCCGGGCGGCCATCGCGAGCTGCACCTCGGAGCCGGTGGCGATCAGGACGACCTCCGGGGTGCCGGAGGAGGCGTCGGCGAGGACGTACCCGCCGCGCGCCGCGTCCGGGTTCGGCGCGTAGGTCGGCACGCCCTGCCGGGTGAGGGCGAGGCCGTGCGGCGCCGGGTGGGTGGAGTGCCGCCTGAGGATCTCGGCCCACACGGTCGCGGTCTCGTTGGCGTCGGCGGGGCGCACGACGTTGAGCCCGGGGATGGCGCGCAGCGAGGCCAGGTGCTCGACCGGCTGGTGGGTCGGGCCGTCCTCGCCCAGGCCGACGGAGTCGTGCGTCCACACGTACGTCACCGGCAGCTGCATCAGCGCGGACATGCGCACCGCGTTGCGCATGTAGTCGGAGAAGACCAGGAAGGTGCCGCCGTAGATCCGGGTGTTGCCGTGCAGGGCGATGCCGTTCATCTCCGCGGCCATGGAGAACTCGCGGATGCCGAAGTGCACGGTGCGGCCGTACGGGTCGGCCCCGGGAAGGGGGTTGCCCGCGGGCAGGAAGGAGCTGTTCTTGTCGATGGTGGTGTTGTTGGAGCCGGCCAGGTCGGCCGAGCCGCCCCACAGTTCGGGCAGCACCGGGCCGAGCGCCTGGAGGACCTTGCCGGAGGCGGCCCGGGTGGCGACCGACTTGCCGGTCTCGAACACCGGCAGGGTGTCCTCCCAGCCCTCGGGCAGCCGGCCGGCGACCACGCGGTCGAAGAGCGCCGCGCGCTCGGGGGCGGTGTCCCGCCAGGCGGCGATCCGCTTGTCCCAGGCGGCGTGCGCCTCGGCGCCGCGGTCCAGGGCCCGGCGGGTGTGGGCGAGGACCTCGTCGGCGACCTCGAAGGACTTCTCCGGGTCGAGGCCGAGGACGCGCTTGGTGGCCGCGACCTCCTCCGCGCCGAGGGCGGAACCGTGGCTGGCCTCGGTGTTCCGCGCGTTCGGGGCGGGCCAGGCGATGATCGTGCGCATCGCGATGATGGACGGGCGCCCGGTCTCGGTCTTCGCCGCCGTCAGCGCGGCGTGCAGCGCGTGCACGTCGACGTCGCCGTTCTCGGCGGGTTCGACGCGCTGCGTGTGCCAGCCGTACGCCTCGTAGCGCTTCAGCACGTCCTCGGAGAAAGCGGTCACGGTGTCGCCCTCGATCGAGATGTGGTTGTCGTCGTAGAGGAAGACCAGATTGCCGAGCCTCTGGTGACCGGCCATCGACGACGCCTCGGCGGAGACGCCCTCCTGGAGGTCGCCGTCGCTGACGATCGCCCAGATCGTGTGGTCGAAGGGCGACTCGCCCTCGGGGGCCTCGGGGTCGAACAGGCCCCGCTCGTAGCGGGCGGCCATCGCCATGCCCACCGCGTTGGCCACGCCCTGGCCCAGCGGCCCCGTGGTGGTCTCCACACCCGCCGTGTGCCCGTACTCGGGGTGGCCCGGCGTCTTGGAGCCGTGCGTGCGGAAGGCCTTGAGGTCGTCCAGCTCGACCTCGTACCCGGCGAGGAAGAGCTGGGTGTAGAGGGTCAGCGAGGTGTGGCCGGGGGAGAGGACGAACCGGTCACGGCCGGTCCACTCGGGATCGGCGGGGTCGTGCCGCATCATCTTCTGAAAGATCGTGTACGCCGCCGGGGCCAGGGCCATCGCCGTGCCCGGGTGGCCGTTTCCCACCTTCTGCACGGCGTCGGCCGCCAGAACCCGGGCGGTGTCGACGGCCCGCCGGTCGAGTTCGGTCCATTCGAAGCGGTCCGCGCTGTCCACTGTCTGCTTGCTCGGCTGCGTGCTCATCTTCAAGAAATCCTCGATCGGAGCGGAGTACCTGGTCTGACGCGTTCAAACTTAAAAGTCTGACTTTTGAGAGTGAAGGTCGTGGTGTGCCAGCCTGTGGTGAAACTGGGACACGCCCCGGCCGCGGGGCGCACGGGTAGGACGGTACGAGGCGGACATGGCGGACGAAAGACATCAAGGCGGCGGCGACGGGATCAGAACGTTCCCCTTCCCGGTCGATCTCAGCCTCCTCGGAGTCGGCGTGCAGGTCGGTCCCATGGGCGCCGGCCGCACCTGGCACGCGCACGCCCCGCTGCACCGCGTGCACCGCATCGACTTCCACGTCGTCATGCTCTTCACCGGCGGACCGGTCCGTCACATGATCGACTTCGCCGAGTACGAGGCGTCGGCCGGCGATCTGCTGTGGATCCGTCCCGGCCAGGTCCACCGCTTCGCGCCCGAGACCGAGTACCGCGGAACGGTGCTCACCATGCAGCCCGGCTTCCTGCCCCGCGCCACCGTGGAGGCGACCGGCCTCTACCGTTACGACCTGCCGCCCCTGCTCCGCCCCGACGAGGCGCGGCTCGCCGGACTCACGGCGTCGCTCGACCAGTTGCGGCGCGAGTACGAGGACGCGACCACGCTCCCGCTGAGCCTGCACACCGCCGTACTGCGCCACACGCTGTCCGCGTTCCTGCTGCGCCTGGCGCATCTCGCGGCGAGTTCCGCCCACGCGGCGCGGGAGGGGCGGGCGGACGCGCCGGGGGACAGCACCTTCACCCTCTTCCGGAACGCGGTCGAGCGGGGCTTCGCCACCAACCACAGCGTCAGCGCCTACGCCGACGCGCTCGGTTACTCCCGCCGCACCCTGGTCCGCGCGGTGCGTGCCGCCACCGGCGAGACACCCAAGGGGTTCATCGACAAACGCGTCGTCCTGGAGGCCAAACGGCTCCTGGCCCACACCGAGATGCCGATCGGCCGGGTCGGCTCGGCGGTCGGCTTCCCGGACGCGGCGAACTTCTCCAAGTTCTTCCAGCAGCACACCGACCAGACACCGGCGGCCTTCCGGGCGGAGCTGCGCTGAGGCACTCCGCGCGGCACGACGCAGGGGCTCCACGGTGCGTGGAGCCCCTGCGCCCTCCTGCGAGGGACCGGTCGCCGCTCAGCGGCCGAAGCTGAACCAGTTCACGTTGACGAAGTCGGCGCTCTGCCCGCTGGTGAAGGTCAGGTACACGTCGTGGATGCCCGTCACCGAGGCGATGTTCGCCGGGATCGTGCGCCACGACTGCCAGCCGCCCGTGCTGCCCACGGCGAAGCTGCCGATCGGCGTGCCGGTACGGCTGTCCAGGCGCACCTCGACCAGACCGCTGACCCCGGCGGCCGCACCGCTCGCCACCCGGGCCTTGAACTGCGTCGCCGCGCTCGAACCGAACTTCACGCCCTTGTACTGCACCCAGTCGCCGTTCGCGAGGGCGCCGAGGTTGCTCCCGCCGCCCGAGTCCGAGGTGCCCTCGGTCATCGTGCCGGACTGGGCGTCGTACGACTCGGCCTCGATGGTGCCGTACGCGTCGCGGTCGCCGCCGGTCGGAGGAGGCGTGGTACCGCTCCCACCGGCCGACAGCACCTGGACGTAGTCCACGAGCATGGAGTGGCCGGGCTGGGTGCCGCCGTCCGGGCCGCCGCCGAACGCGTCCGGGAAGCCGCCGCCCATCGCGACGTTGAGGATGATGAAGTAGCCGTGGTTCGTGGCGTTCGCCCACGTCGTCGCGTCGACCTGGTTGGCGCGGACGGTGTGGAAGGTGTTGCCGTCGACGGAGAAGCGGATCTCCTCGACGCTCGTCGAGCGGTCCCACTCCACCCGGTAGGTGTGGAAGCCCGCCTGACAGGTGGTGCCGGGACACGGGGTGTTGCCGCCGATGCCGCTGGTCTCGTTGCAGGGGCCGCCGGGCGAGGTGCCGCAGTGCAGCGTGGACCACACCGTGTTGAGGCCCTGGGTGTTCTCCATGATGTCGATCTCGCCGACACCGGGCCAGTTCCAGTAGTTGCCCCGGTAGGGCGAGCCGAGCATCCAGAACGCCGGCCAGTAGCCCTTGGCCGCCGCCCCGGTGACGTTCGGGACCTGGATACGGGCCTCCACGCGCAGCTTGCCCCCGGCCGGGGGCTCGAAGTCGGCGCGCCTGGTCTCGATGCGGCCCGAGGTCCAGTTGCCGGCGCCGTCGCGCCGCGGGGTGATGCGCAGGTTTCCGCTGCCGTCCAACGAGACGTTGTCCGGGGACGACGTCATCGTCTCGATCTCGCCGGTGCCCCAGTTGGCGGGGCCGCCGGGGTACGAGGTGCCGGTGTCGTACTGCCAATGGGCGGTGTTCACGCCGGAGCCGGCCGAGCCGTCGAAGTCGTCGGCGAAGACCTGCGTCCAGCCGGACGGGGGCGGCGGGACGGCCGCGCCCGCCGAGGGGCCCGTGACGGTCGCGGCCGCCGCGGCGAGGCCGAGCGTGCCGACGACGGCCACCAGCGCCCGGCGCAGCGGCCGGCGTCTGGGCGGATTGCCGGATGTCTGACTCATGTGGGGGTCGCCTCTCGATGCGGGAGTGGGAAGCGGTACGCCCCGAGCGCGCTCCGCGGGGAGACGTCTGAGAGCGCTCTCAGAGTGCGGCCAATGTGCTCCGGGCCGCCACCGCCGTCAAGAGGTGAAGCCGAGAAAGTCCTTGCGGAGCGGGGGAGTTCAGCCCGTGAACGTCGTGAACGTCACGAAAGTGCCGGGCGGGGCAGGTCCCGACCGCGGTTTCGGGGCCCACCGGGCGCGGCGGCCCGGCAGCGCCGCCGTCGCCGCGGCGGGCGGCATCCGGACGACCGCGGGCGTCGGTCAGCACCGCCGGTCTCCCCCGGTCCTTGCGAGAAGGGCTCCGGAGTATCAGTGGGCGTACGAGGGCCCGTCCTCACCGGTGAGAGGGACACCCGGGCGCCAGCCCAGGGCGCGGGAGATGCCGCGGGCCGCCAGCCGGACCGCCGGGACCAGCGTCGGCACCCGCGCGTCGGCGTGCGGCACGACGACCGACACGGCCGCCGTCACGGTGCCGTCCGGGCCGTGCACGGGGGCGGCCACCGACAGGGCGTCCTCGGTGACCTGACGGTCGCTCACCGCCGCCCCGGTGCGCCGCACCTCGGCCAGCACCCGGCGCAGCCGTGCCGGGTCGGTGATCGTGTACGGGGTGAAGGAGGCGAGCGGACCCGTGCGGTACGCCTCCTGGAACTCCGGTTCGCCGTGCGCGAGCAGGGCGAGCCCGACCCCGGTGGCGTGCAGCGGCCAGCGGGCTCCGACCCGGATGCGCACGCCGACCGACGACCGCGCCGCCAGCCACTCGATGTAGACGACCTCGCCGCCGTCCCGCACCGCCAGCTGCACGTTCTCGTGGGTCGCCTCGTACAGGTCCTCCAGGTACGGCAGGGCGACCTGCCGCAGCGCGAGACCGCGCGGGGCGAGCGCGGCGATCTCCCACAGCCGCAGACCGACGTGGTAGACGCCCGACTCGTCCCGCTCCAGCGCGCCCCACCGGGTCAGGGCGCCCACCAGCCGGTGCGCGGTGGTCAGGCTCAGCCCGGCCCGGCGGCTGATCTCCGTCAGGGACAGGGCCGGGTGTGCGTGGTCGAACGCGGCCAGCACGGAGAGCAGTCGGTCGGGGGCGGTGCTGGCGGGGGCGGTCACCGGGCCGAGGGTAGGGGCCCGCCCCGCCCCTGGACAGAGGGGAGTGCGGGTGCGCGCGCGGGGACACCCCGCCGTGCCATGATCGGCGCCGGACGGAAGTGCGACCGCGGGCGACGGAAGGGTGCGGACGTGAGGCTGACGATGCTGGGCGGCGGCGGATTCCGGGTGCCGCTCGTGTACGGGGCGCTCCTCGGGGACCGCGCCGAGGGGCGCGTGACCGACGTCGTCCTGCACGACCTGGACCCGGCCCGGCTGACGGCGGTGACCCGGGTGCTGGCCGAACAGGCGGCCGGGGTGCCCGACGCGCCGGCGGTCACCGCCACGACCGACCTCGACGAGGCGCTGCGCGGCGCCGACTTCGTGTTCTCCGCGATCCGGGTCGGCGGCCTCCAGGGACGCGCCGACGACGAACGGGTGGCGCTCGCCGAGGGCGTCCTCGGCCAGGAGACGGTCGGCGCGGGCGGCATCGCGTACGGGCTGCGGACCGTCCCGGTCGCCGTCGACATCGCCCGCCGGGTGGCGCGGTTGGCGCCGGACGCCTGGGTCATCAACTTCACCAACCCGGCCGGACTCGTCACCGAGGCCATGTCCCGGCACCTCGGCGACCGGGTCATCGGCATCTGCGACTCGCCGGTCGGGCTCGGCCGCCGCGTCGCCCGCGTGCTGGGCGCCGACCCGGACCGGGCCTTCGTGGACTACGTCGGCCTCAACCACCTCGGCTGGCTGCGCGGACTGCGCGTCGCCGGACGCGACGAACTGCCGCGGCTGCTCGCCGACCCGGCGCTGCTCGGCTCCTTCGAGGAGGGCCGCCTCTTCGGCCCCGAGTGGCTGCGCTCCCTCGGCGCGGTCCCCAACGAGTACCTGCACTACTACTACTTCAACCGGGAGACGGTCCGCGCCTACCAGGAGGCCGAGCGCACCCGCGGCGCGTTCCTGCGCGACCAGCAGGCCCGCTTCTACGACGAGATGCGCCGCCCCGAGGTCCCGGCCCTGGCCACCTGGGACCGCACCCGCGCCGAACGCGAGTCGACCTACATGGCCGAGAACCGCGACACGGCGGGCGCGGGCGAACGCGAGGCCGAGGACCTGTCCGGCGGGTACGAGAAGGTGGCGCTGGCGCTGATGCGGGCCGTGGCCCGCGACGAACGCGCCACCCTGATCCTCAACGTCCGCAACCGCGGCACGCTGTCCGTCCTCGATCGCGACGCGGTGGTCGAGGTCCCCTGCCTGGTCGACGCGAACGGCGCCCACCCGATGGCGGCCGACCCGCTGCCGGACCACGCCACCGGCCTGGTCTGCGCGGTCAAGGCCGTCGAGCGCGACGTCCTGACCGCGGCCGAGACCGGCTCCCGCGCGACCGCGGTACGCGCCTTCGCCCTGCACCCCCTCGTCGACTCGGTCGACGTCGCCCACCGCCTCGTCGACGGCTACCGGGCGGTGCACCCGGGGCTCGCGTACCTCAGGTGAGGCCCACCGGCGCGGACGTCGCCGGTGCCGGTGCGGCGGCCGCCGTCCGCGCCGGTCCCGGTTCCGGCGACGGTACGGGCGTCGCGACGGCGGGCAGGTCCGGGCGCTGCTGGGGCAGGGACACCGGGCGCAGCGGGCGCGGTCCGGAGACCACCGCGTAGTCCTGGCCCAGGAACGGCGGCTCCAGCTCACCCGGGTCGTCCCCGAGGGCCAGCCGGACCGCCGCCCACGGCACGTTGAGGCCGCACAGCGCCAGCTGGTGCAGCCCGCCGGCCGGGCGGGTGTTGACGTCCATCAGGACGGGCCGGTCGCCGTACATCCGGAACTGCACGTTGGACACGTGGTGCAGCCCGAACGCCTCGGCGATCCGCCGTGCCGGTGCCAGCCACCGCTCGTGCAGGGTGAACCCCCGGCGGCGGCCGTTCTTGGTGCGGCCCACCGCCAGCCGGACCCGGTTGTCGGGCCCCGTGAGAAGGTCCACCGAGACCTCCGGCTGCTCCAGGCGCGGCATCACCAGCCAGTCCACGGGCTCCTCGGCCGCCCGCAGTGCCTCGACGACCAGCGGCAGCGGCACGGACGGGCTCGGGAAGCCGTTCAGGTGTGCGAGCGAGAAGGGGTCCCGGGTGACCATCCGGAAGCCCACACCGCCCGCGCCGGACGCCGGCTTGAAGCACGCCCGGTGGCCGTCGGCCTCCAGTTCCTCCACCGCGAGGACCAGTTCGTCGGCCGTGCGCACCCGCCACCACGGCGGCACCGGCACGCCGATCGCCCGGACCGCCTCGTAGGCGATCACCTTGTCCCCGAACAGGGCCACCGCCTCCGGCGGCGGCGCGAGCAGCGCCGTACCGGCCGCCTCGAACTCGTCGCGGTGCGCCACGATCGCCGACTGGTGCAGCCGGGGCACGAACACGTCGATGCCGCGCCGCGCGCACTGCGCCAGGGCGTACTCGACGTAACCGGCGGGGGAGAGCCCCTCGGGTTCCAGGTCGGCGGTGTCCGCGGCGGCCAGCACGGGGGAGTCCGGATCACCGTGCGTGGCATGGATCTCGACGGCCCGGTCGGCGGGATTTCTCCGCAGCTGATCCATGAAGAACACGTTCTCCGCGTACGTGCGGTTGAGCCAGACGCGTACGGGAGAAGCCATGCAAGCCGCCTTCCGGGGTTCGCGGGCAGGGCGAAGCGGGCCGTGCCCGGCCAGGGGGTTGGAGGGACACCGAGCCGCTCTGCGCGAAAGGAGAGTCGTGGCGGTGGTGTTGGGGCGATCATAGGGGTACGCGCGGCCCCGGGCGCAACGAGCGTCACACGGATGCGCCGGACCGGCGCTCCGGGCGGCCTCCGGGCCCCGTCGCGGCGGGCCCGGGGGCCGCCTTGTGACCGGGGCGGGGATGTGATCTCGTGACGTCGGACGGGCGTCTGGAAGGGGTGGGCGATGACGTCGAGGGCCGGTGCTCCGGGGCTGTGGGCCATCAGCGATCTGCACATCGGTTACGAGGAGAACCGGGCCCTGGTCGAGCGGATGCACCCCGAGTCCGACGACGACTGGCTCCTGGTGGCCGGCGACGTGGCGGAGACCGTCGCCGACATCCGCTGGGCGCTCGGCACCCTGGCGGACCGCTTCCGCCGGGTCGTCTGGGTCCCGGGCAACCACGAACTGTGGACGCCCTCCAGGGACGCGGTCGCCCTGCGCGGCGTCGCCCGCTACGAGCACCTCGTCGCGATGTGCCGGGAACTGGGCGTGACCACCCCTGAGGACCCCTACCCGGTATGGGAGGGCGCGGGCGGCCCGGCGGTCGTCGCACCGCTGTTCCTGCTCTACGACTACTCGTTCCTGCCCGCGGGATGCGCGACCAAGGCCGAGGGCCTGGAGTACGCGCAGGGCACCGGTGTCGTGTGCAGCGACGAGTACCTGCTGCACCCCGATCCCTATCCCAGCCGTGAGGCCTGGTGCCGGGCGCGGGTCGAGGAGACCGAGCGCAGGCTCGCCGAGATCCCCGCGGACCTGCCGACGATCCCCGTCAACCACTATCCGCTGCACCGGCACCCCACCGACGTCCTGTGGTACCCCGAGTTCGCCATGTGGTGCGGCACCTCGCTGACCGCCGACTGGCACCGCCGGTTCCGGGTCGACACCATGGTCTACGGGCACCTGCACATCCCGCGCACCACCTGGCACGAGGGGGTCCGCTTCGAGGAGGTGTCGGTGGGTTATCCCCGCGAGTGGCGCAAGCGGCCCGGGCCGCCCGGGCAACTGCGCCGCATCCTGCCGTCGACGCAGGCCCCCACGGCGCCGTCGCGCCAGGAGGTGACCCGTTGATCGAGGAACTGCTGCCCGACACGGTCGTCAGCGTGGAGGCCTTCGGCCGCGACGACGCCGGTCATCTGCCCCTCCACCCGGAGGAGGAGGCGATCGTCGCGCGGGCGGTCGCCAAGCGGCGCCGGGAGTTCACCGTCGTGCGGTCCTGCGCCCGCCGGGCGATGGAGAAGCTCGGCGTGCCCCCGCAGCCCGTACTGACCGGTGAACGCGGCGCCCCGCGCTGGCCGGACGGCCTCACCGGCAGCATGACCCACTGCGACGGCTACTGCGCCGCCGCCCTGGTCCGCCTGACCGACCTGGCCTCGCTCGGCATCGACGCCGAACCCGACGGGCCGCTCCCGGACGGCGTCCTCAAAACCATCGCCCTGCCCGCCGAGGCGGCCCGCCTGCGGCGACTGGACGAGGCGCGGCCCGGGGTGCACTGGGACCGGTTGCTGTTCAGCGCCAAGGAGTCGGTCTACAAGGCGTGGTTCCCCCTCACCGGGCAGTGGCTGGACTTCTCGGAGGCGGACATCGAGCTGTGCGTGGACCCGGTCGACCCGCGCCGCGGCACCCTGCACGCCGACCTCCTGGTGCCGGGACCGACCGTGGCGGGCAGGCGCCTGAACCGCTTCGACGGCCGCTGGACCGCCCGCGACGGCCTGGTCGCCACGGCGATCACGGTCCCCCGCACCTGAGCGGCGACCGGGCCGCCGGCCCCGGTCAGGGACGCGGGCACCAGTCCCGCAACAGCCGGAAGAACGCCTCCTCGTTCCCCGTCAGTCCCGCGGCCCGCAGGGCCTGCTCCGCCTCGGCCAGCACGGAGGGCGGGACGACGGGCGGCCGGGGAGAGCCGCCGGGACCGGCCCCGGTGTCGAAACCGGCCCGCACGGTGTGCAGGAGCCGCAGGTAGGCCTGGACGGCGGTGCGTTCGTGATCGGTCAGTACGGCGGTGGTCATCGGTCGGCTCTCCCCACAACGACGTCAGCGGTCACGCGCCCCCGCACGGCGACGGCACCCTCCCAGCTTGCCGTCCACCACTGACAATCCCGTCCGGCCGCGCCCCGTGCACCGCCCAACCGCACCGATCGGACCAGCACTTGCCCGTCGTGCCCGGCGGCCGGGACCCGGCCGAGGCTCCTGCCCGGGGCTCAGGACTCGGGCCGCTTGACGCTCTCCAGGAGCATGTCCAGCCACTCGGCGACCTTGTCGCGGTGCTGGTCGGTGGGCAGTTGCGCGGCCCGCCAGGCGATGCCGCGCACTCCGTGGTCCTGGAGCAGCCGCTCCAGCGGGTCGTCGGCGTCGGCCGCCGCCTCCCGCTCCCGGTCGGCGAGCTGCTGGAGCAGTTCCTGCTCGGTGCGCTGGAGGGCGCCCGCGAGCGCCTCGGGGTCCTCGGCGGTGAGGAATCCGGCGTGCACCCGGAAGAAGCGCTGAATGGCGTCGCAGTGCTCCATGGTGGGGCGCCGGTCGCCGTTGATGAGGGCGCCGGCCTGCTGCCGGGACATCCCGGCGCCGTCGGCTATCTCCTGCTGGGTGTACTTGCGGCCGTTCGGCTTCAGCCGGGTGCGGCGCAGCAGGTCCAGGCGCTGCACGAACCTGATCCGGACGTCGGGCTCACCCGCCGGGCGGCCGCCGAGCAGAGCCCCGACGACGGACTCGGGAACGCCGGAGGCGGCGGACAGCCGGCGGACGTCGAAGACCTCGGTGTGCGGCACGCCGAGGCGGTCGGCGAGTGCGCCGACCCGGGCGACGACGGCGGTCGGCGTGGTGGCCGGCACCGTGCCCGGACCTTCGAAGCCACCCGTCACCGACTGCTCTCCTACGTCTCTCACAGGCCTCACAGGCTTCTCACAAGCAGTTGCCGTGAACTTCCCGGAGAGTAGCCTGCCGCTCGAACTCACATCCAGGCATCGCCACAACTGTGGCCTATTTCAGCCGTCAACAGGCACGAAATGCCACGATAGTTGACACACCGCGCGTCGGGGCGCCAGGATGCGGGACGCCGCGAGAAGGCCGCATAGGCAAGAGGGGTGACCTCCCGATGGCATTTCAGGCAGGAGGGCAGCGGTCGGCGCCGCGGCCCGCCCCCGCGACGCCCGAGGCCCAGGCCTATCTCCAGGACTACACCACGCTTTTGGAGGCCGTCCCCTTCCCGTCCCTGGTCGTCGACCACCGCTGGGACGTGGTGCTGGCCAACGGCGCCTTCCGGACACTCTTCCAGGGCGCGGGACCGCATCCGACGGCCATGCCGGACGACAACTTCCTCCGGTTCGTCCTCTTCCACCCCGACGCCGCCACGGTCCTCGGCGAGCACGAGTCGAGCTGGTGCCTGCCCATGCTGGCGCACTTCGCCGCCACGCTGGAGCGCCACGGCCACGACCCCGGCCTGCAGGCCGTCCGCCGGGACATCGCCCAGGACCCGCTCATGGAGGCCGCCTACCGCCAGGGCCTGCCGCACTGGATCCGTGCCGTCGGCGACCGGGCCGTCGAACACGACGGCGCCGTACGGCCGCTGCACCACCCCGATCCGCGCCGGGGCGCCACCGAGTGCCGGGTCGTGGTCGAGACGTCCGGAGCGCTCCAGGAGCTGGGCTACACCCGGCTGACGCTGGTCCTGCGGGAGCCGCGCCGCGCCGCGCACCGGTCGCCGCGCGCCCGTCGCGCCCCCGCCCACCTGAGGGTCGTCCCCGCCGCCGAGTGACCGGCGGTCAGTGCGGGGGCGGGGCGTCCGCCCCCCGCGGCTCCCCGAGCGACTTCTCGAGCGGTGCGTGTGCCGTCCCGCGCTTCGCCGCCTGGACCTGCTCGTACACGTGGGTGCGCAACTCCGCGAAGCGCGGGGCCACCCGGGTGTGCAACTGGTCCCGCCCGTCCGGCAGGTCGACGCGAAGCTCCTCCCGCACGACGGTGGGGGAGGCGGACAGCACGATCACCCGCTGCCCCAGGTAGACGGCCTCGTCGATGTCATGGGTGACGAACAGCACCGTGATGCCCCGCTCCCGCCACAACGCCCGTACCAGGTCCTCCAGCTCGGCGCGGGTCTGCGCGTCCACCGCCGCGAACGGCTCGTCCATCAGCAGCACCTCGGGCTCGTACGCCAGCGCCCGCGCGATGGCCACCCGCTGCTGCATGCCGCCGGACAACTGCCACGGGTAGGCCCCGGCGGCGTCCGCGAGCCCGACCGAGGCGAGGGCGTCGGCGACCAGCTCCCCGCGCCGCGCCCGGCTCAGATCCTTCCGCTTCAGGGGCAGTTCGACGTTCTGGCCGACCCGCATCCACGGGAACAGACTGCGTCCGTACTCCTGGAAGACGAACGCCATCCCGGGCGGCGGACCGGCCACCCGGCGGCCGGCCAGGAGCACCTCGCCCGCCGTCGGCTCCAGCAGTCCGCTCACGCACTTCAGCAGCGTCGTCTTGCCGCAGCCCGACGGGCCGACCAGGCACACCAGTTCACCGGCCGCCACGGTGAAGGTCAGATCGCGCACCGCCTCGACGCGCCGCCCCGAACCCTCGTACACCTTCTTCAGGCCGCGTACGTCGAGCATGGACCGCCCTTTCACGAGTCGTCACGAGTCACGAGGCGCGGTCTCACCGGGACCGCCGGGCGGCGGCGCGCAGGCCGTGGTACCAGCCGAGCGCCCGCCGCTCGACCAGCTGGAAGAGGACCGACAGCACGAAGCCGAGCAGTCCGAGCAGCAGGATGCCGGTCCACATGTCGGGGATCGCGAAGGAACGCTGGAACTGCACGATGGTGAAGCCCAGCCCGTTGCTGGCCGCGAACATCTCGCTGATCACCATCAGGATGATGCCGATCGACAGCGCCTGGCGCAGCCCCGCGAAGATCTGCGGGCTCGCCGAGCGCAGCACCACGTGCCGCAGCCGTGCCGCTCCCGTGATGCCGTAGGAGCGGGCCGTCTCGGCCGCCACCGCGTCCACCGCCCGCACCCCCTCGACCGTGTTGAGCAGCACCGGCCAGACACACCCGGCGGCGATGACGACGATCTTCATCGTGTCGCCGATGCCCGCGAACAGCATGATGACCGGCACCAGCACCGGCGGCGGCACCGCGCGCAGGAACTCCAGCACCGGCTCGCACACCGCCCGCACCCGCCGGTAGGAGCCGATCAGCGTGCCGAGCCCGACGCCGGCGACGGCCGCCAGCGCGTAACCGGCGGCGAGCCGGAGCACACTGGGCAGCACGTCACCGCGCCACCGCTCGCCGGTCCACACGTCCGGGAAGGTCTCCACGATCGTCCGCAGCGGCGGCCAGTACACGTCCTCGCTGCCGGCCGAGGCCACCCACCAGACGGCCACGAGGACCACCGGCAGCGCGCACACCAGTACCAGCCGCAGCAGCAGGCGCCTCACACCGCCACCTCCCCGCGCACGGACTGGTGCCAGGCCAGCGCCCGCCGCTCCACCGACCGCGCGCCGACGTTGATCAGCAGGCCCAGCAGACCGGTGACGACGATCAGCGCGTACATCTCGGGCACGGCCTGCGAGGTCTGCGCCACGGCGATCCGGGCGCCCAGGCCCGGCGCGCCGACGACGAGTTCGGCGGTGACGGCGAGGATCAGCGCCACGGCCGCCGCCAGCCGCACCCCCGTCATGACGTACGGCAGCGCGGTCGGCCACAGCACGTACCGGATCCGCGCCCAGGCGCCCAGGCCGTACGAGCGCGCCGTCTCCTCGGCGACCGGGTCGACGTCCCGGACGCCGTACAGGACCTGGATCAGCACCTGCCAGAAGGCGGCGTAGACCACCAGGAGCAGTACCGACCGCAGCTCGGTGCCGTACAGCAGCACCGCCAGCGGGATCAGCGCGACCGACGGGATGGGGCGCAGGAACTCGATCGTGGACGCCGTCGCCTCGCGCAGGTACGGGACCACGGACAGCAGCACGCCCACGACGATCCCCGCGCCGACCGCGACGGCCAGGCCCAGCGCCCAGCCGGTGAGGGTGTCGCCGAGCGCGGTCCAGAAGGCGCCGTCCGCGGCCTCCGTGGCGAGCGCGTCGGCGATGCGGCTGGTGGGCGGGAAGTAGTCCTCCTCGACCAGGCCGAGCCGCGGCACCGCCTCACCCAGGGCGAGGAAGGCCGCGAGCCCGGCCGCGCCCAGTGCGGCGTTCGCGCCCCTCACGGCAGCAGCTTGTCCAGGTCCGGCGTCTGCTTGAACAGCCCGTCCGCCGCGCCGAGCTTCGCCAGCTCCTCGACGGCGGCGCGGTTGGGCTCGGCCGGCCACTTCGGCAGGGTCACCTTCGCCAGCACGTCCGCCGGGATCTTCGTGTAGGTGGTGACGATCTCGCGGACCTCGTCGGGGTGCGCGTCGGCGTACGCGAGGGACTGCGCGGTGGCGTCCTGGAACTTCTTCACCACCTCGGGGTGTTCCCCCGCGTACTGGGTGGAGGTGAAGTACATGGCGACCGTCAGCTCCGGCGCCACGTCGATCATGGGGGAGGCGATCTCCCGGCCGCCCTGGCTCTTGATCGTGGCCAGCGCCGGTTCCACCACCATCGCCGCGTCGATCCGCCCGGCGTCGAGCGCGGCCGGCATCTGGTCGAAGGCCAGCTCCACCAGCTCCACCTCGTCGGGGTCGCCGCCCGCCTTGCGCACCGAGGCCCGCACCGCGGTCTCGTTGATGTTCTTCAGCGTGTTGATGGCGACCTTCTTGCCCTCCAGCTCCTTGGGCGACCGGAGCGGGCTGTCCCCCTTGACGGTGAGCGCCTCGAAGTCCTCGCCCACCTCACCGGTCGAGGCGATGCCGTTGGCCACCGCCTTCACCGGCACGTCGTTCGACTGGGCGATCATCAGGGACGTCATGTTGCTGAAGCCGAACTGGAACTGGCCGCTGACCACGCCCGGCACGATCGCCGCGCCGCCCTGCGCGCTGGAGAAGGACAGCCTCAGTCCCTGTTTCTCGAAGAACCCCTTCTTCTGACCGAGGTACAGGGGGGCGACGTCGACGATGGGGATGAGGCCCACCTTCACCTCGGTGGTGCCCCCCGAGGAGCCGGACCCGTCCGACCCCCCGGAGTCGTCGGACGAGCCGCACGCCGTCGCGGCGGCCAGGACGGACACGGCCGTGAGGCCGACGAACAGACGACGCATGACTCCCCCTGGAGGAACGTGCTCAGTGGAACGTGCTCAGTGGGAACGTGCTCAGCGGGAACGTAGGGCCGGGGCGCGGCCCTGGTCAATGCCCGTGCCGAGATGGGCCGTTGAGGTTTCAACCGAGCGTGCGTCCGCGCGGAGTCACAGGTCCAGCACGAGCCGCCGGCCGCGGCACCGCGACACACAGATGAGCATCGTCTCCCCGGCGGCCCGCTCCTCCTCGGTGAGCACCGAGTCCCGGTGGTCCGGTTCGCCCTCGACGACCTCCGTCTCACAGGTCCCGCAGGTGCCCTCCGTGCAGGAGTAGAGCACCTCGACGCCCGCTCCGCGGACCGCGTCCAGGACCGAGACGCCGGGCGGGACGGCGACCGTACGGCCGCTGCGCGCGAGGACGACCTCGAACTCCGCCTCCGCCGGGGCCGGAGCGTCGGCCTCCTTGGGGCGGAACCGCTCCACGCGCAGGCTCCCGGCCGGGCAGCGCGCCTCGACGGCGTCCAGCAGCGGGCCCGGTCCGCAGCAGTAGACGAGGGTGCCCGGGGGCACGTCGTCGAGCACGGACGCGAGGTCGGGCAGCCCCGACTCGTCCTCCGGCACGAGCGTCACCCGGTCGCCGTACCGCGCCAGCTCCTGCGTGAACGCCATCCCGGCCCGGGTCCGCCCGCCGTACAGCAGGGTCCACTCGGCGCCCGCCTCCTCGGCGGCGGCCAGCATCGGCAGGACCGGGGTGATGCCGATGCCGCCGGCGACGAAACGGTAGCGGGGCGCGCGCTCCAGCCGGAAGTTGTTGCGCGGGCCGCGCACCCGGACCCTGTCCCCGGCCCGCAACTCCCCGTGGACGTAGGCCGAGCCGCCCCGCCCGTCCTTCTCGCGCAGTACCGCGATCCGCCACTCCGCCCGGTCGGCCGGGTCGCCGCACAGCGAGTACTGACGCTCCAGGCCGGGACGGAGGGCGACGTCGACGTGGGCGCCGGGTTCCCAGGCCGGGAGCGGTTCGTCCAGCGGACGGCGCAGGGTGAGGACGAGCACGCCGTCGGCCGCGGACTCCCGGCGGGCGACGACGAGTTCGGCTTCGTACCGGGTCATGAACCGCCCCCGGGCAGCTCGTGTCCTCGCGGGTGGGCGAGCATCCAGTCCCACATCGTGACGGGGTCCTCGGCGGTGTGCTCGGCGCCGCAGTGGCAGGTGCCGCGCAGCACGTCGGTGCCGGGCAGCCAGTCGACGCGGTAGACCTCGCCGGTACGCCCGCTCACCGGGCCACCCGCGGCTCGGTCCCGGCGCCCTCCTCGACCAGCCGGGCCAGGATGCGGCGGGCGGCCAGGCCCCCGGTGTCGATGTTGATGCTCAGCTCCTGGTAGCCGGTGCGCTCACCGCCGAGGGTGCGCTGGAGCAGGTTCAGCGCGTCGACGTCCTGCATCACGACCGTGCGGTTGTTCTTGTACAGGAACTCGGTGACCTCGGCGTCGTCCGTCGCCCAGTCCCGGGAGACCGCCCAGAAGTCGTACACCTTTCCGTCGCCGGACGGCGTGATGGCGTACGTGATCTCGGTGTGGAAACCGTCCGGATCGCCGCCGTCGGGCGCGGGCACCACACCGGTCGGGGCGACCCGGCTGTGCAGCACGTACAGACAGGGCGCGTGGTACTCGATGTCCTGCCGGCGGTCGATGCGCCCGCTGATGCCCGTCGACCTGGCGTAGAACGGCGGGCACTCGGCGTCGTCCATGTGCCGGCTCACCCGGACGATCCCGGCGCCCTCGTCGACCTCGGTGGTGATCGGCGTCTCGGCCACCTCGGGGGTGCCGATGTAACCGCCGTGCAGATACGTCTCGTGGGACAGGTCGAGGAGGTTGTCGACCAGCAGCCCGTAGTCGGCGTCGATCGGCTCCATGCCCCGGACCGTGACCCAGCCCGGCGCGTCCAGGTGCCGGGCCCGCGGCACCGCCTCCGGGTCGGCCAGCGCCGGGTCGCCGATCCACACCCACACCAGGGAGTCCCGCTCGGCCACCGGGTAGGAGGCGACCCGGGCGGTGCGCGGGACCCGTTTCTGGCCCGGCACGTACACACAGGTGCCGGTCGTGTCGTACGTGAACCCGTGGTACCCGCACACGATCCGGTCGCCGTCCAGCCGCGTCGGCGCCTCGGACAGCGGATAGCGGCGGTGCACGCACCGGTCGTGCAGGACGACCGGGCTCCCGTCCTCCTCGGCGCGGTAGAGCACGAGCGGTTCACCGAGCACCGTGCGGCCCAGCAACTCGCGCCCCACCTCGTGACGGTAGGCGGCGACGTACCACTGGTTCCTGGCGAAGGCGGTCATGTGCGGCATGCGCGGCTCCCGTCGTCGTTGACGTCGTGTGGTCACACCATCGCCACGCCGCCCGGCCCCGGCAACAGGACTTCCGCCCGGCGGAATTCCCCCGCTCCCGCGTCCGCGTCCCGCGTCCGCGTCCCGCGTCCGCGTCCCGCGAAGTTACCTGTGCGTTCCGCACGTCGGAGTCATGACAGCGGCAACTGTGCGGCGCCCTGCGCCCCGTGACAGCGTCGTCCCCGTCAGCGACCGGTGGGAGGGAGAAGGCGTGAACAAGGGCTACGCCGTGTACTGCGACGCGGACCCGTACTTCTACGACGCCCCGCACCGCACGGCACCCCGGACCGGGACCTCGCGCTCCCGGTACGCCGCGGCGTCCTCGCCCGTACCCGAGGGATGGCAGCGCCACGAGAGCGGGGACTGGCTCGCGCTGCGCCCGGTCGACGCCGACCTTCCCGCACAGGGGTGGAAGATCCATGTCTCCGCCTGCCTCGACAACGCCGAGACCGTGCTCGACCGCGTCTGGCGTTACTGCGTCGCCGGCGGCACGGCCTTCAAGTTCGTGCCCAGCCGCTATCTGCTGCACCAGCGCAACGCCAAGTACGCGGACCGGGCCGGCAGCGGCAAGTTCATCACCGTGTACCCGGCGGACGAGGCGGACTTCGAACGACTCACGGGGGAACTGTCCGAGCTGCTGGCCGGCGAGCTGGGACCGCACATCCTGAGCGACCTGCGCATCGGCGACGGCCCCGTGCACGTCCGCTACGGCGGCTTCACCCGCCGCGACTGCTACGACGCGGACGGACAGCTGAGACCCGCCGTGACCGGCCGCGACGGTGTGCTCGTGCCCGACCTGCGCGGCCCGGTCTTCCGCGTCCCGGACTGGGTCGACCCGCCCGCCTTCCTGCGCCCGCACCTCGACGCCCGCGCCGCGGTGACGATGACCGGCCTGCCCTGCACCGTCGAGTCGGCGCTGCACTTCTCCAACGGCGGGGGCGTCTACCTCGCCCGCGACACCCGCACCGGCGAGCGGGTCGTCCTCAAGGAGGCCCGTCCGCACGCCGGGCTGGCGGCCGACGGCGCCGACGCCGTGACCCGGCTGCACCGCGAACGCCGGGCGCTGGAACGGCTGTCGGGCCTCGACTGCACGCCCGAGGTGCTGGACCACCTGACGGTCGGGGAGCACCACTTCCTCGTCCTGGAGTACCTCGACGGCAAGCCGCTCAACACGTTCTTCGCCCGCCGCCACCCGCTCATCGAGGCGGACCCGGGGGAGCGGAGACTGGCCGAGTACACCGCCTGGGCCCTCGACGTCCACGCGCGGGTGGAACGCGCCGTCGCGCAGGTCCACGCACGGGGCGTGGTCTTCAACGACCTGCACCTGTTCAACATCATGATCCGGGACGACGGCAGCGTCGCCCTGCTGGACTTCGAGGCCGCCCACGACGTCGACGGACCCGGGCGCCAGATTGTGGCCAACCCGGGGTTCGTGGCACCTTCCGACCGGCGCGGTGTGGCGGTGGACCGGTACGCCCTGGCGTGTCTGCGGCTCGCGCTGTTCCTCCCGCTCACCAGCCTGCTGGCCGTCGACCGGCGCAAGGCGGCGCACCTCGCGGACGTGGTGGCCGAGCAGTTCCCGGTGGACCGGGCCTTCCTGGACGAGGCCGTCGACGAGATCACGCGCGGCGACGGGGACCCGGAGCCCCGACGGTCCGCGGGCCCGCCGGCAGGGCGGCCCGCGGGGCCCGTGGCACCGGTCCGGCCGGACGACTGGCCGCGCAGCCGGGACTCCATGGCCGCGGCGATCCGCGCCTGCGCGACGCCGTCGCGCACGGACCGCCTCTTCCCCGGCGACATCGCGCAGTTCGCCACGACGGACTCGCCGGAATCGCCTGGACCCTGGACCGTCTCGGCCACCGCGACCGCGCCCTCGACCTCACCGAACTCCTCCTCGACCAGCCCCTCGACCACCTGGGCCCGGACCTGCACGGCGGCAGCGCGGGCCTCGGCCTGGCCCTGGACTCGCTGGCCGCCACCACCGGTCAGGACGCGCTCCACTCGGCGGCGCTGCGCTGCGCCGAGCTGACCGCCGACGGCGCGCCCGCCGACCGCGTACCGGCCGACCGCGTGAGCCGCGGCCGGGCCCGCGCCGGGCTGCTGTACGGCGGCGCCGGCCGGGCGCTGCTCTTCCTGCGTCTCTTCGAACGCACCCGGGACTCCGCCCTCCTCGACCTCGCCCGCGACGCGCTGCGCCAGGACCTCGCCCGCTGTGTCCGCGGCGCGGGCGGCGCGCTGCAGGTCGACGAGGGCTGGCGCACCATGCCCTACCTGGGCGCCGGCAGCGTGGGCATCGGCATGGTGCTGGACGACTACCTGGCGCACCGCGCGGACGAGGAGTTCGCGCGGGCCAGGAACGAGATCGTGGCCGCGGCCCAGGCGATGTTCTACGCCCAGCCGGGCCTGTACCGGGGCGTGGCCGGAATGGTCCTGTACCTGGGCCGCACCTCGGCCACGGCCCCCGGCGCGGGCCCGGAGGCCGTACGGCGCCAACTCGACGCCCTGTCCTGGCACGCCATGTCCTACCGGGACCGGCTCGCCTTCCCCGGCGAGCAGATGATGCGCCTGTCCATGGACCTCTCCACCGGAACGGCCGGCTGCCTGCTGGCCGTCGCCTCCGTCCTCGGCGACAAGCCCGCCGAACTGCCGTTCCTGCCGCCGCGCCCGAGCGCGGCCCCCTGACCCGGCCCCACCAGGGGTCGTGAGAAGAGCACACCCGTTGCCGTACGAAGGGAAGAGTCATGAACCTGTTCGACCTGCAGTCGATGGAGACCCCGAAGGAAGAGGCCATGGGGGACGTCGAGACCGGTAGCCGCGCGAGCCTCCTGCTCTGCGGCGACAGCAGCCTGAGCATCACCACCTGTAACTGACGCGGGAGTTCACGGCCGCGGCGACACGGTGAGCCGTGTCGCCGGGCTCGGCGCCCCGGGTTCCGTCCCGGGGCGCCGACGCCTTCCCTCCCGGGACCTACGGAGGATTTCGCTGGTGCGAACGAGCAGGCCCGCGGCGCGGCAGGCGCCGGGGAGGCGGAACGGGACCGACGGCGCGGCGCCCGGGCGCACGCTGGAAGCGCTGGTGCTGCTGTGCTCGGTCGCGGCGGCCGCGGCGGCGGTGGCCCAGCCCCTGGTCCTCGGCCGCACACTGGATCTGCTGCTGCGCGACGGCGACGCGGGCCGGTGGCTCCCGCTGAGCGCCGGGCTGCTCCTGGGTGAACTGCTGCTGGACAGCGCGACCTCCCTGTTCACCGGCCGCTGCAACGCCACCTGGACGGCGTCCGTCCGCACCCGTGCCCTGCGTGGACTGCTGCGCGCCGCACCCGAGAACGCGCGACCGCATCCACCGGGCGACGTCGGGACCCGCCTGACCCTCAACGCCGCGGACGCGGGCGGCGCCCCGGCGGCCCGGGCGGCACTGGCGGCCTCACTGATCACCCCGCTGGGCGCCCTCGTGGCGCTGGCCCTCGTCGACGTGTGGGTGGCGCTGTGCGTGCTGACCGGCCTGCCCGCCCTGGCCCTGCTGCTGCGTTCCTTCGCCCGCGACACGGGCGCCACGGTCGCCGCCTACCAGCGCACGCAGTCCCTGATCGCCTCCCGGCTGCTCGAAGCCCTGGAGGGCGCGGACACGATCGGCGCCGCCGGAACCGGCGACCGGGAGCGCGCCCGCATCCTGGCGCCGCTGGCCGGACTGGCCGCCCAGGGGCGGCACATGTGGGCCCTGCACGGACGGGCGCTCGGCAGGAGCGGCGTCCTGGTCCCGCTCCTCACGCTGGTCGCCACCGCCGTCGGCGGGCTGCGTCTGGCGGCGGGCGAACTGAGCGTGGGGGACCTGCTCGCCGTCGGCCGGTACGCGCAGCTCACCGCCGGTGTCGGCGCGGCGGCGTCGCTGCTCGGGGCGATCGTACGGGCCCGCGAGGCACGGCGCAGGACCCAGGAGCTGGAAGAGATGCCCGCGCTGGCGTACGGCACCCGGCGGCTGCCTCCGGACGGCCCGGGAGAGCTGCGACTGCTCGGGGTGCGCGTACTGCGCGGCGGCAGGGAGGTGCTGCGCGTCGACCGCGTGCGGGTGCCGGGCGGCAGCACGGTCGCGGTGGTCGGCCGCAGCGGCGCGGGCAAGTCCGTCCTGGCGGCGGTGGCGGGACGGCTGATCGACCCGGACGAGGGACACGTACTGCTGGACGGCGTCCGGCTCGACCGCCTGACGCGCGAGGCGCTGCGTACCGAGGTGGCCCACGCCTTCGAACGCCCCGTACTGGGGGAGGGCACGGTCGCGCAGGCGATCGCCACCGGGTCCCGGCGGCCGTCGCGTGAGCAGGTACGGCGGGCGGCCCGCGCGGCGGGTGCCGACGGCTTCGTACGCCGGTTGCCGCACGGCTACGACACTCCGCTGCCCAAGGCGCCCCTGTCGGGCGGGGAACACCAGCGGCTCGGACTGGCGCGGGCCTTCGCGCACGCCGGGCGGCTGCTGGTGATGGACGACGCCACGTCCAGTCTGGACACCGCCACGGAGCACGAGGTGAACCTGGCGCTGTGCCGCTCGGTGCGGCCGGGGACCAGGCTCGTGGTCGCGCACCGGCCGTCGGTCGCGGACCGGGCCGACCTGGTGCTCTGGCTGGAGGAGGGAAAGGTGCGCGCCGTCGGGACCCACCGCGACCTGTGGCACACGGCGGAGTACCGGGCGGTCTTCGGCGTCGGTGCCGGTGCCGATGGCGGTTCCGGCACCGGCGGCAGGGGTACGGGGGCCGTACGCGGCGCCGAGCCCGAAGAGGTGCGCCCGTGACGCCCGCCGGGTACCGCCCCGCGCAGGCACCGGACGGCGCCCCGGTCCGCGATGCCGGGGCCGGGGCCGGGGCGCTGCGCCGCCTCGCGCCCCCGGCGCGTCGCTTCCTCGCCCACCGCAAAGGCGTGCTGGTACGGCTGGCGCTCTGGTCGCTGGCCGAGTCCGGGCAGGCCTTCCTGGTGGGGTACGCAGTCGCCCGCTCCGTCGACGAGGGGTTCCTCGCCGGTGACCCGGGCCGCGGGCTGCTGTGGCTCGGGGCGGCCCTGGTCGGCGTACTGTCCGGCGCCCCGGTCGTCCGGGGCGTGTTCGCCCAGCTCGCCGGGGTGACCGAGCCGCTGCGCGACGGTCTGGTGCGGCGCGCGGTCGACCGGTCCATGGCGCGAGCGGCGCGGGGCGGGCCCGGCGGGACGGACCGGGCGGCGGTCTCGCGGCTGACGAACCAGGCCGAGATCGCCCGGGACAGCTTCGCCGGCCTCGTCCTCACCCTGCGGTCCTTCGTCTTCACGGCCGCCGGCGCGCTGCTCGGCCTGCTGTCCCTGCACCCGGCCCTCCTCGTGGTGGTCCTGCCCCCGCTGACGGCCGGTCTCGCCCTGTTCCTGGTCACGCTGCGGCCCATGGCGGCCGCCCAGCGCCGCGCCCTGGCGGCCGACGAGGCGCTGGGCGACCACGCGGCGCACTCCCGGGCGGCCCTGCGGGACCTCACCGCCTGCGGGACCGGGCCGGGAGCGGAGCGGCGGGGCGCGG
>NZ_MULI01000088.1 GCF_002939385.1 Streptomyces sp. MH60 | reverse complement strand
CCGCGCTGGCCGAGGGCGGCCCCTCGGCCGGGACACCGGCGGAGTTCCGCCGCCTGCTCGCACCCGACGACGCCGACCGCCGGGCGGCGGCTCTGCTGCGCCACCCGGACCTCGTCGCCCCCGTCGCCGCCCTGCACCACGCCGGGCTCGTGTCCCGCCTGGACCCGGGCCAGGCCCTCGTCGCCTGATCAGCGCGGCCCCGCGCCCGCGGGCGGGCCCTCAGGCAGCCGTCTCCAGGTTCGCCACCGGCGACACCCTCGGCACCGTCGCCCGGCGCTCGCGCAGGAGGTGGCCCGCGCCGATCGTGCCGGCGATGATCAGCCCGCCCGCGATCAGGGCGCCGCGGGCACCGGCCAGCTCCATCAGGAGGCCCAGTGCGGGCGGCCCGCCCAGACCCCACACCGTGCCGATGCTGCCCCACACCCCGAGCACCCGGCCCCGCAGGTGCGCGGGCGGGTCGGTCTGGAGCACCGCCGTACCGGCGGTGTCGGAGACGGACTCCACCACGGCCATCGGCAGCACCATCACCAGCAGGACGGCCAGCGAGGGCGACAGCCCCGCCACCACCTGCAGCAGCCCGCCCGCCGCCGCCAGCGCGCCCACCACCCGTACGGAGGGGCGGCGCAGCCGGGCACCGAGGACGGCGCCGACGATGCCGCCGACCGCCAGCACCGTGGAGACCGTGCCGAAGGACCCCGCGCCGCCCGCGAGCGGCCCGGTGACCAGCACGGCCAGAGTCAGCTGGTAGTTGCGCCCGAAGACCGCGCTGACCCCCGTGACACCGGCCAGCGCCAGCAGCCGGGGGCGGCGGGCGAAGAAGGTCAGCCCCTCGCGCACGCTCATGGTGTCCTTCGCACCGCGGTCCTTCGCCGCCCCCGCGGGCCGGACCGCACCCCGGGCCGGGCGCAGGAAGGGGATGACCGAGGCCACGAACAGGAACGACAGCCCGTTGGCGGCGTACGCGGCGGCCGTGCCGAGGAATCCCACCGTCACACCGGCGAGCGCGGCGCCCGCGAGCCGGCCCGCCTGGTGCACCAGGGCGCCCACCCCGATCGCGGAGGGCACGTCCTCGCGCGGGACGAGATCGTTGCCGAGCAGGGAACACGCCGGACCGTCGACCGTGGCGACGACGCCGGTGACGGCGGCCAGCACCATCAGGGAGGTCACGTCGAGCCGGTCGAGCGCCACCATGAGGGCGGTCGCGAACGCGACCGCCCCGAGCAGTGCCTGGCTGACCGCGGCGGTCAGTCTGCGCGGCCAGCGGTCGACGGCCGCACCGCCGAACACGCTGATCAGCAGCGCGGGCGCGGCCTGGACGGACATCGACAGGCCCGCCGCCGCGGCGGAGCCGGTGATCTGCAGGACCAGCAGGTTCTGCACGGTGAGCTGCATCCACGTACCGGCGTTCGACACGAAGTTCGCGACCGACCACCAGCGCATGCTGCGGTGCCTCAGGGACCGCCACGGCGAGCGGCTCGTCGATGCGGACGACTCAGAGGACTCATACGACTCGGACGCCTGCGACGGCTCGCGCGACCCGGGCGGACCGGACAGCGAGGCGGCAGGGGGCAGCGGGGCGGAGACGGGGGAAGAAGACACAGTGCGCCACTCGAAGGCGGGTCGCGGGACCCGAAGGGGAAGCGGAGGGGAACGAGTAGGCCGGCTGCGCTGCGCGGCCGTTCCACCGATCCGGATACGGCGCCGACCATCGTGGCAGAACGGACCGGCGAGTCGTCGCCGGTCCCCGCCCCGCCCCCGGCCCGGACGGAGCAACCGCCGCTGCCGGTGCCGCACTTGACGAGGCGAGTGCGGTTGATCACAGCGGCCCGCGGGCGGGCGGCGGACCCGCGGGCCGTGACCGTCGTCACGGTGCGTGGTCCCGGTCGGCGGGCGTCGGAGCATGTGAGGGCCCCGGTGGGGCACTCGGGGCACGCTGTTCAGCGCTCCGAGGGAGAAAGGTCGTCCTCATGATGCCGATGGCGGCGTTCAGCCCGCGGGGGGAGTCCCGCACGCCCTGGGACCGCGTCCTGGTGACCGGCGGCGCCGGTTTCCTCGGCTCCCACCTGTGCACCCGGCTGCTCGACGCGGGGGCCGAGGTCGACTGCCTGGACAACCTCTCCACGGGGCGGGCCGAGAAGGTGGCCCATCTGGCGGGCCGCCCCGGCTTCCGCTTCCTGGAACGGGACATCTCCGAACCCGGCTGCGCGGACGCGCTCACCGGCCCCTACGACCTCGTCCTGCACCTGGCGGGCCCCGCGTCCCCGGCCGCCCGGCCGGAGCGGCCCGTTCAGGCCCTCGACGCGGGCAGTCTGGGCACCCGTACCGCACTGGCCGTCGCGGACCGGGACGGCGCCCGGTTCCTGCTCGCCTCCTCGCCCCCGCCGAACCCCGGCGCCCGCGGCGACGTCCTGGACGAGGCCGACCCGGTCGGCCCGCACCGCGCCTGCGCCGAGGCCGTCCGGTTCGCCGAGGCCCTGGTCGCCGCGCACGCGGGCGCCCACGGCTCGAACGCCGGGATCGTCCGGCTCTTCGCGGGCTACGGTCCCGGCATGCCGGCGGACGACGGGGCGACACCGGCCGCGCTCATCGAGCAGGCGCTGGCCGGCCGGCCGGTCACCGTCCCCGGGGACGGCAGCGGGACGCACCCCCTGTGCTACGTCGACGACATGGTCGACGGCGTGCTGCTGGTCGCGGCCGGCCGTTCGGTACGGCCCGTGGACATCGGGGGCGACGAGGAGCCCACGGGCGCGGAGATCGCCCGCCTGGTGATCGAGCTGACCGGCTCCGACTCGCCGCTGGAGTTCGTCGAGGACCCGGGCGACGGGCACGTCCCGCCCCGGCCGGTCACCGGCTTCGCCCGGGAGATCTTCGGCTGGCTGCCGAGCGTGACCTGGCAGGACGGCCTGGAACGCACCGTCGCCGCCTTCCGCGGACGGCGCGAGCCCTTCCCGGCGCCGGACGGGGAGACGACGGACGGGCGGGCGGGGGAGGAGTGGTGGGCGTGAGAACGCGCGCCGCCCGCGCGCCCGGCACACCACCTGCGAGGGCCCGTCGCCGCGGCGACGGGCCCTCGCAGGTGGTGCCGACGGTGATCGCTCAGCCGGACTTGCCGCGCCCCGACAGGGCGTCCCGCACCCGGTCGACCATGCCCGCGCCGGGAGCGAGGAGCTTGTTCATCGGGGGCTTGTCCGGGGCCGAAGGGTGCGGTCGGGTCGGCGCCGTCTTCTTCGCCTGACGGACCTTGTCGCCCAACTCGTCCAGGGCCTGTGCGGGGCACGCCTCGCGCAGCCGCGGGAACAGGTTGTCCTCCTCGTCGGCGACGTGCTCGCGGATCTCGCTCATCAGCTTGCCGATCAACCGGTCGAAGTCGGCGTCGTCCGCCGCGCAGCCCTCCAGATCCTTCATGATCTGCTCGGCCTCGGCGTGGTCCTCCAGCTCCTTGTCCGCGAGCGCGCCGCCGTTCGCCACGTGCTCCCGGACCGCCGGGTAGAGATACGCCTCCTCCGCCACCGAGTGCCGGATCAGCTCGATCGTGGCCTGATCGGCGTACAGCTTGCGGTCCTTGTGACCGGGCGGCAGTGCCTCGATCTTGCCGAAGAGCTCCTCGACCTCACGGTGATCGGTCGTCAGCTCGTCGATGACGTTTCCTCCGTGGCCCATGTTCCACTCCACCTCCAGACAGTCGTGGCGTCACGGGTCCGATCCGCCACGTGCGTTCGGACGACCGGGTCCCCCGGGCGCCGTGGGCTAACGCCCGGTTCAGGCCCCGAGCTTGGCCCGGATGCCGCCCGCCCGCGCCGCGGGACCGGCGGCGGCCCGCACCGAGCGGTGCACCAGGTGGGCGTCGTGCCGAAGATCATGGGCGGTGTGCCGGCCGCGCCACAGCAACGAGGGCGCGCTGCCCGTGTCGTCGGCCGCGATCAGCAGCCCGCCCATCATGGACAGGTTCTTCAGGAAGTGGATGCGCTGCTGGGCGCGGTCGGCGGGGTCCGCCGCCTCCCAGAACCGGTGCGCCGCCAGCGTGGTGGGGACCAGCGTCACCGCGAGGGCCAGCGCGGCCAGCCGCGGACAGCGGCCGAGCCCGAGCATGATCCCGCCGACCACGTGGACGGCGCCGTTGAGCCGTACGAGTTGTTCGGTGCTGTCCGGCAGGACCGGCACGCGGTCGGCCACCGGCCGCACGACCGGCTCGGCCGCCGGGGCCACGTCCTGCGGCCTGCGCAGAGACTGCAGGCCGCCCGCGACGAACATCGAGGCGAGCATCGGCCGGCCGGCCAGACGCAGAAGACTCATGACGCTGTCTCGCTCTCTCCAAGGGGATGCCAACGGGGGGTCATCAGCGGGGGAGGGGCCCCACTGGGATCATCAGGTGCCCCCGGCGGTCGGCGCCATTCGGCGTCCGGCGCGGCACCCGTGCCCTCCGGTACCGCGCCGAGCGGGGAACACGCAGGTCACAGGCTGGTGAGGATCTGCGGCGACAAGTTCTTGATCATGGTGTTGGTCCAGCGCATCTGGCGCAGTGTCCGCGGGTGACAGGAGGAGGCGAGCGCCAGCAGCCCGCTGTCCCTCGACGCCTGGGCGGCCTGGGCCAGCATCTCCCAGTGCAGGGAGTTCTCCGCCGCGGCGACGTGCAGCTCCCGCAGGTCGCGCAGGAGGAGCAGGCCCGGCTCCGGTCGGTGCACGACCGCCTCGGACGCCTTCTTGCGCAGGGTCGCGAAGACGCCGTCCGAGGAGTGGTCCGGCGCCTCGCCCAGCTTCACGCCGTGCTCCGCGGCGCTCTCGGCCAGCCGCCGCACGTGCTCGCGTGACCAGACGGCGAGGTCGGTGGCGACGTGGTGGACCTCGTGCTCGGTGCGGTGCCGCTCGGCGACGGTCACCAGGTCGTGTGCCAGCCGCCGCTCGCCGCGGTGCAGCGTGCGCAGGGTCAGCGTGATGCCGTTCACCGGGCACCTCCCTCGTGGCCGTGCGGGAACGCGGTGGGTTCCCGCTCCGTCGTGCGCGCCGCCGGTCCGCCCGAGGTGGGCGGGGCGGTACCCGCGGCGACCGGTGCCGACGCGGTGGTGGTCGGTGCCGGGGAGGGCCGGCCGTCCCCGCGTTCCACGAGGGTGAGCGCGGCCGTGGCCGTCTTGAACAGCGGCTGCTTGGAGGCCGGGTCCCAGTCGGTGATCGTGGTCTCGTTCGCGGCCCGCCCGGGAGTGTCCGGCCCCGGGCCCGACCCGCCGTCGGTGTCCCAGTAGCCGTAGTGGAACGGCACGAACAGCAGCCCCGCGCGGATGCCGCTCACCCGCAGCCGTCCGCGCAGGGAACCGCGCCTGCTGGTGACCTCGACCAGGTCGCCCTCGCCGAGCCCGAGCCGCTCCGCGTCCCCGGCGGAGACCTCCACCCACACGTCGGGGGCGGCGTCGTTCAGCTGGGGCGCCCGCCCGGTCTTCGTACGGGTGTGGAAGTGGTAGAGCGTCCGGCCGGTCGTGAGCTGGAACGGGTACTGCTCGTCCGGTTCCTCGTGCGGCGGCAGATAGTCGGCCGCCTTCAGCATCGCCCTGCCCTCGGGGTTGAGGGAGCGGTACTCCACGACCTCCTGCGAGGCCCCGGTCTCCAGGTCCTTGCCGTAGCTCTCGCACACGTCGGGGTGGGCCCAGCTGATGCCGTCCGTGTAGAGCCGTGCCGTCCCCTCGGGAGCCCGGTCGTCGCAGGGCCACTGGATGCCGCTGGTGTCGCGCAGCTTGGCGTAGGACAGGCCCGTGTAGTCGCAGGGGCGGCCCGCGCTGCACCGCTTCCACGCCTCGAACGCCGACTCGGGGCCGTCCCAGGTGATCAGCGGGCCGCCGTCCTTGTCCCGGAAGTCCATGCGCCGCGCGTAGTCCAGGAAGATGTCCAGGTCGGGCCTGGCCTCGCCGGGCGGTTCCACCGCCTTGCAGGACAGGTGCACCGTGCGGTCCGCGTTGGTGAGCGCGCCGGTCTTCTCGCCCCAGGTCGCGGCGGGTAGCACCACGTCGGCCAGCTGCGCCGTCTCCGTCAGGTACAGGTCCTGTACGACCGTGAACAGCCTCTCCTGCGTCAGGATCGAGCGGATGCGGGACAGTTCGGGCATCGAGACGGCGGGGTTGGTGCCGCTGATCCACAGCATCCGCAGCGAGCCCTGCTCGGCGTACCGGAAGATCTGCATCGCGTGGGTCGGCGGCGCGAAGTGCGGGATGGTCTCCGGCTCGACGTTCCAGACCTTCGCGAGGTCGGCGACGTGGGCGTCGTTCTGCCAGTTGCGGAAGCCCGGCAGGTCCCCGTTGGCCCCGCACTCGCGGGTGTTCTGGGCGGTGGGCTGGCCGTTCATCTGGAGGACTCCGGCGCCGGGCCGGCCCAGCATGCCGCGGATCAGGTGCAGGTTGTTGACCTGGACGGCGGCGGCGGTGGCCTGGTGGGACTGGTAGACGCCCTGGAGGACGGTGGACACCAACGCGTCGGCGGTGCCGACCAGTTCGGCCCCCTCCTCGATCCGGGCGGCGGGGACGTCGCAGATCTCCGCGGCCCACTTGGGCGTGCGGTCGGCGACCCGGGCGGCCAGTTCGTCGAAGCCCACGGTGTGCGCGGCGATGAAGTCGCGGTCGATCCACTCGTGCCGGATCGTCTCGTGCAGCAGCGCGTTGAGCAGGGCGACGTTGGTGCCGATGCGCGGCGCGAGGTGTACGGCGGCGTGCTGGGCGACGCGGGTGGGGCGCGGGTCCACGCACAGCAGCCGCGGCGGGTCGGCGCCCTCCAGGCGGTCGAGGAGCCGCATCCACTGCACGGGCTGGGTTTCGGCGATGTTGTGGCCGAACAGCGCGATCACGTCGGCGTGGTCGAAGTCGTCGTAGCTGCCGGGCTGGCCGTCGCAGCCGAACGTCTCCTTCAGTGCCTCCGCGGCCGTGGCGGTGCACAGCCGGGTGTTGCCGTCGAGGTGGTTGGTGCCGATGCCGGCCCGGGCCAGCACCGCGAGCGTGTAGTACTCCTCGAGGAACAGCTGCCCCGAGGTGTAGAAGCCGATCGAGCCCGGCCCGCGCGAGTCCAGCAGTTCGCGCGAGCGGGCGGCCACCAGGTCCATCGCCGTGTCCCAGTCCGTCTCCACCAGCTGCCCGCCGCGCCGGACCAGCGGCCGGGTCAGCCGGTCGCGGGAGGCATTGGCCTGCCAGCCGAACAGGTCCTTCGGGCCGAGCCGCCCCCGGTTGACCCGGTCCACGTCCCGGCCCCGCACGCCCACCATGCGGCCGTCGGCCACCGCGATGTCCATGGCGTCGCCGTCCGAGTGCAGGATCGACGCGGACTGCACCCAGCGCTGCACCGCGCCGGGCTCCACCCCGTCCGCGAGGAACGTGTCCACCCGGGTCGGCCAGGTCTCGTGCCGTCCGTAGGGCACCCGTGTGCCCCACGGCCGCGCGATCCGGTCCGTCGCATCCTCCATGCCGGCCTCCCGCCACCATCCGTCGCACTGCCGCCGCCGGGTACCCGGGCGTCGCCGATCGAAGCGAACCACTTGTGGGAGCGCTCCCAGGCGGGCAGGATGCTGCGGTGACAGCGACCGCCTCCGTACGCCCCTACCGCCCCGCCGACGCCCCCGCCCTCGACGACATCTGCATCCGGACCGCGCACAACGGCCGGGACAGCCGGCCCGTGTACGCCGACCCCGCCGTCCTGCCGGCCATCTTCGCCGCCCCCTACGTCCATCTGGACCCCGGCCTGGCCTTCGTGCTGGACGACGGACAGGGCCGGGCGGTCGGCTACATCCTCGGCACGGCGGACACCGTGCGCTTCGCCGAGGAGTTCCGGAACAAGTGGCTGCCGCGGGTCGCGGACCGCCACCCGGCGCCGCAGGGCCCGCCCGGCGCCCGCACTCCGGACGAGGTGATGGCCGGGCTGCTGCACGACCCGGAGCGCATGACCGTCCCGGAACTGGCCGCCTACCCCGCCCATCTGCACATCGACCTGCTGCCCGACTGGCAGGGACAGGGCCACGGCCGGACCCTGATGCGGACGTTCTGGCGGGCCCTGCGCGGACGCGGCGTCCCGGCCGTCCACCTGGTCATGGCGACGGCCAACACCCCGGCCAGGGCCTTCTACGACCGTCTGGGCTTCCACGAGATCGCGGCGGCGGGTCTCGACCCGGCGGACGTCACCTGCCTGGGACGGACGACCGAGGACACGGAAGGGGCCTGACGCACGGACAGGCGGTCGGAGGCGGTCAGCCCGCGCCCAGTCGGTAGACGTTGAAGGCCCGGCGGATGACCGGCTGCGCCACGTTGCGCACCCGGACTCCGCCCGCCGTCATCCCGTGCTCCGTGCCCAGGTGGGCGTGCCCGTGCACGGCCAGGTCGGCGCCGGCCGTGTCGATCGCCTCCGCCAGGAGGTAGCTGCCGAGGAACGGGTGGATCTCCGGCGGCTCCCCGGCGAGCGTGTCCGCGACGGGGGAGAAGTGCGTCAGCGCCACCCGCGCCGCGCAGTCCTCCTCGTCCAGCTCCTTGAGCGCGGCGTGCAGACTGTCCGCCGAGCGGCGGGTGGTACGCACGAACTCCTTCATCACCGGCTCACCGAACTCACCGGCGCTGCGCCCCACGAACCCGCCGCCGAATCCTTTGGTCCCGGCGATGCCCACCCGGCCCCCGGCGCACTCCACGACGGTTCCCTCGCCCTCCAGCACGGTCACCCCGGCGTCCTTGAGGATCGCGGTGACCTTCTCGGGCTGTTCGTCGTGGTGGTCGTGGTTCCCGAGGACCGCCACCACCGGCACCGGCAGGCCGCGCACCTCCCGGGCGACCACCCGCGCCTCCTCCGGAGTGCCGTGCCGGGTCAGGTCCCCGGCGAGCAGCAGCAGGTCGGCGCAGTCGGGCAGGGTCTCGAACGCGGGCCGCAGCAGCCCTTCGCTGTCGGGTCCCATGTGGATGTCTCCGACGGCGGCGACGCGGATCATCACAGCTCCTCCGCATGGTCGGGGCGGGTGGTCTCCGCCACCACGACGTCGGCGTGCACGGTCAGCCCTGCCAGCTCCTCACGGGCGATGCGCAGCACGGTCTCGCGGCACCGCGCCGAGGGCACGGTGCCGGTGAGCGCGATCGCCCCGGCCCGGATCTCGGCACGTACGCCGAGTTCACCGAGTTCCTCCGCGGCGAGCCGGTCCTGGAAGTGGGCCACCCGGTATTCGACGTTCTCGGGGTTCTCGGGGTTCTCGGGCTCCCCGGCCGCGGCGGCGGGGCCGCTCGCGGCGGGGCCCCGGTGTCCGACGGGATCGCTCATGGCCGACCCTCCTTCGTGGCGGTGGCCGGTGGCCCGGCCGGAGGAATGATCTCCAGCCGCTCCAGGATGAAGAAGAACGCGGCGGGCATCGGATCGTCGCCGCAGTCGCGGCGCAGCGCCGCCCAGTCGATCTTCTCGCGCAGGGTGCGGGCGATCGGCAGCACCGCACCGAAGTCGCAGTGGTGCTCCGAGAAGGCCGCCAGCAGACCGTGCAGCAGGTCGGTCGGCGACAGGACCGGCATCAGCACCGAGTCGACCGACAGATCCCGGGCCCGGGCCAGCAGATCCGTCGTCACGGGCTCGTGCGCCAGCTCGAAGATCAGGTCGACCTGCTGGCCCAGGCAGTCCGCCTTGAGCAGCCAGTCCTCGGGCGGTGTGTACACCGTCAGCCCCGCCTGCCGCAGCGTCGCGGCGACGGCGTCGGCGTCCTCGGGCCGGATGCAGAAGTCGACGTCGTGCTGGAGGTTCTGGGTGCCGCCGTGCGCGTACACGGCGACGCTGCCGGCCAGCGCGAACGGGTGCTCCGCCTTCTTCAGGGTCGAGCCCACCTGCTTGGCGGCCTGGAGGATCGCCTGGTTGCGGTCGACCGGGAGCTCCTCGTGCGGTGCCTCGTGCCGGGGGAGGGGACCGTGGTCCCCGGCGGCCGGGCGCAGCTCGGAGACGCCGGCGCGTCGGCCGGTGGTGTGGTCGTCGGCGGGCTGCCTCATCGATGTCCCCTTCCCGGGCTGTCGCCGTCGGCGGAACGGACCGGACCGGCCCTCCCCTTGGCAGAGCGGGTACCCGGCGCCGTACCGCCGACACCGCGCCCCCCACGCGGCCCGCGCCGGTGTGGGGCGCCCGGGGGATCGGGGGCACTCGTCCGGCATGAGCAACAAGAGGATGCGACAGGGGACCGGCCCCGCCGGCCACCGGACCGTGGAACGGCTGGTGGCGGCCTGGCTGGCCGAGACCGAACGGCACGACCCGGGGGCCGCCGCCGAGGCCCGGGACGGCTGGGAACGGGGCGCGCTGTCCGAACGGGCCGCCCAGGACCTGGCCACCTGGGTCACCGCCAGGGTCACGGACACGGGCTTCACCGAGGACGAGGGCCCCTACGTGGCGGGCCCCGTGCGGATCACACCGGCGGACAAGGACACCGTGCACGCCTGGCTGCGGGCCCGGGGGCACGCCGTGTGAGGCGGACACCGGCGCCGCCTCACGAAGGCGGCCGCCACTCGAACATCAGCAGCGTCGCGTCGTCCCGCAGCCGGTCCTCCTGCATGGCCAGGATCGAGTGGATCAGTCGGCGCAACGACTCCGGCGCCAGCTCCCCGCCGGCCGTGGCCCGGATGACGTAGTCGGCGAAGCGTTCGAGGCCCAGCAGCTTGGCCTCCCTGGTCCGGGCCTCCACGACGCCGTCGGTGTACATCAGCACCCGGTCCCCCGGCTCCAGCGCGATCTCGTGGATCCGGCGCCGGTGCGGGCTGAGCAGGGACGGCATCCCCATGGGCGGGTCCGCGTCGCGCTCCATGGCGTCGATGATCAACCGCTGGTCGCGGATCAGGATGGGCGCGGGATGACCGCAGTTGGCCCAGCGCAGCACCCCGGTGACCAGGTCCAGCTGGGCGATGACCGACGTGCAGAACTTGTCCGGGAGCCAGCTGGACAGTGCCTCGTCCACGCCGCGCACCAGATCGGGCAGATCGGCTCCGGTGCGCCGGGCATTGCGGCAGGCCGCCAGCGAGACCGTGGTGGTCAGTCCGGAGGCCAGGTCGTGCCCCATCGCGTCCAGGACGGCCACGTGCAGGGTCGTCTCGGTCAGCGCGTGGTCGAAGGCGTCGCCGCCGATCTCGTAGGCCGGTTCCAGCACGGCCGTCGACACGACGTTGCCGTCGCCGATGGTGCGCGGCGGGAGCACGGCGCGCAGCATCTCGGCGGGCAGCCGCATCGGCTCGGTGCGGGTGCGCCGGACGAAGGAGTCCTCGTAGGCCCGCTTGGAGGTGATCACCATGGCCAGCAGCGAGGCGAGCGCCCGGCCCCGGGTCAGCGAGGAAGCGGTGAGGGCCGTCTCGTGCACGGCCAGTACACCGAGCCGCTCCGCACCGTCCAGCAGCGGGAACCAGGCGGTGATGCCGCCGCTCGCCCCGGACTCCTCCACCCGCAGCGACTGGGTGCGGTACGCCCACCCCGCCATGGAGCCGTCGACCGGGACCGTCGGGGCCACGGCCGTCTGCGGGACCAGGCGGCGCTGCTGGAGGTCGACGAGGTAGACGACGGCCTGCCGCAGCCCCAGCGCCTTGGCACAGCGGGCGGTGGCGGTCCGCAGGTCGAGGGTGAGATGGGCCGGATCGGCGAGGAACCTCCGCAGCTCCGAGTCGTCCGGCTCCGTCGTGGACACCTCGTCTCCTCCCGTCGAGAGCCCGCCGCGGCGGGGACGATGCCCCCCAGCAGTCTGGCACCGCCCCTCCCGCCCCGCCCGTCGGCCGCTCACCCGCGTGCGCTTCGGTCCCGGCAGAAGGGGCACGCGTCACCTCGTACGACCCCGAGCGCCGAGGAGTGGTGCCCCATGACCGAGTACGAGCGTTCCCGCACCATGCCCGCCCAGCCCGAGCAGGTCTTCGACCAGGCCGCGAACGTCGGACAGCTGGAGACCTGGCTGCCCCGGGACCTGCACGTGGAGCCGGAGGAGCCGCCCGCCGTCACCGTGCACGAGGACCGCACCGACCAGGACACCTCGGCGCTGCTGAGCGCCCGGCCCGAGCAGATGCGCCTCGAGTGGGGCACCCGGGAGCAGGGCGGTTACGCCGGCTGGCTGCAGGTCGCCGGGCTCGACAGCGGGGCCAGCGAGGTCACCGTGCACCTGTCGTTCTTCGACGGCAGTCACGACCCGGGCCGGCGGACGGTGGACGAGGCCCTCGACGGCAGCCTGCGCCGGCTGGAGGAACAGGTGACGATGCGCACCGACAACGCGGCCGGCTGAGGAGGCCGCCGAGGACGGCGCGGACACCGGAGGCCGGGACCGAGAAGCCCGCACGGCCCCGACCGCGTGGGTGGCCGGGGCCGTGCTCGCCGGTCAGGCCCTGTGGACGCGTCGCCTCAGCAGTCCGGAACGCCGGCGATCTTCTCGCCGCCCCGCAGATAGAGGTTGCTGACCCAGGCGATGTCACTGCCCGAGAACTCCTGCACGGCCGTCCACCAGTCGTTGCCGCCGACGGCCGGGTCGGTCACGTACTGCCCGCGCTTCTGGCAGACGGCGTCCAGCCAGTAGGTGGAGCGGACCGCGAGCACGCTGGAGTCGGTGGTGGGCTGCTGGCGCAGACGGACGTCCGTCGCCCAGATGTAGACGTCGGTCAGCGTCGGGTCCCCGCCGCTCGGCGCGGCCGGGGCGGCCTGCGCGGTGGCGGCGAGCGCGCCGACGGTGAGCGCGGCCGCGGCCAGCGCGGTACCGGAGTGACGCATCAGTCGCTTCATGTGTGGTTCCCCCATGGTCGTGGACGGGTCCGGGTCAGCAGGTGGCCGAGGCCGGCAGGTCGCCGTACGCGTTGCCCTTGAGGTAGACGGCGCTGACGTAGCCCTCGACGAGCTTCACCCAGACGTTGTTGGTGTAGCCGTGGTCGCTGATGGTCTCGCCCCGCGTCCAGCAGTAGGCGCCGCGCGGCTGGCCGGCCGCGACCGAGCCGACCTTGGCGTAGGAACGGGCGGGTCCGGAACGGACGTTGACGGTCTCGTACGGCTCCACCGCGTAGGGCGCGGCGAGCACGCGGTCGGCGCCCCGGCCGCCGTCGGAGACCGCGGCGGCGGTCGTCGCGGTGAGCGGGCCGAGCAGCGCGAGCGCGCCGGCCCCGATGAGCGCGACCCTGGTGATCGGGCGAACGGTCATGTGGTGATTCCCCCTGTGCGGATGCTGCCGCCGGGCGGTACCCGGCTCGCACTCAGCACTCTAGGGACGACCGGGACGCCGGTGTCCCTGACAAATGTCAGGGCGCCCTCGCACCGGCGGGGACCGCGCCCCGGGGACCCGGCGCGAGCGGCCCGGTGTCCGCCCGCCGTCCCGGGGCACCCACCCACCGTGGACGCTCACCGCCGCGCGCGCGTACCCGGTGTCCGACCAGGACCGCGCATCCTCGCAGCGGCTTCGCCGGCACCGGCGTACGCGCGTCCTGACCGGGCGTCAGCGGACCCGTCGACGGCACGTCACGCGACCACCCGGACAGGGCCGGTTGGCTGATCGTTTGCAGTCCTCCGGGTGTGCGTCCGCCTCCGGGCGGCCGAAGCGGCCGTCACCCGAATGGCCCCCGCGCGCTACTGGTCACGGCCGAACCGGTGTCTCCTGGAGTGTGTCAGCGGCGTCCAGGCTGGGAGGCCGATCATGTACGAAATGTGCGTGGGCCCGGAGAAGGCGGGCGGAGCGTTGGTGTGGCACGTACTGTCCAAACAGGCGGCGGCCACACTGTGCGGACAGCAGCTCCGCGAACGAATCGAGGCATCCGACGGTGAACGGGCGCGGCACTGCCCGGACTGCATGGCTTCCTTCGAGAAGTTGATGGCAACCACACCGTGCTGACGGACCGTCCGCAAGCCGTCCGCCCCGTCGCATCCCGCGGCGGGGCGGACGGCGTACCGGGTCGGCGTGATTGTCGGCTGGGGTCATGGTCATAGATCTGGGCCGCCTCGGTGATCTTTGGACGGGCGGGGCGTCGCGGCGGCTCCGCGCCGTCCGGCAGTCGATTGACTGGGGAAAAGGCCGGCGCGGAGCAGCGCGTCCGTGCGCCGCCGGCATCCGTTTCCCCTCGTGCCCCGTCATCGTGAGGAGTAGTACGTGTCGCAGATCACCGACTCGGCCCCGGCTGGTGCCTTCCCGCGGCTGGACTGGGTGGACGACGTGCTGTCACCCGCCCTGCGGTCCGCCGTCGAGTCGCTGCCGGCCGCGGAGAGCCTCGTGGCCAGGTACCACCGGGGCTGGTGCGAGGCAGACGGCACGCCCCGTCCCGCCACGTCCGGCGGCGGCAAGACGGTACGGCCCGCGCTCGCCCTGCTGTCGGCGGTGGCCGTGGGCGCGGACCCCTCCCAGGCGGTGCCCGGCGCCGTCGCGGTCGAGCTGGTCCACGACTTCACCCTCCTGCACGACGACGTCATCGACGGTGACGCGCTGCGCCGCCACCGGCCCGCCGCCTGGTCGCTGTTCGGGACCCCCGCGGCCGTACTGACCGGAGACGCGCTGCTGGTGGCGGCGCTGCGCGTGCTGACCCAGGCGCCACCGGGGCGGGCCGGGGCGGCCGTGTGCGAACTCGTGGCCACCCTCCTGGAACTGGTGGAGGGGCAGAGCCACGATGTCGCGTACGAGAAGGCGCAGGAGGTCTCGGTCGCCGACTACCTGGCCATGGCCGCCGGCAAGACCGGCTCCCTGATCGGCTGTGCCTGCGCGCTGGGCGGCGTACTGGCCGGCGCGGACAGCGTCCGGGTGGGCGGACTGCGGGAGTTCGGCCGGAGCCTCGGCGTGGCCTTCCAGTGCGCGGACGACATCCTCGGCATCTGGGGCCGCAGCTCGCGCAGCGGCAAGCCGGTCGGCGCCGACCTCGCCGCCCGCAAGAAGTCCCTGCCGGTGGTGGCGGCCCTCGCCGCCCGGGGTCCCGCGGCCGAGCGGCTGCGCGAGCTGTACCGCACACCGCACGGGCCGGGGGAGACCGACGTGGACCTGGCCCGTCACCTGGTGGAGGAGGCCGGCGGCCGGCAGGCGGCCGAGGAGGAGGCACGCCGCCACATGGCGGCGGCGCTGCGGTCCCTGTCCCTGGCCCGGCCGACCGCCGACGCCTACCGCCAACTGCACGACATCGCCTGGGCGATGACCCGCCGCGAGTCCTGACCCCGCCCGCCGGCCCCGCGCACCGTCCCTGGCGGGTGGGCCGGCCGCGCGTGACCCGGGGCCGGGCGGACCGTTGTCCTGGCGATGACCGCTCCGTTCCCCCGCCCCGGCCGTACCGCGGACCCCCGCCGCGGACCCGATCCGACGAAACACAGTGGAGCCGTGCAGCACACCGAGCACAGCGCAGCGCCCGAGGGCGACCTCCCGGCCGTGGCCGCCTACGGGCTGCAGGTGGCCCGGGGCCCCCGTCCGGTGCTGCGCGACATCAGTTTCACCATCCCCCGCGGCCGGGTCGTCGGGCTGCTGGGCCCGAGCGGCTGCGGCAAGACCACGCTGCTGCGCTGCGTGGTCGGCGTCCAGCAGCCGAGCGCCGGCCACGTCCAGGTCCTCGGCCACACGGCGGGCGCCTGGCCGCTGCGCACCCGCGTCGGTTACGTCACCCAGGCGCCCTCCGTGTACGCGGACCTGACGGTGCTGGAGAACCTGCGGTACTTCGCCGCCGCCCTCGGTCTGCGGGGCTGGCACCGGGAGGACGCCGTGGTCCGCGTCGTGAAGGAGGTGGACCTCGCGGCGTACGCGGACCAGCCGGTCGCCCGGCTGTCGGGCGGCCAGTACTCGCGGGTTTCCCTGGCCGTCGCCCTGCTGAACCGGCCCGACCTGCTGGTGATGGACGAACCGACGGTCGGACTCGACCCGATGGTGCGGCGCGAACTGTGGCTGGTCTTCCGGCGGCTGGCCGACGAGGGCACCACGCTGCTGGTGTCCAGTCACGTCATGGACGAGGCCGACCGCTGCGACCGGCTGCTGCTGATGCGCTCCGGCCGGCTGCTGGCCAGCGCCGACCGCGGCAGCCTGCTGGAACACACCGGCTGCGACGAGGTGGAGGAGGCGTTCCTGCACCTGGTCAAGGCCGCGGCGGCCGCCGAGGAACGGGCCGGGCGGCGCCGTCCCGTCGACGGCCTGTCGCCCCTCCTCCTCGACCAGGCCGGCGCCCCCGAAGCCGAACGCGCCTTCTTCGCTGCGGAAACCCTCACATGACTGTCACCCACCTGACCGACCGCCTGCCGTTCTCCCCCGGCATCACCGCCGCCACCGCGGTACGCGTGCTCCAGCAGATCTCCCGCGACCGGGGGAGCACGGCGCTGCTGCTGGGCATCCCCTGCATGCTGATGGTGCTGCTCAAGCTGATGTTCCACGACTCCGAGGACACCTTCGAGCGGGTCGGGCCGCAGGTCTTCGGTATCTTCCCGGTCATCGTGATGTACCTCGTGGCCTCCGTGTCCACCCTCAGGGAACGCACCTCGGGAACCGCGGAGCGGCTGCTGACCATGCCGGTACGGCGACTCGACATCGTCCTCGGCTACAGCCTCGCCTTCGCGTTCCTGGCGCTGCTCCAGGCGGTGCTCTCCACGCTGCTGTCGGTGGGCCCGCTGGGCCTGGACATCAAGGGCCCCGCCTATCTGCTGATGGTCATCGCCATGCTGGGGGCGCTGCTGGGGCTGGCCCTCGGCCTGCTGGTGAGCGCCTTCGCCCGCAACGAGTTCCAGGCGGTGCAGTTCCTGCCCGCCGGTGTCCTGCCCCAGTTCCTGGTGTGCGGGCTGTTCGTGCCCCGCGACGAGATGCACGGCGCGCTCGCCGCCGTGGCCCGGGCGATGCCCATGACCTACGCCGTGCAGGCGGCGGGCGAGGCGGCCACGCACACCGGCGTCACCGGGCTGTTCGTCCGGGACGCGGTGCTGATCCTCGTGTGCGTGGTCCTGGTGCTCGTCGCCAGCGCGGCCACGCTGAAACGCGGATGAGGGCCGTCCACGACGGCCCTCATCCGCGTACCGGCTGCCCCGGGCGGCTAGCGCGCCAGACCCCAGGAGAAGCCTCCGGAGACACTGCCGAACTTCGGGATCTCGAACGGGCCGAAGTGCATCGGGGGCTCGTGGCGGCCGCCGAACCCGTCGCCACCGCCGCCCTCACCGCCCGGACCCACCGGGGCGACGGCGGGAGCGGACAGCGGGGCGGCAGCGGCGGCCGACACGGCACCGCCCGCCGTCAGGGCCAGCGCGGCCAGGGAGACCACCGCGGCACGGCGCAGCGAGAACGACATGAAAAGCCTCCTGATGGAATTGCGAAAAAGGGGGGAGGGGTGAACGACTGAAAGTCTAGCCAGGGCAGTTGCCCAATGTCGTGGAGGAAAGGCCGAGTTCCCTCGAACGAGGCGGTGGATACACCAGAAGAAAACGCGATGAACGTCACTGAATCAGAAATCGGAAATGGAAAGGCGAAATTCAATATGACCGGGACGCGGCACCCCGCGCCGGCCCCTCGCGCGGTCCTCACCATCCCCCTCACGGCCCTCATGGTCCTCATGGCCCTGTGTACGACCACGGTGCCCGCCTGGGCCGGGCCGCCTCCCGCGCCGAGGCCGCCCACCCCCTACCGCGCACCCCTGTGGCCGGTCCCCGAACCGGGCCGGTGGCAGCAGCCCGCACCCGGCACGGCCGCCCCCGGCGCCCGCGGCGGCTCGGAAGGCGGCCCACCCCGCAAGACCCGCCCCGGCACGGCGGGCAGCCGTATGGTCGCCGCCGTCAACCGGCAGCGCGCCAAGGCCGGTTGCCCGCCGGTGCGGCTGCACAAGGCGCTGGGCCGGGCCGCCCGCGAGCACAGCGCCGCCATGGCCCGCTCCGGCCGGCTGACCCACACCGGCGCCGACGGCAGCAGCCCCGCCGACCGGATGCGGAAGGCCGGATACCGCGTCGGTTCGGCGGGCGAGAACCTGACCGCCGGCTCGGACGGCGCGGAAGACGCCGTGGCGGTGTGGATGCGCAGCACCCCGCACCGCCACATCCTCCTGACCTGCCGTTACACCCATGCGGGCGTGGGCAGGGCGCAGGGCTCCGGCGGACCCTGGTGGACCCTCGACCTGGCCTCGGGGCGCTGACGCGCCCGCGGTCCCCGGGGGATCAGGCGAGGTCGCGGTCCCACCACCAGGCGATGGACGGTGCGCCCTCCACCGGGCCGGGGCGGGTGTCCGACGGCTCGTCGGCCCAGGTCAGCAGGGCGTCGTCCATCTCGTCCGGCCAGTGGCCGCCACTGAGGTAGCGCGGCACCCGCAGTCCCCACTCGTTGTTGCCGCGGATGCCGTACCTGAGCCCCTGGAGATAGGTGCCCAGGTCGGCGCCGGCGGTCGGCCGGACCCGGTCGTGGAGTTCGACGAACCGCAGCAGGACGCGGTCGCGCAGACCGGTGGCGGCCTCCACCGCGTCCTGCAGCGAAGAGGACCGCTCCTGCATCAGGACCGTGTACACGTTCTGGTCGGCCTGGCCGCCCGCCAACTCCTTGTGCAGCGAGTGCCGGTCGTTGTCCAGGGCGGCCACGAGGATGGCCATCTCGGTCAGCGCGCGGACGGCCGGGCGGTGCAGCTCGCGGTCCGGCACCTGCGCGCCCGTCGCCAGTTCCAGCAGGGCGAAGGTGGGTTCGCCGCCCGACGACAGCAGCCGCATCGCCAGGAAGTCGTCCAGGTGCGGCATGCGTCCGGCCGCCTGGTTGCCGATCTGCCAGGCCACGCCGGACAGCCAGGCGCGGTGCGCGTGCGTGAACCGGCTCACCTGCGTGGGCGGGGCGAAACCGCGGAAGCGGCGCACGATGTCCTGGAGGGCCCCGACGAACCGGTCGGCGCCCCTCGCCGTGTCCGCCTCGCAGGCCCGCTGCACCTGCCCGGCCAGCGCGTTGAACTGCGCGGGCCGGCTGCTGAGCGGCCCGCTGTCGCAGCGCGCGTCGTCGAAGGCGAAGCCCCAGTACACCCACAGGGCCGCCGCCAGCAGGCGGTCGTCGTCCGCGACGGGGGCGAACCGGGCGAAGAAGTCGGTGCTGTGCGTGGCCACCGCCCAGGCCCGTTCCCGTTCCGACGCGCACATGCCGCAGTCGCGGATCCATTCCACGGCCCGTTTCTCGACCTGCCGGACCCGGGGATGAATGGCGGACTCGAAAGGACAGAAGACGGGCGGCAATTCCACTCCGTACACGCGGGACGCGGGGGATCCCATGAAAGACACGCACCTTCCGGTCGGGGGACGGGATTTGCTCACGATCATGGGCAACGGCCCGATCGAATATCGGCAGACCGGGCCAGCCCGGGGTGGGCGTCAGTCGAAAGAGGGGCTTCGGTGCCGAGGTTGACCCGGGGCCCCGGGCCGGGGATCCGGAAGCGGGAGGACGGTTCCTGACGATCACTCGGTTGGTGCAGTGTCATGGCGGGGAGCCGGGGAAGTCGCCGGTCATGCCCCGGAGCGTCGTCCTCCGCGCCCGGGGCGGCGGGACGCGCCGCGGCCGGGATCCCCGAATCGGCCGTGGCGCATCCTTTTCGGGCCGCCGCGCGGCTCCCCGCGCCGGGACGATGGGTGTCGGCCGCCGGACCATTTGGGTGTCGTCCCCGATAGCCGCGCGGGGGCCCGGCGTGTGACCGTGGACCGACGCCGCGCCCGGGGGCTTTCCGGGTGCCGGGGCAGGGTGCGGGCAGGCCCGTCCCGCCCGTCCGCGGGCGTCGTCGCGTCGTCCGTTCGTTCCGGGTGTGCCGTGCGCACCCGCGTGCCGGGGGTGGTGTCAGGGGCACCGGCGCCCCGGGGGCGGCGCAAGCGACCGGCCACCCTGCCCGCCCGCCCGTCCGCCCGCCCGCTTGTCCGCCCGCCCCATGACGCATCCCCGAAGAAGGAGAACCCGCATCCATCCCCGTCAAGCGAAGCCCTCCCGAACCTCCGCGCGGTCGAAGGCGGTGACCCGTGGGACACGCTGACACCCTGCTCGCCATGGGCGGCGCCTTCGTCGCCGCCGCGTTCCTCGCCCGCCTCGGCGGGAGGATCGGACTTCCGACGATCCCTCTGTTCATGCTCGCCGGTATCCTGCTCGGCCCGCACACACCGGGCTTCGTCCTGGTCGAGGACGCGCACGACTTCGAGATGCTCTCCGCGCTCGGACTGGTGCTGCTGCTCTTCTACCTGGGCCTGGAGTTCCACCTCGACGACCTCAAGAGCGGCGGCAAACGGCTGCTCACCGCCGGGGGCATCTACCTGCTCCTGAACGTCGGTGCCGGACTCGGCTTCGGCTTCGTCCTCGGCTGGGGCGTGCGCGAGGCACTGGTGCTGGCGGGTGTGCTCGGCATCTCCTCCTCCGCGATCGTCACCAAGATCCTCATCGACCTGGGCCGGATCGGCCGCCCGGAGACCCGGCTGATCCTCGGTGTCATCGTCGTGGAGGACATCTTCCTCGCGCTGTACCTGGCCGCCCTGCAGCCGGTTCTCTCGGGCGCGCACGGCGTCGCCGAGACGGCGCTCCAGGCCGGCAAGGCCTTCGGTTTCCTGCTGGTGCTGGCCGCCGCGGCCCGCTACGGCACCCGGCTCGTGGGCCGCCTGATCGACACGCGGGACAACGAACTGCTCGTCATCAGCTTCCTCGGCGCCGCGGTGCTCGTCGCCGGCGTCTCCGAAGTCCTGGGCGTCGCCGACGCCATCGGCGCCTTCATGGTCGGTCTGATCCTCGCCGGCACCCCTTCGGGGCCGCGGATCCGCGAACTGGTGCACCCGCTGCGTGACGCCTTCGCGGCCATCTTCTTCTTCGCCTTCGGGCTCGCCATCGACCCCGGCGACCTCGCCTCCGTCGCCGGTCCGGTCGCCGCGGCGGCCGCGCTCACCGTCGTCATGAACGTCGTCGCCGGGCTGTGCGTCGCCCGGGTCTACCACTACGGTTCCCAACCGGCCGCGGAGATCGCCACCACCCTGGTCGCCCGAGGGGAGTTCGCGCTGATCCTGGCCGCCATGGCCGCCGGTGCCGGACTCGACGCCCGGCTCGCTCCCTTCATCGCCGGATACGTCCTCGTCCTCGCCGTCCTCGGCCCCGTCGTCGCGGGCCGCGCCCACGTACTCGCCGCCGGGCTGCGCGCCGCCGGGCGGCTGCTGCCCGGCGGGAAGGCACCCGTCGCGGTGGCGGGTGGCGGGACCGGCGGGGAGTCGGACACGGAGCGGCGACCGGAGTCGGCCTCGGTGCCGGTGCCGGTGCCGGCCCGGGCCGCCCGCTCGGGCGGGTCCGCGTCCTCCTCCTCGGAGCACGCTGAGGCGGAGCGCTAGTCCGGGACCGTACGGCCGGGGCGGGAGGGTCGCGGGGCGATGCCGGCGGGTGGCCGGCCGTCGCCCCGGGCGGCACGGCACCGAGGTGGTCCGGTGGGACAATCTGCCCACAGGGTCGTGGTCCGACGCCGTGGTCGGACGCGTCCGGGACCGGAAGGAGCCGTCAGCATGATCGAGTGGGTGCCCCTGGGCAGCGGTGCCAGACCCGTTCCCCGGCCGGTCGCGGCTCCCCTGGTGTGGGCGGGGGCGTTCGGCGGCGCCCTCCTCCTGGTCGCGCTGCTCAACGGCACCGTGGGCGTGGGGCGTCCGGGCCTCGCCCTGGTCGCGCTCTCCCTGCTGGCGGCGGCGCTCGGGCTCTGCGCCCGCTTCACGGCCGCACCGGGGACGGCCGTGCTGTGCTGGCTGTCCCTCAACGGCTTCGCCATACCGCCGGCCGGCACGCTCACCTGGACCGGCCGGCGGGACGCGGTCTGGCTGGCCTGTCTGCTCGGCGCGGCCCTCGTCGGCACGGCGCTGGCCCGTCTGGTCCACGCGCGGGCCGCCTACCGCCGGCTGACCACGGCGACCGGCCTCGACGCGCCGGGGCCGGGGACCGGTCCCGGCGACGTCTGAGCCGCCCGGCACGTGGAGGTGGGCCGGCCCCGGGCACCGGCGGCCGGGGAGGACCGGACCGGGGACCGGACCGGCCCTCCCCACCGCTGCCGGGTCAGGCCGTGTGCAGGGTCAGGCCGTAGCGGTTCAGGATCTCGTTGACCGGCTGGAACCAGGTCTCCCCGCCGCTGGAGCAGTTGCCCCAGCCGCCCGAGGTGACGCCCTGTGCCTGGTCACCGCTGATGAAGGAGCCGCCGGAGTCGCCGCCCTCGGCGCACACACTGGTCTTGGTCAGCTGGTGCACCACCGAGCCGTCGCTGTAGTTGACCGTCTCGTTGTGGGCGAGCACGGTGCCGCAGTGCCAGTGCGTGGTGGAACCGGAGCGGCAGATCGACGCACCGGCGGGTGCCACGTTCGAGCCGCGCACGAGCTGGTCGGAGACCGTCCCCCAGCCGAGCACCACCGGCACCGTCCACCAGCCGCTGCCGACGCTGACCCACGCGTAGTCGTTGTCGGGGAAGGACGAGCCCTGGAAGGTGCCGATGTACGAGCGGTCCCAGCCGCTGACCGAGGCGCCGGCCCGTCCGCAGTGTCCGGCGGTGACGAACCCGCCGTGCACCGAGAAGCCGATGGAGCAGCGGACGTTGCCGGTGTAGTACGGGTCGCCGCCCACGGTGCCCGCCGCGAAGGTCCGCGGTGCGGACGCCACCGTCCGCACCGTGACGGGCCCGGCCTCGCGGGCCTGCCGCACGAAGCGCCGGACATCGTTGTCAGCGCGCTCGCCGTCGACCACGTCCACGACGACCCGGTTGGCGGCCTGGTCGACGTGCCAGCCGCTCACTCCGGCCGGTGCGTCGAGGCGGTCGACGCGCGCCTTGGCCGCGTCCAGCCGCTGTGCGCTGTGCTCCACGGTGCGGACCTGCGCGCCGGTGGCGCGCACCGCCCGCACGGTGGAGGGTGCCGCGTCCGAGGTGACGGCCACGGTCAGCCTTCCGGCGTCGGCGTCGAACCACGAGCCGCCGAACGCCTTTCCGGCCGCCCGGCGGGCCGCGGGCTCGATGCCGGTGGCGTCGCGTTCGGCCGCCAGCCGGTCCTCGGCCTCGGCCCGGGTGAGGCCGAAGTCCCGCTGCATGGCGTCCAGCAGACCGGCGGAGGCCGGCTGCTCGGACGCGGCGGAGGAAGACGGGGAGGAGGGGGAGTGGGCGGGGGCGTCGGCCGCCGAGGCCGGCAGGGTGCCGACCGCGGTGAGGCTGCCGAGCACGAGGAGTCCGGCCAGGCCGAGGTGCCTGAGTCTGCTGCGTCTCACGGAGGTGCCCTTCGTCGTTCCAGCAAGGTGGGGGTGGAACAGATGGCATGGAACAACCGCGGTTTGAGAGCGCTCTCATCGGGTCGCTTCGAGCTTAGCCAGCCCTCCCTCATCAGGTCCATGCCAATGCACGGCCTTTCCTGCCACCGGTCTCCGCGCCCGCCGGCCCATCCCTCGGCCCGGCCGGTCTTTTGGTTGGCCGGTCGTCTCCGGGGCACTCAGGCTGCGTCCTCGCAATGACGGCCGGACGACGGCCACCGGACGTGGGAGGCAAGCGTGGCGGTACGGCACAGGCTCATCCAGGCGACCCCGGAAGCGGTCTGGGACGTCCTGGCGGACGGCGACCTGTACGTGGAATGGGTCGTGGGGCCCTCGGAGGTCACTCCCAAAAACGGACAGTGGCCGGAGGTGGGCGCGACCATCGCGTACGAGGTGCGGCTCGGGCCGCTGCGGCTGAACAACGAGACGGTGGTCAGACGCTGCGTACCGGGCTCCGAGCTGGAGCTGGAGGCGAAGGCGGGCCGGCTCGGCACGGCCCGGATCGCCGTCGAACTGCGGCCCTGGGGCGAGCAGTGCCTGGTGATCGTGGACGAACACCCTCTGCGCGGTCCCGGGGGTCTGCTGCACAACGTCGGCGTCGAGGCGCTGATCCAGGTGCGGCACCGGGCCATGCTCGCCAGGCTCGCCAACCTGTGCGAGTCCCAGGCCGGTGGCAGGTGCCGTCCTGACCCGCCCGACGCGGTGGGATCCGTGGAGTACCGTCCGGGAACCGGCCGTGCCTGACGCCGTCGTGATCGGGTCGGGACCCAACGGCCTGGTGGCGGCGAACCTGTTGGCCGACGCCGGCTGGAGCGTCACGGTCCTTGAGGAGCAGCCCGAGCCGGGCGGCGCGGTGCGGCACGACGGCGAGGTCGCCCCCGGCTTCGTCAACGACCTGTTCAGCTCCTTCTACCCGCTCGCCGTCGCCTCCCCGGTACTCGGCGGACTGCGGCTGGAGGAGCACGGGCTGCGCTGGGCCCACGCGCCCCACGTACTGGCCCACCCCCTGACCGACGGGAGCTGCGCCGTCCTCGACCGCGACCTCGCGACCACCGCGGCCTCCCTGGACGCCTTCGCCCCGGGGGACGGCGCCGCCTGGGAGCGGCTGCACGAGGTGTGGGACCGCTACCGGGCCGACATCCTCGACGCCCTCTTCACGCCCTTCCCGCCGGTGCGCGCCGCGGCCCGGCTGGCCCTGCGGCTGCGAGCCGCGGGCGGGCTCAGGCTGGCCCGCACCCTGGTCCTGCCGGTGCGCCGGTTGGGCGAGGAGGAGTTCCGGGGCGAGGGCGGCAGACTGCTCCTGGCCGGCAACGCCCTGCACGCCGACCTCGCCCCCGAGGCGGCCGGCAGCGGCGGCTTCGGCTGGCTGATGTCGATGCTCGGGCAGACCTACGGCTTCCCCGTGCCGGTCGGCGGAGCCGGCGCCCTCACCGAGGCCCTGGTCCACCGGCTGCGCGCCCGGGGCGGCACCCTGCACTGCAGGCGGCGCGTCGAACGGGTCCTCATCCGCGACCGGCGCGCCGTCGGCGTACGCACCGCCGACGGGGAGACGGTCACCGCCCGCCGCGCCGTCCTCGCGAACGTCTCCGTCCCCGCCCTGTACGGCGGACTCGTCGCCCCGGCGGACCTGCCGGACCAGGTCCGCACCGACCTGCGGCGCTTCCAGTGGGACTTCGCCACCTTCAAGGTGGACTGGGCGCTGGACGGGCCCGTGCCCTGGCAGTGCGAGCAGGCGGCGCGGGCGGGCACCGTGCACCTGTCCAACGGCCTCGACGAACTCACCCGGTTCGCCGCGCAGATCGCCATGCACCAGGTCCCCGACCGCCCCTTCTCGCTGTTCGGCCAGATGACGACCACGGACCCGACCCGCTCGCCGCGCGGCACCGAATCCGCCTGGGCGTACACCCACGTCCCGCACGACATCCGCGCCGACGCGGGCGACGAGGGCATCACCGGCCGCTGGGACGCCAAGGACCAGGAACTGATGGCCGATCGGGTCGAGCGCCAGGTGGAACGTTTCGCGCCCGGCTTCCGCTCACTGGTCCGGGCCCGGCGGGTGCTCGCCCCGCCGACGCTCCAGGCCATGGACGCCAATCTGGAGGGCGGCGCCATCAACGGCGGCACCACCGCCATGCACCAGCAACTCGTCTTCCGGCCCGTGCCCGGCACCGGGCGGCCGGAGACCCCGGTGCCCGGTCTCTTCCTCGCCTCCGCGGGCGCCCACCCGGGAGGCGGGGTGCACGGCGCGCCCGGCGCCAACGCCGCGCGCGCCGCACTGCGCCAGCACCGGTTCGCGGGCCTCTCCCGGGCGCAGCGGGCCCTGACGCGGCGGGACCGGGCGGGCGACCGGCGGTGAACGCCCGCGACGTCCTCCAGAAGTCCGAGGAAGGGGCCGGACCGTGACCGACAGCCCACTGCAGAACCGCACCGTCGTGGTGACCGGCGCCGCGCGCGGACTCGGCGCCGCCCTGGCCCGCGCGTGCGCACGGCGCGGTGCCCGGCTCGCGCTGCTCGGCCTCGAGAAACCACGACTGGACGCCCTGGCGGCGGACCTGCCCACCCCGGCGCTCGCCGTCGAGACCGACGTCACCGACCCCGCCGCGCTGGCCGACGCGGCCACGGAGACGCGCCGCCGCCTGGGGCAGCCGTCGGTCGTGGTGGCGAACGCCGGTGTCGCGCACGGCGGCCCGTTCGCCACCTCGGACCCCGCCGAGTGGCGCCGGGTCGTCGAGGTGAACCTGACCGGCAGCGCCCACACGGCCCGCGCCTTCCTGCCGGACCTGCTCGACACCGCCGGGTACCACCTCCAGATCGCCTCGCTGGCCTCGCTCGGCGCCGCCCCCATGATGAGCGCCTACTGTGCCTCCAAGGCGGGCGCGGAGGCCTTCGCCCACTCGCTGCGCGCCGAGGTGGCCCACCACGGCGTCGCCGTGGGCATCGCCTACCTCAACTGGATCGACACCGACATGATCCGCGACGCCGACCGCCACCCGGTCCTGCGTGAACTGCGCGCCCACATGCCGGCCCCGGCCCGCCGCACCCTCCCGGCGGACGAGGTCGCCGCCCGGCTGGTCCGCGCCGTGGAGCGCCGCCGTACCGCCGTGTACGTGCCGGGCTGGCTGCGCCTGGTCCAGCTGGGGCGCGCGTCCCTGCCGCCCGCGGTCCTGCGGTTGTCCCGCCGCGAGCTGCCCCGGATGGAGGCCGAGGACTCCCTGGGGCACACCGGCCCGCTGGGCGCGGGGGGCCGGGCCGACCGCGCGGCGGACACGGGTGCGTGACGGGCGACGCCGTAACGCGGTACAGCCGTAACGCGGTGCAGCCGTACAGCCGTACAGCCGTGCAGCCGTACGGGCCAGGCGGGCCTGGTGCCGGTCAGGGGGCGTGGGCGCCGAACCGTCGCGCGAGCGCGCGCAGCGGCGCGGAGCGGCCCCGGTCCGGCACCGTCCACAGCGTCTCGCCCCGTACGCCCCACCGCTCCAGCAGGGCGTTGGCGGCGAGGAACCCGGAGGTCGCGGCGCGCTCCATCAGTGCCACGGGCAGATCCGTACGGACCAGGTCCCCGGCGACGACGACGGCCGGGTCGGGGGTGCGGACCGTGGGACGGTCGAGGTAGCCCCCGACGGTGAAGAGCGGACAGTCCGCCCGCCACTCGTGCCGGGCCGCGACCACCCCGGCCCGACGGGTCTCCGGATACACCCGGTGCAACTGGTCGACCAGATGCTTCTCCTCGGCCTCCCGCACGGCCCCCGACGGCACGGCGTACGCGTGGAGTTCGACGACGCAGCCGCCGGTGCGCGCCGCCCAGCGGGCCGCCTCGCCCTCCCAGTGGGACAGCACGCTGACGTTGTCCAGCGACCCGTACCCGCTCGTGCCGAGGAAGCCCGGCCGGTCCGCGGCGACCGGGCGGTCCAGCCACAGCCGGGAGACCAGGAACGGCGGAGCGTTCCGCAGCCGTGCCACCCGCGCCCGCCAGGCGGCGTCGACCAGGTGCGGCGACCGGCGCACCACCTCCCGCAGCCCGCCGACGTCCAGGGCGAGCACCACGGCGTCGTACGGCCGGGCTCCCGCGGCGTCGACCACCAGGTGACCGCCGGACGGACCGGGCCGGACCGCCTCGACGGACGTGCCCGTCCGCACCTCGACCCCGTGCCGGACCAGATGCCCCGCCAGGGGATCCCACAGCGCCCGCGGGAACGGCTCGCGCGGGACGTCGAAGAGCAGCCCCTCGCTGGAGCCGAGGAAGTAGATGTGGAACATCAGCGCCATCTCCGCGGCCGACAGCTCGCGCGGGTCCGCGAAGAAGCTGCGGGAGAACACCTCGAAGGCCAGGTGCCGCGCGGCCGCGGGAAAACGCAGCGAGTCGAGGAACGCGTGGGCGCTGACGTCGTCCAGACGCTCGTGGACGCGGCGGGTACGGACGTCGAGGAGCGGCAGCGCCGCCGAGGGCCGCAGGGCCGTCAGGTCCCGCAGCCCGAAGCTGGGGCTCAGGGCGACGAAGGCCAGGGCGCTGAACGGGGGAGTGCGCGGAAGACGGCGGAAGCTGTCGCACAGCCCGCTGCTGTGCCGCAGCGGGTAGTCCGGCAGGCCGGTCAGCATGCCGAGCCCGGGATCGCAACGGCCCAACAGGCTCCGCAGGTTGTAGTACTGGCGGAAGAAGGCGTGGAAGCCCCGGCTCATCGTGGCCGGCGTGCCGTCGGGCAGGGTGACGGCGCGGCCCGCGACCCGGCCGCCGAGCACGGGCTCGCGCTCGTGCAGGACGACGCGCACCCCGCGTTCCGCCAGGGCGGTCGCCGCCGCGAGGCCCGCGATGCCGCCGCCGAC
>NZ_MULI01000087.1 GCF_002939385.1 Streptomyces sp. MH60 | reverse complement strand
GGGTGCCGGTGCTGAAGTGGGCGCCGGAGCCGGAGCCGGAGCCGGAGCCGGAGCCGTGGGTGCCGGTGCCGGTGCCGTGGGCGCGGGCGTGGGCGCGGGCTCGGGTGCGGGTGCGGGTGCGGGTGCGGGCTCGGCCGCCGGGGCCGTGTCCGGCGCGCCGATGACGCCGAGGCCGGCACCGACCTCGACCGTCTCGTCCTCGGCGACGAGGATCTCCAGCAGGACGCCGGCGGCGGGGGAGGGGATCTCGGTGTCCACCTTGTCGGTCGACACCTCCAGCAAGGGCTCGTCGGTCTCGACGCGGTCACCGACCTGCTTCAGCCAGCGGGTCACGGTGCCCTCGGTGACGGACTCGCCGAGGGCCGGCAGGGTCACGGAAACGGTCACGATGACGTTCAACTCCTCACGGTCCGGCGGGGCGCGCGGCTCCGTCGGACCTGTTGTGCACGGCCCGTGTCGGGCGACGCGGGCGGTAGGGGGTGCCTGGTACGGCGGTTCACCGGTCGAGGCCGTACTGCGCGCGGGCCCGCGCGACGGTCTCCGGCGGGACCTGCCCCGCCCGGGCCAGACGGTCCAGTGCGGTCACCACGATCGACTCGGCGTCCACCCGGAAGTAGCGGCGCACGTCCTCACGGGTGTCGGACAGCCCGAATCCGTCGGTGCCCAGGGAGTAGTAGTCCTGCTCGACCCACTGGCTGATCTGGTCGGGCACCTGCCGCATCCAGTCGCTGACGGCCAGCACCGGCCCCGGCGCCCCGGACAGGGCTTGAGTGACGAACGGGGTGCGTTCCTCGCCCCGCATCCGGGCGTCGTCGGCACGCATCGCGTCCCGGCGCAGCTCCGTCCAGGACGTCACCGACCACACGTCGGCGTGCACGTCCCAGTCGGAGGCGAGCAGTTCCTGCGCGCGCAGGGCCCAGTGGATCGCCGTACCGGAGGCGAGCAGCTGGAGCCGGCGCCCGGCCGCGGGCGCCTCGGCGGGCCGGAACCGGTAGATGCCCCGGACGATGCCCTCCTCGATGCCGGGAACCGGCGGCATGGCGGGCTGGTGCTTGGGCTCGTTGTACACGGTCAGGTAGTAGAAGACGTTCTCGGGCCGCTCGCCGTACATGCGGCGCAGACCGTCCCGGACGATGACCGCGATCTCGTAGGCGAACGCCGGGTCGTAGCTGACGGCCGCCGGATTGGTGGCGGCGAGCAGGTGCGAGTGGCCGTCCCCGTGCTGCAAACCCTCGCCGGTCATCGTCGTGCGCCCGGCGGTGCCGCCGACCACGAAGCCGCGGCCCATCTGGTCGCCGAGCGCCCAGAACTGGTCGCCGGTCCGCTGGAATCCGAACATGGCGTAGAAGATGTAGAAGGGAATCATGGGTTCGCCGTGCGTGGCGTACGACGTCGCGGCGGCGGCGAACTCGGCGACGGAACCGGCCTCGGTGATGCCCTCGATGAGCAACTGCCCGGTCGTGCTCTCCTTGTAGTGGAGCAGCTGGTCCGCGTCGACCGAGTCGTAGGTCTGGCCCTGCGGCGAGTAGATGCCGGCGGTGGGGAACATCGACTCCATGCCGAAGGTGCGGGCCTCGTCGGGGACGATCGGCACCCAGCGCGCTCCGCTTCCCGGGTCGCGCATCAGGTCCCTGACCAGCCGCACCAGCGCCATCGTGGTGGCGACCTCCTGGCGACCTGACCCCTTCTCCAGCTCCTCGAAGGGCTTGGCGGGCGGTTCCGGCAGCGGCTTGGGTACCACCCGCCGCACCGGGGCGGGCCCGCCCAGCGCGGCCCGGCGCTCGCGCAGGTACCGCACCTCGGGCGAGTCCTGCCCCGGGTGCCAGTACGGGACCTGGGCACCGGCGAGCGCGCTGTCGGGTATGGGCAGCTCCAGCAGGTCGCGCATCGCCCGGAACTGCTCCATCGTGAGCTTCTTCATCTGGTGGTTGGCGTTGCGCGACTCGAACGCCGGGCCCAGCGCGTGGCCCTTCACCGTCTGGGCCAGGACCACCGTCGGCGCGCCCCGGTGCTCCACGGCGGCCCGGTAGGCGGAGTACACCTTCAACGGCTCGTGTCCGCCCCGCGATTTCTCGAACAGTTCCACCACCCGCGCGTCGCTCAGGGAGGCGGAGAGCGCCGACAGGGCGTCACCCGTGAAGAAGTGCTTGCGTATGTAGGCCGCGTCCCGCGCGGCGAGCGTCTGCATCTGGGCGTCGGGCACCTCGCCCAGGCGCCGCACCAGGTCGCCGGTGGTGTCCTGCGCCAGCAGCGGGTCCCAGGCCTCGCCCCAGAGCGTCTTGACCACGTTCCAGCCCGCGCCCCGGAACCGTGCCTCCAACTCCTGGACGATCTTCGAGTTGGACCGTACCGGGCCGTCCAGGCGCTGGAGATTGCAGTTGATGACGAACGTCAGGTTGTCCAGGTTCTCGCGGGAGGCCAGGGTCAGGGCGGCCGTCGACTCCGGCTCGTCCATCTCCCCGTCGCCCAGGAACGCCCACACCCGTGAGGCGGAGGTGTCCTTGATGCCGCGGGCGTGCAGATAGCGGTTGAAGCGGGCCTGGTAGACGGCGCTGAGGGGGCCCAGCCCCATGGAGACCGTCGGGAACTCCCACAGCCACGGCAGCCGCCGGGGGTGCGGATAGGACGGCAGGCCATGACCGCCGGCCTCCCGGCGGAAGGCGTCCAGTTGGCCCTCGCTCAGCCGCCCCTCCAGGAAGACCCGGGCGTAGATCCCGGGGGAAGCGTGTCCCTGGATGAAGAGCTGGTCGCCGGAGCCGTCGCCGTCCTTGCCCCGGAAGAAGTGGTGGAAGCCGATCTCGTAGAGCCAGGCCGCCGAGGCGTAGGTCGAGATGTGACCGCCCAGTCCCAGAGGCGCGCCCCGGGTGACCATTGCCGCCGCGTTCCACCGGTTGAGCGCGGTGATCCTGGACTCCATCTCCAGGTCACCGTCGAACGCCGGCTGCGCGGCGGCGGGAACGGTGTTGATGTAGTCCGAGTGCAGCAGCCCCGGCAGGGACATGCCCGTGCTCGCCGCGAACTCGTGCACCCGCCGCAGCAGGTACACCGCCCGTTCCGGCCCCGCGTTGCGCACGACGGCGTCGAGGGAGGCCCGCCACTCGGCGGTCTCCTCGCTGTCGCGGTCGGGCAGCTGGTCCAGCTCACTGATCAGAGGGTTATCGATCGGCCGGGAGGGTTCACTCATGGCAGCCTTCTTGTCACGGCGTGGGTGTCGGCGGCACCGGCCGCGGACACGGTGGTTGTCGCGGGGCGACGGGGCTGAGGGGGAGACCCGGGCGACGGGCGGCGCCGCCCGGCGGGGTCAGCGGCTCTTGAGCCACTGGGTGAACGTGTGATGGCCCAGCCGGGCGTCGGGCCCGGGAAGCAGGTCCCGCTCCTCGAGCACCGCGCCGAAGAACGGGGCCCGCGGGTCGGCGATCACCGGGCCGGGCCGGCCGAGGAGACCGAGCACCTCGGCCGTGATGTCCTCCAGCCGGAGCTCCTCGGGTCCGGCTGTCTCGACCACGCCGAACTGCGGCACCCCCACCGCGACATGGGCGAGGAGCGCGGCGACGTCGTCGGCCGAGACGGGCCGCAGCAGCAGCGGCGGCACATGCACGCCGTCGGGCCGGGTGCCGGCCGCGGCGGCGGCCTCCACGGACTCGTTGAACGGCGTGGCGCGCACCACGGAGTACGGCACGGTGGCGTGCCGGGCCAGGTCCTCCTGCGCCGCCTTGGCCTGGAAGTAGCCCGACCCGATCCGGTCGGCGCCCACCACCGACAGCGCCACGTAGTGCTCGACGTTCGCTGCGGCGGCCGCCCGGAGGAGGTTGCCCGTGGCGGTGGTGAAGAACGCCGTGCCGGCCTGCTGCCGCCGGGAGGGCGCGTCGGTGACGTCCACGATCACCTCGGCGCCGCGCAGCGCCCGGTCCAGGCCCTGGCCGGTGCTGACGTCGACTCCTTCCCCGCGCGACACGGGCACGACCTCCACCCCGTGGTCCCGGAGCCGCGCGACGGTCCGGGAACCGATCAGTCCGGTGGCACCTGCAACGACGACTCTCATCTGCGTCTCCTCCGTCGGGGGCCGGATGACCCCGCTGGGTGTCCTGGGCGGACGGTGGCGGATGCCGAAGTGCCACCGTGCCCGTCTCACCTAGACAGAACGCGGGTCGTTCGTGTGACACCGTGCCGCCGACCGCCGCCCCCGACCGGCGGTGGCACGGTGTCACAGCCCCGCCCGGTACCCGGTCAGGAGGGTGAGCGGTCATCACGACCGGAGACGACCCCGTGACGGCGGACGACGTGCCGCCCGGTCACGGCGGAACCACGGAAGGTGCGACTCGATGTCGGAGAATGCACAGCACGCCCACCACGGACACGGAACCGGCGACGCGGACGGCCCGAGCTGGACCCGCGCGGCGAAGATGCTCCAGGACGCCTCGCCGATCACCGTTCCGGAGGGCGCCTCGGCGATGACCATCCACGTCGAGTGGGAGCCCGGCGACCCCGGAACCCCGCCGCACCGCCACTCCGGCCCGGCGTTCGGTTACGTCATCAAGGGCGCCGTCCGCTTCGAACTGGAGGGTGAGCCCGAGCGGGTGGTCGAGGCCGGCGGCACCTTCTGGGAGCCGGGCGGCGACGCCATCCACTACCAGGACGGCAACGCGCTCAGCGACGAGAAGACGGAGTTCGTCGTCACGATGATGTGCGCGCCCGGCAAGCCCATGCTCGAACTGGTCGACGAGGCGGAGCTGAAGGAGCGCGCCCACCTGCGCGCACCCCGGCCCACCGCCTGACCCTCTTTCGGGCACCCACGACGGGGCCCCGCACCCGTGACACCGGCCAGGCCGGGAGGTCACGGATGCGGGGCCCCGTCGGTGTGCGGTACCGGTGGCCGCCGCTCCCGCTTCTCCTCCCGTCCCTACTCCACGAAGTACGAGTCGTGCCGGTCGAAGAACGCGGCACGCTCCTCCTCGGAAGCGTGCCCGAGCCGGGAGACCTGTTCGAAGTACTCCTCGCGCGGGGCGCCCGGGGTGAACAGCAGCAGCATGTCGGCCGGTGCGTCGGAGTCGTTGCGGAAGGCGTGCAGCCCGCCCTGGGGGACGTGCAGGAAGTCACCCTTGCGGGCGTCGACCCACTGCACACCGTCGAAGACGCGCACGGTGCCGTCCAGGATGAAGAAGGACTCCGAGATCCGCTTGTGGAAATGGGTCTTGGGGCCACCCGCCCGGGGACGCATCTCGACCCGGTACAGCCCGAACTCACCCCGTGTGGTGGCCGTGGTGGCCAGATAGTGGGTGGCGTCCTTTCCGGTACCGCTCTCACCCAGGTTCGGCGGTGTGGTGGCCGGCCGGAAGACGGCGCTGACCTCACCGTCCTCACCCCAGTACTTCTGCTCCGGGTACGGGTACGACATGTCTGTCTCCTTTCGTACGGTTGGCGCCGCGCACGGCGCCGGATGTCATTCGACGGCTTGGTGCCGGGTGAAGCGGGACACCAACGGCGGCTCCATCAGCCAGCCGTGGGTGTGTCCGTGCGACGGACGGGGGGCGGTGGCGGACCGCCGCAGCGCACTGAAGGCGACCGCAGCGCCTACGACGAGCAAGCCCGCGCACAGCGGCATGGCCCGGCCGAAGGAGGCGTCGAAGGCCGCGTCCGACCGGTAGGCCTCCGGCCCCATCCCGACCAGCAGCGGGAGCGCCGCGACGGACACCAGCCCCGCCGCCCGGGCCGCGGCGTTGTTGATGCCGCTGGCCAGCCCGGCGTTCGAGGCGTCCACCGAGGCCAGCAGGGTCACGGTCAGGGGAGCGACCACGACGACCATGCCGGCCCCCATCACCAGCAGGGCCGGGAGGACGTCATGAACGTAGGACGCGCCCGGACCGACCCGCAGCATCAGCAGCATCCCCGCTCCGCACACCAGCGGGCCGACGGTGAGCGGGGCCCGCGGCCCCAGCCGCTGGGCGAGCGTCCCGGCGTGGGACGAGAACAGCAGCATCAGCGCGGTGTTCGGCAGCATCGCCGCCCCGGCGGCCAGCGCCGGGTACCCGACGACGATCTGCAGCTGCAGCGCGGTCAGGAAGAAGAACCCGCCCGTCCCCGCGTAGACGCACAGGGTGACCACGTTGACGGCGGTGAACTGCCGGGAGGAGAAGATCGCCAGCGGCATCATGGGGTCGCCGCCGCGCCGTTCGACGCGGAGGAACGCGGCCCCCGCGACGACACCGCCGACGGCCGCGGCGACGGCCACGGTCCCGCCGTCGCGCGCCTCCGTCAGCGCGTAGGTGACCAGCGCCAGGGCCAGGGCTCCCAGGACGGCGCCGGGAACGTCGAAGCCGATCCCGCGCCGTGTTCCCGCGCCGGCCGCGACCTGGCGCGGGGTGCCCACGGACTCCGGAACGTGGCGCAGGGCGACGGGGACGCACAGCAGCGCCGGGACGGCGCTCAGTACGAAGGTCCAGCGCCAGCCGGGCCCGTCCACCAGCCACCCGCCCACGAACGGCCCCAGGGCGGCGCCGATGCCGCCGAAGCCGGACCACAGGCCGATCGCGCGCGGCCGGTCGTCCGGATGGAAGGAGGCCTCGATGATCGCCAGTGAACCGGGCGTGAGCAGCGCACCCCCGACGCCCTGCAGGGCCCGGGCGGCGATGAGCGTGGTGGTGTCCGGGGCCAGGCCGCACAGCAGGGAGGCGACCGCGAACCACACCAGGCCCAGGACGAAGACGCGACGCCGCCCGAACCGGTCGCCCAGGGATCCGCCCAGCAGGATGAGTCCCGCCAGGGTCAGCATGTAGGCGTTCACCGTCCACTGGAGGACGCCGAGACCGGCGTCGAAGTCCTGGCCGATGCGCGGGAGCGCGATGTTGGTGACGGTCGAGCCGAGCAGCACGACGCCGGATCCCAGGACGGTGGCCAGCAGGGTCCACCGCCCGCGGGCGCCGGTGATGCGGAGGGGAGCGGTGCTCTCGGGAGCGGGGGATCGGTTCATGTCGGGTCCTGGGGTGGCGTCGCCCGAGCGGTCCGTCGCCTGCTCGGGGGTCGGGGTGAGCAGGCGACGGACGGCGCGTGTCCGGCCGGGCCGCCGCGCGGCCGGAGCGGCTGCGTCAGCCGAACATGCCGGGCTGGTAACCGCCCGCGGGCTGCTGGTTGATGACGTTGATGCGGTTGTAGGCGTTGATGACGGCGATCAGCGAGATCAGCGCGGCGAGCTGGTCCTCGTCGTAGTGCTTCGCGGCCTCGGCCCACACCTCGTCCGAGACACCGCCGGCGGCGTCCGCGATGCGGGTTCCCTGCTCGGTCACCGCCAGGGCCGCGCGCTCGGCGTCCGAGAAGACCGTGGCCTCGCGCCACACGGCCACCAGGTTCAGCCGCTGCTGGTCCTCACCCGCCGCGGTGGCGTCCTTGGTGTGCATGTCCGTGCAGAAGCCGCAGCCGTTGATCTGGCTGGCCCGGATCTTCACCAGTTCCTGAGTGGCGACCGGCAGAGCGGCCTGGATCGCCGCTCCGGCCGAGTTCAGGTGCTTCATGACCTTGCCCGCGAGGGCGTTGCCGAAGTAGTCGATGCGCGCGTCCATGACGTATCTCCTCAAGGGGGGAACGGTTACGGACCATTGACCGGGTGCCCGCGCGTTCTGTGACAACCGAATCCGCCCGCACGCTCGGCACCTTCCGTTCCCCGGTCTCGGAGTCCGCAGGCATGACACACCTCTGGGCACACCGTGTGAAGAAAGGCGCATCGCGGCCCGCATTCGGTGTGGTCGCCGGGTGCGGGCGATAGCATCGAACGAGTGGACCAGGCCCGTCGGCCCGAGTCGGCGCCGCCCTCCCGGGCCCCGGGTACGGCGAGCGCACCATCAGCGAACCCAAGGTGATCACCATGGCTACCGAGAGCGTCCTGCACCCGAGTCTCATCGTCCCGATCGGACACGTCGAGCCCGTTCCCCGCCGCATCCGGGGGATGGTCGCAGGCCGTGTCGTCTTCGACACCCGCCGCGCGCTGTACGTGTGGGAGTGGCAGGCGTACCCGCAGTTCAGCATCCCGATCGAGGACTTGGTGGAGGGTGTGCTCGACGACGACAAGCACACCGAGCAGCTCGGTGCCGGGCCCGCCCACCGCCACACCCTGCGGGTCGGCCCGGAGGTCCGTGCGGGGGCGGCCTGGGTCTGGGGGGAGGGCTCCCCCGAAGCCCTGCGTGACACGGTGCGTTTCGAATGGGAGGCGCTGGACTCCTGGTTCGAGGAGGACGAGCCGGTCTTCGTCCATCCGCGGAGCCCGTACTCGCGGGTGGACGCGCTGCGTTCGCGCAGCACCGTCCGGGTCGAGGTGGACGGCGTCGTGCTGGCGGAAGCCTCCGGCTGCGTGAAGCTCTTCGAGACCGGTCTGCCGACCCGCTACTACCTCGACCCCATGAACATCGACTGGTCCCTGCTGCGGCACTCGGACACGGTGACCCGGTGCCCCTACAAGGGGACGACGAGCGACTACTGGTCGTTCGACAGCGACACCGGCTCCCACGAGGACATCGCCTGGACGTACGACTTCCCGACCATCCACGCCAACCGCATCGCAGGACTGACCGCGTTCTACAACGAGCACGTCGACCTCTACGTCGACGGCTCCCTGCTGCCGAGGCCGGTGGATCCCACCCGGGTGGCCTCCGACTAGCGAAATCCGTTGCGCGGGGCCCGACACGTCACACATCGCCTCCCCACACGGTCTCATGAGGTGGAAAGCCATCCAAAAGCCCCACCACCTCAAGGAGCGACCATGAGCGACATCGTTCTCGAGCCCGCCGCGCAGGAGTTCGCCGACGCCACCGCCAAGCCCCCGTTGCTGTACGAACTCGGCGTCGAGGGAGCCCGCAAGCTGCTCGACGACGTCCAGTCCGGGCCGGTGGAGAAGCCGGAGGTGGACGAGAAGTGGATCACCGTGCCCGCCCAGGTCGGCGACGTGCGGGTGCGCATCGTCAAGCCCGCCGGCGCCACCGGCGTGCTGCCCGTCGTCCTCTACGTGCACGGCGGCGGCTGGATCCTCGGGAACGCCGGCACCCACGACCGTCTGGTGCGCGAGCTGGCCGTGGGCGCGGAGGCGGCCGTGGTCTTCGTCGAGTACGACCGCTCCCCGGAGGCGAAGTACCCCGTCGCCATCGAGCAGGCCTATGCCACCGCCCGGTGGGTCACCACCAAGGGCGCCGACGAGGACCTGGACGGCTCCCGCATGGTCGTCGCCGGTGACTCCGTCGGCGGCAACATGAGCGCCGCCCTCACCCACATGGCCAAGCGGCGCGGGGACGTGACCTTCCTGCACCAGTCCCTCTACTACCCCGTCACCGACGCCGGGCAGGACACCGAGAGCTACCGCGTCTTCGCGCACGGACCGCACCTGACCGCGAAGGCCATGGAGTGGTTCTGGAACGCGTACACCACGGATCCGGCGGAGCGCGACCAGATCACGGCCTCGCCGCTGCGTGCCACCCTGGAGGACCTCCGGGGTCTGCCGCCGGCGTTCGTCGCGGTCGACGAGAACGACGTGCTGCGCGACGAGGGCGAGGCGTACGCCCGCAAGCTGATCCAGGCCGGGGTGCCGACCACGAGCGTCCGCTACAACGCCAGCCTGCACGACTTCATGATGCTGAACCCGGTCCGCGGAACGCAGGCCTCCACCGCCGCGATCGAGCAGGCGATCCACGTTCTGCGCAAGGCCCTCGGCACCGACTGATCCGGAAAGGCCACTCTCATGAGTGCACAGAAACCGACCATCGTCCTCGTGCACGGCGCGTTCGCGGACTCGTCCAGCTGGAACGGCGTCGTCGAGAAGCTCCGGTCGCACGACTACCCGGTGGTGGCCGCGAGCAACCCGCTGCGGGGGCTGACCGAGGACAGCGCGTACGTCAGACAGCTCCTGGAGTCCATCGACGGGTCCGTGGTCCTCGCCGGGCACTCCTACGGCGGCTCGGTCATCAGCAACGCCGCGACGGGACTCGACCACGTCAAGGCTCTCGTGTTCGTCGCGGCGTTCCTGCCGGACGAGGGCGAGAGCGCGGTCGCCCTGTCCGGCGAGTTCCCGGGCAGCACCCTCGGGGAGACGCTCCGCCCGGTGCCGGTCACGCTCCCCGGCGGCGGCCGGGCCGCGGACCTCTACATCGAGCAGGACAGGTTCCACCAGCAGTTCGCCGCCGACGTCCCGGAGGAGACCGCGGCGGTCATGGCGGCCACCCAGCGGCCCGTCGCCGACGCCGCGCTGGCGGAGGGCGCCTCGGCCCCGGCGTGGAAGGACATCCCGTCCTGGGTCCTCGTGGCCTCGGAGGACCGCAACATCCCGGCCCAGGCGCAGACGTACATGGCCGAGCGCGCCAAGGCCACGGTGGTGCACGTCGCCGCTTCCCACGCGGTCAGCGTGTCGCGTCCGGGCGAGGTCGCCCGGCTGATCAACGAGGCGGCGCAGGCGACCGGCTGAGCGGACGGTGGGCCGCCGCCCCCGGGAGGCCGACGGCGGCCCACCGGTACCGCGCCCGCCGCGGCGCCACGTCACGTCCCAACCGGAGTGACACGGGAGAACCTCATGAACACGAGCAAGCAGGCCGCTCGCGGGCTGGCCGACATACAGGAGTATCTCTACCGCGAGGCGCACCTCAGCGCCGCTCGCCGGCGGGTGTCCGCCTTCACGGCGAGGACCGACGGGCTGACCCACGGGCAGAGGAGCGACCTGGAGCGGTGGTATCTGGAGGAACAGAAATACGTCGCCCGCATGGTGACCGAGCACATCGCGGAGCGCATCGGCGCGGCCGAGGCGGCGCACCGCATCCGGTTCGGCCGCTGGCTGCGAGGCACGCTGATCGCCATGACCGCGATCGGCCTGACGATCTTCGTGTGCACGGCGGTCGTCGTGGGATCGATGGCCTGATCCACCGACGCGGCACCAGGTCGGCGCAGGATCCGTAGCGGCGGGTTCCGGCCAGCGGGCCCCCGGCCGGAACGGGAGGCCGGGAAGACAGGCACGCGGAAGAAGGCAGAGGCGGGCGCGGGCCGGAGCCTCGGACCCACGGGGTCCCGAGTGCCTGCGCGCCGGCCTCGGCAATCAGTTTGAGACAGGTCTACGGAAAGTGAAACGCCGGGGTATCGTGACAGCCGGGAGGCTGCCATGGTGAGGGACGGCGCACGGACCGAGCTCATCGGACGGCAGGACGAGTGCGAGGTCCTGGACGACCTCCTCGCGCAGGCCAGAGCCGGCCGCAGCGGAGTGCTGGTGGTGCGCGGTGAGGCGGGCATCGGCAAGACCGAGCTGCTGAACCACCTGCTCGACCGGGCCACCGGGTGCCACGTCGTCAGGGCGGTCGGCGTGCAGTCCGAGATGGAGCTCTCCTATGCCGGGTTGCACCAGCTCTGCGCACCGCTGCTCGCCCACCTCGAAGGCATCCCCGAACCGCAGCGCAACGCCCTGCGTACGGCTTTCGGCATGCAGCTCGGTGACGCTCCCGACCGGTTCCTGGTCGGCCTGGCCACGCTGAGCCTGCTCGCCGCCGCCGTCGGCGACGAGCCGTTGCTGTGTCTGGTCGACGACGCGCAGTGGCTGGACCGCGTCTCGGCCCAGACGCTGGAGTTCGTCGCCCGACGGCTGCTCGCCGAACCCGTCCTGCTGGTCCTGGCCGTCCGCGAGTCCGGCTCCCGCGAGGTGTTCGCCGACCTCCCGGAGCTCGCCGTGCGCGGACTCGGCGAGCGTGATTCCCGCGAGCTGCTCGACTCGGTCGTCACCGGTCCGCTCGACCGGCGGGTACGCGACCGCATCATCGCCGAGACGCGCGGCAACCCGCTTGCCCTGGTGGAGCTGCCGCGCGGACTGACCCTCCTCGAAATGGCCGGGGGGTTCGGCGTACCGGAGACCCGTCCCCTGTCCAGTCAGATCGAGGCGGGATTCCTCCGCCGCATCCGGTCCCTCCCGGCGCCGACGCAACAGTTGCTGCTCATCGCCGCCACCGAACCGGTCGGCGATGTGTCCCTGCTGCGGAGCGCCGCCGAGCGTCTCGGCATCGACGCGGACCGCGCCGCCACCGAAGCCGAGGCCGCGGGTCTGATGACCCTCGGCACCTGGGTCCGCTTCCGCCACCCACTGGTGCGCTCCGCGGCGTACCGCGCCGTCGGGTTCGAGGAACGCCGGCGCGTGCACGCGGCCCTGGCAGAGTCGATCGACGCGACGCTCTATCCCGAACGCCGCGTCTGGCACCTCGCGAGTGCCACGACGGGCCCGGACGAGGACGTCGCCGCCGAACTGGAGAGCTCCGCCGGGCGGGCGCAGGCGCGCGGTGGTGTCGCCGCGGCGGCGGCCTTCCTGGACCGAGCCGCCGGGCTGACACCCGATCCGGTGCGCCGCGGAGCCAGGGCACTGGCCGCGGCCCGGGCGAAGTACCAGGCGGGCGCCTTCGACGCCGCGCGGGAACTGGTCGACGCGGCGGAGCTGAGTCACCTCGACGAGGTCGGAGCCGGACGCGCGACCCTGCTGCGCGGCCAGATCATGTCGGCGGCCAAGAGCGCCAGCGCCGGACTGCCGCTGCTGCTCGAAGCGGCGAAGCGGCTCCAGCCGTTCGACTCCGCACTCGCCGACCAGACGTACCGGGACGCCGTCTACGCGGCTCTGACCGCGGGCCGGCTGGCCACGGGCGGGGTCGGCGACGTCGCCGAGGCGGTGCTCAGCACGCCGGGCCGCTCCGGTACCGAGAGCCGGGAGACCCGCCTTCTGACCGGCCTCGCCCGGGTGGTGACCGAGGGCTACGCGGTCGGCGCGCCGATCCTCCTGGACGCCGTGGCGGCGTTCCGGGAAGGGGAACTCTCCCGGGAGGACGGCCTGGGCTGGCTGCCGTTCGCATGCCGCATGTCCCACAACACCTGGGACTTCGCCGCCTGGTCCGAGCTGTCGGCGCGGCTGGTCGACCTCGCCCGCGACAACGGAGCGCTCGCCGTGCTGCCCTCCGCCCTTCTGCTGCGCCTGTCGAACCGGGTGTTCGCCGGCGACCTGCACGGCGCCGCCTCCCTCACCGTGGAGGCGAGCGCGATCGGCGAAGCCACGGGCAGCAGCTTCTTCGCCCACTACGGCGCACTCGTCCTGGAGCCCTTCAGAGGGCGGGAGTCGACCACCCGGCAAGCGATCGAGACCCTCACCCAGGACCGCCTCCTGCGCGGTGAGGGCAAGGTGACGACGGCCACCCAATGGGCCGCCGCCGTCCTCTACAACGGCCTCGGCAGGTACGAGGAGGCATACGCCGCGGCCGAGCGGGGCTGTGAGAACCCGCAGGAGCTGGGCCTGTCCCTCCAGTCCCGGGTCGAACTCGTCGAAGCGGCCGTGCGCCTCGGGCGTACCGAGCGGGCCGCCGAGGCCGTACGGACGATCGAGATGATGGCCCAGGTCAGCGGCACCCCCTGGGCGCTCGGCATCTCCGCCGCCGCGCGCGCCCTGCTGAGCGAGGGCGAGACGGCCGACGCACTGCACCGGGAAGCGATCGAGCGGCTCGACACGGCCGGGGTCCGGATGGACAGCGCCCGCGCACGGCTTCGGCACGGTGAGTGGCTGCGCCAGGAACGGCGACGGGCGCAGGCACGTACCCGGCTGAGCGAGGCACACGAGATGTTCGACGCGGCTGGGGCCGAGGCGTTCGCGGAACGCGCCCGACGTGAGCTGAAGGCCGCCGGTGTCAAGGTGCGCGGCCGCGTTCCGGCGGAGACCGCGGTCCTCACCGCGAAGGAGGTCGAGATCGCCCGGCTCGTGCAGGGAGGCTTCACCAACCCGGAGATCGGCGCACGGCTCTTCCTCAGCCCGCACACGGTCGAATGGCATCTGCGCAAGGTCTTCGCGAAACTCGGCGTCTCCTCCCGCAAGGAGATCGGCTCGATGCGGCTGGAGGCGATGGCGACCACGCCCTGACCCGCCCGACGAAGGCCGGCTCAGACGTGCGACGCCTCCGGTTCCGCCAGCAGCGCGGGCACCGTGACGATCTTCGCCTCCCCGGTCAGCAGGCGGTGGACCGGACAGCGCCCGGCCGCCGCCAGCAACTGCTCCCGCTGAGCGGGCTCCAGGTCGCCGGTCAGCCCGATGTTCTTGACGATGTGACCCTGCTTCCCGAAGCGCACGGCCACGTCGATCCGCTCCAGTGGCCAGTCGTGCCGGTCCGCCAGAGCCCGCACGGCCATGGAGGTGCAGGACCCCAGCGCGGCCAGCAGCAGCTCGCCCGGGGTGGGGCCCTCGTCGGCGCCGATGGGCTCGGGTTCGTCGGCGGTCAGGTGGTGCGTGCCGATCGAGACGGAACGGGTGAGCCGTCCGCCTTCGGCGACGGTCACGATGCGCGTGGTCATGGGTCTTCCTCTCGGCCGGGGACGGGGACCGGGGCGGGATCCGACAGGTCCCTCTTCCGCAGTGACCGAGCGGCGCGGGCGGGTGTGACACTTCGGCCGGCGAGGGGGTGCCACAGCCGGCGCGCGTGTCCCGTCACCAGCGCGTCCCCCCGGGCGGCCTGACAGCCGGTCGGGCAGCGCCACTCACAGGACCGTGCCCAGGAGGCGCCGGGAGGTGATGCCCAACTTGGCGTACACCTTCCGCAGATGCCATTCCACGGTGTGCGGGCTCAGGAACAACTGGGCGCCGATCTCGGAGTTGGTGAGCCCCTCCCGGGCCAGGCGCGCGATCTGACTCTCCTGAGGGGTGAGCGCCGCCACGGCGGCAGTGTCGCGGCGAACCACCGTCTCGCCGGTGGCCCGCAGTTCGCGGACGGCGCGTTCGGCGAACGCCTGCGCGCCGAACCGGGTGAACAGGCCGTGGGCCGTCCGCAACTGCGCACGGGCGTCGGCGCGGCGGCCCTCCCGACGCAGCCACTCCCCGTACAGCAGACGCGCCCGGGCCGTCTCCATGGCGGCCCGGGTGCGACCGAGCCGCTCGATCGACTCCCGGTACAGCTCGTCGGCCGCCGTGCCGTCACTGAGCAGGGCGCGGCAGCGCGTCTGCACGCCCAGGGCCCAGTCCGTGGCGGCGGCGTCCGTGTCCCGGGTCAGCCGGACCAGGGCCGCCTCGGCCATGTCGAGCCGGCCACTGCGCGCCCCGGCCTCCACCACCTCCACCAGCCCCCAGCCGGCCGCGATCAGGTCCTGCGGGTGCGCGCTCGCCCGACGGGCGGCTTCCAGCGCCTCCTCGTACCTGCCCAGGCCGTTGAGGAGCACGGCCTCTGCCCGGCACGCGACGGCCACCCCGATGCCCTCACCGCGGCCGAGGGCCTCCTCCGTGCCGGCCTTGATCAGCGGCGCCGCCTCGCTCACGTGCCCCTGCCAGGCGGCGAGCGTCATCGTGCCGTACGGCGAGAAGCCGCTGCCGACCGCCTCCTGGACCCGGCCGGTCTCGGCGATGAGCAGCGCCGCCGCGTCCAGTTCACCGGCGGTCGTGTGGACGACCACCCGTGAATTGAGCGCGAGCGGCAACTCGGTCAGCGCCCCGACGGCACGGGCGGTGCGCACGTGGCGGGTGACCAGTTCCGTCCAGCCCTCGTGGTCCCACATCTCGGCCGCCAGTGCCGAGGCCGCCCATGACCAGCGCAGTACCTCGTCGGGCTCGGCCTCCCTGCGGAACGCGCGTACCGCGTCGCGCGAGACGGTGACCGCTTCGCGATACCCGTCGAGGAAACGGGTGGTGAGGGCGTCCAGCAGCAGATCGGCGTTGCGCGGCGGTCCCGTGCGGGGCGGGGTCGTCCCGCGCGCGGCTGCCGCCACCTCGTGCACGTGCGCTTCGGAAGCGAGGCGTCCGGCGAACATGGCGGCCGACAGGGTGTCCAGGAAGGTCTCGCGGGCCAGGCCCACATCGAGCGGGACCAGGCGTCGCGCGGTGGCCAACAGCCTGGGGAGCGCTTCGTCCACGCGGCTGGAGGTGAAGGAGATCCGGGCCTCGACGAGATCCGCGCGGGCCCGGCCGAGTTCGTCGAGCGTGCCGGTCCGTGCCAGCTCCAGCAGGTCGCGCGCCGCGGCGGGGGCACCGGCGCGCAGCTTCGCCTGAGCCGCGGCGAGGGCACGCGTCGCCTTGCGCCGCGGGTGCGGCGTCAGTACGGCCGCGTGGGCGAGGAACGCGGCCGCCGCGGCGGTGCCGCCTCGCGCCCGCGCCCGTCCGGCGGACGACTCCAGCTCCGCGGCGATGGCCTCGTCCGGCCGGACCGTGGCCCGCGCGAGGTGCCAGGCACGGCGGTCGGGGTCGAGGTGGGGGTCCGTCGCTTCGGCCAGCACCCGGTGCACCTCCCGCAGCTCCGCGAGCCCGGCCGACCGGTAGATCGCGGAGCGCAGCAACGGATGCCGGAAACGCACCAGCGTGCCGACGTCGAGCAGCCCCGCCGTCACCGCCGGCTCCACCGCGTCCGGGTCGACGCCCAGTCGCTCGACGGCGCTCCTGAGCAGCGACACGTCACCGACCGGCTCGGCGGCGGCCGCCAGCAGCAGGCGCTGCGTCGGCTCCGGGAGCGAGCGGACCCGCGCGAGGTAGCTCCGCTCGATACGGCCGGTCACCCTTCCGGGACCGTGCGCGGCGGACCCCTCGACCGCTTCCGCGTCGACGCGGCCGTGGGGGAGTTCCAGCAGTGCGAGGGGATTGCCGCGAGCCTCGGCGAGGACGCGGTCGCGGATCCGCTCGTCCATCGGGCCTTCGGCGCCGGCGTCCAGCAGCGCACGGGCGTCGGCGTCGTCCAGACCGCGCAGCGTCAGCTCGGGCAGGCCGGCCAGGTCGTCGCGTCCCCGCTGCTCACGGGTGGCGAAGAGCAGAGCCAGCGGTTCGGCGAGCATCCTCCGCGCCACGAACGCCAGCGTCTGCGCGGAAACCCGGTCGAGCCACTGGGCGTCGTCCACGAGGCAGAACAGCGGTCGCCGGGCGGCCACGTCGGTCAGCAGCCCGAGCACGGCCAGACCGACCAGGAACCTGTCCGGGGGCGGCCCCGCGCTCACCCCGAACGCCGTTGCCAGCGCTTCCGCCTGCGGCGCCGGGAGGGAGCCGGCGTGCCCTAGGAAGGGCGCGCACAACTGGTGCAGTCCCGCGAACGGAAGCTCCATCTCCGACTCGGCACCCGCTCCACGGGCGACCCGGTGCGCGGTGACGCGTGCCGCCAGGTGATCCAGGAGGGCGGACTTCCCGATGCCGGCGTCGCCGCGCAGAACCAGCACGGCACTGCGACCGGCCTCCACCTCCGAGACCAGCCCGTCCAGCACGTCGTACTCACGGCGCCGACCACGCAGCCGTTCCGGACCGTCCCCGCTCACGCAGCCCCCCACACGCGGCGAGCATAACAACACAGCCTGCGGCCGGAGCCGGGGCGGCTTCCGCGGCCGTCTCCGCGGCGGTTGTCACAGAACGGAGATCCGTCTCATCAAGAGGGCAGAACGCTTTCTTGCTACTCGCGCCGGTGTTCCGGCGCCGGCCCCTCCGGCCCGGCATCGGAAGCCGAGAGGAGACGACCTCACATGCTGACCGCGATGGACCGTTCCAGCCCTTCGGGCACCACGGAGACAGGGCCCCACGGGTTCGCACAGCCCGAGAAGTGGCTGATCGGCGTGCCGTTCCGGTCCACCGATTCCCGCGTGGTCCGGATGTACTACGTGGTGGACGGCGCCGGTGACGTCTCCCGAGCGGTGCGTGCCGCCCTGGCGCGCGCCAACAGTGTCCAGGAGAGGCAGGCGCGGGGCGGCGGGTCCGTGACGGCGGAGGACCTGGAAATCCGCAGGATCACGCTGGACGCCCTCGGGCACACGGGCCTGGACGGCCCCGGCGACCGGTCGGCCACGCCCTCGTGGTGAGGGCGGGGAGCGGCGGGCGGCGCCTCGCGCCGCAGCCAGGACGTCCCACGGCAGTGCCACGCTCGCCCGGTCCTGTGACCCGGATCATGGGCACGGGAGAGCATGGATGTCCCGCGCCGCGCGGTGTTCGCTGGGCGACATGAACGAAAGCCCCAGGACTCCTTTCCCGACTCCTTCCCACTGGATCGACGGCCGTGCCGTCACCGGCTCCGGACTGTTGATCGACGTCGTGAACCCCGCCGACGAATCGATCATCGCCCACCTGCACGAGGCCACCGCCGACGACGTGGACATGGCAGTCGACGCCGCGGTCGCCGCCTTCCCCGGATGGGCCTCGAAGCCCCCGCAGCACCGGGCGGACGTCATGCGGCGCCTGGCCGAGGGCCTGCAGAAGCGGAGCGAGGAACTGGCGGCCACCATCACCCTGGAGATGGGCGCCCCCATAGCCTTCTCCCGGCAGGCGCAGGTCGGATTCCCGGTCGCGTCCGTTCTGGCCGCGATCGCCGCGGCCGAGCAGTTCGAGTGGACGGAGACGGTCGAGAACTCGCTCGTCGTCCGCGAGCCCATCGGAGTGGTGGGGGCCATCACCCCGTGGAACTTCCCGCTGCAGCAGTTGGTGACGAAGGTGGTCCCGGCGATGCTGGCGGGCAACAGCGTCGTCCTCAAGCCCTCGGAGATGTCTCCCCTCAGCGCCCGTATGTTCGCGGAGATCGCGACGGAGGCCGGGCTGCCGAACGGTGTGTTCAATGTGGTGCAGGGGACCGGTCCGGTTGTCGGTGAGGCCCTGTCCCGCCACCCGAAGATCGACATGATCTCCTTCACCGGGTCCACCCGCGCCGGCAAGAGCGTCTCCGGCGCAGCCTCCGAGACGGTGAAGCGGGTCGCACTCGAACTGGGCGGCAAGGCGGCCCACATCATCCTTCCCGAGGCCGACCTCGACTCCGCCGTCACCCGCGGACTCGCCTTGGCCTGGGCCAACGCCGGCCAGGCCTGCGGTGCCTACGTGCGCATGCTCGTGCCCGAGGATCTTCAGGCGACCGTGGTCGACAAGCTCCGGACCGCCGCCCAGGAGTACGTGGTCGGTGATCCCGCCGCCGAGGCCACGGGGATCGGACCACTCGCCTCGGAGACCCAGCGCCGACGCGTCGACGGCTACATCCGGCGCGGCATCGCCGACGGCGCCACCCTCGTGACGGGCGGCCCCGGCCGTCCGGAGGGTTTCGGGACCGGCGCCTACGTCAGGCCCACGATCTTCTCCGACGTCGCACCGGAGTCGGTCATCGCCCAGGAGGAGATCTTCGGCCCCGTCCTGGTCGTCATCCCCTACACCGACGACGATCACGCTGTCGAGATCGCCAACGGCACGGTCTACGGTCTCAACGCCGCGGTGACCGGAGACGAGGACCACGCCATGGCGATCGCCATGCGCCTGCGTGTCGGCCAGGTCGACGTCAATGGCGGCCGGCACAACTTCCAGGCGCCCTTCGGCGGATACAAGCAGTCCGGCAACGGCCGGGAGATGGGCCGTGCGGGTCTTGAGGAGTTCCTGGAGACCAAGGCGATCACACGCTGACGCACCCTGCCACCGTTTCCGCGGGGAACACACTGTTAGTCGGGAATGAGGCAACCCGGGTGCGACGTTGATTCGTTGGCACGTGCTTGACATCTCGTTGATCCACTGAACCGTGGCGGTGCGCTCGAAGCGGGGCGGCACGGCCCCGTGCGAAAGGACGATCATGGCGGACCGCGCGGCGCTGGCCGCGTTCCTGCGGGCGCGCCGCGCGGCCCTGCAACCCGAGGACGTCGGGTTGCCGCGCGGCCGCCGCAGGCGAACCGGAGGACTGCGCCGCGAGGAGGTCGCGGCCCTGTGCGACATGTCGGTGGACTACTACAGCCGGCTGGAGCAGCCGCGAGGCCCGCACCCCTCGGAGCAGATGCTCACCGCGATGGCCCGCGGCCTGCGCCTGTCACTGGAGGAGCGCGATCTCCTCTTCCAGCTCGCCGGGCACGCCCTGCCGCGCCGTGCGCGACGCGGCGATCACGTCGCCCCCGGGATGATGCGCATCCTGGACCGCCTGGAGGACACTCCCGCCCAGGTGATGAACCACCTGGGCGAGACGCTGAGCCAGACACGCCCCGCGATGGCCCTGCTGGGTGACCAGACCGCCCACACGGGGCTGGCCCGCAGTTCCCACTACCGCTGGTTCACGGACCCTGCCGCCCGTCTGGTCCACCCCGCGAGCGATCACGCCGAGCAGAGCCGCCTCATGGTGGCCGACCTCCACAGCGCCTACTCCCGCGACGGGGGCGACTCGGGTGCCGCCGCGCTCGTGGACGCGCTGAACCGGGCGAGTCCCGAGTTCGCCGGCCTGTGGCGGCAGCGCCCCGTGCTGGGACCGTACTGCGCCTCCAAGCGCTTCGTGCACCCACAGGTCGGAACACTCGAACTGCACTGCCAGACACTGATCGATCCCGACCAGTCCCAGCGGCTCGTGGTCTACACCGCGACACCGGGGACGGAGAGCCACACCAACCTCCGACTGCTGTCCCTCTTGCCGGTCTTGTGAAGGTACGGTCCTCACGCCATCCTCGGCGAGCCGGCCGGATGGGCGACGCGAGGGGGCCGACCGGGTTGCGGGCCTCCGTGTGACAGCCTCGGCGACATTTTTCTTGTTAAGTGTGTCACAAGGTGTAGACACAAGGTGTGGTCTGTGCTGCGGGTATCGTGAAAGGGATCGTTTCCGGCATTCGTTGCGGGAGTTCGCCGTCCCCGGAGCACCTAAGGAGCCACGCGCATGATCGCCAGCCCGCGTCCGGATCTGGTCGGTCGGCACCGTGAGTGCGCGGCACTCGACGACCTGCTGGTCGGCCTGCGTGAGGGCGGGTCCCGGGTGCTGGTGATCCGCGGCGAGGCGGGCATCGGGAAGACGGTGCTCCTGGAGTACCTGGCCGCGCAGGCGTCACGGACGAAGGTGACTCGGGCGCAGGGCATCGAGGCCGACATGGAGCTGCCCTACGCGAGCCTGCACCAACTGTGCGCACCTTTCCTCGACGGGCTGGACGACCTGCCGGAACCCCAACGTGAAGCCCTGCGCGTGGCGTTCGGCATGGCGGCCGGGGATCCGCCCGACCGCTTCCTGGTCGGCCTCGCCGTGCTCACACTGCTCACCCGGGCCTCGGAGACGCGACCGGTGCTCGTCCTGATCGACGACGCGCAGTGGCTGGACCAAGTTTCCCTGCAAACACTGGAGTTCGTCGCCAGAAGGCTGCTCGCCGAGGCGGTCGCGATGGTGTTCGCGGTACGCGACCCCGAAGGACAGCACGCCCTGGCCGGTCTGCCGGCCCTCCACCTCGGCGGCCTCGATGCCTCCGCCGCGGAAGAACTCCTGGAGAAGGCCGTCGGCGGACGACTGGAGAAGCGGGTCCGGGACCGGTTCGTGGCCGAGATGCACGGCAATCCCCTCGCCCTGCTGGAGTTCTCCCGAGGCCGCAGCGCCGCCGAACTGGCCTACGGCCTGGACTCGTCCGGTCACCCGATAGTCCAGGGCCCGGTCGCGACCCGGATCGAGCGGGACTTCGCCCACCGGCTCAGGTCGCTGCCGGAGGCGACACGGACGCTGCTGCTGATCGCCGCGGCGGAACCGGTCGGCGACGCCCGCTTGTTGGCCCGTGCGGCCGCCACGCTCAAGCTCACCCCCTTCGCCGCTCCGGCCAAGACGGCCGGACTGATCGAGTTCGGCGAGTCCGTCCGGTTCCGGCATCCGCTGGTCCGTTCGGCGGTCTACCACCAGGCCGCACCCGAAGCGCGCCGAGATGCGCACCGGGCCCTGGCCGTCGCCACGGACCCGGTCCTGGACCCCGACCGGCGCGCCTGGCACGCCGCCCAGGCCGCGGACGGACCGGACGAGGAGGTCGCCGCCGGGCTGGAACGCGCGGCCGACCGCGCCCGGCAGCGCGGGGGCATCGCAGCCGAGGCGGTACTGCTGGAACGCGCGGCCGAGGTGACACCGGACCGCCGGCCACGAGGGCGCCGCGCCCTGGCGGCGGCGGAGGCGCACTTCTCCGCCGCGGCACCCGACCGGGCCACGGAGCTCGCGACGGTGGCCGAACTGTGTCCCCTCAGCACCCTGGACCGCGCTCGCCTGGCGCGGCTGCGGGCCCGGATCCTCTTCGCCCGCAGCCGTAGCGACGAGGCGGCGCCCCTGTTCCTCGACGCGGCCGCGCAGTTCACCGCCGCCGGGTCGCCGCTCGCGCGGGAGACGTACCTGGAGGCGATCAGCGCCACCATCTTCGCGGGCCGTGTCCACGGTCCCACCGGGGCTCGCGCCGCCGCGATCGCCGCCCGCGCGTCGGGCGCGCCCCCCTCCGGCTCCGAGGCCGCCGACCTCCTTCTGGACGGTGTGGCCGCGCTCCTCACGGACGGGTACGAGACCGGTGTGCCGGCGCTGCGCGCCGCCCTGGAACTACTGGCCACCGAAGAGCTGCGCACACGGGAGTCGACCGTGCGCTGGCTCCTGCTCGTACCGGTCGCGCTGGAGGCGTTCATCCACTACGCCTGGGACCTGCACGCATGGGACACGTTGTCCAGTCGCGCGGTGCGCCTGGCCCGCGACATCGGCGCCCTCGGCGCGCTGCCACCGGCCCTCATCTACGCCGGCGGGGTGCACATCCATTACGGCGACTTCGCCGAGGCGGCCAGGATGATCGACGAGGCCGACGCCCTCGCCGCCGCGACCGGTCACGCGCCGCACAAGTACGCGACGCTGGTGCTGGCCGCGTGGCGGGGCGAGGCGGACGTCGCCTCCAGGACCATCGAGGAGGCCCGGCGGAGGGCCGACCAGCGGGGCGAGGTGTCCCTGCTGGGCGCCACGGGCTACATCCAGGGAGTGCTGTACAACGGCCTGGCCCGGTACGAGGAGGCACTGGAGGCCGCGCGCACCGGCATCGAGCACGACGGGTTCAACTTCGTCGGCCTGTCGCTGGTCGAGCACGTCGAGGCCGCCACGCGCTGCGGTGAGACGGACCAGGCCAGGGCCTCACTGGACCGGCTGGTCGGTCTCACCCGTGCGGCCGACTCCGGCTGGGCCCGCGGCGCCAGGGCCCGCAGTCAGGCCCTTCTCGCCGACGGCGACGAGGCCGACCGGCTGTACCGGGCGGCGATCGCGGAGTTCGGGCGCGGCGGCGTCACCGTGGAGGTGGCCCGTAGCCATCTGCTGTACGGCGAGTGGCTGCGCCGTACCCACCGCCGGTCGCTGGCCCGCGAGCACCTGCGTACGGCTCACGAGATGTTCGACGGCATGCGGGCGCATGCCTTCGCGGAGCGGGCCCGCCGCGAGCTGCTCGCCACCGGGGAGCACGTCAGGGTGCGGAAGGCCGAGGTGATCAGCGCGCTCACCCCCCAGGAGTCACAGGTGGCCGCACTCGCCGCCGACGGCATGACGAACGCGAGGATCGGCGCGGAGCTGTTCATCAGCCCGCACACCGTGGAGTGGCACCTGCGAAAGGTGTACACGAAGCTCGGGATCAACTCGCGTCGCGCGCTGCCGGGTGCCCTGGCGAGCACCCGGCCCATGGGCAGAAAAGACGAGGGCATCGTGCAGGTCGGCTGAGAGTCCGTAGGCCCCTGGCCCCCGGGCCCCACGGACTCGACTACGGACAACAAGGGCGCGGTGGGGGGTGCCGCGGACGGAGGGTTGAACCATCGCCCTGAAGGGGCGTCCGTTCACCAGAAGGAGTCCCGATGTCCGTGCCCACTCCGGAGACCACCACGCCGGCCGGCACCTCGGCCGCCCGGCCTGCCCAGGGCGACCTGGACACCGCCCTCGACGTTTTCCTGACCCAGCGGAAACGACTGTTCCGCCTCGCCTACCGGATCGTCGGCGATCTCTCGGGAGCCGAGGACGTGGTGCAGGAGGCGTGGGTGCGCTGGCAGCTCACCGACCGCGCGGACGTCAAGAACCCGGCCGCCTTCCTGACCACGACCACCACCCGCCTGGCGATCAACGTCGTCCAATCGGGACGGCGCCGGCACGAGACGCCGTCCGAACCGCGGTTCACCGACATCGACGACCACGCCACCTCCGACGACCCCATACAGTGCGCCGAGCGGACCGCGGCGATCGAGTCGGCCCTGGGCCTGCTCATGGCCAGGCTGACGCCCGATCGGCTGGCCGCCTACGTGCTGCGCAAGGGGTTCGGCTACACCTACGCGGAGCTGGCGAAGGTGCTGCGGACCAGCGCCCCGAACGCACGCGTGGTGGTCCACCGCGCCCAGGCCCGTCTCGACAGCGAACGCGAGCGGCCGATCCCCACCGAGTCGCACCGTCGCCTCGTCAACGCGTTCAGGACCGCCGCCGACACCGGCGACCTCGAAGGACTCCTGCGACTGCTCGTCCCCGAGGAGCGGGTGCACCGCTTGACGCCGCCGTCCCGCAGACCGGCCGGTCCGGCACACTTCCCGGCCCGCCACGCCGCGTGACACACGGCGGCTGTTTCCCGCCCGGCGGCGATCTGTTGTCACATCCACGGCCTCCGTCCTGTCTCCCTTGTGCCGGGAGACCGCCCGGCTCCAAGCAGTCGCACGCCGGGGACAGCAGGGAGGCCACCGCCCATGAGCGACGATGCCACGTTGATCACACAGTGGAACAGGCTGACCCGGGTCCATCGTCGGATCGAAGCCCGTATGGAGCGCCACCTCCACCGGCACCTGGGTCTGGGTGTGAGCGAGTTCTACGCCCTGCGCACCCTGAGCGACGGAGTGCGGGCCGGTACGGGCCTTCTCTACCTGAGCGACCTGGCCAACGGGACAGGGCTGAGCCAGTCCGCCACCAGCCGCCTGGTCTCGCGGTTGCAGGAAAGGGGCCTGATCACCACGCACACCGCGTCCAACGACCGCCGGAGCGTCGAGATCGAGCTCACCGCCGTGGCGCACGACGTGTTGCGGATGGGTTCGCCCCTGCTGAGCCAGGCGGTCGAGGAGGTCGTGCGACAGCTCCATGTCGAGGAGACGGACAAGGATCTCCTCCGCTACTTGTGTGGAGGTGCGGACGACGGCGTGAGCGCCCCTGCCCGGCAAGCCGACTCCGCCGCCCGTTGACAGGCGGCAGCTCGCCTCCGGCCCGTGGGAGGAGGCTCCCTGGTGCGCGCCCCCCTTGTTCGACAGGCGCCGAACGTTCGGTAGCATGGCCGGTATGCCCGACCACCACGCGTCGCCCGTCGAGAGCGAGATCTCCCTGCCGCGCCTGCTCGGAGTGCTCAGCGATCCGACGCGGTTGGGAATCGTCCGGATCCTGTCCGACGGTGCCGAGAGAGGGTGGGGGCAGTTCAGCGCTCCCGTCGCCAAGTCCACGCTCAGCCATCACCTGAAGATGTTGCGTGAGGCGGGCGTGACGCAGACCCGCCAGGAGGGCACGCGGTGCTTCGTGAAGCTGCGGGGCGACGCCCTGGAGGCCCGCTTTCCCGGCTTCCTGCCGGCGCTGCTGTCCGCCGCCGTCGCCGACCGCATCGGAGACCACGTCACCGAGCGGGACGAGCGGGCCTGACCCGGTAAGCATTTCCGCGCCGCACGCGTACCGCCGGTGTCGCACCTTGATTTGATGTGTACATGATTATCGAGTGGCTGTGCCGACCGCATTGCGCATGAGCAACTCCCGCGCCCTCGGCCAGGCTTTGGCCCCCGCCTCCCACGGTCGCCGTCGCCACCTCCCCATTTGACGTCCCCGTCGCCCCTGGCCATAGTGTTCTATGTACATCGAACATCGAACAAGGGGTTCCTGATGTCCCAGAACCATCCTCAGCAGACGTTCTCCGGTCACGTCGTGATCGTCACCGGCGCGGGGACCGGCATCGGCCGAGCCACCGCCGTCGCCTTCGCCGAGGCGGGCGCGCGCGTGCTCGGAGTGGGCCGTCGCGAGGAGTTGTTGAAGGAGACCGCCGCGGCTCACACCAACATCGACGTCCTGGCGATCGACATCCGCGGCGACGACGCGCCCGGCAAGGTGGTGGGCACAGCCGTGGAGCGGTGGGGACGCCTCGACCACCTGATCAACAACGCCGGTGCGACAGCGGTCATGCCACTGGCGGAGGCCGAGGAGCAGACGATCGTCGATCTGCTCGCCCTCAACGTCGTCGCGCCCAGTCTTCTGGCCCGTGAAGCCCTGCCGTACTTGCGCCGGACCTCGGGGTCGATCATCAACCTCTCCAGCACCTACGGGCACCGCCCGATGGCGGGGGGCGCCCACTACTCGGCCACCAAGGCCGCCATCGAGCAGCTGACGCGGAGCTGGGCTCTGGAGCTGGCCGGCGAGGGTGTCCGTGTCAACTCGGTCGCTCCCGGCCCCACCCGCACCGACGTGATGTTGCACGCCGGTCTGACACCGGAGGCGGCCAACGACATGTACGCCTATGAGCGCGACCGCATTCCGACCCACCACATCGCGCACGCGGACGAGGTGGCTCACTGGATCCTCCGCATGGCGGACCCGGCCGGACGCCATGCGACCGGTCAGGTGATCACCGTCGACGGCGGACTGGAACTCGTCTGACCCCGCCGCCCGGGGCCCTTCCCGCGCGACGGCTCCGAAGGGCCCGCCCGAACGGCCGAGGGGCTTTCGGAGACGCAGGACGCGTGCCGTGTCACACACCAGTGGCGCGTTCGGCCGGCAAGGCCCGTCCCACGGCCCCTCACTTCCTCCGCCAGGAGTGATCGTAGGTGTCACGGATCGACCCCCGGCCCGGTCACATGTCGCAGGCGCAGGTGGTGCGATCACGGCACCCGCGTGGACACCGACGGGCCGGGCTTCTGGAGTCGACCCGTGACAGCTCGGGCTGACGAAGGGACGACGGGACGATGACACCACCAGGGAAGCTGCCCGCACCGCAACACGGCCTCCTGCTCACGCACTTCCTCACGGTGCGCGACGTCGCCGTCTCCCGGCGCTTCTACGCCGATGTCTTCGGCGGAGAGGTGGTGATGGCGGAGAACCCGGCGATGGTGAAAGTCGCCAACAGCTGGATCATCATGAACCCCGGCGGCGGACCCACCCCCGACAAGCCGGGGATCACGCTGGAGGCCCCCCGAAGCGGTGAGCGGGTGTCCAGCTTCCTCAACGTGCGGGTGGCCGACCTGGCCGCCTTCTACACGCACGCGGTCGCTCAAGGAGCCGACTTCCTCACCGAGCCCGTCGATCGTGGTGCCGAGCTGCGCTGCTACCTGCGCGACCCCGACGGCTACCTCATCGAGGTGGGCCAGTCCACCGGTCTGCTGCTGGGCATCCAGGCAGAACCTCCGCGCGCCGCGGCCGGTGGCGGAGGAGTACCTGAATGAAGGTCGTTGTGTGGGACGACGGCGGGCTGATCGGCGTGGAGACCGCGCTCTGGGTCAGGGATCACGGGCACGAGGTCGAACTGCTCTCCGCACCCCATGGTCTCGACTCGTACACACGAGAGGAGGTCACGGAGGTCCTGCGAGACTGCTCAGTGGTGATCGACCTCCTGTGCCGGCCGTCCCTGGCCATCGGGACGCTCACCGAGGACCAGGGCTTCGTCATCGACGAGGATGCCCTCGTCGGCTCATGGCTGCGGTCGACCCGGAAGCTGCTCCAGGCGGAGACAGCAGCCGGTGTCATCTACCACGTCGCGCTGTCCGTGGCCGGAGTGGACCGGGCAGCGAGCAGGGGTGTCTTCCGAGCTCTCAAAGCCCGGGAATCGATGATCCAGCGGTCCGCGACACCCCACTTCGTCCTCCGGTCCACCCAGATGTTCGAATCGGCCGAGGAGATAGCGACCGCCGGCACCGAGGACTGGATCGTATGGGTGCCGCCGGTCGACGTGCGTCCGGTAGCTCTGACGGACGTGGCCATGCTGCTTGCGCACACCGCGGTGTCCCGGCCCAGGACCGGGGTTCACGAGATCGCCGGTCCGGAGAAGATCGGCCTGGACACGTTCGTGCGTGCCGCCCTCGCGGCGAACGCGGAGTACCGCCGTGTGTTCACGGACGTCCACAGCCCCTTCTTCGGCACGTGCCTCGGGCCCTCGGACCTTCTTCCCGACGCGAACGCCTTCATCGCGCAGACGAGTTACCGGGAATGGTTCGCCAGTCGGCCTTCGCCCGGCATCAATTCCTGACGGACCACGACACCGTCCTCTCTAGGAGCACACATGACCAGCACCTCACACGCGCCCGGATCAGGAGCCGGGACGGCTCATCCCGATCATCTCGGGCACGTCATCTTCATCGCGGCGGCGGCCGCGATGGGCGGTTT
>NZ_MULI01000086.1 GCF_002939385.1 Streptomyces sp. MH60 | reverse complement strand
GAGCGCGGAGGCGGCGCGGTTCTGGAGGGCGGCGAGGCCGTCGCGGAAGCCCTGGGCGGCGTCGGGGCGCCAGACGGTGAGGCCGGGTTCGACGGGGGTCGGCGCCGGGCCGGTGCGCAGGCCGAGCGCGGCGCCGAGGGTGTCGTCGCGGTCGGTGCCGAGGAGGAGGGTGCGGGTGCCCTGCCGGGCTGCGGCGAGCGCGGTGGCGGCGGCGACGGTGGTACGGCCGGTGCCGCCGGGGCCCGTGATCAGGAGGGTGCGCATGGAGGTGAACGGTACCGGTGCGTCGGGGCGCCGGATGCGGTGCGGCGGGGGCGGATCGCGTTGCCCGGCGCGGCCGGGGTGCCGCTGCGCACCCGTGCCGCCCGGGGGTACCTCCCAGGCCGTTCAGGCACTGGGGGAGGCACGACTGCCCGCGACGGCGGCGGCCGCGCTACTTCGACTCGACCCGCTTCTTCAGGCCCGCCAGGGCGCGGTCCGTGATGACCTTCTCCGCCTTGCGCTTGATCATGCCGAGCATCGGGATCTTGACGTCCACCGTGAGCCGGTAGGTGACCTCCGTGCCCGTGCCCGCCGGGCGCAGGAGGTAGGTACCGTCGAGGGAGCGCAGCATCTGGGACTTGACCAGCGTCCAGGAGACCTCGTGCTCGCCGGTCCAGGTGTAGGCCAGCGTCTGGTCGTCCTTGATCGCCCCGGCGTCCATCACGAGCCGGACCTGCTCGGCGCGCCCCTGCGCGTCGGTCGCGAGGACCTGGGCCTCCTTCACCTCGCCGGTCCAGTCCGGGTAGCGGGCGAAGTCGGCGATCACCGCCATGACGTCGGCCGGTGCCGCCTCGATGGTGATGCTCGAGCTGGTGTGTTCCGCCATCGCCGTGGCTCCTCCGGATGCGGGCCGCTACTGAGGTCGTCGTGCGCCCGTGGCGCGCACGTGTGTGCCGCGTGAAGGCTATCGCGCACGGGGAGGGCGGATGCCACCACCCACCTGCGCGGGTCCGCCGCACACGGTCACCACTCCAGCGCCCACGGTCGTCCCGTCGACGCGAAGTGGCCGACGTTCACGCATTCGGTGGCGCCGACGCGCATCCGCCGGGCCAGCGGCTGGTGGACGTGGCCGAACAGGGCGTAGCGCGGGCGGGTGCGGCGGATCGCGTCCAGCAGCGCGCGGCTGCCCCGCTCGAAGCGCCGGGCCACCGTGTCGTAGACCAGTTCCGGCACCTGGGGCGGGATGTGGGTGCACAGCACGTCCACCTCGCCGACCGCCTCGATCTTCGCGGCGTACTCCTCGTCGCTGATCTCGTACGGCGTGCGCATCGGGGTGCGCAGCCCGCCGCCGACGAAGCCGAAGACGCGGCCGCCGATCTCCACCCGCTCCCCGTCGAGCACGGTGGTGCCGGGGCGGGCGTACTCGGGCCACAGCGGGGGCACGTCGACGTTGCCGTAGGTGGCGTACGTCGGGGTGGGGAACGCGGCGAACAGCTCGGCGTACTGCTTGCGCACCGCCCGCTCGATCAGCTCCCGCCGGTCCCCGTCGACCCCGGCCCACAACCCCGCCCCGAACTCCTGCGCCTCGGCGAAGCGGCGGGCGGTGCGCAGCTCGACGATGCGGTCGGCGTTCGCGACGCCGAACAGGTCGGGGAAGATGCCGCGCGAGTGGTCGGCGTAGTCGAGGAAGAGGACCAGGTCACCGAGACAGATCAGGGCGTCGGCGCCCTCGCCGGCCCTGGCCAGGTCGCGGGCGTTGCCATGGACGTCGCTGACCACGTGGACGCGCGTGCTCGTGTTACGGGGCGGTGTGGGTGCCATGGCGATCAAGCGTAAGCAGCGCGTGCCTGATGTGAACAGTGGCGGTCGGACCTGCGGTTACTGGCTGGTCGGTTGAGCCGTCGACTACTGTGCGCAAAGCAAACCCCATCCGTGTGACGCAGCGAACATCTCGCGGGGACCCCCTGTCGGAGAGCACATACCGGCGGGTAACGTCCGGGCAGTCCAGTCGTGCTCTGGATTTCAACATGTGAATCCCGCATGAGTCCTCCGGAGCCACAGCCCGAGCCTTGGACCGCACCGTCGCATCACACAACGTCGTGGCGCCGGCGCCCTATGAGGAGCAGCAGTCTTGCGCGAGTTCAGCCTTCCGGCCTTGTACGAGGTCCCCGCGGACGGAAACCTGACCGACATCGTCCGCAGAAACGCCGCGCAGCATCCGGACGTCGCCGTCATCGCCCGCAAGGTGTCAGGCGCCTGGCAGGACGTGACCGCGCGCGCCTTCCTCGCCGAGGTGCACTCCGCCGCCAAGGGCCTCATCGCCTCCGGTGTCCAGCCGGGCGACCGGGTCGCCCTGATGTCGCGCACGCGCTACGAGTGGACCCTGCTGGACTTCGCGATCTGGAGCGCGGGCGCGATCACCGTGCCGGTGTACGAGACCAGTTCGCCGGAGCAGGTGCAGTGGATCCTCAGCGACTCGGGTGCCACCGCGTGCGTCGTGGAGTCGGCCGGGCACGCCGCCGCCGTCGAGTCGGTGCGCGAGCGGCTGCCCGCTCTCAAGAACGTCTGGCAGATCGACGCCGGCGCCGTGGAGGAGCTGGGGCGCCTGGGCCAGGACGTCACGGACCGGACCGTCGAGGAGCGCGGCTCGATCGCGAAGGCCGACGACCCCGCGACCATCGTGTACACCTCCGGCACCACGGGCCGCCCCAAGGGCTGCGTCCTGACCCACCGCAGCTTCTTCGCGGAGTGCGGGAACGTGGTGGAACGGCTGCGCCCGCTCTTCCGCACCGGTGAGTGCTCGGTCCTCCTCTTCCTCCCCCTCGCCCACGTCTTCGGGCGTCTGGTGCAGGTCGCGCCGATGATCGCGCCGATCAAGCTGGGCAACGTCCCCGACATCAAGAACCTCACCGACGAACTGGCCGCCTTCCGGCCCACGCTGATCCTCGGCGTGCCGCGCGTCTTCGAGAAGGTGTACAACTCGGCGCGCGCCAAGGCGCAGGCCGACGGCAAGGGCAAGATCTTCGACAAGGCCGCGGACACGGCCATCGCGTACAGCAAGGCCCTGGACGGCCCGTCCGGCCCGTCCGTCGGCCTGAAGCTCAAGCACAAGGTCTTCGACAAGCTCGTCTACAGCAAGCTGCGTACGGTCCTCGGCGGCCGCGGCGAGTACGCCATCTCCGGCGGCGCCCCGCTCGGCGAGCGGCTCGGCCACTTCTTCCGCGGCATCGGCTTCACGGTCCTGGAGGGCTACGGCCTCACCGAGTCCTGCGCGGCCACCGCCTTCAACCCCTGGGACCGGCAGAAGATCGGCACGGTCGGCCAGCCGCTGCCCGGCTCCGTGGTGCGCATCGCGGACGACGGCGAGGTGCTGCTGCACGGCGAGCACCTGTTCAAGGAGTACTGGAACAACCCGGGCGCGACCGCGGAGGCGCTGGCCGACGGCTGGTTCCACACCGGCGACATCGGCACCCTCGACGAGGACGGGTATCTGCGGATCACCGGCCGCAAGAAGGAGATCATCGTCACGGCCGGCGGCAAGAACGTCGCCCCGGCCGTCATAGAGGACCGCATCCGCGCGCACGCGCTGGTCGCGGAGTGCATGGTGGTCGGCGACGGGCGGCCCTTCGTGGGCGCGCTGGTCACCCTGGACGAGGAGTTCCTGGGCCGCTGGTGCGCGGAGCACGGGAAGCCGGCCGGCTCGACCGCGGTGTCGCTGCGGGAGGATCCGGAACTGCTCGCGACGATCCAGGACGCGATCGACGACGGGAACGCGGCGGTGTCCAAGGCGGAGTCGGTGCGGAAGTTCCGGGTGCTGGGGGCGCAGTTCACCGAGGACTCGGGGCACTTGACGCCTTCGCTGAAGCTGAAGCGGAACGTCGTGGCGAAGGATTACGCGGACGAGATCGAGGCGATTTACGCCAAGTAGTCGGGTGGCGGCGCCTCATGGGGTGCCCCCTTGTCACCGCGGGCGAGTGCGGGTCCATCGTGGCTGATCGCGCAGTTCCCCGCGCCCCTGAGCACCTCCCCTCCCCCCCTGCTGCCGAAGGCGCCCCGGGTCACAACAAGGCTTTCAGGTGCTCGGCCACTAGGTCCCAGCGCCACTTCTCCTCCACCCAGGACCGGCCCCGCTCGCCCATCCGGCGGCGGAGTTCGGGGTCGGCGAGGAGGGTGGTGATGCGGTCGGCGGACTCGTTCGGGTCTTCGCCGCGGACCACCCAGCCCGTCTCGCCGTCGAGTACGGCGTCGGGGGCGCCGCCCGAGTCGCCGGCGACGACCGGCAGGCCGGTCGCGGAGGCCTCCAGGTAGACGATGCCGAGGCCCTCCACGTCGAGGCCGCCCCGGCGGGTGCGGCAGGGCATGGCGAAGACGTCCCCGGCACCGTAGTGCGCGGGCAGTTCGGACCAGGGCACGGCGCCGGTGAAGTGGACGGAGGCGGCGACGCCGGTCTCCTCGGCGAGGCGGCGCAGGTCCTTCTCGTAGGGGCCGCCGCCGACGATCAGCAGGACGGCGTCCGGCGCGGCGGCGAGGACGCGCGGCATCGCCCGGATCAGGGTGTCCTGGCCCTTGCGCGGGACCAGCCGGGACACGCAGACGACCACGGGCCGCTCGGTCAGACCGAGGCGGGCGCGTACCTCGTCGCCGCCGCTGGCCGGGTGGAAGGTCTTCTCGTCGACACCGGGCGGCAGTTGCACCATCCGCGCGGCGGCCTCGGGCGTGAGCGCGCCCGCGATCCGGGAGCGCGTGTACTCGCCGAGGTAGGTGATCGTGTCCGTGGACTCCCCGATCCGGCGCAGCAGTCGCCGGGCGGCGGGCAGCTGGGCCCAGCCCGCCTCGTGGCCGTGGGTGGTCGCGACGAGGCGCTCGGCGCCCGCCTTCCGCAGGGCCGGGGCCATCAGGCCGAGGGGCGCGGCCGCCCCGAACCACACCGACGTGCAGCCGTGCTCGCGCAGCAGGCCCACCGCCCGCCGGGTGGCGCCCGGCGTCGGCAGCAGCATCGTGGTGCGGTCCCGTACGACGGTGAAGGGCTGCTCGGCGTCGAAGGCGGCGGTGGCCTCGGCGCCCTCGCGGCTCCGCTTCCAGGTGGACGCGTAGACGACCAGCCGCTCGGGGTCCAGCCGTAGCGCCATGTTGTGCAGGAAGGCCTGGATGCCGCCCGGGCGGGGCGGGAAGTCGTTCGTCACGATCAAGGTCTTGCGCACGCCGCCGACCCTACCGAACCGGCCGCCGGGTGCCGGGCCCGGCTGCGTCCTGTGGCACGTCCACAGGGGTCCGGGTCATCATGGCCGCACCGGCGGACAAGCAGGTGCGGGACGGGGACAGGCAGGTACGAGACGGGCACGGACGGGCAGGTGGCACGTGGAGACGAGGGACGCGGGGCGGTCACCGGTGTGGTTGCTGCCGGCCTGGGGCGCCACGCGGCTGGTGCTGCTGCTGTTCGTGCTGAAGGTGCTGGTCTTCCCCGGTCCGGACGTCACGAGCGACGTGTCCGTCATCTACCGGGACTGGGCCGACGTCCTGCGCACCGGAACGTTTCCGCTGGAGGACGTCACGTGGCAGTACCCGCCGGCGGCGGCCTTCGCGGTGCTCTCCCCCGGCCTGCTGCCCTTCCTGGAGTACGCGACGGCGTTCTTCGTCCTCGCGTGCGTCACGGACGCCGCCGTCCTCGCGCTGCTGTGGCACGCGGGCCGGGGGGCGGGGCGGTCGTCGCGCGGGGCATGGGTGTGGGTGGCGGGCGTGCCGCTGCTCGGGCCGACGGTGTACGCCCGCTACGACGTGATGGTCACGGCGGTGGCGGTGGCCGCGCTGCTCGCCGCCGGGCGGCATCCGCGGGTGGCGGGGGCCCTGGCGGCCCTCGGGGCCCTGCTGAAGGTGTGGCCGGCGCTGGTGCTCGTTGGGATGCGGGGGCGGCGCCCCTGGATCGCCGCCGCGCTGAGCGGGGCCGGGCTGGCCGCGCTGTTCGCCGTGTCGATGCCCGGGGCGTTCGCGTTCCTGACCTTCCAGCGCGAGCGCGGGGTCGAGGTGGAGTCGCTGGGCTCGCTGGTCTTCCACGTCGCCCGGCACTTCGGCTGGGAGGGCGGGGTGCTGCTGAACTACGGCTCGATGGAGTTCCTGGGCCCGCACGTGGACACGGTGGGCACGGTCTGCCTGGGGCTGAGCGCGGTGGCGTTCGGCTGGCTGCTGCTGTGGCGGCTGCGGGCCTCGCGGCCGGGGGCCCCGCGGTTCGCGGCGCACACGGCGGCGGACGCGGCCTTCGTGGCGGTGCTGATGTTCACGGTGACCAGCCGGGTGATCAGCCCGCAGTACCTGGTGTGGCTGGTGGGCCTCGGCGCGGTCTGCCGGTGCTTCCGGGCGAGCCGGATGCGGGTGCCGGTGGCGCTGGTGCTGGCGGCGACCCCGCTGACGCTGCTGGAGTTCCCGCTCCTGTTCGCGGACGTCGTGGCGAGCACCCCCCTCGGCATCACCCTCCTGTTCGTCCGCAACGGCCTCCTGGTGACCGCCGCCCTCCTCGGCGCCCACACCCTGTGGCGCGGCCCGGTACGCCGCGACACCCCGGCCCCGCCCGACGATCCGGGCCCCCTCGGCCGAGCCACGGCCCCCGCGGACACCCCCGCCGGCACACCGTGAAGCCCCCGCCACCCTCCCGAGCACCCCGCGCCGCCCCACCCCGTCGGTGAAGCCCGCCCGAGTCAGCCGAACCGCGTTCGCAGGTACTCCCGCCAGTGCGCCGTGAAGTCCTGCTCCGTGGTGCCGAGCACCGTGCGCAGCGCGTCCCCGACCGCGCCGGTGCGGTCGTCGTGGGCGCCCACGGCGCGGTAGAACGCGTCCAGCCGGTCCTCGCCCCACTGCTCGGCGATCATCCGGCAGGCCAGCCAGCCGCCCTCGTACGCCCGGGCCAGTTGTTCCGCCTCGGCGGTGAAGCCGAAGTCCTCGTCCGTCGGCAGCCGCGCGGGCACCCGGCCCTCGGCGACCGTGTCGGCCAGTTCGGGGGCGGCCTGGGCGGCGGTGCGTCCGGTGTCGCGGTAGCCGACCCAGTCGGCGTAGCCCTCGGAGAGCCACAGCGGAGTGGCCGAGGTGGTGTCGGCGCGGGTGGCGACGTGGGTGGTCTCGTGGGTGAGCACGACCTGCTTGCCGAGGCTGCCGAGCAGCCCGTACGCGTCGGGGTTGACGATGATCCGGTCCGCGGGGGCGTGTTCCCGGCCGCCCGTCTCCCCGGTGGTGACCGCGGCGATGCCCCGGTAGGAGGAGGCCGGGGACCCGAGCAGGCCCGCCATGCCCTCCACCGACCGGGGGACGACCACGACCACCCGGCGGGACCAGTCGCCGTCCCAGGCGTCCGAGACGGCGGGCACCGCCCGGTCGGCCAGGCCGGCGAAGCGGCGCAGCATCGCGGTGGACTGCCCGACGCCGAGGACGAGGCTGTGCGTGCCGCGGACGACCTCGACCGGGCCCTGGTCCCAGGGCTGCTGGCCGGACTCCTTGGCGGGCCGGTCGGAGTCGACGGCCCACGTCCCGCCCGTGCCGTCCCGGCTCAGCCGCACGGTGCGGCCCGCGGTGACGGGGCCCCGGTCGTAACCGTCGACGCGGTAGCGCAGCTCGACGTCGGCGGTGGCGGTGTCGCCGGTGCGCTCCACGTCCCGCACCCGGTAGGACCAGGCGGCCAGCGGGATCGCGCTCAGGTGGCCGAAGCCCGTACCGGTGCCGGTGCGCGCGTAGGCGGCCGCGTCGTGGGCGAGGACGGCCGCCGCACGCCGGTCCAGGACCCGCTGGACGTCGGCCCGGGCGGGTTCGGTCGCGGTCCGGCCGCCGCAGGCCACCAGCGCGACCAGCAGCAGGCACAGCGCCACCACCGAGGAACCCGACACCCGCCTTCGACCAGCCACCTTCCCGATCGTACGGGCGAGGGAGCGCGGAAGGCACCGGGCGAGGAAAGCGCGGGGGCCGGGAGCGGCCGCGGGGTCACACCCGGGTGACCGAGGAGATCGGCATCATGCCGACCGGGTCGTAGCGCACCGGCGCGCCGGGGTAGGGCGCGTGGATGACCTGGCCGTTGCCCGCGTACATGCCGATGTGGCTGGCGTCGTCGCGGTAGGCGACCAGGTCGCCGGGCCGTGCCTCGGCCAGGGACACCCGCCGCCCGGCACCCGACTGCGCCTGCGAGGTGCGGGGCAGCCCGACCCCGGCCTGCGCGTAGGCCCACTGGGTCAGGCCCGAGCAGTCGAAGCCGGAGGGGCCGTTGGCGCCCCAGACGTAGGGCTTGCCGAGGGCGGAGCGGGCGGCGGCGAAGGCGGCCCCGGCCCGGCCGGAGGCGGGAGCGGCGGCCCCGGCGAGGGCGGTCAGGTCCTCGCGGCCCGAGCGGGAGCCGCGCCCGTAGGCGGCGCGCTCGTCGTCCGGCAGGGCGGCGAGCAGCGCGCGGGCCTTGGCCAGCTTGCGCTCCACGGTCTTCTTGTGGGCGGCGACCGCCTTGCGGCCCTTCTCCAGCTCGGTGAGCTTGCGGGCCGCCTCGGCCCGGTCCTGGGCGAGGTCGCGCATCGCCTGCTGGAGCTCCCTCAGCTCACCCGCCTGGCGGGTGGTGATCCGGTCGAGCACGGAGGCCCGGTCGAGGTAGTCGTCCGGTTCGGCGGAGAGCAGCAGCGCCAGCGACGGGTCGATGCCGCCGGAGCGGTACTGGGCGCCGGCCAGCGAACCGAGGGCGTCCCGCAGGGTGTTGACGCGCTGCTGCTGCCGGGCGATGGAATCCTGCGCGGTCGAGACCTCCTCGCGCAGCGCGTCGGTGCGGGCGTCGGCCTTGTTGTAGGCCTCGGTCGCCTGTTCCGCCTCGGTGCGCAGGCGGTCCACCTCCGCCCGCCGGTCGTCGTGCGGAGCGGCCGCGGCCGGTACGGCGCCCAGGAGCGCGGCGGCCACGGAGAGAAGGCCGACGGCGGCGGTGGAGCCACGGTCGAACCCGGATGGTGCAAGGCGGCGATGGGACCCCACGGGAAGCCGCACTCCTTCCGCTGGCGGACGGGGAAACGCGGCAGACAGTAACCCCGCGGCGGGGCACCGGCCAACGACCTGGGGGGCCGCGCGACACGACGCCCCGCCGCTGACGCAGGTCACCGGCGGGGCGGGGGTCACAGGGCCCGACCGTGATTCGCCCGAACGGGCGGTACGGCGGGGGTGACTTCGGGTGGCGCGGGGCGTCCGGGTCAGACCCGTACGCGGGGCACGATCAGACCCGTACGCCGAACATGAACGGGCCGCCGATGGTGCTCATCGACTCGTAGCGGACGTTCGTGCCGGTGCGCGGCGCGTGCAGGACCTGGCCGTTGCCGGCGTAGAGGCCGACGTGGTGCAGGTCGCTGAAGAAGAAGACGAGGTCGCCGACCTGGAGGTCGTTCATCGAGGAGATGCGCGTGCCGTAGTTGGCCTGCGCCTGGGAGGTGCGCGGGATGCCGACGCCGGCCTGCGCGTACGCCCAGGAGGTCAGGCCCGAGCAGTCGAAGGAGGACGGGCCGGTGGCGCCGTAGACGTAGGGCGTGCCTATCTTGCCCTGGGCGGCGGCGAAGGCGGCGCCCGCGCGGCCGGAGGCGGGGGTGGAGCTGCCGCCGGTGAGCACCTGGCGCTCGCTGGCGCGGTTGGAGCGCTGCTCCTCCTGCTGGAGGGCGGCCTTCTCCTGCGCGGTCAGCGTGTTGAGCAGCTTCTGCGCGGAGGAGAGCTTGCCCTGGACTTCCTTCTTCTTCTTGCCCAGTTCGGTGCGGGTGGCGGAGAGGTCCTTGAGCTTCTCGGACGCCTCGGAGCGCTGCTGGGCGAGGTCGCGCTGCTTGACCTGGATCTTCTTCAGCGCCTCGACCTGCTGACCGCTCAGCTGGTCGAGGGTGGAGGCCTTGTCCAGGTAGTTGTCCGGGTCGGCGGACAGGAAGAGCTGGAGGGAGGGGTCGATGCCGCCGGAGCGGTACTGGGCGCTGGCCATCGAACCGAGGCCGTCGCGCAGCTCGTTGAGCTCCTCCTGGCCGCGGGCGACGTTGTCCTGGATGGTGGAGACCTCCTTCTGGAGCTTCTCCTGCTTCTCCTTGGCGCCGTTGTACTTCTCGGTGGCCTGCTCGGCCTCCTCGTAGAGCTTGTCGACCTTCGCCTTGACCTCGTCCTTGCTCGGCTTCTCGCTCGGGGCGGCGTTGGCGGCCTGGGAGCTGAGAGCGACAGCGGCGGCGGCAGCGGTGGTGAGCACGGTCACGCGCGTGCGACTCGGCTGCTTGGGACGACGGTGGGACGCCACGGAGACGAGCTCCTTCTTGAGAGGGATCACCCGTTCGAGGGTTCGAAGGGTGACCCTAGTGACCCACTCGTGATCAGTTCAAATCCTCCGCCGAAAAATCACGGTTACGCACCGCGTTTTTCGCCGCAACTCACCTGCAGTGACCCCCGTTTGACGCTACGTTGCGTCACGGTTCCGTCAATTCGGGCATAGAGCGCCTACGTTACGGTTGGTACGGAAGTGAAGAGAAGTGGCCGGAAGCCGACGGCCGGCTAGGAAAGCCGCTTGAGGAGCACCGCGGACGCCACCGGGCGTGCGCCCGCGCGCGCCACGCCGTCGGCGACCTCGCGGTCGGTGGAGACGACGATGACCGGCCGGCCCGGCGGCTCGGCCCGCACCAGCTGGCGGATCAGCTCGTCGGCGGTGACACCGGGCTTGGAGAACAGCACGCGCACTCCGCGCGGCGGCGCGAGCAGCACCGGCGCCACGAGTTCGGCCCCGTCGAAGACGCAGGTCATCTCGGCGCCGGTCTGCGCGGCGAGCTGGGAGAGCTGGCCGAGCAGCCGCAGCCGCTGCTTCTCCAGCGGCATCTGCGGATAGCCGGTCTTGGTGACGTTGTAGCCGTCCACGACCAGGTGCGCCTGGGGCAGCGCCAGCAACTGGTCGAGGATCGCCGGGTCGTTCTCGGACAGGGCCCGGTTGGCGATGTCCTTCGGCGTCATCCGGCCCGGCTCGACCGCGTCCACGGTCTCGGCGGGCCGCACGGACACCGGGGGCAGTGCCAGCTCGCGGCGCAGCCCCTGGGTGGCGTCGAGGAGGGTGTCCAGGAGCAGCCGTACGCGCATGTCCTCGACGCTGCGCCCCTCGCGGGCGGCCTTGCGGGTGGCCTCCAGGGCCGCCTCGGCCTCCCCCAGGCGGGCCTTCAGCCGCCGGGTCTCGCTCTCGGCGGCGGACACCTGGGTCTGCCCCTCGGCCCGTACGGCGTCCAGTTCGGCCTGGACCTTGCGCAGCGCCGCCTCGCCGCGCTTGACGTCGCTGAGGGCGGAGCGCAGCTTGCGGTGCAGCGACTCGGCCTCCCGCTTCGCCGCGTCCAGTTCGGCGCGCAGCCGCTCGGTCTCGGCCTTGGTGTGCTCCCGGGCCCGGGCCAGCTCCTCGTGCAGCCGCTCCAGCTCCGCGCGGTTCTCCTCGTCGGCCCGCTCGGCGTCCGCGCGCTGCGCCTCCTCGCCGGCGGCGGTGACCAGCTTCACCCAGCCGTGCGGGCGCAGCACGTAGGCCGCGGCGGCCACGTCCAGCGGGTCGGCGGCCGGGAGCGCGGACCCGGCGTCCAGGGCGTCGGCCAGTTCCGGCTGGGTGTCGCGGAACTTCTCCCCGATGCGCTGGCGGAAGAGCGGGTCGGTCTCCACGGCGGCGGCCATGGCGTTGCCGGCGAACTTGGCCCTGCGGTTCGGCGCGAACCTGGCGTACTGCCTGAGCTGCGCGGGCAGCTCGCCGAGGGTGAGCGAGCCGAAGCCGTCGGACACGATCTGCACGACCCGGCGGCGCACGCCGTCGGGCAGCGGGCGGTCGAGCACCTCAGCGGCGCCGTCGTCCGGCCCCCCGCCGTGTGTCTCCACCATCCGTCACCCCAATGTCTCAGGGCGATCCCGGGCCGGAATCGCCTTGTGCGGGGCCGCTCCGCTCAGGAGGCGGCACCCGGCCTGTCCACGAGTTCCACCTGGTCCACGGCGTTGCACCAGCGGCACCGCACCGACTCGATGGTCTCACTGAGCACCTCACGCTCCTCCACCGTCGGCTCACCGGCCAGATCGAGGTGCACGTACTCGACGACCTTCGAGGCCCGGGTCACGTCGAAGCGGGTGAGGTTGCCGCAGAGGGTGCAGCGCCACCGCGTCGTGTCGGTCGGCAGGGGAACCGTCATCGTGGCTGTTCACTCTCTTCCAGTGTCGGTGACGCGCCGGGCTCCCCGGGGCGTGTGGCACGTAACCCTACGGCCTGGCGGGTACCCGACGCCCGCGTGTCCACGGCGGCGAGGCGCTATGAGCCCCCGCGCCCGTTACGTCATGCTCTGTGTCCATGATCCGCAACTGGAGCAAGGCGGTCCGCACAACGGTCTCCGCGGTCGGGGCGCTGGTCGGGGCCCGCTCGTCGGGGCGCCGGACGGCGCCGGTGACGTACACGCTGATCACGCTGTGCTGTCTGCTGTTCCTGCTCAGCCCGGCGGCGGGCCTGAACCCGGCGTACGGCACCGGGGAGGAGCTGCTGGCGGCGCAGCGCGCCTACTTCCGGCGCTGGGGCGTGATCCCCGCAGAACTGTTCGAGGACTCCCCCGGATCGGCGCTCACCCCGGCCACGGCGCTGTTCGTCCACGGCGGCTGGGTGCACCTGCTGGGCAACATGCTCTTCCTCTACGTCTTCGGCGCGATGACCGAGGAACGGATGGGCCGGCTCCAGTTCGCCCTGTTCTACCTCGGCTGCGGCTACCTGGCCCTGCTGGGCTACGCGGGCGCCAACGCCCACTCCCAGGAGTCCCTGGTCGGCGCCTCCGGGGCGATCTCCGCGGTGCTCGGCGCGTTCCTGTTCCTCTTCCCGCGGGCCCGCGTGACCAGCCTCCTGCCCTTCCTCTTCTTCCTGCCGCTGCGCTTCCCGGCCTGGGTCGTGCTGCCGTTCTGGGCGGCCCTGCAGTGGATGGCGGCGGGGCGGGCCGGGGACGGGCCGGGGGTGGCGTACCTCGCGCACCTGGTGGGCTTCGGTCTCGGCTTCGCCTTCGCCTGGGTGCGGTTCGGACGTGGGACTAGAGTTGGTGGCGTTCCAGTGGCGGCGCCCGAGGGAGAGAACCAGCCGTGATCAGCGCGATCGTCCTCATCAAGACCAGCGTGGACCGCATTCCCGAGATCGCGGAGCAGATCGCCGCGCTGGAGAGCGTCAGCGAGGTCTTCTCCGTCACCGGCACCTACGACCTGATCGCCATGGTGCGGGTGAGCAAGCACGAGGACCTGGCCGAGGTCATCCCCGGCCGGATCAGCAAGATCCCGGGCGTGGAGGGCACCGACACCCACGTGGCCTTCCGCACCTACTCCCAGCACGACCTGGAGGCGGCGTTCGCCATCGGCCTGGACAACTGAGCCACCGGCGAGGGGGAAGCGCCCCCGAAGGGGGCGCGCCCCGAGGGGCGCGGGGAACTGCGCGACCAGCCACGACGGCGCCGCAGCCGACCGGCGGGCCGGGGCACCGGATGAAGAGTTCTTCACCCGGCACTCATCCGGCCCGCCGGAATCCTCGCGCAGAATCCCCGGCATGGTCTTCTCCCGCCGCATGGCGGCCCTCGCGGCCGTCGTCCTGATCCCGCTCGGCATCGCCGCGACCAGTTTCGCCCTGACCGACAGCCCGCGGGAGCCCAAGGTCCCGGCCAAGGTGGAGCTGGAGAGCGGCTCCCCCACCCCGAAGCCGGCCTCCTCCTCGCCCGAGCCGACGCCCAGCGACCAGGTGGTGACGCGGCCGCCGGTCACCGACGGCCCTTCGGATGACGACGATGACGACGACCGGGGCGGCGACACCGACGACGGACCCGGTGAGGGGTGAGCGCGAGCGCCGCCGGGTCTCGGCCCGGGTCCGCATCCTGCTGTGGCTGCTGCTCGTGATGGCGGTCGCGCTGGCCTCGGTGGCGGCGACCACCCGCTCGATCCTGCTGCGCGACACCGACCAGCGGATCAACGGCCTGCTCGCGCAGGAGGCGGGCGAGTTCGCCAACTTCGAGGAACAGGGCTTCGATCCGGAGACGGGCCGCCCCTTCACCGACCCGGGCCGGCTGCTGCGGGTCTTCCTGGAGCGGCAGTACGCCGACCTGGACGAGGAACTGGTCGGCCTGGTCGGCGAGGTGGGCAGCAGGCCCACGCAGATCATCCAGCAGCGCGAGATCCCGGTCGGCCGGCCCCTGCACGAGGACGCCGACGCCCGGCGCCGCATCTACGCCTCCCCCGACTCCACCGGCGTCCTGGACCGGCCCGAGGGCGAGATCCGCTGGGCCAAGGTCACCGTGGCCCGCTACGGCGGCGAACCGGCGGCCGCCTTCGTGGTCGCCTTCCACCCGGGCCGCGAACAGGCGCGCGCGGACGAGGTGTTCCGCGTCCTGCTCGCCATCTCCGGCGTCGCCCTGCTGATGACGACCGGCATCGCCTGGGTGGTCGCGGGCCGCATCCTGAAACCGGTACGGCTGGTGCGCACGACCGCGGCCCAGCTCACCGAGCAGGACCTGACCCGGCGCATCCCGGTGCACGGCCGTGACGACGTGGCCGCGCTCGCCGAGACGTTCAACGCCATGCTGGACCGCCTGGAGCGCGCCTTCGCCACCCAGCGGCGGTTCGTCGACGACGCGGGCCACGAGCTGCGCACCCCGATCACCATCGTGCGCGGCCACCTGGAGCTGATGGGCGGTGCCGAGGAGAACGCGGCGGAGCGCGAGGAGACCGTCCGGCTCGTCACCGACGAACTGGACCGGATGAGCCGCATCGTCGAGGACCTGCTGCTGCTCGCCAAGGCCGAACGCCCCGACTTCGTCACCCCCGAACCGGTGCAGCTGGCCGAACTCACCGCCGACGTCTACGTCAAGGCCCGCACCCTGGGCGACCGGGAGTGGGTGCTGGACGGGGTCGCCGACCGCGAGGCCCACCTCGACCCGCAGCGGATCACCCAGGCCATGGTGCAGCTCGCGCAGAACGCCGTGCAGCACACCACCACCGGCCAGCGGGTCCGCATGGGCTCCCGCGCCGACGGACCGCGCGTCGAGCTGTACGTCGCCGACTCCGGCCCCGGCGTCCAGCCGCAGGACGCCGAGGTGATCTTCGAGCGGTTCCGGCGCGGCACGGCCCGGCGCGGGGTGCGCGGCACGGGCGCCGGGCTCGGGCTGTCGATCGTCCGGGCGATCGCCGAGGGCCACGGCGGCCGGGTCGACCTGCGCACCACCGAGGGCGGCGGCGCCACCTTCGTACTCACACTGGACTGACCCCGAAGAAGAGGCTCCCATGAACCGCATCCTCATCGTCGAGGACGAGGAGCGCATCGCCTCCTTCGTCGAGAAGGGCCTGCGCGCCAACGGCTTCACCACCACCGCGGTCGCCGACGGCGACACCGCCTACGAGTACGCCCTCACCGGCGGCTTCGACCTCGTCGTCCTGGACATCGGGCTGCCCGGCCGGGACGGCTTCACGGTCCTGCGGGAGCTGCGCGAGGCCCGGGTGACCACCCCGGTGATCGTGCTGACCGCCCGGGACTCGGTAGGGGACACGGTGGCCGGTCTGGAGGGGGGCGCCGACGACTGGATGACCAAGCCGTTCCGCTTCGAGGAACTGCTCGCCCGGGTGCGGCTGCGCCTGCGTACGGCGGCCAGGGCGCCGGAGGTGACGGTGCTGAGGTCCGGGTCGCTCAGCCTCGACCTGCGCACCCGCCGCGCCCGCGCCCAGGGCCGCACGGTGGACCTGACGGCCCGTGAGTTCGTGCTCCTGGAGCTGTTCCTGCGCCATCCGGGGCAGGTGCTGTCCCGCGAGCAGATCCTGTCGCACGTGTGGGGCTACGACTTCGACCCGGGCTCCAACATCGTGGACGTGTACGTGCGGGCCCTGCGCAAGAAGCTCGGCGCCCAGCAGGTGGAGACCGTGCGCGGGATGGGCTACCGGCTGCCGACCTGGTGAAGTTTCCTTCATGTGACCCTCATTGAGGGCTCACCGCGCCCGTGGACGCTCGAGGCGTGACGTCGAACCTCCGCCTCGCGGCGGCCCTGTGCGTGGCGCTGTCCCCGTGCGCGCTGCTGGCGGTCCCCGCCGGCTTCCCGGCCCTGGACGGTGACGCGCGCCTCACCCTCGCCGTGTTCGCGCTGGCCACCTGCGCCTGGATCGGTACGCCGGTCGACGACACGTACATCGCGCTGGGTGCCGGACTGGCGCTGACCGCGACCGGCGTCATCAGCAGCGACACCCTCTTCGGCACCCTGGGCGACGCCACCGTGTGGCTGCTGATCTGCGCGTTCGTGCTGGCGGCCGCGGTCGCCCGGACGGGGCTCGCGGGGCGGGCGGCGGCGTTCCTGGTGGGCGGGGCGCGCACGGTGCGGCAGTTGGCGCACCTGACGACGGCCGCGCTGGTCGTCACCGCCTTCGCGGTGCCGGCCACCTCGGGCCGGGCGGCGCTCGCGCTGCCGGTGTTCCTCGCCCTCGCCAAGGCGCTCGCCGACCGGAAGCGACTGGTCGTGATGCTGGCGCTGCTGTTCCCGACCGTGATCCTGCTGTCCGCGGTGGCGACCCTGATCGGTGCGGGTGCGCATCTGATCACCGTGTCGGTGCTGTGGGAGGCGACCGGGGACCGGATCGGCTTCACCCAGTGGCTGCTGCTCGGCCTCCCGCTGGCGGTCGCCTCCTCCCACCTCGCCGCCGAGACGGTCCTGCTGACGACCACGCGGCGCGCGGACCGCGCGGGCCCGGTCCGGATCACCGCCGAGGAGATACAGCGGCACAGCGAGAGCCCGGTCACCGGCCCGTGGACGCAGCCGGAGAAGCGCTGCGCGCTGCTGCTGGCCACGGTGGTGGCCCTGTGGTGCAGCGAGCCCCTGCACCAGGTCTCCCCCGCCGTCGTGGCGCTGATCGGCGCGGTCGTCGCCTCCTCCCCCGCGCTGGGCACCGTACGGCTCAAGGACGCGCTGAAGACCGTCCCCTGGTCGCTGCTGCTGTTCATGGCGGCCACGATGGCGATGGGCGTCGCGCTGGCCGACTCCGGTGCGGCGAAGTGGCTGGTGTCGGGGCTGCCCGCGGACGTCGCCCCGGGTGTCTTCCTCGGCGTGGTGGTCGCGGTGAGCACGGCGGCCCACCTGGTCCTGCAGTCCCGTTCGGCCCGCTCCTCCGTCCTGGTCCCGCTGGTGATCGCGGCGGCCGTCGGCGCCGGGGTCAACCCGGTCGCCGCCGCGCTCGCCTCCACGGCGGCGGCCGGGTTCTGCCACACGCTGCCGGCCTCCGCCAAGCCGGTCACGCTCTTCTCCGACGTCCCCGGCGTCCCCACCTACACCCCGCGCGACCTGCTGCGGCTGTCCGCCGTCCTGGCGCCGCTGACCGCCCTGCTCGTGCTGTTCTTCGCCGCCGCGGTCTGGCCGCTGCTCGGCGTGCCCGTGACCCGCTGAAGGAGCCGTCCGTGTCTTCTCCCCCCTGTGTACTGAACCGTGTCGTAGTGGCGCCCAGCGGCTTCAAGGAGTCCCTGTCCGCCCAGGCCGCCGCCGACGCCATCGCGGCGGGCGTCCGCCGGGTGCTGCCGGACGCCGAGATCGACCGGATCCCCCTGGTCGACGGCGGCGAGGGCACCGCCGTGGCGCTGGCCTCGGCGACCGGCGGGCGGCTGGTCGCGCTGGCCGCCACCGGTCCGGTCGGCGACCGGGTCGGCACCCACTTCGCGCTGCTCGGCGCCCGGGACACGGCGGTGGTGGAGATGGCGGCCGTAGCGGGCCTGTCCCTGGTGCCCCGCGCCCTGCGCGACCCCGGCGTGACGACCACGTACGGCGTCGGCGAGCTGGTCCGCGCCGCGCTGGACACCGGGGCGCGGCGCGTCCTGGTCGGCTGCGGCGACTCGGGCACGTCCGACGGGGGCGCGGGCGCGCTCCAGGCGCTCGGGGCCCGGCTGCTGGACGCGGACGGCTTCGAACTGGCGCCGGGCGGACGGGAGCTGAACCGTCTCGTCCGCATCGACCCGTCCGGCCTCGACGCCCGGCTGAAGGACACCGAGCTGCTCGTCGCCTGCAACCCGTACAACGTACTGTGCGGCGGGCGGGGCGTGGCCCGGGTGTTCGGCCCGCAGAAGGGGGCGACGCCCGCGCAGGTCGAGGAGTTGTCGGCCGGGCTGGAGAACTGGGCGCGCGTCCTCACCCGCGACCTCGGTGTCGTCGGCACCGACCTGCGTACGGGTGCGGGCACCGGCGCCTCCGGCGGTCTCGGCGCGGGTCTCGCCGCCGTCGGCGCCCGGCTGCTGCCCCGCTTCGACGTGCTCCTGGACCATGTGGACCTGGACGCCCGCCTCGCCCGCGCCGACCTGGTGCTCACCGCCGAGGGCGCCCTGGACCGCCAGACTCCGCGCGGCAAGGTCCCGGCCGAGGTGGCCCGCCGCGCCAAGCTCTCCGGCCGGCCCGTGATCGCCCTGGCCGGCACGCTCGGCGAGGGCGCGCACGAGGTGCCGGGGGTGGACGCCTGCCACGGGATCGTGCCGGCGCCGATGGCCCTGGCGGACGCGCTGCTGCGCGCCTCCGAACTCCTCACGGACGCCACGGAGCGGGCGTTGCGGATGGTCGTGCTCGGGTCGCGGCTGCCGGGCCCGGCGGCTCAGGCGCCGGTACCGGCCGCGGGGGCGGCGGAGGTGGTGTCGGGCACGCAGCGCCCGTCCTCGGTGCGGTAGTTCCAGCGGGCGCCGCCGCTCACCAGTTCCTTGACGGCGTCCACGAACCGCTCGACGTGCTCGTCCGGGGTGCCCGCGCCGAAGCTGACGCGGATGGCGTTGAGGGACTTCTCGCCGGGCGCCGCCTCGGGCGCCCCGCACTCGCCCTGCGTCTGCGGGTCGCTGCCGAGCAGCGTGCGCACCAGCGGGTGGGCGCAGAACAGGCCGTCGCGCACGCCGATGCCGTACTCGGCGGAGAGCGCGGCGGCGAAGTGGGAGCTGTTCCAGCCCTCGACGACGAAGGAGAGGACGCCGACCCGGGGGGCGTCGTCCCCGAACAGGGAGAGGATCCGCACCTCGGGCACCTCGGCCAGGCCCTCACGCACCTTGCCGATCAGGTACTCCTCGCGGGCGACCAGCGTGTCGAACCCGGCCTCGGTGAGCGCCTTGCAGGCGGAGGCGATCGCGTAGGCGCCGATGACGTTGGGCGACCCGGCCTCGTGCCGCGCGGCGCTGTCGTGCCACTGCACGTCCACGCCGCCGTCCGCGCGCCGGGAGACGCTGCGGCTGGCGCCGCCGCCGGCCAGGTACGGCTCGGCCTCGCGCAGCCAGTCGGCCCGCCCGGCGAGCACGCCGGAGCCGAAGGGCGCGTACAGCTTGTGCCCGGAGAAGGCGACCCAGTCCACGTCCAGGCCGGCCACCGACACCGGGTGGTGCGGCGCGAGCTGGGCGGCGTCCAGCACGATCCGGGCGCCGTGCGCGTGGGCGGCGGCGGCCAGTTCCCGCACCGGCCACAGCTCGCCGGTGACGTTGGAGGCGCCGGTGACGCAGACCAGGGCGGGCCCGTACGGCTCACGTTCGGCGAGGGCCCGCTCCAGGGTCGCGACGGCCTGCGCGGGGGTGCGCGGGGCGTCGAGGCAGGTCACGTCGGCGTTCCGCCAGGGCAGCAGCGAGGCGTGGTGCTCGGTCTCGAAGACGAAGACCCGGCAGCGGGCGGGCAGCGCGGCGGCGAGCAGGTTCAGGGAGTCGGTCGTGGACCGGGTGAAGACCACCTGGTCGTCGTCCCGGCAGCCGAGGAACTCGGCGACGGTCCTGCGGGCGTTCTCGAACAGGTCGGTCGACAGCTGCGAGAGGTACCCGGCGCCCCGGTGGACGCTGCCGTAGTACGGGGCGTAGGCGGCCACGTCGTCCCAGACCCGCTGGAGCGCGGGCGCGCTGGCGGCGTAGTCGAGCGCGGCGTAGGTGACCTCCCCGCCGGTGACGAGCGGCACGGTGACGTCGCGGCCGAGGACGGGCAGCGGGGTGGCGACAGCGGTGGGTACGGACATGGCGGACTCCCGTGAGGACCAGCGCGCGGCGCGGCGCTGTGAAGGTGAAGAGAAAGAAGGGTGTGCGAGGCGGGGCTCTGCGGCCCTATCGCATTCGCTGGTTCACGGGAGACTCCCTCGGACGACCCAGGACCCCTGGTTTCGCGAGGGGTCCGCGCTTGCCGTGGACCTTGCTGTCCACGACCTGGTCTTCACCCGGGGCACCCCGCCACGGACGGAGGGTTGCCGGACAGTCGGCCGGGGCCTCATGACTGTCACTCATGACCTGTCGAAAAACCTAGGGGAAAAGATCGGCGCCCCGCAACCCGAGTCCGGATCGCGGGACGCACGTCACACACGAGGGCCGCTACGCGTGGCTCGCGGCCACCCAGCGGTCCAGGACGCCCTTGGCGGCGCCCGAGTCGATCGCCTCGGCCGCCCGGTCCATCCCGGCCCGCAACTGCGCCGCCAGGGGCTCCTCGCCGGGGTTCAGGGCCACCAGGGCCGCCGCCGAGTTCAGCAGGACCGCGTCCCGTACCGGACCCGTCTCGCCGGCCAGCAGGCGGCGGGCGACATCGGCGTTGTAGGAGGCGTCGGCGCCGCGCAGCGCCTCGACCGGCACCAGCTCGATGCCGACGTCCCGCGGGTCGAAGGTCTCCTCGGTCACCCGGCCGTCGCGCACGGTCCAGACCCGGGACGTGGCGGTCGTCGTCAGCTCGTCGAGGCCGTCGTCACCGCGGAAGACCAGGGACGAGTGGCCGCGCTCGGCGAAGACACCGGCGATGATCGGCGCCATCCGGGCGTGGGCGACCCCGATCGCCTGGGCTTTCACCCGGGCGGGGTTGGTCAGCGGGCCCAGGAAGTTGAACACCGTGCGGATGCCGAGCTGTCCGCGGGCCGCCGCCACGTGGCGCAGCGCCGGGTGGAACTTCACCGCGAAGCAGAAGGTGATGCCGGCTTCCTCGGCGACCTCCGCCACCCGCTTCGGCGTCAGCTCCAGGTTGACGCCGAGCTTCTCCAGGACGTCGGAGGCCCCGGACGCCGAGGAGGCGGCCCGGTTGCCGTGCTTGACGACCTTCGCCCCCGTGCCGGCCACGACGATCGCCGACATGGTGGAGATGTTGACCGTCTTGGCGCCGTCGCCGCCGGTGCCGACGATGTCGACCGTCTCCCCCGGCACCTCGATCACGTTGGCGTGCTCGTACATGGTGCGGACGAGCCCGGAGATCTCCTCGACCGTCTCGCCCTTGAACCGCAGGCCCACCGCGAAGGCGGCGATCTGCGCGTCGGTGGCCTCACCGCGCATGATCACGTCCAGCGCCCAGGCGGTGTCGTCCGCGCTCAGATCGCGGCCGTCCAGCAGTCCGTTCAGCAGGGCGGGCCAGGAGCGGTCCGCCGTGGTGTCGCCTCCAGCGGGGGTCACAGCGCTCATAGCCGCTCCTGAATCGTGTGTCGTCGACGGGATCGTGCTCCCACCCTATCCAGCCCCGGGCACGGCGAAGGGCCCCGTCCGCAGAACGGAACGGGGCCCTTCGACCGTGGTGTGGCGACGCTGGAGGGTCAGTGGTGGCCGTGGCCGCTCGTGATCTCCTTGTACTCCTCGACGGTCGGCTTCGGAATCTGCGACTCCTCGCCGTAGTAGGCCTCGCTGAGCTTGGCGCGGAGCTTCTGCGTGCCCGTCGCCTTGCGCTCGACGCCGTTCTCGTCGACCGTCGGGCCGATCTCGGCCGGCTTGTACTGCTCGTGCGCCGTGAGCGTGTGCAGCTGCTCCTGGCTGAGCGGCTCGTGCACCTCGATGAACTCACCGTGCGGCAGGCGCTTGATGATGCCGGACTCGCGTCCGTGCAGCACCTTGTCCTTGTCCCGGCGCTGGAGGCCGAGGCAGATCCGCTTGGTGGCGATGAAGGCGACGACCGGGCCGACGAAGAACGCGATGCGGACGAACCAGGTGATCGCGTTGATCGACAGGTGGAAGTGGGTGGCCCACAGGTCGTTGCCGCCACCGATCAGCAGCACGAAGTAGACGGTCAGCCAGGCGACACCGAAGGCCGTACGGGTCGGGGCGTTGCGCGGGCGGTCCAGGATGTGGTGCTCGCGCTTGTCGCCGGTGACCCAGGACTCGATGAACGGGTAGACCGCGATCGCCGCCAGGACCAGCGGGAAGATGATCAGCGGGATCAGCACGCCGAGGACGAGTGTGTGACCCCAGAAGTTGATCTCCCAGCCAGGCATCACACGGATCAGGCCCTCGGAGAAGCCCATGTACCAGTCCGGCTGGGCGCCGGTGGAGACCTGGTCGGGGCGGTACGGGCCGATGGCCCAGATCGGGTTGATCGTGGCGATGGCCGACACGGCGGAGATCACACCGAAGACCAGGAAGAAGAAGCCTCCGGCCTTCGCCGTGTACACCGGCAGCAGCGGCATGCCGACGACGTTCTTGTTGGTCTTGCCGGGACCCGCGAACTGCGTGTGCTTGTGGTAGAAGACCAGGATCAGGTGGCCCACCAGCAGGCCGAGCATGATGCCCGGCAGCAGCAGGATGTGGATCGAGTAGAACCGGGACACGAAGTCGTGGCCGGGGAACTCCCCGCCGAAGAGGAAGAACGAGATGTACGTGCCGACGATCGGCACGGACAGGATCGCGCCCTCCATGAAGCGGATGCCGGTGCCCGAGAGCAGGTCGTCCGGGAGCGAGTAGCCGGTGAAACCGGTGAACATGCCGAGGACGAGCAGCAGGAAGCCGAACAGCCAGTTGACCTCGCGCGGCTTGCGGAACGCGCCGGTGAAGAAGACGCGCATCATGTGCACGAACATGCCGGCCAGGAAGATCAGCGCGGCCCAGTGGTGGATCTGCCGGATCAGCAGACCGCCGCGGACGTCGAAGCTGATGTCCAGAGTGGAGGCGTACGCCTCACTCATCATCTGGCCCTGCAGCGGGACGTACGAGCCGTGGTACTCGACCTCGGCCATCGACGGGTGGAAGAACAGCGTCAGGTACACACCCGTGAGGATGATGATGATGAAGCTGTAGAGGCAGACCTCACCCAGCATGAACGACCAGTGGTCGGGGAAGATCTTGCGCATGTTGGCCTTGGCCAGGGAGTAGATCCCCAGCCGGCCGTCGGCCCAGTCGGCGACGCGCTCGCCGGCCGGCGCCTTCCCGCGTGAGCGGGGCGCTTCGTTGGCTGCAGTACTCATCCGCGCTCCCAGAAAGCAGGACCGACGGGCTCTTCGAAGTCGCCGAGCGCTTCGAGGTAACCCTCGTCGTTCACGCCGATGCGCAGCTGCGGCAGGGCGTGACCGGCGGGACCGAAGATGACCCGGGCGCCGTCGGCAAGGTCGAAGGTGGACTGGTGGCAGGGGCAGAGCGCGTGGTGCGTCTGCTGCTCGTACAGGGAGATCGGGCAACCGACGTGGGTGCAGATCTTCGAGTACGCCACGATGCCCTCGTGCGACCACTCGAGCTCGCGCTTGTCCTTGATGGTCTCCGGCTCCAGCCGGATGATCATCAGGGCCGCCTTGGCGATCTCGTTCTGGAAGTCCTCGTCGTGCTCCTCCAGGCCCTCGGGCATGGCGAAGGTGAGCGAGCCCACCGCGACGTCGGAGGGACGCAGCGGCTCGTTGGTGTTCATGTTGACGAGGAGCTTGCCCTTGGACCACAGGGTGTGGCGGAGCTTGGTCCCGGGCAGCGGGCCGAGGTCGCGCAGCAGCACGACGCCGGAGAGCGGCACCAGGGTGAGCGCGCCCAGCATCGTGTTGCGGATCAGCTTGCGGCGCCCGATCACGGACTCCTTGGCGCCCTGCTTGAAGTCCGCGTGGACCTTGGCACGGACCTCGGGGGACGCCTCGATCGGGTGACGCTCGTCGGCGACCTCCTCGTCGGACATCAGGGTGCGGGCCCAGTGGACCGCGCCGGCGCCGATGGCGAACAGCGCGACGCCGAGCGTCATGCCGAGCGCGAAGTTCAGCGCACTGATGTGACCGAGCGGGAAGATGTAGACCGACTTGTCGACGTCGATCGCCACGAACGAGGCGATGAAGCCGATGGTGGCCAGCATCGACAGCGTGAACAGCAGGGCGACCGTGCGCTCGGACCGCTTGGCGGCCCGCTCGTCGACGTCCTGGACCCGCGGCTCGTGGGGCGGCAGCCCCGGGTCGGCGAACGGGTTGGTCTCGTCCGCGGGCCGGGCGGCCGCACCGTGCGGGCGGTCCTGCTCTGCCGGCAGGTTCGTTTCTGGAATGTCTTGGCTACTCATGACTTCTTGGCCTTTGCGGTCCGAGCGGCGACCCAGACGGCGACGGCGATCAGCACGCCCAGTCCGAACACCCAGGCGAACAGACCCTCACTGACCGGGCCGAGTCCGCCGAGGCTGAGACCACCGGGGCTCTCGGTGTCGTCACCGTTGACCGCGTCCAGGTAGGCGATGATGTCCTTCTTGTTCTGCTCCGACAGGGTGGTGTCGGGGAAGGAGGGCATGTTCTGCGGGCCGGTCTGCATGGCCTCGTAGATGTGCTTCGGGTCGACACCCTCGAGGCTCGGCGCGTACTTGCCGTGCGTCAGGGCGCCACCCTTGCCGGTGAAGTTGTGGCACTGCGCGCAGTTGGTGCGGAACAGCTCACCACCCTTGGCGATGTCCGCGCCCTCGGGGCCGTACTTCTCCTCCGAGGGGATGGCCGGACCGGCACCCAGCGACGCGATGTAGGCCGCGAGCTGGTCGATCTCCGCCTGGGAGTAGACGACCTTCTTCTTCGGGATCTGCGCGCCGGGCTGCTGGGCGGGCATACGGCCGGTGCCCACCTGGAAGTCGACGGCCGCGGCGCCTACGCCGACCAGGCTCGGACCGTCGCTGGTGCCCTGCCCTCCGGTGCCGTGGCAACTGGCACAGCCGACGGCGTAGAGCTTCTTGCCCTCGTCGATGGCGAGGGACTGGGCGGATTCATCGGCCTGCGCCTTGCTCGCGGGTGCGAACGCGGCGTACAGCCCCCCTGTGCATGCCAGCGCGAGGAGTAGGACGACGAGGGCCGCCAGCGGATGGCGTCGTCGTGCGGAGAGCTTTTTCACGGATTACCCCGGTGTCAGGATCTTCTGCGTCGATGCTTCTGGTATTGCGCGGGTGCGTGCCGCGACTACTTGATCAGGTAGATCGTGGCGAACAGGCCGATCCAGACCACATCGACGAAGTGCCAGTAGTAGGACACGACGATGGCGGCGGTCGCCTGCTCGTGGGTGAACCTCCGGGCCGCGTAGGTGCGGCCGAGGACCAGCAGGAAGGCGATGAGGCCGCCCGTCACGTGCAGTCCGTGGAAGCCGGTGGTCAGGTAGAACGCCGAGCCGTACGGGTCGGAGGACAGGGAGATCCCGTCCTTCTTGACCAGTTCGGTGTACTCGAACACCTGACCGCCGATGAAGATCGCACCCATCACGAAGGTGACGATGAACCACATCCGGAGCTTCTTCACGTCACCGCGCTCGGCCGCGAACACGCCGAGCTGGCAGGTGAGGGAGGAGAGCACCAGGATCGTGGTGTTCGTCGCGGAGAACGGGACGTTCAGCGCGTGGGCCTTCTCGGACCAGAAGTCCGGGCCCGTCACCGATCGCAGGGTGAAGTACATCGCGAAGAGGGCCGCGAAGAACATCAGCTCGGAACTCAACCAGATGATGGTTCCGACGCTGGTGAGGTTCGGCCGGTTGACCGACGGGTGCGCGTGCCCGGTTTCTACTGTCGTTGCTGTCGCCACGACCGACATTATGTCGGTCGCTTATCCCGCCCTCACCCCGGGGGGTGCCGTTCGGTGTGTTCCCCCTGCTTGTACGGCCCGGATGGCCCATCGAACGGCCCGTCGAAGCCCTGTCCGAACCAGTGCTGACGGGACGTTCGAGGGAGTAGCATCCGCCCCAACGGGCTACGACAGCCTTCACCGGTCTCACCGCGTATCGGAGGAAGCATGCAGGCGACCGCCACGGTGCTGGTCTACAGCGACGACTCCAACACCCGCGAACAGGTGCGGCTCGCGACCGGCCGCCGGCCGGCTCCGGACGTGCCCGTGGTCGAGTTCGTGGAGTGCGCCACCCCGGCCGCCGTGCTCAAGGAGCTGGACAAGGGCGGGATCGACGTCTGCGTGCTGGACGGTGAGGCGGTGCCCATGGGCGGCATGGGCATGTGCCGCCAGATCAAGGACGAGGTCTTCCAGTGCCCGCCGGTGCTGCTGCTCATCGCACGGCCGCAGGACGCGTGGCTGGCCACGTGGAGCCGGGCGGAGGCGGCTGTGACGCTGCCGGTGGAGCCGGTGGAGTTCGCGGGCGCGCTGGCCGCGCTGCTGCGGGAGAAGCGGCTGCAGGGGGTTTAAGGGCGCCTTCGAGCTCGGTCGATCGCGCCGTTCGGCGGCTGCGGGCCGGTGGGGGTTGAGTGCGCCCGCGCGGCGGAGCCGCATGTCGACGCAGCCCCGCGCCCCACTCCGGGCGCTACACCGCCGTCGGCCGCAGCCTTGCCGTGTCCTGGTTGTTCGACACGCCGGTGCCGCCCGTCAGGGCGCTGCCGGTGCGCCATTTCGCCCAGTCCATGTTCCAGTCGCCGAAGCCGTTGCCGAAGGGTTCCATCGTTTCGCCGTCGGAGTTGACGACCTGGACGAGGTCGCCCTCCTGGACCGCGTTGAAGAACCACTCCGCGTTGTCCGTGCTCATGCCGACGCAGCCGTGGCTGACGTTGGCGATGCCCTGGGAGCCGACGGACCAGGGGGCGGCGTGCACGTACTCGCCGCTCCAGGTCACGCGGGTGGCCCAGTAGACCGGCAGGTCGTACGCCTCCGACGAGCCCTCGGCGATGCCGACGGTGGTGCTGCGCATGCGTACGAAGGACTCCTTGCCGAGGACGACCTTGACGCCGTTGCGGGTCTCGAAGCCGGGCTTGCCGGTGGTGACCGGGATCTCCTTGATCGCCTCGCCGTCCTGGTAGACGGTCAGCGTGTGCGCGGAGGCGTCGGTGACGGCCACGACCCGGTCGTCCGTGGTGATCTTCAAGGGCTTGGCCTTGCCGCCCCACATCCGGTCGCCGATCTTGATGCCGTCCAGGGTGCTGTGGACCTTGATGGTGGCGTGGGCGGGCCAGTACTCCTGGGGCCGGTAGTGGAGCTTCTTGTCGTCCACCCAGTACCAGGCGCCCTGCACCGCCGGGGTGGAGTCGACCTTCAGGGCGCGCTCCACTATGGCCCGCTGCGCCGGGTCCCGGACCGGCTGGCTCAGTTCCGCCGTGACGGGCTGACCGACGCCGTACGCGCCCGCCTTGGGCCCGAAGGCGACGTCCAGGGTCTTCTTCGCGCCGGGCTTGCCGGTCTCGAAGGTGAGCACCTTGCGGCCGGGAGCCCCGTCCCCGTCCTCGGTGCTGACGCGCACCGTGTAGCTGGCGTTGGCCGCCAGCGGGGAGGTGCTGTGCCAGCGGGCGCCGTCGGCGGACAGCTCGCCCGCGACCTGGCGTCCGGTCGCGTCCATGGCCGTGACGTCCGTGATGCGCCCGTCGGCGCCCTCGGCGACCACCTCCAGGGGTTTGTCCGGGTCGGCCTTCTTCCCGGCGTCCGTGGGGCCGTTGAAGGAGATCTGGCCGGCCGCGTCGTAGGGCGTGGCGGACAGCGGGTTGTCGTCGTCGCCGAGGCAGGCGGTGCCGCTCGCGCCGAGGGCGATCACCAGCAGGGTGCAGCCGACGACCGTACGCCCCCGCGCCTGGAAGTGAACCGTGATGCTCATGGCCTCACGCTAGGGAGAGACGTCAGCGGCGGCACGGCGGGTAAGCCGGAAGGGTGAGGGGCGGTACGGCAGACGAAGGGGCCCGGACGCTCCTGACGGAGTGTCCGGGCCCCTTGGCGCTCGACGCGTGCTACTGGGTGCGGTTCTCACCGCGGTAGTACTCGAAGACCCAGCCGAACAGGCCGACCAGGAGGACCGGCGCCGAGAAGTACATCACCCACCAGCCGACCGCGATGCCCAGGAAGGCGAGCGCGCCGCCGACGGCGAGCGCGAGCGGCTGCCAGCTGTGCGGGCTGAAGAACCCGACCTCGCCGGCGTCGTCCGCGACGTCCGCCTCCATGTTGTCCTGCGCACCGGCGTCGACCCGCCGCGCCGTGAAGGCGAGGTAGAAGCCGATCATGATGGCGAGGCCGAAGGCCAGGAAGAGCGCCGTGGTACCGGCCGGTTCCTTGGACCAGTAGCCGTAGACAACCGCCACGGCGAGGATGAAGACGCTCAACCAGATGAACATCTTGCCCTGGATCTTCACTTCCCGGCCTCCTTGCCGCCGGCGAGGGCCTTCTCACCGTGGCCGACGTTCTCCAGCTGGTCGATCGCGGAGATCTCGGGGTGGTGCAGGTCGAAGGCCGGGGATTCACTGCGGATGCGCGGCAGCGTGAGGAAGTTGTGCCGCGGCGGCGGGCAGGAGGTCGCCCACTCCAGCGAACGGCCGTAGCCCCACGGGTCGTCCACCTCG
>NZ_MULI01000085.1 GCF_002939385.1 Streptomyces sp. MH60 | reverse complement strand
CGTCCGCCGCGCCGGCCGCTTCGCCGTCGCCGCCGTGCTCGCGCTCAGCGGCGCGGGCACCGTCGCCGCCGCGCTGGCGGGCGCCTCCGACAGCTCGGCCCTGGACGACCAGGCCGCGAAGGCGGCCGGTGACACCTCGGCCACCGTCGACGCGCTCTCCCACACCGCGTGGCCGTACGTCGCGGCCGTGGGCGGCGCGCTGCTCCTGCTGGCCGGGCTGCTCGCGCTGCGCTACGGCCGCCAGTGGCCCGCGATGTCCGGCCGCTACGAGCGCGACGGCACTCCGCGCCCGAGCCGCAGGCCGCAGACCGTCGACCCGGACCGCCCCGAGGACCTGTGGAAGGCCATCGACCGCGGCGAGGATCCCACCAGCGCCTGACCGCCTCCGGACCCGGGTTCACCCGCCGGAGCACCCCCGCTCACGGCGCGTGCCCCCGTGCGGGACAATGGGTGCGAGCGTCCTGCTCAGACATGGCACACAGCAACGAGGAGCAAGCAATGGCGGGCAGCAGCCACGGTCACACCCCGGCCGCCTGGACCGGTGTCATCATCTCCTTCATCGGTTTCTGCATCGCGGGCATGTTCATGGTGGCCGCCCAGCCGTGGGGCTTCTGGGCCGGCCTGGCGGTCGTGCTCCTCGGTGGTGTCGTCGGCTACGTCATGAAGATGATGGGCCTCGGCCAGCCGAAGCAGAACCACCCCGTGCACCAGGTCAGCGGCGAGCGCGCGGAGGCCGGCGCCAAGGGCTGACCACCGGGCACGGCGGTCACGGACCTCCTGAGGGGCGGACCGGCACAAGGGTGCCGGAGACCGCCCCTCACGTGCGCGCGGGGGCCGCCAGGGGCAGAATGCGGGCGTGGACGTCGAGAGCGGGAAACCCATGCGCACCGGCACCCTCCCGCCCCGCGGCGCGGCCCTGCGCCTGGCCGTCCCGGCCGGAGTGCTCGCGGCCGTCGCCGGGGCCTTCGCCTACGTGGGCAGCGTGGACCCCTACGAGCCCGGCCACTACCCCGTCTGCCCCCTGCTGCGTTTCACGGGCGTCTACTGCCCCGGCTGCGGAGGCCTGCGCAGCGCCCACGCCTTCGTCCACGGCGACCTGACCGCCGCGCTGCACGCCAACGCCCCCGCGGTCCTCGCCTACCTGGGCTTCGCCGTCCTGTGGACCGTCTGGGTGATCCGCGCGGCCCGGGGCCGTCCGGTGCGCATCGACCTCGGACCGGTCCACCTGTGGACGCTGGGGACGTTGCTGCTGGTCTTCACCGTTGTCCGGAACCTGCCGTTCGGTGGCTGGCTCCTCCCTTGACCATCCACGGAACGTCCACGTAGTGGGACCCGGATCGGCCGGATGCGGGGCCGGTGCCCGGCTCCGGATACCATCACAGTGACCACACGTTTTGCCGTCTGAAAGGGGGCCGCTCGCGTGAGTGTGCTCGACGAGATCATCGACGGAGTCCGTGCCGACCTCGCGGAGCGGCAGGCGCGCGTCGGCCTCGACGAGCTCAAGGAGCGCGCGGCCAAGGCCCGCCCCGCCAAGGACGGCGTGTCCGCGCTGCGCGGCGACGGCGTCAAGGTCATCTGCGAGGTCAAGCGCTCCAGCCCCTCCAAGGGCGCGCTCGCGGCCATCGCCGACCCGGCCGGGCTCGCCGCCGACTACGAGGCGGGCGGCGCCGCCGTCATCTCCGTCCTCACCGAGGAGCGCCGCTTCGGCGGCTCGCTGGCCGACCTGGACTCGGTCCGCGCGCGCGTGGACATCCCCGTGCTGCGCAAGGACTTCGTCGTCACCTCGTACCAGCTGTGGGAGGCCCGCGCCCACGGTGCCGACCTCGTGCTGCTGATCGTCGCGGCCCTCGAACAGCCGGCCCTGGAGTCGCTGATCGAGCGCGCCGAGTCCATCGGCCTCACCCCGCTGGTCGAGGTGCACGACGAGGACGAGGTCGAGCGCGCGGTGGACGCGGGGGCCAAGATCATCGGCGTCAACGCGCGCAACCTGAAGACGCTCGAGGTCGACCGCGGCACGTTCGAACGGGTCGCCCCGGAGATCCCCGCGCACATCGTCAAGGTCGCCGAGTCCGGCGTCCGCGGCCCGCACGACCTCATCGCCTACGCCAACGAGGGCGCCGACGCCGTCCTGGTCGGCGAGTCCCTGGTCACCGGCCGCGACCCCAAGACGGCGGTCTCCGACCTGGTGGCGGCCGGCGAACATCCCGCACTCCGCCACGGCCGGGGCTGACCCCCGGTAGGCTGACCCCCATGACGCTCCCGCTCGTCCCGGTGCCCCGGGACCCCTACGCGCGCCTGGCGCGCGGCTGCCGCCCCCGCGGCTGCCGAGCCCCCGCCCGCCGGGTCCACGGCCGCCGGGTGCGGTACGTCATCGGCGACGAACCGGGCCAGGTCAACGGCATGCGATGGCACCAGCCCACGTAGGGGCGCGGGGGACGGCGCGACCGGCCACAGCCGGTCCGTAGCCGACAACACAGTCCCCGCCCCCACGGCGATTAGTCCCTGCCAGACACTCACCGTGAGGTTCCGCATGCCCAGCACCTTCTTCATTCCCGATCCGGAGGGCCAAGTCCCCTCCGCCGAGGGCTACTTCGGCGCCTTCGGGGGCAAGTTCATCCCCGAGGCCCTCGTCGCGGCGGTCGACGAGGTCGCCGTCGAGTACGACAAGGCCAAGTCCGACCCGGAGTTCGCCCGCGAACTGGACGACCTGCTCGCCCACTACACGGGCCGCCCGTCCTCCCTCACCGAGGTCCCCCGCTTCGCCGAGCACGCCGGCGGCGCCCGGGTCTTCCTCAAGCGCGAGGACCTGAACCACACCGGCTCGCACAAGATCAACAACGTGCTCGGCCAGGCCCTGCTCACCAAGCGCATGGGCAAGACCCGCGTCATCGCCGAGACCGGCGCCGGCCAGCACGGCGTGGCCACGGCCACCGCCTGCGCCCTCTTCGGCCTCGACTGCACCATCTACATGGGCGAGATCGACACCCGGCGACAGGCCCTCAACGTGGCCCGCATGCGCATGCTCGGCGCCGAGGTCATCGCCGTGAAGTCCGGCAGCCGCACGCTGAAGGACGCCATCAACGAGGCGTTCCGCGACTGGGTCGCCAACGTCGACCGCACCCACTACCTGTTCGGCACCGTCGCAGGTCCCCACCCCTTCCCGGCGATGGTCCGCGACTTCCACCGGGTCATCGGCGTCGAGGCCCGCCGCCAGCTCCTGGAGCAGGCCGGACGCCTGCCGGACGCCGCGATCGCCTGCGTCGGCGGCGGCTCCAACGCCATCGGCCTTTTCCACGCCTTCATCCCCGACGCGGACGTCCGCCTCATCGGCTGCGAACCCGCCGGGCACGGCGTCGAGACCGGCGAGCACGCGGCCACCCTGACCGCGGGCGAGCCCGGCATCCTGCACGGCTCCCGGTCCTACGTCCTCCAGGACGACGAGGGCCAGATCACCGAGCCGTACTCGATCTCGGCCGGCCTGGACTACCCGGGCATCGGCCCCGAGCACTCCTACCTCAAGGACTCCGGCCGCGGCGAGTACCGCGCGGTCACCGACGACGCCGCCATGCAGGCCCTGCGCCTGCTGTCGCGCACCGAGGGCATCATCCCGGCCATCGAGAGCGCCCACGCGCTGGCCGGCGCCCTGGAGGTCGGCAAGGAGCTGGGCAAGGACGGGCTGATCGTGGTCAACCTGTCCGGCCGCGGCGACAAGGACATGGACACCGCCGCCCGCTACTTCGGGCTGTACGACACCGACGCCGAGGTCGCCGCCGACGAGACCGGCGCCGCGGAGATCGAGGGGGACGCCAAGTGAGCGGGAACGTACAGCTGCTGGACGACACCCTCGCGGCCGCCAGGTCCGAGGGTCGCGCCGCCCTGATCGCCTACCTGCCGGCCGGGTTCCCGACCGTCACGGGCGGCATCGAGGCGGTCAAGGCCGCGCTCGACGGCGGCGCCGACATCGTCGAGGTGGGCCTGCCGCACAGCGACCCGGTGCTCGACGGCCCGGTGATCCAGACCGCCGACGACATCGCCCTGCGCGGCGGCGTGAAGATCGCCGACGTGATGCGCACGGTCCGCGAGGCGCACGAGGCCACCGGCAAGCCGATCCTCGTCATGACGTACTGGAACCCGATCGACCGCTACGGCGTGGAGCGCTTCACCGCCGAGCTGGCCGAGGCGGGCGGCGCCGGGTGCATCCTGCCCGACCTGCCCGTCCAGGAGTCGGCGCTGTGGCGGGAGCACGCCGACAAGCACGGCCTGGCCACGGTCTTCGTGGTCGCGCCCAGCAGCAGGGACGCGCGCCTCGCCGAGATCACCGCGGCCGGCAGCGGCTTCGTCTACGCGGCCTCCCTCATGGGTGTCACCGGCACCCGCGAGTCGGTCGGGGCGCAGGCCGAGGACCTGGTGCGGCGCACCCGCACCACCACCGACACCCCGGTCTGCGTCGGCCTCGGCGTCTCCAACGCCGTGCAGGCCGCCGAGGTCGCGCGGTTCGCCGACGGCGTGATCGTCGGCTCGGCGTTCGTCAAGCGGATGCTGGACGCGCCCGACGACGCGGCCGGTCTCGAGGGCGTCCGCGCGCTCGCCGCCGACCTGGCGAAGGGCGTGCGCGGACAGGCGTGACCCCGGGCCGTGATGGCCGGGCACAGGACAGAGGTCCCTCGTACGAGTGGACCTGGGACCGGGGAGGCGCGCTGCGCCTCCCCGGTTCGTTCTGCGGGGTGTGAGCGAGAAGAACCGACAGGGAAAGCGCGGCGCCCGCGAGAAGCTGGCGGCCGAGCGCGAGAAGCAGAAGTCCAGGGACAAGCGCCGCCGCGCGCTGATCGTCGGCGCGAGCGTGGTCTGCGTGCTGGGACTCGCGGCGGTGATCGGCGTGGTCGCCGCGAACGCGGGCAAGGACGACGGCGGCGAGTCGGCCGGTCCGGTCGTGGCCCCCTCGGGGGCGCAGGGCAAGGACGGCCTGGCGATCCCCGTCGGCAAGGAGAGCGCCAAGTCGACGCTCACCGTCTGGGAGGACTTCCGCTGCCCGGCCTGCAAGGCCTTCGAGCTGGCGTACCGCAACACCGTTCACGAGCTGACCGACGCCGGGCAGCTCAAGGTCGAGTACCACCTCGCGACCATCATCGACGGCAACATGGGCGGCACCGGCTCGCGCAAGGCGGCCAACGCCGCGGCCTGCGCCCAGGACGCCGGAAAGTTCCCCCCGTACCACGACGTGCTGTACGACAACCAGCCGCCGGAGACCGACGACGCCTTCGCCGACGAGAACAAGCTGCTCGACCTGGCGGGCAAGGTCGACGGCCTCGACACCACCCTGTTCCAGGAGTGCGTGAAGAACGGCAAGCACAACAGCTGGGTGGAGAAGTCCAACAAGGCCTTCCAGAACGGCGGCTTCAGCGGCACCCCGACGGTCCTCCTGGACGGCAAGAACATCTACCAGGACCGCTCCATGACCCCCGCCAAGCTCAAGCGGATGGTGGAGGACGCCAACAAGTAGCGCGCCCGCTCGTTACGGACCCGTAGCCGGGCTGCCCACCGCGGCCCCCGTCCGACACGGTAGCGTCGACCCTGCCATGGAACTTGCCTTCATTCCCAGCCCGTCGCGCGGGGTGCTGCACCTCGGCCCCATCCCGCTGCGCGGCTACGCGTTCTGCATCATCATCGGCGTCTTCGTTGCCGTCTGGCTCGGCAACAAGCGCTGGATCGCCCGGGGCGGGCGGCCCGGCACGGTGGCCGACATCGCGGTCTGGGCCGTTCCCTTCGGCCTGATCGGCGGGCGCCTCTACCACGTGATCACGGACTACCAGCTGTACTTCAGCGAGGGCCGTGACTGGGTCGACGCCTTCAAGATCTGGGAGGGCGGACTCGGCATCTGGGGCGCGATCGCGTTCGGCGCGGTGGGCGCCTGGATCGGGGCCCGGCGCCGGGGCGTCCCGATGCCCGCGTACGCCGACGCCGTCGCCCCCGGCATCGCCCTCGCGCAGGCCATCGGCCGCTGGGGCAACTGGTTCAACCAGGAGCTGTACGGCAAGGCGACCGACCTGCCGTGGGCCGTGGAGATCACCTCGACGGCCGACGGACGGCTGCCGGGCACCTACCACCCGACCTTCCTGTACGAGTCGCTGTGGTGCATCGGTGTCGCGCTGCTCGTCATCTGGGCCGACCGCCGCTTCACGCTCGGTCACGGGCGCGCCTTCGCCCTGTACGTGGCGGCGTACTGCGCGGGCCGGTTCTGGATCGAGTACATGCGCGTCGACGACGCCCACCACATCCTCGGCCTGCGCCTGAACAACTGGACCGCGCTCTTCGTGTTCCTGCTCGCCGTGCTGTACATGGTGCTCTCGGCGCGGAAGCGGCCGGGCCGGGAGGCCGAGGTGGAGCCGGGCGCGGAGCCCGCCGCCGGTGACGCCGGGGCCGACGGGGAGAAGGACGCGAAGCAGGACACGGGGGCCGCCTCCGCGGACGCCGGAACCGACGGCGCGGACGACGCGGACACCGCCGGGAAGACCGGTGCCCCCGACCTCACCAAGGCCACCGGGACCACCGAGGACACGCACGACCCGGAGGACGCGAAGGACGCCGAGGCCGTGAAGGACGGCGCCGACTCCGCGAAGAAGGGCTGACCCCGCCCACCACGTACGCCGCCGAGGGCGCCCGGGACTCTCCGGGCGCCCTCGGCGTATGCCGGGCCGGGGCTCAGGACAGGGTCGGCCGCCGGGCCAGCGACAGGGTGCGCCGGGCCGTCGCCACCACCGCGGCGTCGATGAACCGGCCGTCCGGCAGCGCCTGCGCGCCCGGCTGGACCGTGGCGGCCTTGACGATCGTCTCCGCCTCCTCCAGCTCCCGCTCGGTCGGCAGGTACGCCCGCTCGATGATCGGCAGCTGGCGGGGGTGGATCGCGGCCCGCCCCAGGAAGCCCAGGGCGCGGCCGTGGGCGCAGGACGCCGCCAGACCCTCCAGGTCCCGGGTGTCCGGATGCACCGTCTGGGACGGCGGCGCCAGACCCGCCGCCCGCGCGGCCACCACCACGCGTGAGCGCGACCAGTCCAGGCCGGCGTCCCCGCGCACCCCCAGGTCGGCCCTCAGGTCCGCCTCCCCGAGCGCGATGCCGCGCAGTGCCGGGTGGGCGGTGGCGATCCGGTACGCCCGCTCGACTCCCAGGGCCGTCTCCAGCAGGGCGTACAGCGGCGGCCCGGCGGTGGTCTCGGCGACCTCGCTGACCTGCCCGGGCGCCGTCACCTTGGGCAGCCGCAGCCCGGACAGGCCCGGCAGCGCGGCCAGCGCCGCCAGGTCGCCGGCGGCGAGCGGACCGTCCAGGGCGTTGACGCGGACGTGCACCGGCACCGGCTGCGGCTCACCGAGCAGCTCGGCGGTGGCGTCACGGGCGTACTCCTTGCGGTCGGCGGCGACCGCGTCCTCCAGGTCGACCACCACCACGTCGGCACCGGCGGCCAGCGCCTTGGCCACCACCCGGGGCCGGTCCCCGGGGGCGTACAGCCAGGTCAGCGGGGGTGCGGTCATACGACGCCCTCCTCACGCAGCTCCTTCACGTCCGCCGGGGTGAGCCCCAGCCCGGTCAGCACCTCCTCGGTGTCCGCGCCGTGCGGGCGGCCCGCCCAGCGGATCGCACCCGGGGTGGCGGAGAGCCGGAAGAGGACGTTCTGCATGCGCAGCGGGCCCAGCTCGGGATCGTCGACCGTGGTGAGGGTGTCGAGGGCCCGGTACTGCGGGTCGGTCATCACGTCCCGCACATCCTGGACCGGCGCGACCGCCGCCTCGGCCTTCTCGAACGCGACGAGCACGTCCGCGCGGGAGTGCCGGGCGATCCAGTCGCCGACCGCGGCGTCCAGCACGTCGGCGTGCCGGGCCCGGTCGGCGCCCGTCGCGAACCAGGGCTCGTCGATCAGCTCCGGGCGGCCCACCAGCCGCATCACCCGCTCGGCGACCGACTGCGCCGAGGTGGAGACGGCGACCCAGGTGCCGTCGGCGGTGCGGTAGGTGTTGCGCGGGGCGTTGTTCTGCGAGCGGTTGCCGGTGCGCGGCTGGACGTGGCCGAGCTGGTCGTACCAGAGGGGCTGCGGGCCCAGCACGGTCAGGATCGGCTCGATGATCGCCATGTCGACGACCTGGCCCTCCCCGGTGCGGTCCCGGGCGGCCAGCGCCGTCATCACGGCGTACGCCGTCGCCAGCGCCGCGATGGAGTCCGCGAGCCCGAACGGCGGCAGCGTCGGCGGCGCGTCGGGCTCGCCGGTCATCGCGGCGAAGCCGCTCATGGCCTCGGCCAGGGTGCCGAAGCCGGGGCGGCGCGCGTAGGGGCCGAACTGGCCGAAGCCGGTGACCCGGGTCAGGACCAGGCGCGGGTTGACGGCGGACAGCTCGTCCCAGCCCAGGTCCCACTTCTCCAGGGTGCCCGGCCGGAAGTTCTCGACGACGACGTCCGCGGTGGCGGCGAGCCGGAGCAGGGTGGTGCGCCCGGCGGGCTTCGACAGGTCCAGGGTGATCGCGTGCTTGTTGCGGCCCAGCAGCTTCCACCACAGGCCCACGCCGTCCTTCGACGGGCCGTGCCCCCGGGAGGGGTCGGGCCGGGTGGGGTGCTCGACCTTGATCACCTCGGCGCCGAAGTCACCGAGCATGGTGGCGGCGAGCGGTCCCGCGAAGAGGGTGGCGAGGTCGAGGACGCGCAGGCCGGTGAGCGGGGCGGCGGAGCCGGCGGGGGCGGAGTGCGCGGCGGTCACGGCGGGCTCGGGCATGGGCGGGTGGCCTCCCGGTGGGTGAGGTGGGCGAGGGTGTCGAAGCCGGTGCCGTCGAAGTCGCCGACGGAGGTGGCCAGGCGGTTCTTCAGCGGGGCCGTCCAGTGCGCGGGCAGCGCGGCGGGGGAACCGGCGAGCAGTCCGGCGACGCTCCCGACGGTGGCGCCGTTGGAGTCGGTGTCCCAGCCGCCCGACACGACACGCGAGACCGAGCCGGTGAAGTCGCCGTCCGCGTGGGTGAGCGCGGCGGCGATCAGGGCGGTGTTGGGGACGGCGTGCACCCAGTGGTGGGCGGGGGAGTGGACGGCGTGCAGCTCGTCCACGACCGTGTCGAAGTCGGCGTGCGCGCCCGCCAGCCGTACGGCGTGGCGGACGGCCCCGGCGAGGCGGGAGCCGGGCGGCACGACCGCGAGACCGGAGCGCAGGCAGGTGTGGACGTCCTGGGTGCCGGTGGCGGCGGTGGCGAGGACGGCCGCCGCGAACATCGCCGCGTGGACGCCGACCGCGGTGTGGGTGAGGATCGCGTCCCGGTGCGCCTGCGCGGCGGCGGCGGCCGGGGCGCCGGGGTTGGTCCAGCCGTGCACGTCGGCGCGGATCAGGGCGCCGATCCACTCGCGGAACGGATTGCGGTGACGGGCGGTCTGTGGGGGTTCCAGGCCGGTGAGGAGGTTGCGCAGGGCGAGCCGCTCGGCGGTGAAGGTACGGCCGGCCGGGAGTTCGTCGAGCCAGACCCGGGCCACGTCGGCCGTCTCGAAGCTCCGGCCGTGGCGCTGGAGGAGCCGCAGGCCCAGGAGCGGGTAGTTGAGGTCGTCGTCCTCCGGCATGCCGTCGATGTTCTCGGCGAGGGAGGTGGGCGCGGAGCGGCGGTTCCAGGGATACGCGGCGAGCAGGTCGCGGGGCACGCCCCGGGCGGTGAAGTACGTGGTCGGGGGCCAGTTGCCGGCGGCCCGGCCGAGGAGCCGGATGCCGGTCAGGGGCAGCTTCTCGACGGGTTTGCCCAGGAGGCATCCGACGGCGCGGCCGAGCCAGGCGGCCTCCAGACGGGAGGGTGACACGGATGCGGCGGGGCGCGGGGAGGGCCAGTCGGGGCACAGCGCCCTGATCCGGTCGAGGTCCGTCGGCTCGGCGTCCGCCAGGGGAGCGGGCAGGCGGGCCAGTTCGTCCAGGAGCTCCTCGGCCAGGACACGGAGGCCGGGGGAGGCGGGCCGTTCCGAGGCGCCCGCCCGGGGCGGGACCGCGCCGCCGCCCGCCGCGCGCCAGCGGGCCGCCACCGCCGACGCGTCGCGGCCGTCCAGCCGTGCCTGGCGCAGCTCGTGGCCGACCAGGTCCTCGGGCTGGACCCAGGTCAGCCGGAGCATCCCGCGCCCCCGATCGCGGCGAACGCCTCCTCGTGGGCGCGGCGGCGCCGGACGTCCCGCTCGAAGACCTCCCGCGCGACCGCGGTGAGCGTCGCGGCCGGCTCCCACAGGTCCAGGCGGCTCGCCTCCGCGACGGTCTTCGCCCAGTCCTCCGGCACCGGCGATCCCAGCGCCCCGGCCAGGGCGCCCGCCATCGTGGCGATGGAGTCGCAGTCGCGGCCGTAGTTGACCGCGCCGAGCACCGCGTGCCGGAAGTCGCCGCCGGAGACGAGCAGCATGCCGAGGGCGACCGGCAGTTCCTCGATGGCGTGCAGGCGGGACGGGCGGCGGGCGCCGAGCGAGGGCGCGCGGTAGTCGGGGCCCACCGTGTCGTAGGGGGCCACCGCCGCGCGCAGCGGTGCGAGCGCCGACTCGAACTCCGAGTGGCGTGACGCCACGTCGCACACGGCCTCGATCGCGGCCCGGGTGCCGTCCTTGGCCAGGGACAGCGCGGCCGCCACCACCGACCGAGGGGTCGCGCCCGGCACGCAGGCCGCGGCCACCGCCGCCGCGAAGACACCGGCCGCCTCCCGGCCGTACGACGACTGGTGCGCACCCGCGACGTCCAGGGCCTCGGCGTAGGCGGCCGCCGGGTGCGCCGCGTTGACCAGGCCGACCGGCGCCATGTACATCGCGGCACCGCAGTTGACGATGTTGCCGGTGCCGGCCTCGCGCGGGTCCACGTGGCCGTAGTGGATCCGGGCGACCAGCCACTTCTCGGCGAGGAAGACCCGCTGGAGCGGGAGCGCCTCGGCCTCCAGTTCCGGGATCCAGCGCGGCTGCGTGATCAGGTCCGGGACCAGGTGCTCGGCGATCGCGTACGCGTCCAGGTGGTCGCGGACCGTGCCGTAGACCCGGACCAGCGCATGGGTCATCAGGGTGTCGTCGGTGACGTGGCCGTCGCCCTTGTGGTACGGGGCGAGCGGGCGGGCGGTGCGCCAGGCGTCGCCGTTCCAGGGACCGACGACGCCGTGGACGCGTCCGCCGTGGCGTTCGAGGATCTGCTCGGGGGAGTAGCCCTCGACCGGGCCGCCGAGCGCGTCGCCGACGGCCGCGCCCACGAGGGCGCCGGTGATCCGCTCGTCGAGGGGTGCGGTGGTGCTGTGGTCCGGGGTCAGGGAGGTCATGGGGTGGTGCCTCGTCCTTCCGGTGGGGACGGTCGCGTGGCGTGCAGGAGACCGGCGAGTTCGACCAGGTCGGTGCCGGTGAGCCGGGGCAGTACGCAGCCGGGCAGGGTGCGGCAGGCGTCCCGCCAGGACGCGGGGAGCGAGGCGCCGCCGCCGAGCGCGCCGGTGAGGGCGCCGGCCAGCGCGGGGGCGGAGTCCGCGACCCTGGACAGACAGGCCGCCGCCGGTACCGCCTCCGCGATGCGGCCCCGGGCGGCGGTGGCCAGGGCGAGGGCGACCGGGACGGTCTCGGCGGCGGCGATGCCGTAGCTGTAGACGTGGTCGACGATGCGGTGCTCCAGGAGCGGGACGAGGGCGAAGGTGCTCCCGCCGTCCGCCGCGAGGGCCAGGGCGTGGCGGGCGTTGCGGCCGATCTCCGTCGCCTCGGGGAGTTCGGCGAGCGCGGCCGTCACGCAGGCGTCCACGTCGGCGCCGTCGAGGGCGCACGCCAGCGCCGCCGCCATGGCCCGCGCGCCGTGCACGCCGTCGCCGTCCTGGGTGTAGCGGGCGTCGAACTCGGCGAGGTCGGCGGCGGAGCGCGGGGCGCCGGGGTGGGCGACGGCGAGGACGCAGGCCCGTACGCAGGCGGCGTCGTCGAAGTAGTGCGGGTTGTCGTGGCCGGTGGCGGGGGGACGCAGGCCGGCGGCGAGGTTGCCGAGCCCGGCCCGCACCGAGATGCGGGCGCGCAGCGGGAGCACCGCGGACTCCACCTCGGGGGCGCGGTCGGCCGCCGCGGCGACCTCGCTGGCGACGGCGTTCCAGGTCAGGTCGATCGCGGCCCGCATCCGGCGGTCCCGGCTCAGGTCACCGAGCACGCTGTCGTCCCCCGCCCGCAGTACGGCCTCCGCCGCGAACGCCGCCCACTCGGCGTCGTCCGAGGGGCCGAGGCGCAGCGGTTCCGGGGGCTGGTTCAGGGCGATGGGGACGGGGAGGGTGGTGGTCGCGTTCTGTTCGGCGAAGGTGTCCAGTTCGCGGGTGAGCCGGCGCGTCCACTCCGGCATCCGGGCGGCCCGGTGCCGGGCGGCCGGCCAGCCGGCGGCGTCTCCCGCGGCGAGCCCGAGCAGCAGCCCCTCGATGCGGTCCAGCAGCGGCACCGCACGGGACGCCGCCGTCCCCGGGCCGGTTCCCGGCCGTTGCCCGCAGCCGCCCGGCGGGTCCGTCCCCGGCCCCCCGGGCCCCTCGACGTACGCCGTGACGCCCGTCGCCCCGACCCCGGCCCGCGCCGTGCTCACGGCCCCACCTTCGCCGCCGCCTGGGCGCCCGGGACGGGGGGACAAGGGCCGGGAGCGGTCGGGGGAGGGGTGGGGGCGGTGTCGCCGGGTGGTGCGGTCGGTGCCTGATGACGGGCTCGGTCCGGGGGTCGAGGCGTCAACGCGACGGAGTCCGGGGCGGGGAGGCCGGCCCCGGGGTCGCGCACGTGTCGCGCGTCCGGGGAAGCCTCGCGTGCCGCCCGGGTCAGCAGGTCCGCCACCTCCAGTACGTGGTGGCCGGCCATCGTCGGGAGGCAGGTGCCGCGGGCCGGGGCGATGGCGGTGGCCCAGTCGGCCGGGATGGCGTGGACGCCGCGGGTCGCGCCGGCCAGGGCGCCGGCCACCGCGGCCGTGGTGTCGGCGTCCCGGCCCATGTTGACGGCCGTCAGCACGGAGTCCGTGAAGTCGCCGTCGGCCGCCGCGTAGGCACCGAAGGCGAGGGCGACGGCCTCGGGGGCCAGGTCGGTCCACGGATAGCCGCCGATGACCACCGCGGAGCGCACCGCGCGCTCGCCCCGGTGGGCCGCCGTCAGCGCGCGGCGCAGACAGCGCGCCGTCCAGGAGTCGTCCGGGACGACGGCCAGCGCGGAGGCCGCCACCGCGACGGTCGACGCCCCCGCCATCGCCGCCGCGACGCCCGCCGCCACCGCCTGGCCGCCGTAGATGCCCTCGCCCTCGTGGCTGACCGAGCCGTCGATCGCCGCCAGCCGGGCCGCCTCGGCGGGTCTCCCGGCCGCGAACACGCCGTGCGGCGCGGCCCGCATGGCCAGTCCGTCGCTCCAGGCGTGCCGGTGCTGGGCGGAGATCGGGGCGGCGAGCCCCCGGCGCAGGTTCTCCAGGGTGCCGCGTTCGCTGAAGCCGGCACCCCGGAACGGGCCCTCCTCCCGGTCCGCGATCCACTCGTGCCAGGCCGCCTCCACATGGGCCTGGGTCAGCCCGGCGCCGTGGCGGGCCAGCAGCAGGCCCGAGAAGATCGCGTACTCCGTGTCGTCCGTACCGGCGGGCCGGTCGGCCACGTACCCCGTGATGCGGCCCCAGCGGGCGCGGATCTCCGAGGGCTTCATGTTCTCGGCCGGCGCCCCGAGGGCGTCCCCGACGGCCAGTCCGAGCAGCGCGCCCCGGGCCCGGTCGCGGCGCCCCACGGCGTCTTGCGGCGCGGGGACCGGGGGAATGCAGGCGGTGGATGCCATGCGGCCTCTCCTCTCCCTCCGCGTATCTGTCCCCGGTGCGGTGCGCACCGCAGCCGAACCGGGCGCAGCGTCACCCGGTCGACATATGAGCGGGCAAGATCACGAATGAGTGCGAAGAAGCAAAGCCGCAGGTAAGCGCAGCCTTTCCTTGCTGGCGGGACGGAAATGATCGGCGTAGATTGGGTGTTGTTAAAAAGTGGAATGAGTCCAGACTAGCTTCCCGGGGGCACCCTGATGGCCATCATCGAAACCGAGGCGCCACTGCACGAGGCGCACCGTGACAACCACACCCACCGCGACGTGAACGGCGGCTGGCTGCGCCCCGCCGTCTTCGGCGCGATGGACGGACTGGTCTCCAACCTCGCCCTGATGACCGGTGTCGCCGGCGGTACGGCGAGTCAGCAGACCGTGGTGATCAGCGGACTCGCCGGTCTGGCCGCCGGCGCCTTCTCCATGGCCGCCGGCGAGTACACCTCTGTCGCCTCCCAGCGCGAGCTGGTCGAGGCCGAGCTGGACGTGGAGCGCCGCGAGCTGCGCAAGCACCCGGCCGACGAGGAGGCCGAGCTGGCCGCGCTCTACGAGGCGCGCGGCGTCGAGCCGGAGCTGGCCCGCGAGGTGGCCCGCCAGCTGTCCAGCGACCCCGAGCAGGCGCTGGAGATACACGCCCGCGAGGAGCTGGGCATCGACCCCACCGACCTGCCCTCGCCGACGGTCGCGGCCGTGTCCTCGTTCGGGTCCTTCGCGCTCGGCGCCCTGCTCCCCGTCCTGCCGTTCCTGCTCGGCGCCAGTGCGCTGTGGCCCGCCGTACTGCTCGCGCTGGCCGGACTGTTCCTGTGCGGCGCGGTGGTCGCCAAGGTCACGGCCCGCAGCTGGTGGTACAGCGGCCTGCGGCAGCTCGCCCTCGGCGGCGCGGCGGCCGGTGTGACCTATCTCCTGGGCGGCCTGTTCGGAACGGCCGTAGGATAGCCCGGCTCGAACTTATGCGGCGGGCCGTATAAGTAGCCGTTACTCGCTGGTTTCGAGCACGTAATCTCCGGGCATGAGCCGTAAGCGCTGTGGGCAATGAAGCCTGCCGTGCACCTCGTGGAGTGGGCGACGACGCCCCCTCCGCCCCCCTCGGACCGACGGACATCGATCTGTTCGCCTCGGTCTCCATAGCTTCCACCGCGGGTGCGGCACCCCCACCGCCATCCTTCGGTGTCCGCATGCTGGAACGGATTGTCCCGTTTACCGAGAACCAATCCATCATGTAACCTGCACCAAATTTCGCACCCACCGCAGAGGGCCAACGTCGTCCCTCGGCACCTGCACATGCCAGATGACGACGACGGGAGAGCCGATGCGTACGCCGCGCCAGCCGTCCCAGCACTCCGAGAGTGGCCAGAACTGGTCCTTCATGGATGCTCGCCCTGCTGCCCAGGGTATGTACGACCCCCGCAACGAACACGACGCGTGCGGCGTCGGTTTCGTCGCCACCCTTACCGGCGAGGCGTCCCACACCCTGGTCGACCAGGCCCTCACCGTGCTGCGCAACCTGGAACACCGCGGCGCCACCGGCTCCGAGCCCGACTCGGGCGACGGCGCGGGCATCCTCTCCCAGGTGCCCGACGCGTTCTTCCGCGAGGTGGCCGGATTCGAGCTGCCCGAGGCCGGGGCGTACGCCGTCGGCATCGCCTTCCTGCCGGTCGACGGCACCCAGGACGCCGTCTCGCGCATCGAGACGATCGCCGCGGAGGAGGGCCTCACCGTCCTCGGCTGGCGCGAGGTCCCGGTCGCCCCGCAGATGCTGGGTGCCACCGCCCGCTCCACCATGCCGGTCTTCCGCCAGATCTTCGTGAGCGACGGCGCCTCGCGGGGCATCGCCCTGGACCGCAACGCCTTCGCGCTGCGCAAGCGCGCCGAGCGCGAGGCCGGCGTCTACTTCCCGTCGCTGTCCGCGCGGACCATCGTCTACAAGGGCATGCTGACCACCGGCCAGCTGGAGCCGTTCTTCCCGGACCTGTCCGACCGCCGCTTCGCCTCCGCGATCGCGCTCGTGCACTCCCGGTTCTCCACCAACACCTTCCCGAGCTGGCCGCTCGCCCACCCGTACCGCTTCGTCGCGCACAACGGCGAGATCAACACGGTCAAGGGCAACCGCAACTGGATGCGCGCCCGCGAGTCCCAGCTGGCCTCGGACCTGTTCGGCTCCTCCGCGGACCTGGAGCGGATCTTCCCGATCTGTACGCCGGACGCCTCGGACTCCGCCTCCTTCGACGAGGTCCTGGAGCTGCTCCACCTGGGCGGGCGCTCGCTGCCGCACTCCGTGCTGATGATGATCCCGGAGGCGTGGGAGAACCACGACTCCATGCAGCCGGACCGGCGCGCCTTCTACCAGTTCCACTCCACGATGATGGAGCCCTGGGACGGCCCGGCCTGCGTCACCTTCACCGACGGCACCCAGGTCGGCGCCGTACTCGACCGCAACGGTCTGCGCCCCGGCCGCTACTGGGTCACCGACGACGGCCTCGTCGTCCTCGGCTCCGAGGTCGGCGTCCTCGACATCGACCCCGCCAAGGTCGTCCGCAAGGGCCGCCTCCAGCCCGGCCGGATGTTCCTCGTGGACACCGCCGAGCACCGCATCATCGAGGACGACGAGATCAAGGCCCAGCTCGCCGCCGAGCAGCCGTACGGCGAGTGGATGGAAGCCGGCGAGATCGAGCTGTCCGACCTGCCCGAGCGCGAGCACATCGTGCACACCCACGCCTCGGTCACCCGCCGTCAGCAGACCTTCGGGTACACCGAGGAGGAGCTGCGCGTCATCCTCGCGCCGATGGCCAAGGCCGGTGCCGAGCCCATCGGCTCCATGGGCACCGACTCGCCGATCGCCGCGCTCTCCGAGCGTCCCCGGCTGCTCTTCGACTACTTCACCCAGCTCTTCGCCCAGGTCACCAACCCGCCGCTGGACGCCATCCGCGAGGAACTGGTCACCTCCCTGCGTTCCTCGCTCGGGCCCCAGGGCAACCTGCTGGACCCGACGGCCGCCTCGTGCCGCAGCGTCCTGCTGCCCTTCCCGGTGATCGACAACGACGAGCTGGCCAAGCTCATCCACGTCAACGCCGACGGCGACATGCCCGGCTTCAAGGCCGCGACCCTCTCCGGTCTCTACCGGGTGCACGGGGGCGGCGACGCGCTGGCCGCGCGCATAGAGGAGATCTGCGCCGAGGCCGACGCCGCCATCGAGAACGGCGCCCGGCTGATCGTCCTGTCCGACCGCCACTCGGACGCCGAGCACGCGCCGATCCCCTCGCTGCTGCTCACCGCGGCCGTCCACCACCACCTCATCGGCACCAAGCAGCGCACCCAGGTGGGCCTGCTGGTCGAGGCCGGCGACGTCCGCGAGGTCCACCACGTCGCCCTGCTCATCGGCTTCGGCGCCGCCGCGGTCAACCCGTACCTCGCGATGGAGTCCGTCGAGGACCTGGTCCGCGCGGGCACCTTCCTGTCCGGCATCGAGGCCGAGCAGGCCATCCGCAACCTGATCTACGCCCTCGGCAAGGGCGTCCTCAAGGTCATGTCCAAGATGGGCATCTCCACCGTCGCCTCCTACCGCGGCGCCCAGGTCTTCGAGGCCGTCGGCCTGGACGAGGCCTTCGTCGCCCAGTACTTCAACGGCACCACCACCAAGATCGGCGGCGTCGGCATCGACGTCGTCGCCAAGGAGGTCGCCGCCCGCCACGCCAAGGCGTACCCGGCCAGCGGCATCGCGCCGGCCCACCGCGCCCTGGACATCGGCGGCGAGTACCAGTGGCGCCGCGAGGGCGAGCCGCACCTGTTCGACCCCGAGACGGTCTTCCGCCTCCAGCACTCCACGCGCTCCGGCACGTACGACGTCTTCAAGAAGTACACCGAGCGCGTGAACGAGCAGTCCGAGCGGCTGATGACGCTGCGCGGCCTGTTCGGCTTCAAGTCGGACCGGCAGCCGATCTCCGTCGACGAGGTCGAGCCCGTCTCCGAGATCGTCAAGCGCTTCTCCACCGGCGCCATGTCGTACGGCTCCATCTCCCAGGAGGCGCACGAGACCCTCGCCATCGCCATGAACCAGCTGGGCGGCAAGTCCAACACCGGTGAGGGCGGCGAGGACCCGGAGCGCCTGTACGACCCGGCGCGCCGGTCCAGCATCAAGCAGGTCGCCTCCGGCCGCTTCGGCGTCACCTCCGAGTACCTGGTCAACGCCGACGACATCCAGATCAAGATGGCCCAGGGCGCCAAGCCCGGCGAGGGCGGCCAGCTGCCCGGCCACAAGGTCTACCCCTGGGTCGCCAAGACCCGGCACTCCACCCCGGGCGTCGGCCTGATCTCCCCGCCGCCGCACCACGACATCTACTCCATCGAGGACCTGGCCCAGCTGATCCACGACCTGAAGAACGCGAACCCGCAGGCGCGGATCCACGTCAAGCTGGTCTCCGAGGTCGGCGTCGGCACGGTCGCGGCGGGTGTGTCCAAGGCGCACGCGGACGTGGTGCTCATCTCCGGCCACGACGGCGGCACGGGTGCCTCGCCCCTGACGAGCCTCAAGCACGCGGGCGGCCCCTGGGAACTCGGCCTCGCCGAGACCCAGCAGACCCTGCTGCTCAACGGCCTGCGCGACCGGATCGTCGTGCAGACCGACGGCCAGCTCAAGACCGGCCGCGACGTCGTCATCGCCGCGCTGCTGGGCGCCGAGGAGTTCGGTTTCGCGACCGCGCCGCTCGTCGTCTCCGGCTGCGTCATGATGCGCGTCTGCCACCTGGACACCTGCCCGGTCGGCATCGCCACCCAGAACCCGGTGCTGCGCGAGCGGTTCTCCGGCAAGGCCGAGTACATCGTGAACTTCTTCAAGTTCATCGCCGAGGAGGTCCGCGAGATCCTCGCCGAGCTGGGCTTCCGCTCCATCGAGGAGGCCGTCGGCCACGCCGAGACCCTCGACGTGACCCGCGCGGTCGACCACTGGAAGGCGCAGGGCCTGAACCTGGAGCCGCTGTTCCACGTGCCCGCGCTGGCCGAGGGCGCGGTGCGCCACCAGGCCGTCGGCCAGGACCACGGCCTGGAGAAGGCGCTCGACAACCAGCTGATCAAGCTCGCCTCCGACGCGCTGGCCGCCCCGGACGCCACCCAGGCCGCCCCGGTGCGCGCCCAGGTCGCGATCCGCAACATCAACCGCACCGTCGGCACCATGCTCGGCCACGAGGTGACCAAGAAGTTCGGCGGCGGCGGTCTGCCCGACGACACCGTCGACATCACCTTCACCGGCTCCGCCGGCCAGTCCTTCGGTGCCTTCGTCCCGCGCGGCATCACCCTGCGCCTGGAGGGCGACGCCAACGACTACGTCGGCAAGGGCCTGTCCGGCGGCCGGATCGTCGTCCGCCCCGACCGGGGCGCCGACCACCTCGCCGAGTACTCCACCATCGCCGGCAACACCATCGGCTACGGCGCCACCGGCGGCGAGATGTTCCTGCGCGGCAAGGTCGGCGAGCGCTTCTGCGTCCGCAACTCCGGCGCGCTGGTCGTCTCCGAGGGTGTCGGCGACCACGGCTGCGAGTACATGACCGGCGGCCACGCGGTCGTCCTCGGCGAGACCGGGCGCAACTTCGCGGCCGGCATGTCCGGCGGCATCGCCTACGTCGTCGACCTCCACCGCGACAACGTCAACGTCGGCAACGTCGACGCGATCCAGGCCCTGGACGACGCCGACAGGGACTGGCTGCACGACGTGGTGCGCCGCCACGCCGAGGAGACCGGGTCCACGGTCGCCCAGAAGCTGCTCGCCGACTGGCCCGTCGCCGTGGAGCGCTTCAGCAAGATCATCCCCAGCACGTACCAGGCAGTGCTCGCCGCCAAGGACGCCGCCGAGCGAGCCGGTCTCTCCGAGACCGAGACCACCGAGAAGATGATGGAGGCGGCGACCAATGGCTGATCCCAAGGGCTTCCTGAACCACGGACGCGAGGTCGCCAGGACCCGCCCCGTCGACGAGCGCGTCAAGGACTGGAACGAGGTCTACGTCCCCGGCTCCCTGCTGCCGATCATCAGCAAGCAGGCCAGCCGCTGCATGGACTGCGGCATCCCGTTCTGCCACAACGGCTGCCCGCTCGGGAACCTGATCCCCGAGTGGAACGACTACGCCTACCGCGAGGACTGGTCGGCGGCGTCCGAGCGCCTGCACGCCACCAACAACTTCCCGGAGTTCACCGGCCGTCTGTGCCCCGCCCCGTGCGAGTCGGCGTGCGTGCTCGGCATCAACCAGCCGCCGGTCACCATCAAGAACGTCGAGGTCTCGATCATCGACAAGGCGTGGGAGACCGGGGACGTCGCCCCGCAGGTCCCGGAGCGCCTGTCCGGCAAGACCGTCGCCGTCATCGGCTCGGGCCCGGCGGGCCTGGCCGCCGCCCAGCAGCTCACCCGGGCCGGTCACACCGTCGCCGTCTACGAGCGCGCGGACCGCATCGGAGGTCTCCTCCGCTACGGCATCCCCGAGTTCAAGATGGAGAAGCGGCACATCAACCGCCGCATAGAGCAGATGCGCGCGGAGGGCACCCGCTTCCGCACCGGCGTCGAGATCGGCCGCGACCTCAAGGCGACCGACCTGAAGAAGCGCTACGACGCCGTCGTCATCGCCGCCGGTTCCACCACCGCCCGCGACCTGCCGGTCCCCGGCCGCGAGCTGAACGGCATCCACCAGGCGATGGAGTACCTGCCGCTGGCCAACAAGGTCCAGGAGGGCGACTACGTGGCGCCCCCGATCACGGCCGAGGGCAAGCACGTCGTCGTCATCGGCGGCGGCGACACCGGCGCCGACTGCGTGGGCACCGCCCACCGCCAGGGCGCGGCCTCCGTCACCCAGCTGGAGATCATGCCCCGGCCGGGCGAGGAGCGGGACGCGGTGCGCCAGCCGTGGCCCACCTTCCCCATGCTCTACAAGGTCACCAGCGCCCACGAGGAGGGCGGCGAGCGGGTCTACGCCGTCTCCACCACCCACTTCGAGGGCGACGAGGACGGCAACGTCCAGTGGCTGCACATGAGCGAGGTCGAGTTCATCGAGGGCAGGCTGACCCCGAAGCCGGGCACCGAGCGCAAGATCCCGGCCCAGCTGGTCACCCTCGCCATGGGCTTCACCGGCACCGACAAGGACAACGGTCTCGTCGACCAGTTCGGCCTGGCGCTCGACGAACGGGGTAACATCGCCCGGGACGCCGACTTCCAGACCAATGTGCCGGGTGTGTTCGTCGCCGGTGACGCCGGCCGCGGCCAGTCGCTCATCGTCTGGGCGATCGCCGAGGGCCGCTCGGCCGCGCGCGGCGCCGACCGCTTCCTGACCGGGGCCAGCGACCTGCCGGCCCCGATCCGCCCGACCGACCGCGCCCTCGCGGTCTGACGGACGGAACAACCGAAGAACGTCCCGCACAAAGGCGTGCGGAACACTGATGGCGCCTGCCCCGTCCCCGACCGGACCAAGGGCAGGCGCTGTCGCATGCTCAGGGCACCCGGTAGGCGTCCCCGTACATCTCCCACTCCAGCGGCGTCGCCAGCCTCATGTTCCCGGCGGCGAGGAACCGGCGCTGGGCCGTGTCGACGCGGGAGGTGTCGATGCCCGGACGCTTGGCCCGCATGGCCTGCTCGCGGACGTCCAGGAAGGTGCCCAGGTAGGCCTTCTCGTCGCCGCCCTGCCCCGGCGTCCTCGCCTCGGCCATGGCCCGCTCGCGCAGCCCGTAGAAGCCCTCGGCGTCCGTGTCGGGGCCGTGGAAGACCATCGCGTCGTAGTAGACGAACTGGCCGAGCGTGCCCAGGCCGTCCAGCTTGGCCAGGCGCACCGCCGGTTCGAAGTAGACCCGGTCGCGCTCCTCCTCCTGGGCCGCGCGGAACGCCGGGACCTCCGCCTCCGCCTTCCAGGCCGCGGTGAAGCCCGGGTCCAGGCCCTCGTGGGAGTCGCTGCCGTCGACCTCGCGCAGGGCGGGCAGGTACGCGGCCAGGCCGTTGCCGGGGTGGGCCTCGGTGTAGCGCTCGACCAGGGTGAGCAGGTCGTGGGTGCCGGTGCAGAAGCCGACGATGCCCGCGGTGTACCCGTCGCCGTCCCCGAGGTCCTCGATGCTGCCGTAGGCGGTGCGCCACCTCGTGGTCGAGTTCTCGGCGCTGGACACGAGCTGCTGGGCCAGCTCCTTCTTCGCCGGTGCGGCGAGGCCCGGCGGCAGGTCGGCGATGAGCGCGTCGTCCGCCGCCCGCTCCTCCTCCGCCCGCTCCTTGGCGTCGTCGCGGGCCGACCCGGCGGTGGCCGGGGACGACGAGGACGCGGCGGCCGCGGTGTCCGCGGGCTCCGCCGAACCGTCCGGCACGGCGAGGTACACGCCCGCGGCGATCACGGGCAGGGCCCCGAGGAGCAGCACTCCGGCACGTTTCACAGGGGGACACCTCTCATGGGGGGACGGCTCGTACAGCGGGTGGCTCTCACAGGGGAAGACCCCCGCCCGTCAGCTCGGACACCTTGACCGCCGCCGTCACCGCCAGCAGCAGCACCAGCGCGGCACCCGCACCGGCCTGCACCGCCACCCGGCGCCCGTCCCGGGGCGCGTGGGCGAACGCCAGGGCCAGCGCGCCGCCCACCAGCAGGCCGCCGAGGTGCCCCTGCCACGAGGTGAACCAGGCGGAGACCACCAGCCACAGCAGCAGCCCGGCCATGAAGCGGCCGACCCGGGCCATGTCGGCGCCCAGCCGGCGGTGCAGCACGTAGTACGCGGCCCCCACGCCGAAGACGGCACCCGACGCGCCGACCGAGGACTGACCGGGGTCGGTGAGGACCAGCTCCAGGACGGAACCCCCGAGCGCCGACAGCAGGTAGAGGGCGGCGAACCGGACCCGGCCGAGCATCAGCTCCACCACCCGCCCCAACTGCCACAGCGCGACCATGTTGAGCGTGACGTGCAGGATGCCGAACGTGCCCTCGAAGGGCGACTGGTGGAGGAAGGCGCTGGTGAGCATCCGCTCCCACTCGCCCCCGGCGACACCTTCCACCCGCAGGGGGCCGGAGCTCAGGACCAGGCCGTCGCCGGCAAGGGGGGTGCCGTCCGGAGCGACCAGCCGCGAGCCGACCATGGCGAACCGGTCCACGATCTCCGGCCGCACCACCTCCGCCAGATACGCGAGCACGGTGAACGCGAACAGCGCGTACGTCACCACCGGCGTCGTCGACACCCGGCCGCCGGCGAGGGTCCGGGCCTGCCGGACCGACCGCGCCCCCTCCTTCACGCACTCGGGGCACTGGTGGCCGACGGGCGCCGCACGCATGCAGTCGGGGCAGATGTACCGCTCGCAGCGGGTGCAGCGGACCTGGCACTCCACCGCGGGATGGCGGTAGCAGGTGGTGGCGGTGGACTCGGAATCCACGGGGCCGGCTCCTCGGGACGGGCGGACGGTGAGCCGGTGGGGACGGCGGCGAACAAAATAGCGAATGCTCGGGGACCGGCGCAGCGGCGGGGTGCGCCGTGCCGTAACCTCGGCACCCGGATGCCGCAGGGCAGGGGTGACGGGGGAGTCCGCATGGCCGCGATCAGTCTCACCAAGGTGCGGGAGACGGCGCCCGCGCTGGTCGATCTGTACAAGACCGCCGGGGTGTCGCTCACCAAGCACGGCATGGCGGAGACCCGGGCGGCGGTCTACCTCGTCGTCGACTACTCCGGCTCCATGAAGCCGTACTACAAGGACGGCAGCGTGCAGGCGCTCGCCGACCGGGTGCTGAGTCTGTCCGCCCACCTCGACGACGACGGCACCGTGCCCGTGGTGTTCTTCTCCACCGACGTCGACGCCGTCACCGAGATCGCGCTCGCCGACCACCAGGGCCGCATCGAGCGGATCGTGGCCGGCCTCGGACACATGGGCAAGACCAGCTACCACCTGGCCATGGACGCCGTCATCGACCACTACCTGGACAGCGGCGCCCGCCACCCCGCCCTGGTCGTCTTCCAGACCGACGGCGGCCCGATCAACCGGCTCGCCGCCGAGCGGTACCTGTGCAAGGCGGCGCCGCTGCCGCTGTTCTGGCAGTTCGTCGGCTTCGGCGATCCCGACAGCCGCCAGTTCGAGTACCTGCGCAAGCTCGACGAACTGGCGGTGCCCGGCAAGCGGGTGATCGACAACGCCGGCTTCTTCCACGCGGGCCGCGACCCGCGCAAGGTGACCGACGCCGACCTGTACGACCGGCTCGTGGGCGAGTTCCCCCAGTGGCTGGCGGCCGCACGCGCCCAGGGGATCGTCCGGCCCTCCTGAGCACGGCGGTCAGTGCCGCAGGGAGAAGCCCAGCACGACCCGGGCCGACACCTCCACCGCACCCGGAGCCAGCGCGCCGGGCGGGCCGCCGCCCGCGGAGGCACGGAACGCGGCGACGGGCTCCGACTCCACGTCCTGGATGTGCAGCACCGGACCCAGCCGCGCGTCCGCCGCCTCCGCGTACACCTGGGCCTTGCGGCGGGCCGCGGCCACGGCCCGGCGCCGTGCCTCGTCGAGCAGCGCCTGCTTGTCGCGCACGTCGAACTCCACGCCGTCGATCCGGTGCGCGCCCGCGTCGACCACGTCCGCGATCAGCCGCTCGAGGTCGTCCAGCGCCCCGGTCTCCACCGCGTACGAAGCCTGGCACCGGTACCCGAGCAGCGTCCGGCCACCGCCGTGACCGTTGTACTCCGAGCTGAGGTTCAGCCGGGAGCCCGAGACCGAGGCGTCCGGCACCCCGTGCCGGCGCAGTACCTCCCGCAGCCGGGCCACGGCCTCCCCGGCCCGCTGGAAGGCCTGTTCTGGCGACGGTTCCAGCACGTCCACCGCCGGGCGGACCCGAGCGAGTGACGGCTCGGCCCGCACCGTGCCCGAGCCGAACACGCTGATGCCCCAGGGTTCTTCGATGGCCTGTGTCATAGGGGCATTGAAGCAGCGCGCCCCCGCCCGGCGCGCCGGATCACGTGTCGCACTCCAGCACCGTCCGGCACAGCCCGCACCGCGCCCGGACCCGCCCGCGCACCGGCACCCTGATCCGCTGGTGGCAGGTCGGGCAGGGGAACGACACCCGGAGCCGGCCGGGCGGCTCGGCGGTGAACGAGTAGGGGTCGCCGTCCGCCGGCGCCCCGGCGGCGTGCGGGTCCTGCGCGTGCCGGCGGTCCCGGGCGTAGCGGCGGCGGCCCGCCCAGCCGGCCGCGGTCAGCGGCGGCTGCTGCTCGTCCCGGCGCGCCCGGGCCAGGCCCTTGCCGTACGCCGTGTAGGCCTGCGGACTCGTGAACCACACCGAGGGGTCCTCGCCGAACAGCAGCGCCCGCTTGGCCAGCACGTAACCGAACTCCTCCGGCGTCAGGTACCCCAGCTTCTGCGAGGTCGCCGCGTCCTCCCGGTAGGCGTCGAGCAGCAGCCAGCCGGCGCCCAGGTACGTCGTCGCCGTGTCGGTGAGGATCTCGTTGTCCCGGGTGGAGGGGAAGGACAGGTCGAGGCGGTGCAGGTACACGTGCATCACCTCGTGCGCGAGGGCCGCGCCGATGTCCCGGCGATGGGTGCGGAAGCGGTCGTTCAGCTCGATGAAGTACTCCGGGCCCGCCGTCAGCTCCACGTTGGCCGCGTGGGTCATCTCGCGGAACGAGACGATCATGCGGGCGTCGGGCAGCCGGTAGTGCCGCACCAGCTCGTGCGCCACCCGCTGCGTGCCCAGGTACAGGTCGTCCGTGTCGCAGAACGCCACGTCCACCGGGGCCACACTGGCCGAGAACGTCCGGACGGTGTCGTACGACAGCCGCCGGTACAGCGCCGTGACCGCCTCCCGCACCGTCTCCAGGTGCGGGAACCCGTGCTCGACCGGTCCGCCGTTCGCCACGCCCGACCCCCAAGACGCCTGGACCCTGCCTCCTGAAACCCTGCCCCCACTGTACGAGGAACGTACGGCGTTCAGCGCCTGAGACGGTCTGCGACAGCCGGGCCGGCGCCCGTAGGGTGTGCGCCCATGACCACCAGCAACACCGGTACCGGTGCCGTCGAACCCGCCGTCCGCGAGGAGCTGGCCCGGCTGCGGGACAGCATCGACAACATCGACGCGGCCGTCGTCCACATGCTCGCCGAGCGCTTCAAGTGCACCCAGCAGGTCGGCCACCTCAAGGCCCGCCACCGGCTGCCGCCCGCCGACCCGGCCCGGGAGGCCCAGCAGATCGCCCGGCTGCGCACCCTCGCCGAGAGCGCCAAGCTGGACCCGGCATTCGCCGAGAAGTTCCTGAACTTCATCGTCGCCGAGGTGATCCACCACCACGAGCGCATCGCGGAGAGCAACGGCGGCGGCGCGCGGGCCGCCGACTGAGACGGGTGTGCGCCCCCGTCCGCGGGGGCGCACACCCGGGGAGCGCGACGACCGCCGCGACGGGCCGGACATACGGCGCGTACCGAACCGCCTCTGTGCCCTGCCCACCGCATCAGGCAGCATGTCGTGCATGTCCGTACTGACGCGCGACGAAGCGCAGACCCGTGCCCGGCTCCTCGACGTCCACCACTACGCGATCGACCTCGATCTGACCCGTGGGGACGAGACCTTCGGCTCCCGGACCGTCATCCGGTTCACCGTCCGCGGCGACACGGACAGCACGGACACGTTCGTCGAGGTCAAGCCCGCGGAGCTGCGCACCGTCACGCTGGACGGGCACCCCCTGGACCCGGCCGCCCTGGACGAGAACCGGCTGGCGCTGAAGAACCTCGCGCCCGGCGAGCACGAACTGCGCGTCGAGGCCGCCATGCGCTACTCCCGTACCGGCGAGGGCATGCACCGCTTCACCGACCCCGCCGACGGCGAGACCTACGTCTACACCCAGCTCTTCCTCGACGACGTCCAGCGGGTCTACGCCGCCTTCGACCAGCCCGACCTCAAGGCCGTCTTCGACCTCACCGTGACCGCCCCCGAGGGCTGGACCGTCCTCGCCAACGGCGTCACCGAGCACACCGGCGACGGCCGCTGGAAGGCGGCCCCCACCCCGCTGATCTCCACCTACCTCGTCGCCGTCGCCGCCGGCCCCTGGCACTCCGTGCGCACCGAACACCGCGGCCTGCCCTTCGGCATCCACTGCCGCCGCTCGCTCGCCCCGCACCTGGACGCGGACGCCGACGAACTCTTCGAGGTCACCCGGGCCTGCTTCGACCGCTACCACGAGAAGTTCGACGAGCCCTACCCCTTCGACTCCTACGACCAGGCGTTCGTCCCCGAGTTCAACGCCGGCGCCATGGAGAACCCCGGACTGGTCACCTTCCGCGACGAGTTCGTCTTCCGGTCCGCCGTCACCGACACCCAGCGGCAGACCCGCGCCATGGTCATCGCCCACGAGATGGCCCACATGTGGTTCGGCGACCTCGTCACCCTGCGCTGGTGGGACGACATCTGGCTGAACGAGTCCTTCGCCGAGTACATGGGCTACCAGACCACCGCCGAGGCCACCCGCTTCACCGACACCTGGACCGACTTCGGCGTCACCCGCAAGGCCTGGGGCTACGACGCCGACCAGCGCCCCTCCACCCACCCCGTCGCCCCCGAGGACGTCCAGGACACCGCCTCCGCGCTGCTCAACTTCGACGGCATCTCCTACGCCAAGGGCGCCTCCGCCCTGCGCCAGCTCGTCGCCTGGCTCGGCGAGAAGGACTTCCTGGCCGGCATCAACACCCACTTCGAGCGGCACAAGTTCGCCAACGCCTCCCTCGCCGACTTCATCGACTCGCTGGCCGCCGCCACCGACCGCGACGTCCACGCCTGGGCCGACGCCTGGCTGCGCACCACCGGCGTCGACACCCTCGTCCCGAGCGTCACCGGCGACAACGGCAGCCGCACCCTCGCCGTCCAGCACGCCGGCGAGCGCCCCCACCGCATCGCCGTCGGCCTCTACGACCAGGACCCGGGCGACGAGGGCCGCCTCACCCCGCGCGAACGCCTCGACATCGACGTCCCCCAGGCGGAGCCCCGGCCCATCGGCAAGCTTCCCGCCCTGGTCGTGCTCAACGACGGCGACCTGAGCTACGCCAAGATCCGCTTCGACGCCGACTCCTTCCGGACCGTCCGCGAGAGCCTGTCCGGACTGCCCGACCCGCTCACCCGGGCTGTCGTCTGGAACGCCCTCAGGGACGCCGTCCGCGACGGCGAACTCCCCGCCGCCACCTACCTGGACATCGCGCGGGCCCACCTCCCGCACGAGACGGACCTCGCGCTCGTCGACGGCGTCCTCGCCTTCGCCGCCGGACAGGTCGCCGACCGCTACGTCGCCCCCGGGCAGCGGCCCGCCGCCCTGCACACCCTCGCCGAGCTGTGCCGCGACCTCATCCGCCGCACCGAGGACGGCGACCACCCCGGACTGCGCCTGATCGCCGTGCGCCACCGCATCGCGACGGCCGCCCACCCCGACACCATCGCCGCCTGGCTCGCCGACGGCATCGTCCCCGGCGGCCCCGAACTCGACCCCGAGCTGCGCTGGCGCATCCTCACCCGGCTCGCCGTCCTCGGTGCCACCGACGAGGACGCCATCGCCGCCGAGCTGGCCGGCGATCCGAGCGCCACCGGCCAGGAGGGCGCCGCCCGCTGCCGCGCCGCGCTGCCCGACGCCGACGCCAAGGCCCGTGCCTGGGAGGCCATGTTCGCCTCCGACGACCTCTCCAACTACCTGTTCACCGCCACCGCCCAGGGCTTCTGGCAGCCCGAACAGGCCGACCTCGTAAGGGAGTACGTACCGCGCTACTACACCGAGGCGGTCGCGCTCGCCGCCCGCCGCGGCCCCGCCATCGCCGACGCCGCCGGCCGCTGGGCCTTCCCCGCCCACGCCGTCGACGCCGACACCCTCCGCCTCGGCCGGGAGTGCCTCGCCGACGCCGACCCGATCCCCGCCCTGCGCCGCAAGCTCACCGACCAGCTCGACGACCTGGCGCGCGCACTGCGGGTGCGGGAGGCGAACACGGACTGACGCACCGGACGCGGCCGGTCCCGCCCCCGGGCGCGGGGGACCGGCCGCGACCCGGCCGCGACCCGGCCGAGAGCCGCCGGGATACCCCTTTCGGGTTGTGATCACTGAGCTGTCCGGGCGTACCCGCCCTTCCGCGTGGAAGCTGGAACCCCAGCCCCCGTGCCCGGAGGACAGCTCATGGGCATGCCGCCCCTCGCCTCGGGCCCGCACGGCACCGACGCCCTGCGGCCCCTGCTCGACACCGTGCTCGACGCCCTGCGCGCCGGCACGGCCGCACGCGGCGGCCCGCTGCCCGCGGGCGGCCCCGGTGCCGTCG
>NZ_MULI01000084.1 GCF_002939385.1 Streptomyces sp. MH60 | reverse complement strand
GGCCGGCCCGCAGGCCAGGACCGCCCCGGCGGACGCCCCGCGCCTTCCGGCTGGGCAGCCCGCGCCCCCGGCTGCGCATGATCGGCCTCGCGCTGACCCTGGTGCTGGCCGCCTTCGTCGTACGGCTCCTCCAGGTGCAGGCCGTCGACGCCGGCACGTACTCCGCCAAGGCCGAGCAGAACCGCTACGTCGTACACACCCTGCCCGCCGAACGCGGCGGCATCACCGACCGCAACGGCGTCGCCCTCGCGACCACCGTGGACTCCTACGACATCACCGCCGACCCCACGATGTTCACCCGCGAGCAGCTGAAGGTCGACGACGGGCCCGAGCAGGCGGCGGCGCTCCTCGCGCCCATCCTCGGCGAGGACCAGGAGCAGCTGGCCAGGACGCTCCGCCCGAAGAACAAGGAACTGCGCTACGTCCGCCTCGCGCGCCGGCAGACCCCCCAGGTCTGGAACCAGATCAAGGACCTGAAGACCGCGCTCACCACGAAGGCGGAGACCGACAGGTCGACCGTCAACGTGCTCGCGGGCGTCTTCGCCGACCCCAGCAGCAAGCGCGTGTATCCGGGCGGCGACCTCGCCGCCGGCATCCTCGGCTGGGTCGGCGCCGACGGCAAGGGCGGCGGGGGCCTGGAGCGGAAGCTGGACAAGACGCTGGCCGGCGAGGACGGCAAGATCCGCTACGCGCAGTCCGGCGGGCGCCAGGTGCCCACCGCCGGTTCCACCGAGACGCCCGCCGTGCCCGGCAGCGACGTCGAGCTGACCATCGACCGCGACATCCAGTGGGCCGCGCAGCACGCCATCAGCGAGCAGGTGGAGAAGTCCAAGGCGGACGGCGGCTACGTCATCGTCCAGGACACGACCACCGGCGAGATCCTCGCCATGGCCAACTCGCCCGGCTTCGACCCGGGCGACCTCGCCCACGCCGACCCCGCGGCGCTGGGCAACGCCGCGCTCCAGGACGCCTTCGAACCGGGCTCCACCGCCAAGGTGCTGTCGATGGCGGCCGTGCTGGAGGAGAACGTCGCCACTCCGGACACCCACATCACCGTCCCCAACCGGCTCAAGCGCGGCGACCGGCTCTTCAAGGACGACATCGACCACCCGACCTGGTACCTCACGCTCAACGGCGTGCTCGCCAAGTCCAGCAACATCGGCACGATCATGGCCACCGGCGAACTGGGCAAGACCCAGGCCGAGGCCAACAAGGTGCTCTACTCCTACCTGCGCAAGTTCGGCCTCGGCGACTACAGCGGCCTCGGCTTCCCGGGGGAGACCAAGGGCATCCTCGCGCCGCCCGGCCAGTGGTCGACCTCGCAGCAGTACACGATTCCTTTCGGCCAGGGCGTCTCCCTGAACGCGCTCCAGGCGGCCTCGATCTACTCGACCATCGCCAACGGCGGCGTCCGGATCGAACCCACGCTCGTCCGTGGCACGAAGGGCGACGACGGACGCTTCACCCCGGCCCCCGAACCCGAGAAGACCCGCGTGACCAGCGAGAAGACCGCCAAGACCCTCTCGCAGATGCTGGAGTCCGTCGTCGACGACGAGGAGGGCACCGGCACCAAGGCCCGCATCCCCGGCTACCGGGTGGCGGGCAAGACGGGCACGGCCAACCGGGTGGATCCGGCCACCGGCAAGTACCACGGCTACACCTCGTCGTTCGCCGGATTCGCCCCCGCCGACAAGCCCCGCGTCACCGTCTACTGCGCCATCCAGAACGCCACCGAGGGCAGCTACTTCGGCGGCCAGATCTGCGGCCCCATCTACAAGCAGGTCATGGAGTTCGCCCTGAAGACCCTCCAGGTCCCGCCGACCGGGGCCACCCCCGCGAGGCTCCCGGTCGCCTTCAAACCCTGAGCCGTACCGCCCCGCCCCCCGCATCGAGCCCGTACCGAGCCAGCGCCGTTTCAGTACCGAGCCACCAGGAACCACCCGTGACAACGATCACCCCGGACCCCGGGAACCAGAGCGCCTCCCAGGGCGCCCCCCAGCCCTCGCTTCGCCGGGAAGCGGGTACTGCCGGTACGCTCACCGCCGTGCCACACCCTGATCAGTCCCAAACCACCCAGAAGGGCCACCCCGTGACATACCCGGGACCGCCCCGGCCGGTGCGGATCTCCGCCACACCCCTCGCGGAACTCGCCGATCAGCTGGGTGTCGCCGCGCCGGACGGCTCCGCCGAGGTCACGGGCATCACCCACGACTCGCGTGCCGTCCGCCCCGGTGACCTGTACGCCGCCCTCCCCGGAGCCCGCCTGCACGGCGCCGACTTCGTCACCCAGGCCGCCGGCCTCGGCGCGGTCGCCGTGCTGACCGACCCGGCCGGCGCGGAGCGCGCCGCGGCCGCCGGTCTGCCGGCGCTCGTCGTCGACGACCCGCGCGCGCGGATGGGCGAGCTGGCGGCGACGATCTACGGCCACCCCGGCCGCGACCTGCTCCAGATCGGCATCACCGGCACCTCCGGCAAGACCACCACCGCCTACCTCGTCGAGGGCGGCCTGCGCACGGCGAAGTCCACCGGCCTGATCGGCACGGTCGAGACGCGCATCGGCGACGAGCGCATCAAGTCCGAGCGCACCACGCCCGAGGCCACCGACCTCCAGGCGCTGTTCGCGGTGATGCGCGAGCGCGGCACCGAGGCGGTCGCCATGGAGGTCTCCAGCCACGCCCTGGTGCTCGGCCGCGTCGACGCCTGCGTCTTCGACATCGCGGTCTTCACCAACCTCAGCCCGGAGCACATGGAGTTCCACTCCGGCATGGAGGACTACTTCCAGGCCAAGGCGCAGCTCTTCACGCCCAGGCGCAGCAGACTCGGCGTGGTCAACGTCGACGACGAGTACGGGCGGCGCCTCGCCAACGAGGCCACCGTCCCGGTCGTCACCTACTCCGCCGAGGGCCACCCCGACGCCGACTGGCGCGCCGACGAGGTCGAGGTCGGCCCGCTGGACTCCACGTTCACCGTGCTCGGGCCGAAGGGCGAGCGGATCGCCGCCAGGTCGCCGCTGGCCGGGCCGTTCAACGTGGCGAACACCCTCGCCGCGATCGTCGCCCTGGCCGCCGCCGGACTCGATCCGCAGAGCGCCGCCGACGGTGTCGCCGCCGTACCGGGCGTGCCGGGCCGGCTGGAGCGCGTGGACGAGGGCCAGCCGTTCTTCGCGGTGGTCGACTACGCCCACAAGACCGACGCCGTCGAGTCGGTGCTGCGGGCCCTGCGCAAGGTCACCGAGGGCAGGCTGCACGTGGTGCTCGGCTGCGGCGGCGACCGGGACATCACCAAGCGGGAGCCGATGGGCGCCGCTGTGGCCCGGTTCGCCGACACCGCCGTACTGACCTCCGACAACCCGCGCTCCGAGGATCCCCTCGCGATCCTCGCCACCATGCTCCAGGGCGCGGCGTCCGTGCCCGCGCACGAACGCGGCGAGGTGCAGGTCTTCGAGGACCGGGCCGCCGCGATCGCCGCCGCCGTCGCCCGGGCCCGGCCCGGCGACACGGTGCTGGTGGCCGGCAAGGGCCACGAGCAGGGCCAGGACATCGCCGGGGTCGTCCGTCCCTTCGACGACCGCCAGGTGCTGCGCGAAGCCATCCAGAAGACCCAGGGATGAGATCCCGAATGATCCAGCCGATCCTGATCCCGATGCAGGGGACGAACTTGTGATCACCCTCTCACTCGCCGAGATCGCAGAAGTCGTCGGCGGGCGGATGCACGACATACCGGACGCGTCCGCCGCCGTCACCGGGCCGGTCGTCCGGGACTCCCGGGAAGCGGGGCCCGGCAGCCTCTTCGTCGCCTTCGTGGGCGAACGGGTGGACGGCCACGACTTCGCCGCACAGGTCGTCGAAGCGGGAGCGGTGGCCGTCCTCGGCTCCCGCCCCGTCGGCGTGCCCGCGATCGTCGTGGACGACGTCCAGACCGCCCTGGGCGCCCTCGCCCGGCACGTCGTGCGACGCCTCGGCACCACCCTCGTGGCCCTCACCGGGTCGGCCGGCAAGACCAGCACCAAGGACCTGATCGCCCAGGTCCTGCGCCGCAAGGCGCCCACGGTCTTCACGCCCGGTTCCATGAACAACGAGGTCGGGCTGCCGCTCACCGCGCTCACCGCCACCGACGAGACGAAGTTCCTCGTCCTGGAGATGGGCGCCCGCGGCATCGGCCACATCCGGTACCTGTGCGAGCTGACCCCGCCGCGGATCGGCCTCGTCCTCAACGTGGGCTCCGCGCACATCGGCGAGTTCGGCGGCCGGGAGCAGATCGCCCAGGCCAAGGGCGAGCTGGTCGAGGCGCTGCCGCCGGCCGAGGAGGGCGGCACCGCGGTCCTCAACGCGGACGACCCCCTCGTACGGGCCATGGCCTCCCGAACGAAGGCGAAGGTGATCCTTTTCGGAGAGTCCGGCGAAGCGGACGTTCGCGCCGAGAACGTGCGACTCACGGACACCGGACAGCCTTCCTTCAGCCTTCACACACCCTCCGGTGCAAGCGATGTGACCATGCGCCTGTACGGTGAGCACCACGTGTCGAACGCGCTCGCCGCGGCCGCCGTCGCCCACGAGTTGGGCATGTCCGCAGACGAGATCGCCACCGCGCTCTCCGAGGCGGGCTCCCTCTCCCGCTGGCGGATGGAGGTCACCGAGCGCCCGGACGGCGTGACGGTCGTCAACGACGCCTACAACGCGAACCCCGAGTCCACGAAGGCCGCGCTGCGTGCCCTCGTGGCCATCGGCAAGGGGCGTCGTACGTGGGCGGTGCTCGGCAAGATGGCCGAGCTCGGGGACGAGGCGCTCGCCGAGCACGACGCGGTCGGACGGCTCGCCGTCCGGCTCAACGTCAGCAAGCTCGTCGCGGTCGGGGGCAGGGAAGCCCAATGGCTGCAACTGGGCGCATATAACGAGGGTTCGTGGGGTGAGGAGTCGGTGCACGTGTCCGACGCACAGGCGGCGGTCGACCTGTTGCGCAGCGAGTTGCGCCCGGGGGACGTCGTGCTCGTGAAGGCGTCCCGTTCGGTGGGTCTGGAGAGCGTCGCCACGGCGCTGCTCGAGACCGGCACCGAGGGTGAGGTTGCCGCCCGATGATGAAGCAGATCCTGTTCGCAGGAGTCATTGGCCTCTTCCTGACGCTGGTCGGCACCCCGCTGCTGATCAAGCTCCTGGCCCGCAAGGGCTACGGCCAGTACATCCGCGACGACGGCCCGCGCGAGCACGCCAGCAAGCGCGGTACGCCGACCATGGGCGGCATCGCCTTCATCTTCGCGACGGTCGCCGCGTACTTCCTCGCCAAGGGCATCACCAGCTATCTGGACCCCGACATCGACGCGGGGCCGACCTTCTCCGGTCTGCTGGTGCTCGGCCTGATGGTGGGCATGGGCCTGGTCGGCTTCCTCGACGACTACATCAAGATCGTCAAGCGGCGTTCGCTGGGCCTGCGGGCCAAGGCGAAGATGGCCGGCCAGCTGATCGTCGGCATCGGCTTCGCCGTGCTCTCGCTGCAGTTCGCGGACAACCGGGGCAACACCCCGGCGTCCACGAAGCTGTCGTTCATCACCGACTTCGGCTGGACCATCGGCCCGGTGCTGTTCGTCATCTGGGCGCTGTTCATGATCCTCGCGATGTCGAACGGCGTGAACCTCACCGACGGCCTGGACGGCCTGGCCACCGGCGCCTCCGTCCTGGTCTTCGGCGCCTACACCTTCATCGGCGTCTGGCAGTTCCAGGAGTCCTGCGCCAACGCGCTGACCCTGACCAACCCGGGCGCCTGCTACGAGGTGAGAGACCCGCTCGACCTGGCGGTGGTCGCGTCCGCGCTGATGGGCTCCTGCCTCGGCTTCCTGTGGTGGAACACCTCGCCGGCCAAGATCTTCATGGGCGACACCGGTTCGCTCGCGCTCGGCGGCGTGCTGGCGGGTCTGGCGATCTGCTCGCGCACCGAACTGCTGATGGCCATCCTCGGCGGCCTGTTCGTCCTGATCACCATGTCGGTGGTCATCCAGGTCGGCTCCTTCCGCCTCACCGGCAAGCGGGTCTTCCGGATGGCGCCACTCCAGCACCACTTCGAACTCAAAGGCTGGTCCGAGGTCCTTGTCGTGGTCCGTTTCTGGATCATCCAGGGCATCTGTGTGATCGTCGGACTCGGCCTCTTCTACGCGGGATGGGCAACGGACAAGTGACCTCCTCGGTGCCTTCGGAATTCACCGGCAAGCACGTCACCGTCGCCGGACTCGGCGTCTCCGGCGTCCCGGCGGCCAAGGTGCTGCACGGGCTCGGCGCGCACGTCATCGTCGTCAACGACGGCGACGACGAGCGGGCGCGCGCGCAGGCGGCTCAACTGGAGGCGCTCGGCGTCACCGTGCGCCTGGGCGACGGGGACACGCTTCCCGAGGGCACCGAGCTGATCGTCACCGCACCCGGCTGGAAGCCCACCAAGCCCCTGTTCACGGCGGCCCGGCAGGCCGGCGTCCCGGTCTGGGGCGACGTGGAGCTGGCCTGGCGGCTGCGCGGCCTGGACGGCAGGAAGCCCGCCCCCTGGCTGGCCGTCACCGGCACCAACGGCAAGACCACCACCGTCCAGATGCTCGCGTCGATCCTGAAGGCGGCCGGTCTGCGCACCGCCGCCGTCGGCAACATCGGCGTCTCCCTGCTGGACGCGGTCACCGGCGAGGAGGAGTACGACGTCCTCGCCGTGGAGCTGTCCAGCTACCAGCTCCACTGGGCGCCCTCCCTGCGCGCCCACTCCGCCGCCGTGCTCAACCTCGCCCCGGACCACCTCGACTGGCACGGCTCGATGGAGGCCTACGCCGCCGACAAGGGCCGTATCTACGAAGGCAACCAGGTCGCCTGCGTCTACAACGTCGATGCCACCGACAAACCGTCCACCGAGGACCTGGTCCGCGCCGCCGACGTCGAGGAGGGCTGCCGGGCGGTCGGCTTCACGCTCGGCACGCCCGGCCCCTCCCAACTCGGCGTCGTGGAGGGCCTCCTGGTGGACCGCGCCTTCGTCGAGGACCGGCAGAAGAACGCCCAGGAACTCGCCGAGGTCTCCGACGTCAACCCGCCGGCCCCGCACAACATCGCCAACGCTCTTGCCGCCGCGGGCCTCGCCCGTGCCTTCGGCGTCGGTGCCGCCGCCGTGCGGGACGGGCTGCGCGCCTTCACCCCGGACGCCCACCGCATCGCGCACGTCGCCGACGTGGACGGGGTGGCGTACGTGGACGACTCCAAGGCCACCAACACCCATGCCACCGAAGCCTCCTTGGCGGCCTACGAGTCGATCGTGTGGATCGCCGGCGGACTGGCCAAGGGCGCGACCTTCGACGAACTGGTCGCGGGCGCGGCCAAGCGGCTGCGCGGCGCCGTCCTCATCGGCGCCGACCGCGCCCTGATCCGCGAAGCCCTGGCGCGACACGCGCCCGAAGTACCCGTGGTCGACCTCGACCGGACCGACACTGGTGCGATGCTCCAGGCCGTCCAGGAGGCGCGGCGGCTCGCCCGGCCCGGCGACACGGTGCTGCTGGCACCGGCCTGTGCCTCCATGGACATGTTCACCAACTACAACCAGCGCGGTGACGCGTTCGCGCAGGCCGTTCGCGAACTCGGCGCCTGACCCGGCCGCCTCCTGCCGCCGGGTGAACTCGGGAGGACGCGTGGGACGGTCCATGCCGAAGGACAGCGGAGGCCGCGATGCCCGGTAGTCCCCAGAGCCGCACCGGACGCCCGCCCGTACAGCGGTCCGTCAGGCGACCCGTCACACCGGGGCCGCCGCACGAGAACCCCGTGCTCCGCCTCTACCACCGGCTGCGCCGCGCCTGGGACCGGCCGCTCACCGCGTACTACCTGATCTTCGGCGGCAGTCTGCTGATCACCGTGCTCGGCCTGGTGATGGTCTACTCGGCGTCCCAGATCACCGCGCTCCAGCTCTCGCTGCCGGGCTCGTACTTCTTCCGCAAGCAGGCGCTCGCGGCGCTCATCGGCGCCGGCCTCATGGTCGCCGCCATGCGGATGCCGGTCAAACTCCACCGCGCGCTGGCCTATCCGATCCTCGCCGGGGCCGTCTTCCTGATGATCCTGGTCCAGGTGCCGGGGATAGGAGTCGCGGTCAACGGCAACCAGAACTGGATCTCGCTGGGCGGCTCCTTCCAGATCCAGCCCAGCGAGTTCGGCAAGCTGGCCCTGGTGCTGTGGGGCGCGGACCTGCTCGCGCGCAAGCACGACAAGAAGCTGCTGACCCAGTGGAAGCACATGCTGGTGCCGCTGGTGCCGGCCGCGTTCATGCTGCTCGGGCTGATCATGATCGGCGGCGACATGGGTACCGCGATCATCCTCACGGCGATCCTGTTCGGTCTGCTGTGGCTGGCCGGCGCGCCCACCCGGCTGTTCGCGGGCGTGCTCTCGATCGCCCTGCTGCTCGGCTTCATCCTCATCAAGACCAGCGCGAACCGCATGGCCCGGCTCAACTGCCTCGGTGCCACCGACCCGGGCCCCGGCGACTCCTGCTGGCAGGCCGTGCACGGCATCTACGCCCTCGCCTCGGGCGGACTGTTCGGATCCGGGCTCGGTGCCAGTGTGGAGAAATGGGGCCAACTCCCCGAAGCGCACACCGACTTCATCTTCGCCGTCACCGGTGAGGAACTGGGCCTGGCGGGGACGCTGTCGGTGCTCGCCCTCTTCGCGGCCCTAGGCTATGCGGGTATCCGCGTGGCCGGACGCACGGAGGACCCCTTCGTGAGGTATGCCGCGGGAGGTGTGACCACCTGGATCACGGCCCAGGCCGTGATCAACATCGGTGCGGTCCTCGGGCTGCTGCCGATCGCCGGTGTCCCGCTCCCGCTGTTCTCCTACGGGGGTTCCGCCCTGCTGCCGACCATGTTCGCCATCGGTCTGCTGATCGCGTTCGCGCGTGATGAACCCGGTGCGCGGGCGGCGCTTGCGTTGCGGCAACCTCGCTTTGGTAGAAAGCGGGGAGCCAGGGGACCCGCGGCCAAGCGGCGCCCTGGGAGTTGGAACACGATGCGACGGCGCGCCTCGGCGGCGCGCTCGTCCGGAGAGCGGTGAATTTCGGTGCATGTCGTACTCGCCGGCGGAGGAACCGCGGGCCACATCGAGCCCGCGCTCGCCCTCGCGGACGCCCTGCGCAGGCAGGATCCGACCGTGGGGATCACGGCCCTGGGCACGGAACGCGGCCTGGAGACCCGCCTGGTGCCCGAGCGGGGTTACGAGCTGGCGCTGATCCCGGCCGTACCGCTGCCGCGCAAGCCCACCCCCGAACTGATCACCGTCCCGGGCCGGCTGCGCGGCACCATCAAGGCGACCGAGCAGATCCTGGAGCGCACCAAGGCGGACGCCGTGGCCGGCTTCGGCGGTTACGTGGCGCTGCCCGCCTACCTCGCGGCCAAGCGGCTCGGCGTGCCGATCGTCGTCCACGAGGCCAACGCCCGCCCCGGTCTGGCCAACAAGATCGGCTCTCGCTACGCCGCCCAGGTCGCCGTCTCCACTCCCGACAGCAAGCTGCGCAACTCCCGCTACATCGGCATCCCGCTGCGCCGCTCCATCGCCACCCTGGACCGCGCCGCCGCGCGTCCCGAGGCCCGCGCGATGTTCGGGCTCGACCCCAACCTGCCGACGCTGCTGGTCACCGGCGGCTCGCAGGGCGCCCGCCGCCTCAACGAGGTGATCCAGCAGGTCGCGCCCTGGCTCCAGCAGGCCGGGATCCAGATCCTGCACGCGGTCGGCCCCAAGAACGAACTGCCGCAGGTCCACCAGATGCCGGGGATGCCCCCGTACATCCCGGTAAGTTATCTGGACCGGATGGACCTCGCGTACGCCGCCGCCGACATGATGCTCTGCCGCGCGGGCGCGATGACCGTCGCCGAACTCTCCGCCGTCGGGCTCCCGGCCGCCTACGTCCCGCTGCCCATCGGCAACGGCGAACAGCGGCTGAACGCCCAGCCGGTGGTCAAGGCCGGCGGCGGGCTGCTGGTCGACGACGCGGAACTCACGCCCGAGTGGCTCCAGCAGAACGTCCTGCCCGTGCTCGCCGATCCGCACCGGCTGTACGAGATGTCCCGTGCCGCCGCCGAGTTCGGCCGCCGGGACGCCGACGACCTCCTCGTCGGCATGGTGTACGAGGCGATCGCCGCCCGCGCGCGCCGCTAGACACGTCTGACGGAAGGCAGGGGAGTGGCCGGACCGACCACCGCTGAGCGCGGCGCACGCCAGGAGGAGTCGTCCGGCCCGCCCCGGGCCCGCCGCTTCCGGCCGCCCCGCCTTCGTACGATCATCATCCTCGCCGTCGCGCTCGTGCTCGTCGCGGGCGGAACGGTCTGGGTGCTCTACGGCTCGAACTGGACGCGTCTCGAAGACGTGTCCGTCTCGGGCACGCGTGTTCTGACGCCCGCTCAGGTGCGCGAGGCCGCCGACGTGCCGGTCGGGGACCCGCTGATCTCGGTCGACACGAAAGCGGTCGAGGCCCGGCTGCGCCGGAAATTGCCCCGCATTGACGAGGTCGAGGTGGAGCGTTCCTGGCCGCACGGAATCGGACTGAAAGTGACCGAGCGTACCCCGGTCCTGATTGCCCAAAAGGGCCGAAACTTCGTGGAAGTGGACGATGAAGGCGTCCGTTTCGCCACGATTTCCAAGGCTCCGAAAGGCGTGCCCGCGCTGGAATTGGAACCCGCCCGTTCCGGCTCCGCCGCGGCGAGCCTGCGCCGCTTCGACGACGACCGCCTGGTGCGCGCGGCGGTGCGGGTGGCCGGCCGGCTCCCGGCCAAGGTCGCCCGGGCCACACGGGTCGTCAAGGTCCGTTCCTACGACGACATCTCGCTGGAGTTGAGCGGCGGGAGGACCGTGTCGTGGGGGAGCGGCGAGCAGGGTGAACGCAAAGCCCGCGCGCTCACCGCGCTGATGAAAGCGACGCCGGGTGCGCGGCACTTCGACGTGAGTGTCCCCACCGCCCCGGCGTCATCGGGGAGTTGACGGGTATACGCGCAGGCCAGCACCCTGGTTGGGCAGCGCTACGGCTGATCACATAGGGTGAAAAGAAAAACGGGAGGTTCGGCGTGTTCGTTGAACGTGCGCCACTTGTCGACTTAGTGTCCTGTTCGGAAGAGTCCAAGGAACAGACACACTGGTAACCCTAAACTTCAGCGTTAGGGTTCGGGTCGGCGCTACGGACCGTCCCAATCGGCATCAGTCGTCGGGTCGCGGGGGCATCAGAGCTTCGGTGACCGGGCGACACGTAACTCGAGGCGAGAGGCCTTCGACGTGGCAGCACCGCAGAACTACCTCGCAGTCATCAAAGTCATCGGTGTCGGCGGCGGTGGTGTCAATGCCATCAACCGGATGATCGAGGTCGGTCTCAAGGGCGTCGAGTTCATCGCCATCAACACCGACGCGCAGGCGCTGTTGATGAGCGACGCCGACGTCAAGCTCGACGTCGGCCGCGAACTCACCCGCGGACTCGGCGCCGGAGCCAACCCGGCCGTCGGCCGCAAGGCCGCCGAGGACCACCGCGAGGAGATCGAGGAGGTCCTCAAGGGGGCCGACATGGTCTTCGTGACAGCCGGTGAAGGCGGCGGCACCGGCACCGGCGGCGCGCCCGTCGTGGCCAACATCGCCCGCTCGCTGGGCGCCCTCACCATCGGCGTGGTCACCCGCCCCTTCACCTTCGAGGGACGGCGCCGGGCCAACCAGGCGGAGGACGGCATCGCCGAACTCCGCGAAGAGGTCGACACCCTCATCGTCATCCCCAACGACCGCCTGCTGTCCATCTCGGACCGCCAGGTCAGCGTGCTCGACGCGTTCAAGTCCGCCGACCAGGTGCTGCTCTCCGGTGTGCAGGGCATCACCGACCTCATCACCACCCCCGGCCTGATCAACCTCGACTTCGCCGACGTGAAGTCGGTCATGTCCGAGGCCGGGTCCGCGCTCATGGGCATCGGCTCGGCCCGCGGCGACGACCGCGCGGTGGCCGCGGCCGAGATGGCGATCTCCTCGCCGCTGCTCGAGGCGTCCATCGACGGCGCCCGGGGCGTGCTGCTCTCCATCTCCGGCGGCTCCGACCTCGGCCTGTTCGAGATCAACGAGGCCGCCCAGCTGGTCAGCGAGGCCGCCCACCCCGAGGCCAACATCATCTTCGGCGCGGTCATCGACGACGCCCTCGGCGACGAGGTACGGGTCACCGTGATCGCGGCCGGCTTCGACGGGGGCCAGCCGCCGTCCAAGCGGGACAACGTCCTCGGGTCCTCCTCGGCCAAGCGCGAGGAGCCCACCCCGGCCCGTCAGTCCGAGAGCCGCCCGTCCTTCGGCTCGCTCGGCAGCGTCAAGCCGAAGGAGGAGCCCGAGCAGGCGCCCGCGCCGGAGCCGGTCGCCGACCTGCCGCCGGTCTCGCCGCCGCCGGTCCCGCCGTCGCGGACCTACTCGGACAGCGCGGCCGAGGAACTGGACGTGCCGGACTTCCTGAAGTGATAGGACAGCGCGACACCGTGAACGGCGCGCACTTCGGCTTCACCGACCGGTGGGGCGGAGTGAGCGCCGTTCCGTACGAGGAGCTCAACCTCGGCGGCGCGGTCGGTGACGACCCCGCCGCCGTCACGGCCAACCGGGAGCTGGCGGCCAAGTCGCTGGACGTCGACCCGGCCCGGGTGGTCTGGATGAACCAGGTGCACGGCGCCGACGTCGCCGTGGTCGACGCGCCCTGGGGAGACCGCCCGGTCCCGCGGGTCGACGCGGTCGTCACCGCCGAACGCGGTCTCGCCCTCGCCGTCCTCACCGCCGACTGCGTGCCCGTCCTGCTCGCCGACCCGGTCGCCGGCGTCGCCGCCGCGGCCCACGCGGGCCGGCCCGGCCTGGTCGCCGGGGTGGTCCCCGCCGCCGTACGGGCCATGACCGAACTGGGCGCGGACCCCGCCCGGATCGTCGCCCGCACCGGACCCGCCGTGTGCGGCCGGTGCTACGAGGTGCCCGAGGAGATGCGCGCCGAGGTGGCCGCCGTCGAGCCCGCCGCCTACGCCGACACCGGTTGGGGCACTCCGGCGCTCGACGTGGGCGCCGGAGTGCACGCGCAGCTCTCGCGCCTCGGGGTGCGCGACCGGGCGCAGTCGCCGGTGTGCACCCGGGAGTCGGCGGACCACTTCTCGTACCGACGCGACCGCACCACCGGGCGGCTCGCGGGCTATGTGTGGCTGGACTGATGGGGCATGACGGACCGTAAGCACGAACTCGCCGCGAACCTGGCGAAAGTGGAAGAGCGCATCACCGCCGCCTGCGCGGCCGCGGGCCGCCCGCGCGAGGACGTGACCCTGATCGTGGTCACCAAGACCTACCCCGCGGACGATGTGCGCATTCTCTCGGAACTCGGGGTGCGCCATGTCGCGGAGAACCGCGACCAGGACGCGGCACCCAAGGCCGCCGCCTGCTCCGACCTGCCGCTTTCATGGCATTTCGTCGGTCAGCTGCAGACCAACAAGGTGCGTTCCGTGGTCGGTTACGCCGACGTCGTGCAGTCGGTCGACCGGGCCAGGCTGGTCACGGCCCTGTCGAAGGAGGCCGTACGGGCCGGCCGCGAGGTGGGCTGTCTCCTCCAGGTCGCGCTGGACGCGGGGGAGAGCGGGCGCGGGGAGCGCGGTGGCGTCGCGCCCGCCGGAATCGAAGAGTTGGCCGACCTGGTCGCCGGATCGGACGGGCTGCGGTTCGACGGGCTGATGACCGTGGCCCCGCTCACCGGCGAGTACGCGGGACGCCAACAGGCGGCGTTCGAGCACCTCATGGATTTGTCGACCTACGTGCGCCGAACCCATCCGGCTGCGAACATGGTCTCCGCGGGGATGAGTGCGGACCTCGAACAGGCCGTGGCCGCCGGAGCGACACATGTACGCGTCGGCACTGCGGTACTCGGAGTCCGACCCAGGCTCGGGTAACGTCGCCAAGAAGTCGGACCACAGCAGAAAATATGGTCATTACCGCCGAAAGGCGGACGCAACGACCTCGTGGATCGCAGGCACTTGGAGTCGTCGGCAGATCCACCACAGAGCGGAGGACTCAGAGCATGGCCGGCGCGATGCGCAAGATGGCGGTCTACCTCGGCCTCGTGGAGGACGATGGGTACGACGGCCGGGGGTTCGACCCCGACGACGACTTCGAACCCGAACTGGACCCGGAACCCGAGCGGGATCACCGGCGCCACGAACCGGCGCACCAGTCACATGGTGCGCATCAGCCCCAAAGGGACGAAGAGGTACGAGTCGTACAACCGCCCGCGCAGCGCGAGCCGATGCCCCGTTCCTCTTCGCTCGCGGCGGAATCCGGCCGTCCGGCGCGGATCGCGCCCGTGGCGTCCATCACACAAGAACGCGCAAGCCTGGAAAAGAGCGCACCGGTCATCATGCCCAAGGTCGTGTCCGAACGAGAGCCCTACCGGATCACCACACTTCACCCCCGGACCTACAACGAGGCCCGTACCATCGGGGAACACTTCCGTGAGGGCACGCCGGTGATCATGAATCTCACTGAGATGGATGACACAGATGCGAAGCGACTTGTCGACTTTGCGGCCGGTTTGGTGTTTGGTCTTCACGGCAGTATCGAGCGGGTGACGCAGAAGGTGTTCCTGCTGTCTCCTGCTAACGTCGATGTCACGGCGGAGGACAAGGCCCGCATCGCAGAGGGCGGGTTCTTCAACCAGAGCTGAGACGCACCACCGGTACAGAGCAAGAACACGGGCCCGAGGAAGGGTCCGAGAGATGGTTCAGGGGAGAGGGAAGCACAGGTCATGAGCGTGGTCCTGGATGTCGTCTACATCGCGCTGATGTGCTTCCTCATCGTGCTCATCTTCCGGTTGGTCATGGACTACGTCTTCCAGTTCGCCCGCTCGTGGCAACCCGGCAAGGCGATGGTGGTCGTTCTGGAGGCCACCTACACTGTCACCGATCCACCGTTGAAGCTTCTGCGGCGGTTCATCCCGCCGCTGCGTCTCGGGGGCGTGGCGCTCGACCTGTCCTTCTTCGTACTGATGATCATCGTCTACATCCTGATCTCGATCGTGAGCCGGCTGTGATCGATGAGAGAGATACGGGCTTGCCGAATGCCGACGACAACGTTGAGGTGAAGAGATGCCGTTGACCCCCGAGGACGTGCGGAACAAGCAGTTCACGACCGTCCGCCTCCGAGAAGGCTATGACGAGGACGAGGTCGATGCCTTCCTCGACGAGGTCGAAGCCGAACTGACCCGGCTGCTCCGCGAGAACGAGGACCTGCGCGCCAAGCTGGCCGCGGCGACGCGCGCGGCCGCGCAGAACCAGCAGAACATGCGCAAGCCTCCGGAACCTCCGCAGGATCAGCAGCAGCCGCCGCAGCACCAGCAGCAGGGGCATCCCCCGCAGCAGGGCGGCATGCCGCAGCAGGGCATGCGAGGTCCCGGCGCTCCGGTGCCCGCCGGAATATCGGGCCCGCCGCAGCAGCAGATGGGTGGCCCCATGGGTGGCCCGCCCCAGCTGCCGAGCGGTGCCCCGCAGCTGCCCGCCGGCCCCGGCGGACAGGGTGGCCCGCAGGGTCCCGGCCCGATGGGCCAGGGTCCCGGGCCGATGGGCCAGGGCCCGGGTCCGATGCAGGGCCAGATGGGTCACGGTCCGATGGGCGGCCCCATGGGCGGCCCGCAGGGCCCCGGTGGTCCCGGCATGCCCGGTCAGGGTGGCCCCGGCGGCGACAGTGCCGCCCGCGTGCTCTCGCTGGCCCAGCAGACCGCCGACCAGGCGATCGCCGAGGCCCGTTCCGAGGCCAACAAGATCGTCGGTGAGGCGCGTTCGCGTGCCGAGGGTCTGGAGCGGGACGCCCGTGCCAAGGCGGACGCCCTGGAGCGGGACGCGCAGGAGAAGCACCGCGTCGCGATGGGCTCCCTGGAGTCCGCCCGCGCCACGCTGGAGCGCAAGGTCGAGGACCTGCGCGGCTTCGAGCGCGAGTACCGCACGCGGCTGAAGTCCTACCTGGAGTCGCAGCTGCGCCAGCTGGAGACCCAGGCGGACGACTCGCTCGCCCCGCCGCGCACGCCCGCGACGGCTTCCCTGCCGCCGTCCCCGGCGCCCTCGATGGCACCGGCCGGCGCCAGTGCGCCGTCCTACGGCGGCAACCAGTCGATGGGCAACGGCCCGGGTCAGTCCGGTCCGTCCTACGGCGGTCAGCAGCAGATGTCGCCGGCGATGACCCAGCCGATGGCACCGGTGCGGCCCCAGGGGCCGTCGCCGATGGGGCAGGCGCCTTCGCCGATGCGCGGGTTCCTGATCGACGAGGACGACAACTGATCTGTAGTACGGCGTAGCCTTCGGCAACGTTCAGGGAGGGCCCCGGGTTTCTGACCCGGGGCCCTCCCTTTTGCCGCGCGGGGTGCCGCTGCGACAGAGGGGCCCGCATCCCGGTCCAGGGATGCGGGCCCCTCTGTGCTGTTCGGGCTACGGCTCCTGCTTGCGCAGGCGGAACACCAGGGACAGGCCCTCGTCCGTGAACGGCTCCCCGTACGTGTCGTCCGCCTCGCCCTGGGCGAAGTCCGCCGCCAGGACCTCGTCGGCGATCAGGCCGGAGTGGTCGGTCAGGGCGGCGATCGTCGCCGGGTCCGTGGCCGTCCAGCGCAGGGCGATCCGGTCGGCGACGTCGAGGCCGCTGTTCTTGCGGGCCTCCTGGATCAGGCGGATCGCGTCCCGGGCGAGGCCCGCGCGGCGCAGCTCCTCCGTGATCTCCAGGTCGAGCGCCACCGTCGCGCCCGAGTCGGAGGCGACCGACCAGCCCTCGCGCGGCGTCTCCGTGATGATCACCTCGTCGGGGGCGAGCGTCACGGTCTCGCCGTCGACCTCCACCGAGGCCGTGCCCTCGCGCAGCGCCAGGGACAGCGCGGCGGCGTCCGCGGCGGCGACGGCCTTCGCCACGTCCTGGACGCGCTTGCCGAACCGCTTGCCCAGCGCCCGGAAGTTGGCCTTCGCCGTCGTGTCGACCAGGGAGCCGCCGACCTCGCTCAGCGACGCGAGGGACGCGACGTTCAGCTCCTCGGTGATCTGCGTGTGCAGCTCGGGGGAGAGCGTGTCGAAGCCCGCCACCGCGATCAGCGCGCGGCTGAGCGGCTGCCGGGTCTTGACGCCCGACTCCGCGCGCGTGGCACGGCCCAGCTCGACCAGGCGGCGGACCAGGACCATCTGCTTCGACAGCTCCGGGTCGATCGCCGTGAGGTCGGCCTTTGGCCACGACGACAGGTGCACCGACTCCGGCGCGCCCGGGGTGACCGGCACGACCAGGTCCTGCCAGACCCGCTCGGTGATGAACGGGGTCAGCGGCGCCATCAGCTTGGTGACCGTCTCGACGACCTCGTGCAGGGTGCGCAGCGCCGCCTTGTCGCCCTGCCAGAAGCGGCGGCGGGAGCGGCGCACGTACCAGTTGGACAGGTCGTCGACGAACGCGGACAGCAGCTTGCCGGCGCGCTGGGTGTCGTAGGCGTCCAGCGCCCGCGTCACCTGGTCGGTCAGCGCGTGCAGCTCGGAGAGCAGCCAGCGGTCCAGCACCGGGCGGTCGGCCGGGGCCGGGTCCGCCCCGCTCGGCGCCCAGCCCGAGGTGCGGGCGTACAGGGCCTGGAAGGCGACCGTGTTCCAGTACGTGAGGAGCGTCTTGCGGACGACCTCCTGGATCGTGCCGTGGCCCACCCGGCGGGCCGCCCAGGGCGAACCGCCGGCCGCCATGAACCAGCGGACCGCGTCGGCGCCGTGCTGGTCCATCAGCGGGATCGGCTGGAGGATGTTGCCCAGGTGCTTGGACATCTTGCGGCCGTCCTCGGCGAGGATGTGGCCGAGGCAGACCACGTTCTCGTAGGACGACTTGTCGAAGACCAGGGTGCCGACCGCCATCAGCGTGTAGAACCAGCCGCGGGTCTGGTCGATGGCCTCGGAGATGAACTGCGCCGGGTAGCGGCTCTCGAACAGCTCCTTGTTCTTGTACGGGTAGCCCCACTGCGCGAAGGGCATCGAACCCGAGTCGTACCAGGCGTCGATCACCTCCGGCACGCGCGTGGCCGTCTTCCCGCACCCGTCCTGGGGGCAGGAGAAGGTCACGTCGTCGATGTACGGGCGGTGCGGGTCCAGGGCCGACTGGTCGGTGCCGGACAGCCCGGTCAGCTCCGCGCGGGAGCCGACGACCGTGAGGTGGTCGTCCTCGCAGCGCCAGATCGGCAGCGGGGTGCCCCAGTAGCGGTTGCGGGAGAGCGCCCAGTCGATGTTGTTGTTCAGCCAGTCGCCGTACCGGCCGTGCTTGACCGCCTCCGGGAACCAGTTGGTCTTCTCGTTCTCCTGGAGGAGGCGGTCCTTGACGGCGGTGGTGCGGATGTACCAGGACGGCTGCGCGTAGTAGAGCAGCGCGGTGTGGCAGCGCCAGCAGTGCGGGTAGCTGTGCTCGTAGGGGATGTGCTTGAAGAGCAGGCCCCGGGTGTCCAGGTCCTCGGTGAGCTTCTCGTCGGCCTTCTTGAAGAAGACGCCGCCGACCAGCGGGACGTCCTCCTCGAAGGTGCCGTCCGGGCGGACCGGGTTGACCACCGGCAGGCCGTACGCGCGGCAGACCTTGAGGTCGTCCTCACCGAAGGCGGGGGACTGGTGGACGAGGCCGGTGCCGTCCTCGGTGGTGACGTAGTCCGCGTTCACCACGTAGTGCGCGGGCTCCGGGAACTCCACCAGCTCGAACGGGCGCTGGTACGTCCAGCGCTCCATCTCGGCGCCGGTGAAGGACCGGCCGGTGGTCTCCCAGCCCTCGCCGAGGGCCTTCTCCACCAGCGGCTCGGCGACGACCAGCTTCTCCGCGCCGTTGGTCGCGACGACGTAGGTGACGTCGGGGTGCGCGGCGACCGCCGTGTTGGAGACCAGGGTCCACGGGGTCGTCGTCCAGACGACCAGCGCGGCCTCGCCGGCCAGCGGGCCCGAGGTCAGCGGGAAGCGGACGTAGACGGACGGGTCGACCACCGTCTCGTAGCCCTGGGCCAGCTCGTGGTCGGACAGGCCGGTGCCGCAGCGGGGGCACCAGGGGGCGACGCGGTGGTCCTGGACCAGCAGGCCCTTGTTGAAGATCTCCTTCAGCGACCACCAGACGGACTCGATGTACTCGGGGTCCATCGTGCGGTACGGGTCCTGGAGGTCGGCCCAGTAGCCCATGCGGGTCGTGAGCTCTTCGAAGGCGTCGGTGTGCCGGGTCACCGACTCGCGGCACTTCGCGTTGAACTCGGCGATGCCGTACGCCTCGATGTCCTGCTTGCCGGAGAAGCCCAGCTCCTTCTCCACCGCCAGCTCCACCGGCAGGCCGTGGCAGTCCCAGCCGGCCTTGCGGCCCACGTGGTAGCCGCGCATCGTGCGGAAGCGGGGGAAGACGTCCTTGAAGACCCGCGCCTCGATGTGGTGGGCGCCGGGCATGCCGTTGGCGGTGGGCGGGCCCTCGTAGAACACCCACTCGGGGCGGCCCTCGGACTGCTCCAGGCTCTTGGCGAAGATCTTCTGCTCACGCCAGAAGTCGAGCACCGCGTGTTCGAGCGCGGGAAGGTCGACCTGGGCGGGCACCTGGCGGTACTGCGGCTGCGTATTCAACGAGCTTCCTCCGGCGGACGTGCTGCCTTCCGTCGGAGGGACGAGAGCCGTGCTCCCGCGGTACCACCCTCCTTGGCCCGCCGGTGCGTCGTGTGCTCCGGTGAGCCCCCTCATTGGGGTCGCGAGCCGGTTCTACTCGCCGCGACTGTCCCGTCACGGCTTTCTTCCGGCGGCTCCGGGGTGATCTTCACGTCGCGCCGGCCCCCGGGCTCACACCGTCCCCGGGTCGCTCTGGGCTGCTCACGCCGCTACTCGTCCCCATCCACGCTTTTCGCTGCGCCCAGTGTACGGCGCCGGGCGGACAGCGGCCGACCGGTTTCGGTGTGACCCGAATGCCGCCGTCCCGGGTCCGGGTCCCGAGCCGTCGGGCCGGGGGGCTTCCGGCGGATTACCGGGCGGGGAGCTGGGCACAACGCATGCATGCTCGCCGCGTGGCGCACGGTGGGCGGGCGAATCGGGCGGCGTGCCCCGTTGCCGCGAGGGCGGAGTCGATTTATCGTCCCAGCACGATTCGCGCGCAAGATCACAATATGTGAAGGGGCCGCGGCCATGGTGGCGAAGAAGAAGACGACGGCCGCGAAGCAGAGCGCCGCCGAGGAGGGCGCCGCGGAGCAGGACCCCGCGGAGCAGGACCCCGCGGAGCAGGCGGGGGCGGGGAAGAGCCCGGCAAAGAGGACCGGGGCCAAGAAGACCGCGGCGAAGAAGAGCACGACGAAGAGCACGGCCAAGAAGAGCACGGCCAAGAAAGTGGGCGCGGCCGAGGCCGCGGAGCAGACGGGAGCCACGACGGTGGTTGCGAAGAAGACCCCTGGCACGGCCACAGCGGCCAAGACCGCTGTTCCCAAGGCCCGCGGCACCGCCGCGGACCCCGGTGACCTCGCGGTACGCCCCGGCGAGGAACCCTGGACCCCGCAGGAGGTCGAGGAGGCACGCGGCGGGCTGGAGTCCGAGGCCGACCGGCTGCGCACCGAGATCGACACCTCCGAGCGGTCGTTGCAGGGCATGATGCGGGACTCCGGCGACGGCGCGGGCGACGACGAGGCGGACACCGGCAGCAAGAACATCACGCGCGAGCACGAACTGGCGCTGGCCGCCACCGCGCGCGAGGTGCTCACCCAGACCGAGCGCGCCCTGGAACGTCTGGACGCGGGCACCTACGGCCTGTGCGAGAACTGCGGCAACCCGATCGGCAAGGCGCGGATGCAGGCCTTCCCGCGGGCCACCCTCTGCGTCGAGTGCAAGCAGAAGCAGGAGCGCCGGTACTGAGCCGAGGCCGGGACGGGAAGTGTGCCGTACCCTCGTGCTCAGTCAAGGACCTAGGCTGAGGGACTCACGTGGCAGAGGCGGAGCGCATCATCGGTACTCCGGACACCCCGGACGCGGCGGGGGACGGGCGGGAGCGGCCCGCGGCCGATCAGGAGCGGAAGCGGGAGCAGGCTCCTGAGCGCCCTCGCGGCAAGCGGCGGGTCGCCGTGCTGTTCGCGGTCGCCGTCTTCGCCTACCTGCTCGACCTGGGCAGCAAGATGATCGTGGTCGCCAAGCTGGAGCACCACGAGCCGATCGAGATCATCGGCGACTGGCTGAGGTTCGCCGCGATCCGCAACGCGGGCGCGGCCTTCGGCTTCGGCGAGGCCTTCACGATCATCTTCACGGTGATCGCGGCGGCCGTGATCGTCGTGATCGCCCGCCTCGCGCGCAAGCTCCGCAGCCTGCCCTGGGCGATCGCGCTCGGCCTGCTGCTCGGCGGCGCCCTCGGCAACCTCACCGACCGGATCTTCCGCGCCCCCGGCGTCTTCGAGGGCGCGGTCGTGGACTTCATCGCGCCCAAGCACTTCGCCGTCTTCAACCTGGCCGACTCGGCGATCGTCTGCGGCGGCATCCTGATCGTGATCCTCTCCTTCCGGGGCCTGGACCCGGACGGGACCGTCCACAAGGACTGAGCGGGTACGGGGACTGGGCGGGCACCCGGACTGAGCGCGCGTTCGGGAGTGTCCGGGCCGTCCGGCATACTCGACGGGTGAGCACGATTCCCGAGATCCGTACCCTGCCCGTGCCGGACGGCCTGGAGGGCGAGCGCGTCGACGCCGCCATCTCCCGCATATTCGGCTTCTCCCGTACCAAGGCCGCGGAGCTTGCCGCGGCGGGCAAGGTGCAGGTCGACGGATCGGTGGTCGGCAAGTCCGAGCGGGTCCACGGCGGCGCCTGGCTGGAGGTCGAGATGCCGCAGGCGCCCGCGCCCGTGCAGGTGGTCGCCGAGCCCGTCGAGGGCATGGAGATCGTGCACGACGACGAGGACGTGGTCGTGATCGTCAAGCCCGTCGGCGTCGCGGCCCACCCGTCCCCGGGCTGGAACGGGCCGACGGTCATCGGCGGACTGGCCGCCGCCGGCTACCGCATCTCCACGTCCGGTGCCGCCGAGCGCCAGGGCATCGTGCACCGCCTCGACGTCGGCACCTCCGGCCTGATGGCGGTGGCCAAGTCGGAGCGCGCCTACACCTCGCTCAAGCGCCAGTTCAAGGAGCGCACGGTCGACAAGCGCTACCACACGCTCGTGCAGGGCCACCCCGACCCGACCAGCGGCACCATCGACGCCCCCATCGGCCGCCACCCGCAGCACGACTACAAGTGGGCCGTCACCGCCGAGGGCAAGGCCTCCGTCACGCACTACGACCTCATCGAGGCCTTCCGCGCCGCCTCCCTGCTCGACGTGAAGCTGGAGACCGGCCGCACCCACCAGATCCGCGTCCACATGGCCGCCCACCGCCACCCCTGCGTCGGCGACCTGACCTACGGCGCGGACCCCACCCTCGCCAAGCGGCTGCGCCTGACCCGCCAGTGGCTGCACGCCGTGCGGCTCGGCTTCGAGCATCCCGGCACCGGCGACTGGGTCGAGTACGCCAGCGACTACCCCGAGGACCTCCAGCAGGCCCTGGACCTGGTCCGCGAGGAGACCTACGGATGAGCACCCCGAGCCCGGCCCCGGCCGCCTACGAGGTGCGTGTCGCCGAGGACCCCGCCGACCGCGAGGCCTGCTTCGCCGTCCGCAAGGACGTCTTCGTCGCCGAGCAGAAGGTCCCCGAGGACATCGAGTACGACGCCTACGACGCCGATGCCGTGCACGTCCTGGCCCTCCGCGAGGACGGCGTGCCGCTCGGCACCGGCCGGCTGCTGCACGGTGCGGCCGCCGTCGCGAAGAACGGCGACGGCGACCCGGCCGTCGGCTCCCTGGGCCGGCTCGCGGTGACCGCCGCCGCCCGCGGACTGGGCGTCGGCGCCGCGCTGGTGCGGGCCGTCGAGGACGCCGCACGCGCGCGGGGACTCACCGCCGTGGACCTGCACGCGCAGACCCACGCCCTGGGTTTCTACGAGCGACTGGGGTACCAGGCGTACGGACCGGAGTTCCCCGACGCCGGGATCCCCCACCGCGCGATGCGGCGCTCCCTGTAGCGGGGGCGCCGAACCGGCCGGTGCGGCGGGTGGCGTGGCAGGCTTGGGGTTCGCCGGGTGAATGCCCAGACCACAGCCCCTAGACCCCACCGGAGCGGTGACCGTGGATCAGCTGGCCCTGTTGTTCATGCTGTTGCTCGGGGCCCTGCTGAGCGTCCCGATCGGTGCCCGGCTCGGGCTGCCGGCGCCGGTGCTGATGACGCTCCTCGGGATCGTCCTGGCCCTGCTCGACTTCGTGCCCAACGTCGACATCCCGCCCGAACTGATCCTGCCCGGGCTGCTGCCGCCGCTGCTGTACGCCGCCGTACGGCGCACCTCCTGGCGGCAGTTCGCGGCCAACAAACGCCCGATCTTCCTGCTGGCCGTCGCGCTGGTCCTCGTCACCATGGTCTGCGTGGCCTCCGTCGCCCACGCGATCGTGCCGGGGCTGCCGCTCGCCGCCGCCTTCGCACTGGGCGCGCTGGTGGCGCCGCCCGACCCGGTCGCCGCGACCGCCGTCGCCGGGCAACTGGGGCTGCCGCGCCGCCTGGTGTCCATCCTGGAGGGCGAGGGGCTCTTCAACGACGTGACGGCCATCGTCCTGTACCACGTGGCCATCGCCGCCGCGGTCGGCGGTTCCTTCTCGCCGTGGCGGGCCGGGTCCGACCTCGTGCTGTCCGCCGTCGTCGCCGTCGCGATCGGGCTCGCCCTGGGCTGGGGCTCCAACAAGCTCATGGACGTGCTGGGCGACCCGACGCTGCAGATCGGGCTGACCCTGCTGGTGCCGTTCGTGAGCTACGTCGCCGCCGACGAACTGCACGGATCGGGCGTGCTCGCCGTGCTCACCACCGCCATGTTCCTCGCCGAGTACGCCTCCGACGCCGACGACGTGATGACCCGGCTCGGCGGACACACCGTCTGGGACGTGGTCGACACCCTGGTCACCGGGGTGGCCTTCGGACTGATCGGGCTGGAACTGCACAACGCCGTCCGCACCGCCTCCGGCCGGTGGACGGAACTGCTCGGCTGGGCGGGGGCCATCCTGGTCGTGGTCGTCCTGGTCCGGCTGCTGTGGCTGCTGCCGGCCACCTGGCTGACCCAGCGGCTGCACGCCCGGCGGGACCAGGACGAGGACATCCCGACCAGCTGGCGGGAGACGGTGGTCATGTGGTGGGCGGGGATGCGGGGCGTGGCCTCGGTCGCGCTGGCCCTGGCGATCCCGCTGGAGACGGACGACGGAGCGCCCTTCCCGCACCGGGAGGAGATCGTCTTCATCGCGTTCGGGGTGATCATGGGCACGCTGCTGCTGCAGGGACTGACCCTGCCCTGGCTGGTGGGCCGGCTCGGGGTGCGGGCGGACACCGAGCGGGAGCAGGAGTTCGAGCGGGACCTGGCGCTGCGGGCGGCCCGGGCGGCCAAGCAGCGGCTCAAGGAGATCGAGTCGGTGGAGGAACTGCCGGAGGAGCTGTCCGAGCAGATGCTGCGGCGCGCCTTCGACATCGGCATACGCATCAGCCCGGACCTCGGCGACGAGGAGCGGCGGGAGGCGCAGGAGCAGCGGGCGCGGCGGATCAAACGGGTCCGGCGCATCCAGGGCGAGATGCTCAGCGCCGCCCGGCACGAGGTGCTGGCCGCCCGCAGCGAGCCCGGCGCCGACCCGGAGATCGTCGACCGGGTCCTGCGCCACCTCGACGTACGCAGCCTGCGCTGACCCGCGGGCGCGCCCCCGCGCCGGTCACCGGCTCTTCGTCGGCCGTTCCGTGAAGTGGCGGGAGCCCGCCCCGGACGGACGCCGGGCGTCCGCGTCGTGGGAGCGGCGGGCGTGCGGGAGGCCGTCGCGGGAGGGGCGCGGGGCCGCGTCCGCCGTGTTGACCCGCGGCAGCGCGTGGGGGTGCTCGTCGGCCAGCCAGCGGATCATCCCCTCGCGGACCGCGACCCGCACCGTCCAGATGTCGTCCGCGTCCTTCGCCGTCACCAGGGCCCGCACCTCCATGGTGGTCGGGGTGGTGTCCGTGACGGTCAGGTTGTAGCTGCGCCCGTCCCAGGCCGGGCACGCGCGCAGCAGGTCGCGCAGCCGCTCCCGCATCGCGTCGAGCGGCGCCGAGTGGTCGAGGTGCCAGAACACGGTCCCGGTCATCTGCGGGGTGCCGCGCGACCAGTTCTCGAACGGCTTCGAGGTGAAGTACGACACCGGCATCGTGATCCGGCGCTCGTCCCAGGTGCGTACGGTCAGGTACGTCAGCGTGATCTCCTCGACGGTGCCCCACTCGCCGTCCACCACGACCGTGTCGCCCATGCGCACCATGTCGCCGAAGGCGATCTGGAACCCGGCGAACAGGTTGCCCAGCGTGGACTGGGCGGCCACACCGGCGACGATGCCGATGATGCCCGCCGAGGCCAGCAGCGAGGCGCCCGCGGCGCGCATCGCCGGGAACGTCAGCAGCATCGACGACACGGCGACCACGCCGACGATCGCCGTGACCACCCGCATGATCAACGACACCTGGGTCCGCACCCGGCGCACCCGGGCCGGGTCCCGCTCGGCGTGGGCGTGCGCGTAACGGGAGTAGGACGTCTCGACGACCGCCGCGGCGATCCGGACCACCAGCCAGGCCACCGAGCCGATCAGCGCCAGCGTCAGGGTCCGGCCGACCCCGGTCCGGTGCTCGGGGAACACCCCGGCCTCGACGTACGACCCTCTCAGCAGGCCCGAGCACAGCGCGATCTGGTAGGGCACGCGGGCACGCCGCAGCAGCCCCCACAGTGGTGTCTCGGGGTGGCGTCCGTCGGCCTTGCGCAGCAACAGGTCGGTGGCCCAGCCGATGACCAGGGTCAGCAGGACCGAGCCGCCGACCACGATCAGCGGGCGGAGTATCGTCTCCATCCCTCGAACGTAACCGGCCGCAGGGCGTCGTGAACCTGTGACCTCTGTCGTGTGCGGGGTATCACCGCGCGCGACCCCGTCACACCCGGCTGGCACCATGGCCTCATGAACATCGTGCTCTTTCACTCGACCCTCGGCCCGAGGCCCGCGGTGCGGCAGGCCGCCGACCGGCTGCGCGAAGCCGGGCACCAGGTGTGGACCCCGGACCTCTACGAGGGCCGGACCTTCGACTCGGTCGAGGAGGGCATGGCCCATCAGGACGGGATCGGCCGGGAGGAGCTGCTGAAGCGGGCCGTGCTGGCCGCCGCGCCCTACTCGGAGCGGGGGCTGGTGTACGCCGGGTTCTCGCTCGGCGCCTCCATCGCCCAGACCCTCGCCCTCGGCGACCACCGGGCGCGCGGGCTGCTGCTCCTGCACGGCACCTCGGACCTCGCGCCCAACGCCTCGGTCGACGAGCTGCCGGTCCAGCTGCACGTGGCCGAGCCGGACCCCTTCGAGACGGACGACTGGCTGAGCGCCTGGTACCTCCAGATGGGCCGGATCGGTGCCGATGTCGAGGTGCACAGGTATCCCGGGGCCGGTCACCTCTACACCGACCCGGAGCTGCCCGACTACGACGCCGAGGCGGCCGAGGCCACCTGGCGGGTGGCGCTCGGCTTCCTCGAGTCCCTGCGGGAGGCTCAGACCGGGGCGTAGACGCGCTCGACCCGCTGCGTGCCGCTGCGCGTGCGGTAGGAGCGGGCCCAGGCGGACGTGGCCGCCGCGTCGGTGCGGTCGGAGACGACGTAGTAGTCCATCTGCGCCCGGTCCGCGGTGATGTCCAGCACGCCGTAGCCGTGCCGGTCGGTGTCGACCCAGTGGACGTGCCGGTTCGCGGCCCGGATCACCGGCGCCGCGACCGCCGAGACGGTGCCCTCGGGGACCTTCACGATGTCGTCGAGGTTGTCCGAGGTCACCGACGTGACGACGAACTCGGTGGCCGCCGAGGCGGACAGCGGGTACGTCCCCGCGTGGTACGGCACGTCGTTGGCCCACGCCATGTGGATGTCGCCGGTCAGGAACACGGTGTTGCGGACCGCGTGCGCGCGCAGGTGGGCCAGCAGCTCGCGCCGGTCGTCGGTGTAGCCGTCCCACTGGTCGGAGTTGAGGGCGATGCCCTCCTTCGGCAGCCCGAGCAGTTCGGCGAGCGGCCCGAGCAGCGAGGCGGGGAGCGAGCCGATCGCGAACGGCGAGATCATCACCGGGTTGCCGACCAGCCGCCAGGTGGCGTCGGAGGACGCGAGCCGGGCCTTGAGCCAGTCGAGCTGGGCGCGGCCGGTGAGGGTGCGGTCCGGGTCGTCGACCTCGCCGTCGCCGAGCGCCACCTGCTGCGAGCGGAAGGAGCGCAGGTCGAGCAGCGAGAGGTCGACGAGCCTGCCGAAGCGCAGCCGCCGGTAGGTGGTGCCGGAGATCGCCGGGCGCACCGGCATCCACTCGAAGTAGGCCCGCTTGGCGGCACTCTGCCGCTCCGCCCAGCTCCCCTCGGCGCCCTCGGTGTGGTTCTCGGCGCCGCCCGACCAGGTGTCGTCGGCGAACTCGTGGTCGTCCCAGATCGCCACCACCGGCGCCGTGGCGTGCAGGGCCTGGAGGTCGGGGTCGGTCTTGTAGCGGCCGTGCCGGATCCGGTAGTCGGCGAGGGTGAGGATCTCGTGGGCCGGTGCGTGCGGGCGCACGACGGTGTCGCGGGTGCCGTACTCGCCGGTGCCGTACTCGTAGATGTAGTCGCCCAGGTGCAGCCAGGCGTCCAGGTCGCCGCGGGCGGCGAGATGGCGGTACGAGGAGAAGTACCCGGCCTCCCAGTTGGCGCAGGACACCACGCCGAAGCGCAGGCCCGTGACGGCCGCGTCGTGCGCGGGGGCGGTGCGGGTGCGGGCGACGGGGGAGTCGGTGGGGCCCGCGGAGAAGCGGAACCAGTAGTCCGTGGCGGGCGCCAGGCCGCGGACGTCCGCCTTCACGGTGTGGTCGGAGGCGGCCGTCGCGGTGACGGAGCCCTTGGCGACCACGTTGGTGAGGGCCTTGTCCGTGGCGAGGAGCCAGCCCACCTCGGTGTCCGGACCGGCACCGGAGCCGGGTACGGCCTCGGGCGCCGGGGTCACCCGGGTCCACAGCAGGACGCCGTCGGGCAGGGGATCGCCGGAGGCGACGCCGTGCAGGAAGGCGGGGGCCGCGTCGGCCGCGCCGGCGGGCGGCGCCGCCGCGAGCGGGGCGGCCAGGACCGCACCGGCCGCCGCGGCCCTGACGACCGTACGGCGGCTCGGGGTACGGAGGTTCGCCGGGTTCCCGGCGTTCTCGGGGGCGTAGTGGTGGGGGGACGCTCTGTGTGGGCTGGTCACGGCCGATCAGGTTACTGATCGGTACGCGCGCGAGTGGGCGAACTCCCGAAAGTTCGCCCACTCGTCAGGCGACGATCACCGGGTCACTTGGTGACGCCCGCGTCCTTCAGCGCCTTCTGCCACGCGTCGGGCGTGCTCGGGGTCTCGACCACCTTGTCGTTGATCTTGATGGTCGGGGTCGACTGGACGCCCTCGGCCTTGTCGAAGGACTTGCTCATCCGCATCGCCCAGGCGTCGTAGGTGCCCTTCTCCACGGCGTCCTGGAACTTCTTGTTGTTCTTCAGGGCGTCGACCGTGTTCGCCACCTTGATCAGGTAGTCGTCCTTGGCGAACTCGTCGGAGGACTCCTCCGGGTGGTACTTGGTGGAGTACAGCGCGGTCTTGTAGTCGACGAACGCCTCGGGGCTGACGTTCAGCGCGGCGCCGAGCGCGCTCAGCGCGTTCTTCGAGCCCTCGCCGCCCAGGTTGCCGTCGAGGAAGGTGCCGATGGTGAAGGACAGCTTGTAGTCGCCGTCCGCCATGCCCTTGTTGACGGTCTCGCCGATGCTCTGCTCCATCGCCGCGCAGCCCGGGCAGCGCGGGTCCTCGTAGAGGTGGATGAGGTTGTCGGACTTGGACTCGCCCATGACGACGGTGGTGCCGTCCTTGCCGGAGGTGTTGGCCGGGGCCACCACCTTCGCCTCGGCGGCCTTGTCCCAGCCGCTCGGCTTGTTGCCCTGCACGACGGCGTAGCTGATGCCGCCGGCTATCGCCAGCACGCCGACGATGGAGGCGGCCACGATGACCTGCCGCCTGACCTTGTCGCGCTTGGCCTGACGCTCGCGCTCCTGGCGCAGGCGCTCACGGGCCGCCGTCTTCGCCGCCTGGCTGTTCCGCTTGCTCATGATGGTGATCTCTCCGGGGACGCGCACACGGGGTGTGCGGAAGTACGTATGGGGGGGACTGCCGTGCTCGGTGCTGCTCGTGCGGACCGGGTGCCGGATCACACGAGGGCGGTCACCGGGCACGGCGGTCCGCGACGTCCCAGGGAGTGGGTGAGGATCCGCTCGCGGGCGCCGGCGGTGCGGCGGGCCGGGGGAGCCGGGCGGCGCACCGCCGGGGTCCGGCGCACGCCCACGGCCGCG